>DKFC01000014.1 GCA_002452745.1 Firmicutes bacterium UBA6806
TATTAGATTTTCAGTGCCCTCGGCATGCCTAAGAGAGTCCTTCATCTTATATTATTCTTCAATCAAAGATTAACGCCTGAATTTAAGCATCTTTACAAGTGGCTCATTTTTAAGAATCCAATTGAAAATAGGGACGCCAGCCAACGTTATTACCACGAATTCACCCACAGCAACCATGACCATCCAAAATAGGAATGATTCAGGTGCACCAAATACCACAGTGATTTCAAAAGCGATAATAAAACTGAAAATAGCAGGCCACAAACTGGAAATCACCAGTGTCCTTAAGCCATTTCCAAGCCATCTTTTCGTCTGAACAATCATGAGCAAGCTCACAAGTGAAGCAAGCGACCCAAAGACTGCATCAATCAAACCAAATGGGCCAAGTAAATTTGCCATAAAACAGCCGATTACCAGCCCTGGAATATATAGTGGATCAATTAGGGCTAGGAGGACCATTACCTCAGATACTCTGAATTGAATCGCTTCATAGCTCAAAAAATAAAATGCAAACGTCACCACCACATAAATTGCGGCAACAATAGCCGTTCTCACCAAAAAATTAGTCTTATTGTTCATTCACAACGCCTCCTACACCAAAATCTGTATTGTTCCAAAGTATCTCAATATTCTGGTTTGCCTCTAAATGGGCATATGACTCTTTAAACCACTGAATCAGATTTTCATCTGCCACAATTTCAGTTGTATTATTTTGATAGATGTTGATACATCCATGTTCAAAATAATCCATCAAGATTTTCATATCCCTTTCGATCATTTCTTTCGTCTGACCTTTGATGCCAACCATTAGACAAATTGAGGAAAAGTACGCAGCGACTTCCTCTGGAGAATTAAATTGAACGCCTTTTTTTAAAACTTTGTTTCTAAACGCATCATCAAATGTTTCAATCCCGCATTTGAATACAACAGGAACGTCAAACTGTGCTCTAAAAACCTCAAGTTCCTTACGATACATATAGTGGCTTTCAAAATACAGTTGCCTAATCTGTTTTACCTCAACAATTTGTCTGATGTCTCTAAGAGTTTCCTCCGGCAATTCAAAGCAGCTTCCTGAATTAATTACTTCAAGGCTGCCAAACTTTCCAGTTACTTGGCTCAATACCGATTGATTGAGTTTGACGATTTCAGTTTCATCGTCAGAGTTATCATGAATATAATCACAAAAAGAACAAATCCCCCATTGACATTTCCTAGACTTTAAAAGGACAATCTCACGGGGGTTTTTTTGATCAATAACACTATAACGCTCTATTGACATATTTATCAACCCCTTGTTTTTTATAGTGGGTACCAAGGAAACACTCTTAAAGACGAATATAATTATACCATATATCAATTGCTTGTAAAGAAAAACTTATTGACCATTCGAAACCACTTTTTCAATATTGTCGATAAATGTTTCAACAAGTATCGGATCAAAGTGCTGTCCTTTTAAAGAACGTATATACGCCAATGTGCTGTCCACGCTTTCTGCTTCTTTATAGCAGCGTCTATGCGTCATGGCATCGAAGACATCCACAATAGCCATCATTCTTGCACTAATAGGAATTTCCCGCCCTTTCAGTCCCGAGGGATAACCGCTTCCATCGTATCGCTCGTGATGGTTTAAGGCAATTTCCGCCGCTAATTTTAATATCTCGAGTTTAGATTTGCTCAATATCTGATGACCGATCTCCGCATGGGTCTTGACAATTTCATACTCTTCTGTTGTGAGCTTGCCGGGTTTCTTTAAAATGGCATCTGGTATTGCAATCTTCCCGACATCGTGCATGGTACTGGCAACTTTGAGCATTTCGCCTTCAGAATATGAAAACTGGTTTAATAGCGCAAACTGATACATCATGTCCGAAATACGCCTTATGTGTTCTCCCGTGTCATCAAAATGCTTTTCAACCACTTCACCAAGTGTGATGATAATTTCCTTTTGAGTATTGGTAATCATGGAATTTAGGATATAATTGTCCAGTGCCACCGAATAATTTGTCAAAAATAAGTTAATCAATTCAAAATCGTATAAATTTTTATCCCCCTCTATAAAGATATAATTGCTCAAATTGCTCTTGCCGCTTTTCTTTATGATAAATCCATTTTGAAGATAATTAATTTCATCAAGTGTGTTGGCGTTGCTGTTCAACCAGTTATAGACCTGACTGAGTTCTGTTACTTCGGAGAGTTTTTTGCCTATAAAGCCACTGTACTTACCAGAAGCTGCCACAATTACAGGCATTTCTGATTGATCCAGCGTGATGACACCGTCTCCAGACTGCTCTCCACTCCCTTCCCTAATGAACATAATATCGGTCTCCTCAGTTAAAAAAGACGAGAGTTGACTTAATATGCCGTTAAAAAAATCATCCATTGAACTGTGCTCGAACAAATTAGAACTCGCTCTGATGATCTTTTCAAGTCCCTTTCTGTGTTTATCAATCTTTCTGAGGTCTCTATAATTTCTGAGTGCATTGTACAGAGTCGTTGTAAGACGCTGTACTGTCATTTCTGTCTTTAGCCGATAATCGTTTATATCGTATTCACGTATGATTTTATCTTCTGGTGCTTCCCCAGGTTGACCTGTCCTCAGAACAATTCGAGTCATGTCATTTTGAAGTGTTTTTCTTAGAAATTCAACCACTTCAAGGCCAGAGTGGTTTTTCTCCATAACCACATCCAGAAATAGAATTGCAACATCAGAATTCTCCTTCAGAACCTCTATGGTTTCCGAGCCTGAGTAAGTATCAATAAACATCAATCCATGCCCTTCAAACGTAAAATCTCTCAAAATCATCTTCGTAACTGAATGCACCTCTATATCATCATCTGCAATTACAATCTTTATTGGCTTTTTATTCAGATCCGCAACTTCTTCATCCTCTTTTAAAAAATCCAGTTCAATATGCCATTTTTCCATGCGTCTTCTCCTCACGTCTTTAGATTAGTTGATTTCAGAATCAAGTTGACCATATGTCAAGTCCATCTCGATTTCGAAGCACGTTCCCTCTCCAAGTGTTGATTCACATTTAATGCGTCCTCCCAATTGACTGGTCACAATATTATAGACGATATTAAGTCCAAGGCCACTTCCGCCTCTACTTCTATTCGTTGTAAAAAATGGATCAAATACCTTTGACAGATGTGCTTCATCAATGCCTTTGCCATCATCTCGATAAGTGAGTTTGAGTACTTCTTCCTCCAAAGACAATTCAATATTAATATTGCCGTTTTTCCGTCCTTCAAACCCATGTATAATAGAATTCATCACCAAATTGGTCAAAATTTGAGAAAAAGCACCAGGAAAACTTTCGATTTCAAGCATTTTATCACAGCTTATGACAATATTATGGGCAGAATTTTTGTATTCATGCTTAAGGCTCAATACTGTGGCTTGAAGATAATTATAGAGGTTGAACCTAATTTTGCCCTCTAAGCTCTGTTTAACAGCAATTTCTTTAAAACTCTTCACGAGTTCTGCCGCTCTGTTCAAATTCGAATTGATGATGACGATGCTCTCCTCTAAATTGTTTAAAAACTTAAGGAAATCCGATTTCGTCATCATATTGGATTCAAGTTTTGCCTTGGCCTCTCTGTAGAGAGCATCCATATATGATCCCGCTGAAACAGCAACTCCCAGTGGTGTGTTAATCTCATGTGAAATCCCCGATACCAATGACCCTAGAGACGCCATCTTCTCTTTTTCCACCAGCTCATTCATGGCCATTTCCAATTCCTGTGTTCGCTCTTTAACCAAGAATTCAAGTGTCTCCTTTTCAGAGGCAATGAGTCGATTGACCTCTTGCTGAGCTTGTACCAAATCCGTGATATCCGTATTTGATCCAAGTACCTTCAATAAGTTGCCCTCATCATCAGAGAGGGGAATCAAGTTGACATTTAGGTATTTTCGCTTGCCATAGGGTCCTGTAAAATCATACTGAAAATCAAGCACTTCCCTTTCCAAACAAATTCGATTAAAGACATCTTTCCAAAATTGACGAATCATTTCATCTTCAAAGATGCTATCAATGTCTTTGCCAATAATTTGACTTCTGACTTTTCCTGCTGATCGCTCAAAAGATGAATTGACAGAAAGGTATTTTCCCTCTGGCGAGATTGTATAAATCATGTTCTCCACATTTTCCACCAGAGATTGATAAGTCTCTTTGCTCACTGTTATTTGATTAAAATACGCCTGTATTTGAACTGACATTGCGTTTAAGGCCTTAATAAGTGCTTCCGTTTCGATAAATCTTACATTTGTGTCACCAACTCTTGCAGTCCAATCGCCATCTGCAATTTGCAGTGCCACATCAGCTGATTCCAAAATGGGTTTAATAATTCTATTCAATATAATCATACCGCCAATTGTCGCCAAAAAAATCACTGCTAAAACCATTGCCACAGTGGCATTTTGCCTTCCTTTGACCATGCCCATCAAATCAGATTCCGGAATGACCACAACCACCTTCCAGTGAAGTGACGTCGGCTCTTTAAGGTCATTGATTATGACAAAATACTTCTCAGAGCCAATTGGGAAATTTGCCACGTTAGACTCTAAATCCACATTATCTTGAAGGTGCTCAGCAGCAATTTTTATAATTTCATCACCGCTATCCATCGCTTGAATCAACTCGACTCTATCTGATACGCCTTGGCGCGTCTTATCGGAGTCACTCTCATTTGACTGGGCAATTAGTTGCCACCCTTCATTGACAATAAAGATGACGCCGTTTCGCCTATTTGTATCCGCTACAAGTCGCTCATTGATCCCAGACAGCTTCACATCCACATCTGAAACCCCTCTAAATTGTCCTGTTTCATCTATAATTGGCATCAATGAAGAAATAGTGGCCTCGTTTCTTTCGTCGAGATTTATGTATATATCAGACCACTGAGGTTCAGGATTTTCTTTTACAGGAACATACCAAGGTCTCACCGTTGGATCATAGCCCTCATAAGCGCTGAGTACGTTTGCCTTGAGAGTCTCTCCTTCATAAATATTGAGGATTCCATCTGTTCGGGAATCTTGAAGCATTAAATTGTACTCTCTTCTATCATCAGACATCCTATAACCCAGAAACTCTGAATTTTCATTGCCCAGGCTAACAGCACTGACCTGAGGTAATTCCCGTCTAAGCGTCTTTAACAAATCCAGTGTATAAATTTGGAGTGCCTCTAAATTCTCGCTTTCGTATAACTGATCTTTTATGATAACTTGCCCGTACATGGCATTTACCCGCTGAGGTTCGAGCAACATATATCGTATCATCTGTTCCGTATTCTCACTTATTGAATTTAAGAGTCTTCCCCCTTGATCTTTTGTCATCCACACATAGTTCTGTCGCCAAAATAGAACAAACATCAACACAATGATGGCCATAATCATTATAAATGGCAATATAATTGCTGTTCTCAAGGACATTGATCGTTTCCCCATACAATCTTCCCCTCTCCATAGACTTCATAATATTTATACCTGTAACTCTATTTTCTTAACAAGAATTTTTACAGTTCTCACTTTATCCTAAAAAAACTGGCTTAAATCTCTTTTAGTTTTCCCAAAAAGTTCTAAGCCAGTTCATATATATTTTTTCTATTATGACTTTCTGTCAAATGCCATTTGCACTTTCCTTTAATGAATCACAATTCAAATAATAAATCACAATTAAGGTCTATATGGCCCTACCATCTATACCTTAAGCGAAATATTCATTCCAAGTTCTTTTTCGTGTGCCGCTCTTATTGGTGACACATGTTGTTCAATAAAGCTGTCCACCTGTTCAGGGCTTCTTCCAATATAATCTGCCGGGTTCAGCAGTGTGCTGATATCCTCAGAGGATAAATTGAATGTCAGGTCATTTACAATTCTTTCAAGCAAATCATTTTCAAGGCCAAGTTCCTTGACCATCCTTCCTGCTTCCATGGAGTGAACCCGAATTGCTTCATGCAGAACTTGTCTATCGCCGCCTTTTTTTACAGCACCCATGATGATGTTTTCTGTTGCCATAAAAGGCAGCTCTGCCAAGACGTGTTTTTCAATGACCTTTTCATATACCACAAGGCCAGTGGTGACATTGTTTGCAATATCCAAGCAAGCGTCTATTGCCAGAAATGACTCTGGAATTGCCAATCGCTTATTGGCACTATCATCCAATGTGCGCTCAAACCATTGAGTTGCGGCAACCATTTGTGGGCTCAATCCCAATGAGAGAACGTACTTGCAAAGTGATGAAATCCTTTCACTTCTCATTGGATTTCGCTTATACGCCATTGCTGATGAACCAATTTGCTTCTTTTCAAACGGCTCTTCTATCTCCTTAAGCGACTGTAAAAGTCTCAAGTCGTTTGTCATCTTATGCAGCGTTGTGGCTACGCCAGTGAGTACACCAAGTACCTTTGCATCTATTTTTCTCGTGTAGGTTTGCCCTGTAACTGCAAGTGTATCTGCAAAGCCCATTTTTTGCGCCACCATTTTATCGAGTTTTGCCACTTTGTCATGGTCATTGTCAAACAGACTCATATAAGAGGCCTGTGTACCAGTGGTTCCCTTTGCACCTCTCATCTTCATCTGTCCGATTAAGACGACAATATCCTCATAGTCCATCACAAGATCCATTAGCCAAAGCGTCGCTCTTTTGCCCACAGTGGTGAGCTGTGCAGGTTGGTAGTGGGTGAAGCCAAGTGTTGGTATAGCTTTTGTCTCCTCGGCAAATTTGCCCAGCTTATCAATTAAAATCGCCAACTTTTTCAGGGTGATTTGCAGTGCCTCTTTCATGACAATGAGATCTGTATTATCACCAACATATGCACTGGTTGCACCCAAGTGAATAATCGGCATGGCTTTGGGACATTGTTCTCCAAATGTATGAACATGTGCCATGACATCATGTCTGACTTCTTTTTCAAATGCCGCGGCCCTTTCAAAATTGATGTTGTAGATATTGGCTTTCATCTCAGCAATTTGTTCATCAGTGATATTGAGCCCAAGTTCCTTTTCCGCTTCTGCCAGAGCTATCCAAAGTTTTCGCCAAGTTGAGAATTTCTTCATTGGGGAAAACTGATTTAACATTTCTTCACTTGCATATCTCTCAATTAAGGGATTTTGATAATTTTCGTACATTTTAGCCTCCAAAAAACCATTTTAAGTCCATTTATTTTGTTTAAAACACGAACAATTTTAAAACTCTTTTATTTTTCATACACCTTCCACTCAATTATAGACTATTCTTCTGTCCCGTGCAACTGAAAAAGAGCCCTTTGGGCTCTTATCGTTAAAATAGTACCTATCAATTCTCTCATTTTGGAAACTTTATCTCGGCTGTATAATCAACTTGATAGCCGTTCTCTCTTCTCCGTCTATGATAATGTCTGCAAACGCAGGAATACAAACTAAATCAATACCGGAAGGTGAAACAAATCCCCTTGCAATAGCCACTGCCTTGATAGCCTGATTTATTGCCCCAGCACCTACTGCCTGTATCTCTGCACTTCCGTGTTCTCTTATTACACCTGCCAAAGCACCAGCAACTGAATTCGGATTCGATTTTGAAGAAACTTTTAATACTTCCATATACATTGCCTCCTTTTATATTGTGTGCCTTTGAATAATGAGTTTTATTGCGGTACGATCCTCACCATTGATGACGACTTCAGTAAAAGCCGGGATAAAGCTCAAATCAATGCCGCTGGGTGCCATAAATCCTCTAGCTATGGCAATAGCCTTCACAGATTGGTTTAGTGCGCCAGCACCTACTGCTTGAATTTCTACATTTCCACGTTCTCTTATGATACCTGCTAAAGCGCCTGCTACTGAATTGGGATTAGAATTGCCAGCAACTTTTAGTACTTCCATCTCTGATATCCTCCTTATGCCATTAACTATGAATTTCGTTATGTAAAATATACCCTGTCATGGATAGGCTAAACAAAATCATGAATTTAAATCACTAGCACATCGAATAAGGGGTTTGGCAAGGAAAAAAATAATGGCATTAAAAAAATCGCCTAGGTGCTTTGCCGGATTGCTTATACAATACTGTTAGCAAAAATTAAAAAGAAGAATTCCGAAGAATTCTTCTTAATATCCGTCATAGTTCTATTATATCTTATTTTGCAAAGTCGGTTACCCTTGATTCTCTAATGACATGAACTTTAATCTGTCCCGGATAATCCAAGTCTGCCTCAATTTTTTTACTGATTTCTCTTGCTAACAAGAACATATCATCATCGTTAACTTTCTCTGGATATACCACAACACGTACTTCTCTACCTGCCTGAATCGCAAACGATTTTTCAACTCCGTCATAACTGTTTGCAATGTTCTCTAAAGATTCCAATCTCTTGATATAAGTGTCAAGAGTCTCTCTTCTCGCCCCTGGTCTAGCAGCTGATAATGCGTCTGCAGCAGTCACTAGAATCGCCTCAATGGTTTCAGGCTCGTAATCTCCGTGATGCGTACTCATTGCATGAACTACAGCTTTTGATTCACGATATTTTCTTAAAATTTGCATTCCAAGTTCAATATGGGTTCCCTCAATTTCATGGTCAACCGCTTTACCGATATCGTGTAACAGTCCCGCACGTTTAGCGACTTTTACATCTGCTCCAATTTCAGCAGCCATTAAGCCTGCGAGGTGTGCAACCTCAATTGAATGTTTCAGTACATTTTGTCCGTAACTTGTTCTGAACCTCAATCTACCGATTAATTTAATTAATTCAGGATGTAAGTTATGAATGCCAATGTCGAAGGTCGCATTTTCACCTTCTGTTTTAATCAGTTGATCAATTTCTTTTTTAGATTTTTCAACCATTTCTTCGATTCTTGCCGGGTGAATTCTGCCGTCAATAATCAATTTTTCAAGTGCTACTCTTGCAATTTCCCTTCTTATTGGATCAAATGACGATAAGATAACTGCTTCCGGTGTGTCATCTATGATTAAATCTACTCCGGTTAAAGTCTCTAAAGCCCTGATGTTTCTTCCTTCACGGCCTATGATTCTTCCTTTCATTTCATCATTTGGAAGGTTTACAAGCGATACCGTACTTTCAGCGACATAATCAGCTGCACATTTTTGAATTGCATAAGCCAAAATATCCTTCGCCTTTTTACTCGCTTCTTCTTTTGCCTTTGATTCGATATCTTTAATCAGTACTACCGAATCGTGTTTTACTTCCTTCTCCACATCTGCGAGAAGTTGTGTTTTTGCCTCGTCGATTGTCAGTTCAGAAATTCTTTCAAGCTCTTTGATTTGTCTTTCATAAAGTTGTTCTGCTTCTTGCTCTCTAGTCTCAATTTTTTTGACTTTTAAAGAGAGTTTCTCTTCTTTGGATTCAAGCGTATTTGCTTTTTTATCCAAAGATTCCTCCTTCTGAAGATTTCTTCTTTCGAGTTTTTGAATCTCCGCACGACGATCTTTCGTTTCCTTGTCTATCTCTTTTCTAATTTGGAGCGCTTCTTCTTTTGCCTCAAGGACTTTTTCCTTTTTGACCGATTCAGCTGATTTTGTCGCCTCTGCAATAATCTCTTTAGCTTTAAATTCAGCACTTAAGATTGCTTTCTCAGCTGTATTTTTCCTGACTATATATCCGACTCCAAAACCACCTGCGCCCAGAACAGCTCCAATAATTACTACGAGAATTGCTGGTACGCCTATATCGTTCACCCCCTTTGCGTAAATTATAGGACCAATGATCTGGTCTTTTAGGTGCAAAAGTTTAATACACCTATACACTAATTTTATATTCTTTTTACCAGACTGTCAAGATGTGACAATACACGTAACCACTTGAAAAGACTATTATTTCAAGTGGTTACGGTAATTCCCCCCATTTGATGAAAGAAATTGCACAATAAATCGTCAAAGAGAGGGAAAAAGGATTTATTTTTCAATGATTTCTCTTAGATGCTCAATATAAAGTGAACGTATCCCCTTGTATTCACCTAGCCCTTTTACCAAGCAGTTTACAGAGAACCCCTCTCCTTCAAGCAGTGTTTTCCAACTATCTTCTTCGTCAGATGCCATATCGTTAACAGCATGATCTCCAGCCACCAACATCATCGGTGCAAGGAGAATCTCTTTATAATTTTCCGCTTTCAATAGCTTGATGATAGAATCAAGCTCTGGATACCCCTCAACGGTGCCAATATAGAGATGCAAACACCCCATTTCCCTTGCCATGAAATTCATCGCCGGGTACGCTGCATTTGCAAAATGCTCCGATCCATGCCCCATCAACACCACTGCTCTATCTGCTGTTGGAGATAATTCCTCATCTAAACTTTTGATGACCGACATCATACTTCTCGTTTCAGATAATAGAGGTTTTCCAACTTGGATTTGATCGAAGTCGGACTTGGCTTTAGCAACTGCCGTTTCGATTTTTTCATATTCGAATCCGTATAGGAGATGCGTTGGTTGAATCAAAACATGTTTCAATCCATCAGCAGAAATACGCTTTAAGGCACTCTCCACATCATCAACAACTCTTCCCTTCTTCTTCAATATCTTTCTGACAATACTACTGGTATACGCCGAGTAAACGGCATAGTCAGAAAATTGTTCTTTAATTTGATTTTCAATAGTTCTTATATTCTTGATTTCTGTCTCTTCATGCGTTGTCCCGAAACTGACAACCAATATTGCTGCTTTCATATGTCGCCTCCTTCTATTCTAGCGTTTTATCACCGCTATTTGCACATAAAAAAAGCGCCCCTTTATGGGATGCACTTATCTACTCAACATTCCAATTGAATCTCCATCCCCGAGAATTGGCTGTATTTGCGGCAGGTCTCCTGACTTGCCATCTTCCTTAGATACACCTTCCCGCTTTCACAGTGGCATCGTATCCTCGTCCGGTTTACAGTAGTGGGTGCTGTTCAGGCATTTCACCTGATTCCCTATTCTCACCAAAAGGTGACCGCAAATGGTCTTATTTTGTTTTCGTTTCATGATACCACAAATAAAAAAGGGATGCAATGATTATATCTCACTATAACAATTGCATCCTCGTCATGATTTTATATGAAATCACGCCATTATGAATCTATTTTTTCTTCTGCTGTGACTTTCTTTTCAGTTTTGCCTTCTAAATTGTAAAACACCCTTACAGCTTGCTCAATTTCAGCACAGATTTCAGGATTTTGAATCAAATAATCTTTGACATTTTCACGTCCCTGACCAATTTTATTGCCTTCATAACTGTACCAAGAACCCGATTTCTTGATAATCTCGGCATTTGTAGCAACATCCAAAACACTGCCCTCTCTGGAAATGCCCTCTCCATACATGATATCAAATTCCGCTTGTTTAAATGGCGGTGCTACTTTATTTTTGACGACTTTAACTCTAGTTCGGCTGCCAATGACGTCGCTGTCCTTCTTGATCGTATCTATCTTTCTGACATCTAAACGCACAGAAGCGTAAAATTTAAGCGCATTTCCGCCTGTTGTCGTCTCAGGATTACCAAACATAACGCCGATTTTCATACGAAGTTGATTGATAAAAATAACGGTACAATTCGACTTATTTATAATGGCCGTTAACTTTCTAAGCGCTTGCGACATCAATCTGGCTTGAAGTCCCACATGTGAGTCTCCCATTTCACCAGTAATTTCTGCTTTGGGAACCAATGCAGCAACAGAGTCAATAACGACAATATCAATTGCCCCACTTCTGACCAGTGCATCGACAATCTCAAGTGCTTGTTCTCCTGTGTCCGGTTGTGACACAATTAAGTCATCTATGTTGACACCAATCTTTTCCGCATATGCAGGGTCAAGAGCATGCTCAGCATCTATAAATGCTGCTACGCCACCCTTTTTTTGAGCCTCTGCAATCATATGAAGGGTAACAGTCGTCTTACCTGATGATTCAGGCCCATATATTTCAACAACTCTTCCTTTGGGAATACCACCAATTCCCAAGGCAATATCCAAATCAATAGATCCGGTCGGAATGCTCTCAATGTTCATTTTTGCCGATTCATCCCCAAGTTTCATAATTGATCCCTTGCCAAATTGCTTCTCTATTTGACCGAGTACATTTTCTAACGCTTTTTGTCTTTCACTCATTTGATAAAACACCCACCTTTTCTAGAACGTCTGTTCTATTTTATTATACCACATTTCCTGCATCTGTCCAGTTCTTTTTAACAGCGATATTTTATATCAATATTTTATCCATTATTTTACAATTTGTAAAGTGAAAATCCACTATTTTTCAATTTCAACAGATTTTTCTATAGACAAGATAGAATCATACAGCATTTTTAAAGCCTTGCTAACGGTTCTATCTTGGATAACATTTCGATCACCCGTAAAATGATTTTCAAATGTCATCATTTTCGATCCAACTTTAAGTCCGATATAGACGAGCCCAACTGGTTTTTCGTCGGTTCCGCCCGTTGGTCCAGCTACTCCTGTAACAGATACCCCCACTTCTGATCCTGTTTTTTCACAGAGACCTTTTACCATTTCATAGCAGGTTTCGTGGCTGACAGCTCCATATGTTTTCAAAGTATCTTCACTGACTCCAACTTCATCCATTTTTGCCTGATTGGAATAAGTGACAATCCCTCTGTCCACTACTTTCGAAGCACCACTATGTCTGACAATACTCTCAACGAGTTTTCCGCCTGTACATGATTCTACAAACGAAATAGTGATGTTTTTTTCGATTAGCATTCTGGCCACAACTGCATCAATATCTTCGCCGCAATCAGAGACGATATAAGTGCCAATTCTCGTTTTAATCTCAGAAATTACCGACTCTACCTTCCTTTGGGCTGCCTCTTGGTCTCTATCAAATGAAGTAACCCTCACCAGCGTTTTACCATCCCCAGCATAAGTTGCCAGAGTCGGATCAGTCTGCTTGTCTATGAGATCAAGCAGGGCTTCTTCCGTTGCCGACTCGCCCAGGTCATAGACGCTTAGATACTTGGAGACCATTTGGGTTAAGGTCAAATTCTTAAGGTATGTGTCAATATAAGTTTCATAAATCCATTTCATTTCCCTCGGTGGTCCTGGCAGAATAACAATGTGCCTTTCGGGATTTTCAAGTGCCAAAATACACGCGGGAGCTGTTCCCGTGTCATTATCCAAAATAATAGCACCTTCGGGAAAAAAGGCTTGTCTTTTATTGTTTTCGGTCATCGGTCTATTAAACTGTCTAAATCTAGACTCAATTCGTTCCATGCTATGAGCGTCAAACACCATTTCTAGATTGAGCGCCTGTGCAACAACTTCTTTGGTTATATCGTCTTGAGTTGGTCCGAGTCCTCCTGTTGTGATGACTATATCACAAGTATCGAGCAACTGCTTGAATTGAGCAGCCATTCTGGTTGGATTGTCACCCACAGTGAAGTGGTAATAAACCCCGATTCCAATTTCATTTAGCTTTCTGCTCAAATGAGCCGCATTTGTATTGACAGTCTGTCCCATGAGCAATTCTGTGCCGATTGCCAATATACCAGCCTTTAAATCTTTGCTTTCTTTCATTCCATACCACTCCTTAAAAATTGTGCAATTGATTCATGTAAAATAATGAAAGCAGAAATGGTTGACGTAAATTAATTACGTCAACCATATGCGTTAGCCTTTTAGAACTTCTTTGTTTTTTACAATATAATCATACCCAGAAATAATGGTCAGTATTGTTGCAATCCAGATCAATACTGTATCCATTGGGAAGTGAACTAAAGAGAATGGGAAGTTGCCAAGTAACAAGACAATAATCATAATCATTTGTGAAATTGTCTTTGACTTTCCCCACCAACTTGCCGCAATGACAATTCCCTCTGCGGCTGCAATAGCTCTAAATATACTGACAATAAATTCTCTTGAAATGATGACAATAACCACCCATGAGCTAATAGCGCCCAATTCTACAAAGCAAATAAGTGCAGATGTCACTAAGAGCTTATCTGCAAGAGGGTCCATAAATTTGCCGAAATTCGTAATCAAATTCAATTTTCTTGCTAGGTGACCATCCAAAAAATCCGTAAATGAAGCCACAGCAAAGATAATTAAAGCTATTGTCATAGATTGATTTAAGAGAAAATAAATAAACGCAGGGATTAAAACCACCCTGAGTAAAGTCAGTTTATTTGCTATGTTCATGATACACCTCTCCGATAACATCATATTCTAGAGCATCTACAATTCTAACCTTTATAAAACTTCCGATTTCAAGTTGCTCAGAAGTGTGCAGATAGACAACGCCGTCTATTTCTGGTGAGTCGTATTTTGTTCTACCTACATATATTTTACCCTCTTCTGCAACTTCTTCAATAACAACTTCATATATTTTTCCGACTTTTGCATAACTAAGGCTCTCAGAAATGTTCATCTGCATTGCCATCAGCGAATCACGCCTCTCCACCATGGTCTCTTCATCCACGTGATTTGGAAGTTTAAACGCCGGTGTATTTTCTTCGTCAGAATAGGTAAAAGCACCAAGTCTATCAAATTTGACTTCTTTCACTAAATTTAAAAGTTCATTAAAATCCGACTCAGTTTCGCCCGGGAATCCAACGATACAAGTGGTTCTAATAACGGCTTCCGAATCTCTCTCTCGAATTTTTTTCACAATATTTAAAATATCTGCTTTAGATGTTTTGCGGTTCATGAGTTTTAATATCTTATCGCTAGCATGTTGAATTGGTATATCAAAGTAATTGACCACTTTTTCGTTTTTGAAAAAACCATCCAATAAAGTGTCATCCAAGATATCTGGATAGGAATACTGAACCCTGATCCATTTAAGGCCTTCAATGGCATTTAATTGAGCCATCAGTTCAGGTAGCATTGGTCCTTCATAAAGATCCATTCCGTACCTTGAAGTATCTTGAGCGATGAGAATTAGTTCTTTAACACCAAGCTCCACCAAGTCCTTTGCTTCTTCGATGATATCTTCTATTCTTCTTGAGCGATATCTCCCTCTGAGCTTGGGAATAATACAATACGTACAGCGATTGTCACATCCCTCTGCAATTTTTAAATAAGCATAGTGTCCCGGCGATGTTAAAATTCTCGGCAAGTTCTCTGGAATTACCAAATCAACAGATTCCATAAAGACCTTGCTATTTGAATTTTCATCTAGGTTTGAAAGGACTTCATTGACCTTGTAAAAATTACTGGTTCCGATGATGGCATCAATTTCTGGAATCTCCTCTAAAAGTTCCTCAGGATATCGTTGCGATAGACAGCCTGTCACCACCAGTTGTTTGAGCTCTCCTTCAGTCTTAAGCTTTGCAAAGTCCAATATGACATTGATGGATTCTTCTTTTGCATCATGTATAAACGAACAGGTGTTGACGATAATAACCTCTGCTTCCTCAGCAGCATCACATAGTTTATAACGCTCGTCCAGTATGCCCAGCATTTGTTCAGAGTCCACTTGGTTTTTTGAACAGCCCAGCGTCTCTATATATAGTTTTTTCATATATACCTCTTTATTCTCTAATTTCCTTATGCATTCGAATTCGAATTCGAATCCATATCCATTTCAGACTCAAAGTCCACATCTGAATCCAAATCCAGACGCGTTTCATCCACTGTCACTGGATTTTCTGCTTCAAGATCGGCTTCTATATCATGCGCCACAGAATAACTTGTATCTGTATCTTCATCCATCATCGCTTCAAATTCATCAAGTGTCATTAAAACTTCTCTCGGCTTACTGCCTCTAGATGGACCGACAATGCCCCTTTCTTCCATGGAATCTACCATTCTAGCCGCCCTATTGTATCCCACTCTAAAACGTCTTTGCATCATGGAGGCAGATGCCTGACCAGACTCTAGTACAAATCTGATAGCGTCTTCCAAGTATTCATCTGCTTCGTCAAATCCCTGTTCGACACTCTGTACATCATCTAAAATAGCTTCATTGTATTCAACTTCAATGGATTGATTCTTGATAAATGTGACAACCGCTTCCACCTCTTCATCAGACATAAATGCCCCTTGTGTCCTCTTTGGCTTAGCCGCGCCCACAGGGTAAAACAGCATATCTCCTTTTCCAAGCAATTTTTCGGCGCCTCCCATGTCAATAATGGTTCTGGAGTCCACCGACGATGAAACTGAAAATGCAATTCTCGATGGAATATTGGCCTTAATCAGCCCTGTTATAACATCAACTGATGGCCTTTGTGTGGCAACAATAAGGTGGATGCCAGCAGCTCTTGCCATTTGAGCAAGGCGGCAGATAGCATCTTCAACTTGATTTGGCGCAACCATCATTAAATCTGCAAGCTCATCTATAATGACCACGATTTGCGGCAGAATTTCCATTCCCGTCTGCTTGGCTTTCTTATTATACCCCTTCATATCTCGAACGGTTTGTTCTGCAAACAGTTTGTAGCGTCTCGTCATTTCATTGACCGCCCAGTTCAAGGCAACTGACGCCTTCTTTGGATCTGTCACAACTGGCAGTATCAAATGCGGTATGCCATTATAATTGCTGAGTTCCACCACCTTAGGGTCAATCATTAGGAACTTGACTTCATCTGGCTTGGCGCGATATAAAATACTCGAAATAATTGTATTGACACAAACCGATTTTCCAGACCCCGTTGCTCCAGCAATCAACAAGTGAGGCATGCTTGCCAAGTCACCGACAATGGCGTTTCCAGAGATGTCCTTCCCAAGCGCAATTGCAATTTTAGAAGGGTGCTTTTGGAAATCACCAGAGCTTAGAACTTCTTTAATCGTGACCATTGAGGTCACTTTATTAGGCACTTCTATGCCAATGGCAGCCTTACCCGGTATTGGCGCAATCCTCACATGGCTCGTCGCCAAATTCAGCGCAATATCATCACTGAGTCCCACAACTTTACTGACTTTTATGCCAGGGCTGAGCTGTACTTCAAACATGGTTATAGACGGCCCTCTTTTAACTGAAATGACCTTTGCATCCACATTAAAATTATTTAAAGTCTCTTCTAGCAATTTCGCCATTTCCATGTATTCCTGTTGATTTTCCGTCTGCTTTTCGCTCTGATTCTCACTGAGCAATGTCATCGGCGGAAGTGTGTAGTGCTCAATTGTCTTGTTTACATTTTCCCTGATTTCGTCATTGACAGTCTGCTTGATTTCAGGTTCGATGTCTTTGTCTTTCAGCTTCACAACCTTTTGAGGTTCTGCCTCAGGTATGTGAGTCTGCGCAGATGCAGTTGAAGATGCAACGGCTGCTCCAGTAGTCCCCACTGCTTCAACAGTTGACGCCACAGTAGGCGGCACTGCAACTGTCGTCTTGATTATCTCAGATATATTGCCACTTTTTATGACTTCAACAACTTCTTCAACCATAGGTGCTGCTGTGACAGTCTCCCTGACCATTTCCCTCTTTTCCGGCTCATGTTTTACGTCTGCCTTTGTCTCTTTTATCGGCTCTTCTTCTGTCTTTGGAGCAGGTTTAACTTCAGCGGTTTTTGCCTCTGCGGGTGCCTCATAGGTATCGTAGTCAAAGACACTCACATCTTTCTTTCGCTTTTGTCGCTTAAAGGCATCCAGTGTGCTCAAAAAATGTTCTGAATCCGATGCCACCGCCATACTCTGTTGAGGTAGCGCTTCTTTCTTCTGCTTTTCAGGCTTTGCGGTCTCTGTAGACGATTTGGCCTCTAAAATTTGAGCCATTTCAGCCTGTTTGATTTGTTTCTTTTCAATTGTCTTTTGTCTTTTTTGTTCCCAGAGATCGTGAATTGAAATCCGAGTCCAAATGATAAAGCCCGTCATAAAACATAGGATTATGACAATAAACGCACCAATATTGCCAACGAGTTTTAGGATTCCAAGCGTCATTAATTCCCCTAGAACGCCGCCCCCTTCCAGAGCAACGCTTCTGATAAATGACGTCTTGTATTGTTCCATTTTAAAGAAATTGGAATCCGTCTTAAACAGATCTCTTTCCACGCCGGGAAACACCATCATCGTGGTCAATAACAGAGAACCAATAAGCAATAGCGTCAATGCAATATAAAGCCGATTTCTAGCTGGTCTCAAATTCAAGTTTATATGCACAAAAACATAGATAAAGATGAATATCGGCAACACATACCCCACATAGGAGCCCATGCCCAAGTAGACAGACTTTATAAAATGCCCCAGATTGCCAACTGTTGACGTGTATAAACTGAGCATTGTAAAAAGTGTAAACGCCACCAGTAAAATAACTTTGAGTTCATACATGACTTTATAGTGATGTTCCAGTTCCTTTACTGATTTAGCCGGTTTCTTAGCTGTCTGAGTTTTCTTTGTTCTTGACGTTGCCGGTTTTTTTGTCGTTTTTCTGGTCGTCTTTGGTGTTGCCAAAAGATCACCTCCATTAGTCATTTAGTCCAAATTCATCGTGTAGTGCCTGTACTGCTTCTGTGAGCTGTGTCTCCTTCACCAGACATGAAATTGTGGTGTATGAATCTGAAGTCTGCAAGATACTCACTCGATGTTTTGTAAGTGCCAATGCCACACGCTTCATAACCCCAGGAACGCCATGAATTCCATGTCCTATAACCGTCACTTTAGAACAGCCTTCCACAATCCGAGTATCCAATGCAAGTTCACTGGTAAGGTTTAATAAATCTATTTGATGCACTGCATCCACTGTAAATATTTTTTCATCTTCTAGAAAGTTTATGAGGTCTATGGAAATCTTATTTAGTTCAATGCCCTTTAAAAGCGCCTCAAACCGATCATCATAATTGCCTACTTTACATTTAACCTGAATAATATTATTTTTATAGGCCACAGCCGTAACCACTCTATCAGGCTCTGGTGTAAATTCACCATGTATAATCGTCCCATCACCTTCTGAAAAAGTGTTCTTGATAATCAGTGGCCGATTACATCGTTTGGCAATAGCCACTGCTTTAGGATCCACAACTTTTGCTCCATCCAGCGCCATTTGGTGCATTTCTTCATAACTAATTCGATTCAAGACCCTTGCGTCATTTACCCTGCGCGGATCAGCCGTCATGACGCCGTCCACGTCTGTGTAAATCTCAATGGCGTCTGCACCTAGGGCTTCTCCTAAAATAGCGGCACTGGTATCTGAGCCGCCACGACCTAAAGTCGTCACATCTCCTGTTTCAGAGACTCCTTGAAAACCGGTGACAACAACTACATAGCCTTCTTCTAGAAGCTGCTTGATCTTATCGGATTTAACAGATTTTACAGTGGCGCTTCCAGCGACGCCATCTGTGATAATCCCTGCTTGTTGGCCGTTTATAGCTCTGGATTTAACCCCGCTTCCCTTCAACCAATTTGATATATAAGCCGCAGAAATCGTTTCACCACAGCTCATCAAAAGGTCTAAATCTTGAGAATTCATCTCATAATGCGGTTGATGATACATGTGAATCAACGTATCCGTGGCATACGGAGCACCCATTCGTCCCATAGCTGAAACGACCAGTACCACTTGTTGACCTTCAGAAAGTGCCTTTTTAGTATTTCTGACGATTATATTGCGCCCCTCTTCTGTTGAAACAGATGTTCCACCGTATTTTTGTACAATTATTGGCATAACCTCAACCTCTTACCTGTTCCTTATTTAATAGAATTTATACTTTAAACACCGGTTGAACCGAATCCGCCCGTACCTCTTTCCGTTTCATCAATGGACTCTGTTTGTTCCCATGTGATTCGTTCGTACTTTGTGATAATAAGCTGTGCAATTCTATCGCCCTTTTGAATTGTAAACGGTTCATTTCCAAGGTTGATAACAGGAACTCTAAGTTCTCCTCTATAATCGCTGTCAATTGTTCCAACGCAATTCACAAGTGTTATTCCATTTTTAATAGAAAGCCCCGATCTCGCCCTGACTTGTCCTTCATATCCCAGTGGAATTTCAACAAAGAGGCCTGTTGGAACAAGCGTTCTCTCCATTGGATTTATCGTTATAGCTGTTTCATTATTAGATAATAAGTCCATGCCAGAAGATCCAATCGTTTGATAATTGGGCAGTGGATTTGAAGATTTATTGACAATTCTCACATTCATTTTATGCCTCCATACTCTATTATATCAATTTTTTAAATGCTTTCGTAGTTTGTTGTAAAGCTTTTGTGTGATAGCGTCATCCACTTCGCCAACTATGGCCATGGCAACTTCTCCAGAGCCAAAGCAGAGGTCTATAAGTGCATTGACCTGCTCGGTGTTAATGCTCTCAATTTTAGCCATCATCTCGCCAAAGTCCTTTTCCTTTTGGGCAAACAGTTCTAATCTTCCAATTAAGTCCATATAGTTGTCTGTTCCCTCAAGGCTCAAGACGAAGCTCCCCCTAAGGTGCGCCTTGGCATGTTCAACTTCTTCATCAGACAATTTATTTGCCTTTAACGTTTCAATGGTCTCAATCAGCAAATCAATAACCTGCTCTAAATTCTCTCTGGCTACACCAAAACTTACTGTGACCGTTCCAATATCATCATAGAAGCTAGGTTGAGCATAGATTGAATAAGACAATCCCGACTCCTCTCTAATCTTTTGAAACAGCATTGAACTATTGGTTCCACCGAAGACATTTGAAAGAAGCATTAAATCATAGCTCCGATCATCATCGTATTTGACCCCCGGAAAATCAATACACACTTGAATTTGTTCATTTTCCTTCTTTTTATATCCATAGTTTGAGTGAAAAAAAGGAAGTTCTAGGATTGAATCAGATTTTGATACCTGCTTAACATCGCCAAAATACTGTTCACAAAGTAATTCAACACGGTCTTCGTCAAAGTCCCCCGCAATTGATATCACTATATTTTCAGCAGTATAATGCGCTGTATAATACTCCATCAGGCTCTCTCTAGTGAAAGCTGTCACAGTCTCTTTCGTTCCCAAAATCGGTAGCGACAACGCATGATTGCCAAATGTGATTTCTGTCAGAATATCCGCCACCAAGTCCTCAGGTGAGTCTTCGTACATATTGATTTCATCTAGTATTACCGTTTTCTCAAGCGCAATGTGCTCTTCATCAAATATAGAGCGTTGTAACATGTCAGACAACACATCGAATCCAATTTCGATATCTTGTCCAAGTAATTTGGCGTAATAACAAGTGCACTCCTTAGCTGTGTAGGCATTGATTTCACCGCCTACCCCATCAATCTCCATGGCGATTTCCTTCGCAGTTCGATTTTTAGTTCCCTTGAACAACATGTGTTCTATAAAATGTGAAATTCCATTTTGATCTGTTTCTTCATTGGAAGATCCCGCTTTGACCCAAACACCCACGCAGACCGATCTATAGCCTTCCAGTTTTTGATAGACGACATTGATGCCGTTTTTCAATTGCATTTTATTATGCAAATTTCCACCTCATTATTTTTAATCTCATCTAGACACATGAGTATCTTCCACTAATAGCTTTAATAAAAAAAACGTCGGACATCGGGTCCTCCGTTTTTGCCGGATTGCCTTAAGCAATGGCATTAATAAAGATAATATCTGCTTTGGCAAATATTATCTTTATTTCAGCTCATGTCTATAACTTTTGGACAAATTGTCGCAATTATTGTATCCGTTAATAAAGATATCAATTAAGCGTTTTTATTTTACGCTTCTGATTTTTTTTCTTCAAGCAGTACTTTTCTAGACAAGTTAATTCTACCTTGATCATCAATCTCAATAATTTTTACAGTGACTTCGTCGCCAATATTGAGAACGTCTTCAACTTTTGCAATTCGCTTTGTATCAATTTGAGAGATGTGAACAAGACCTTCCTTGCCAAATCCTAAATCCACAAAAGCACCAAATTTCATAAGTCTTGTAACCTTTCCAGTGAACACTTGACCAACTTCTGGTTCTTTTGTAATCCCCTCGATTTCTCTAAGCGCTTTTTCGCCGCCTATGCCATCATTTGCAGTGATGAGAACCGAACCATCATCTTCAATATCAATTTTAACATCATATGTTGATGTGATTCTTGTAATAACTTTACCGCCTGGTCCAATAACATCTCTGATTTTATCAGGGTTAATTTTAATTGTAAACACTCTTGGAGCATATGGAGAAAGTTCAGCTCTAGGTTGAGTAATCACTTCTGCCATTTTTCCTAAGATATGCAGTCTGCCGGTTTTAGCTTGTTCAAGTGCATTTTCAAGAAGTGCTTTGTCAAGTCCATCTACTTTGATATCCATTTGAAGTGCTGTAATACCGTCTTTTGTACCAGCAACTTTAAAGTCCATATCGCCAAGTGCATCTTCCATGCCCTGAATGTCGCTTAAGATGGAAATCTTGCCCTCTTCTTGAATCAACCCCATTGCAATCCCTGCAACAGAATCTTTAATTGGAACACCTGCATCTAAAAGCGAAAGGGTACTGCCGCAAATACTTGCTTGCGAACTCGAACCATTACAAGTAACAACTTCCGACACCAATCGAATGGTATACGGGAACGTCTCTTCAGATGGAATAACTGGAAGCAACGCTCTTTCACCTAACGCACCATGACCAACTGCTCTTCTGTTGGTTCTGTTGATTCCCACTTCTCCAACTGAGAAAGGAGGGAAATTATAGTGATGCATATATCGTTTTGTATCTTCAAGACCAAGGCCATCAATACGTTGAGACTCTCCCAAAGCACCCAATGTTGTAATAGTAAGCGCTTGCGTTAATCCCCTTGTGAAAAGCCCTGAACCATGTGTCCTAGGTAACAATCCAACTTCACATGAAATTGGTCTGATATCCTTGATGCCTCTGCCATCTGGTCTGACACCTTCATTTGTAATCATCTTTCTAACAATGTCTTTTTCAATGGCTTTAAATTGATCCTTCAAGAACTCACCATCATCTGGATGAGACTCTGAAAAATGAGACATCAAATCGTCTTTAAGGTCATCTAAAGCATCGTTACGTTCATGTTTATCGTGGATTCTAACCGCTTTATCCATTCTATCAGCTAAGAAGCCGCGTATTTCATCCATAAACGCACTATCAACTTCTGGAAGAACCACTTCAAACTTAGGTTTTCCAACTTCCGCACTAATCATTTCAATAAACGCACAGATTTCCTTTATAGTCTCATGTCCATGCATAATTGCTCCGAGTACCACTTCTTCTGAAAGAATGTCCGCACCCGCTTCAACCATAACAACGGCTTCTTTTGTTCCTGAAACAACTAAGTGCAGTTTTGATTTTTCAGCTTGCTCAACAGTTGGGTTAATAACGTATTCGCCGTCAACATACCCCACTACAACTGCCGCAGCTGGTCCATTAAATGGAATATCCGAAACGCCCAGCGCAATTGAAGCGCCATTCATGGCAACTGTATCTGGTGTACAGTCCTGATCCACCGAAAGAACTGTTGCAGTTACCTGTACATCATTTTTCATACCATCTGGGAACAGAGGTCTAATTGGTCTATCAATAAGACGTGCTGTTAAAATTGCTCTTTCCGATGGTCTGCCTTCTCTTTTAATAAATCCACCTGGAATTTTACCAACTGAATAGAGTTTTTCTTCAAACTCAACACTGAGCGGGAAAAAGTCGATGCCAAGTCTTGGTTTCTTAGATGCAACCGCCGTAATTAAAATAACCGTTTCACCATAGCTTACAAGAGCAGAACCGTTTGCCAAGTTACCAATTTTGCCGATTTCAACTTTAAACGGCCTACCAGCGATCTCTCTTTCAAAAGTTTTTACTTCTCTTATCATAATGCCTCCTAAATATATTGACATTATCTCTCAGAATTTATCCTACTTATTTCAAATCAATGTTCTCATCACAAGGTCTGCGAACACTCACTTCAAATAAGTAGGATTTTAAGATAAATTCTAGGATAACGTTATTTGTATTGCCGATCAACGTTCACACAATGTCAATCGGTGCGAATTACATATCGCTCTTTTTATTATACTAAAATACTCATGAAATATAAAGCATTATTAGCTTTTACATGAAAAAAGGCAGATCTTTCGATCCGCCTCATGCTGCATTACTTTCTCAATCCTAATTCTTGGATTAAAGCTCTGTACTTCTCAATATCGTTATCTTTTAAGTAGTTTAAGAGATTTCTTCTCTTACCAACCATTTTCAAAAGACCTCTTCTTGAGTGGTGGTCTTTTTTATGAGTTTGTAAATGCCCATTTAAATCATTGATTCTGAAAGTTAAAAGCGCGATTTGAACTTCTGGTGATCCTGTGTCAGTCGCATGTGTTTTAAACTTCTCAATAATTTCATTTTTCTTTTCTTTAGTAATCATTTTTGGTTCCTCCATTTTAATTTTATTTACGCCACAAGCTATGTAGTCGTCGGAGAAACGATCAACAGAGCAAGCGGTATACAACTTTTAAAGTATATCACTATTCATTTACTTAGGCAAGTGATTTTCAAAATATTCCCTTGTGGCTGCTAAGTCACCTTCCATCTGGCTCACTAGCTCATCCACAGAATCAAATTTCATCTCATCACGAAGCCTCTTTATGAAGTGAACTTCTATCACTTCTCCATAGAGAACCTTGTCAAAATCAAAGAGATATGTCTCCATGTTGAGCCCCACTTGTTCAAAAGTTGGATTATAGCCAACATTGGTGACGCTTTTATACACGTCATTTCTAAAAACAGTCTCTGTAATGTAAACACCAGACTTAATTGTGCTGATATTTTCCTTTATGCGTAAATTAGCCGTTGGAACGCCAATGGACTTTCCAAGTTTTTTGCCCTCTACTACCGTTCCCTTTACGAAATGATTTCTGCCAAGATAAAAATTAGCTTCTTCAATTTTTCCGTCGATTAAAAGTTCTCTAATCAGCGTAGAGGACACCCTTACATCATTTTTCATAATAGGTTCGACAATCTCATAAGTGTAGCCGTAAACAGCTGCATACTCAATCAGCATGGCTACGTTGCCTCTCGCCTTTCTGCCAAACCGATAATCGTGCCCGACGGTCAGGTGTTTCATGTTGAGCTTGCCAATTAAAACTTCTTTTATAAAGTCTTCTGGTTCAATTTTAATCTGCTCTTCATCAAACTTAATAAGCGCCAAATAATCCAGCCCAAACCTTGTGAATATCAATGTTTTTTCCTCGACATCCATAATTTTCGGCGGCACATTTCCAGGTGTCAATACCTCTCTCGGATGGTTTGAAAAAGTGTAGACAAACGTTTTAAGTCCTCTTTGCTCTGCACTTTTTTTCATCTCTCCAAGCACTTCCATATGACCTATATGAAGTCCGTCAAACGTCCCCAAAGCAACAGAAGTATCATTTCTCTGTACATCAATTTCCTCAAGTTCAAAGTATATTTTCATCTATTTACACCTTTTTTCTAAAATCTCTTTTTCATGAACAAACCCTTTTCCGTCTTTTCTCCAATACCACAAAAGGCCTCTCCCAAATATATTCTATAAAACTTTTGGGCGTTTTTCAAATCATTCTCACTAAAAAAAGATTCAAGGTTGACCTTTACACCGTTCTCAATCAATTTGGCATACTTAGTTGTATTCGGAACGGTAACTGCATTCATGAATGAAAGTGACGACTCAATGGTAATGAGATGGGCACTTGCCGTATCGAGTTCGAGCGATTCAAGTTCAACAGCATCCCTTAAATAAAAGGGGTCAGACATCGTGCGTCTTAGTTCAGTCATATGTGCAAAGCAACCGAGTTTCACGCCAATATCATGGCAAAGCGTTCTGATATAGGTTCCTTTAGAACAGATAACCTCAAACGATATTGTATGTTGTCTGACAACTATATTGTCAATCTTATATATTGTTCGTTTTCGAGCTTCCCTTTCCACTATAATTCCCTTGCGAGCTAAATCCACCAATTTTTCACCATTGATTTTTAGTGCACTGTACATAGGTGGAATTTGAAAAATGTCCCCTTCAAATGATTTAATCACTTCAATAATTTCTGCTTCCGTTACTTCTATCTTCTCTGATTTCTCGGTTACAGTTCCCCACCTATCTTGCGTATCGGTGGCTTCACCGAGCTTCATTTCACAGGCATATCCCTTTGAATTCTCAAGGAGAAAATCAACAATCTTAGTCGCCCTTCCAATACAAATTGGAAGAACGCCTGTGGCCATTGGGTCTAAAGTGCCTGTATGTCCAATTTTTTTTGTTTTTAACTTTCGCCTCATAATGGCAACAACGTCATGTGAGGTCATTTCTTTGGGTTTATCAATTACAATAACACCATTTATTTCTTGGTTTTGCTGCATTATATTGTCTCTCCAATTTTCTTGAGAATTGCCTTTTCAAGCATATTTATTTCTTGATCTATTCTAAAACCAGCAGCCTTTTTATGGCCGCCGCCTTCAAACGCCAAGGCAACCTGACTCACATCAAACTCATTTTTTGATCTCATGGATACTTTGTAATTATCAGATTCCATGTGTTTGATAAAGACAACAACTTCAACGCCCTTTATGTCCCTGACATACTCCACAACACCATCAGTATCATATTCTTCCAGTCTCAAGGTCTCTTTGAGAGTGCGCTCAAGTTTAACCACAGCACACTTTCCATCATAGTGTAGTGCTAAAGTATCAAAAATTTTATTTAGGAGCAAGAGTTTTTCAAAGGATTTATTTTGAAAAATTTCTACATTTAACCGATTGAAATCAAAGCCCTTCCCCATCAATTCACCGCAGACTTTAAAGGTATACTCTCTCGTGTTTGAATATCTAAAATTCCCCGTATCTGTTACAATGGCTGCATAAAGTCCCTGAGCACATGCCGCCCCTATCTGAACTTCCAACATCTTTGAAATTTTGAAGACGAGTTCTCCAGTTGAAGACGCTTCCGCCTCAACAATATTCAAGTCCCCATAGTTCTGATTTGTAATGTGATGGTCTATGTTGATAACAGGAACAGCCTCTGTCATTAAAAATGTCCTGTCTTCAATTAGTTTTAGCTCCCCTGTATCTACAGCAATAATCAATTGATAGTCAAGTGAAGCAGCTTCATGAGACGATATAGTCTCGTACTCTCCCTCAAAGAGAAACAATAAATTTGAAGGTATATCATCGTTAATGACAATATACCCGTTTTTATTGTAAGACTTTATTAAATTTTGAATCCCAATGGCAGACCCCAGTGTGTCGCCATCGGGCAAATTGTGAGGGAAAATTAAGACATTGTTAATCTCTCTATTTTCTAGATAGCCTTTCAGCTTTTCGATTAATTGAGTCATTGTCCAATCCCCATTCTCTCTTATTCTTATTCTTCATCGTCCTCTAAATCTTCAACATCTGATTCCTCAGTTTGTGATTCCTCATCGTGCTTAATATTTAAAGTACCAATAATATCATTGATGTGCATACCGTGTTCAATTGAATTATCTTGTTTGAAAATTGGCTCAGGTGTATATCTCAATTTAAGCACCTTTCCAATTTCCTTTCGAATAAATCCCTTAGCACTATTCAACCCGTCGATGGTCTGTTGTGTGTTGTGATTAGGATCAAAGACACTGATATAGATTGTAACATATCTAAGATCGTTGGTAACATCAACATGAGTTACCGATGCCAGCTTTGATACTCTGGGATCTTTAATCTCAAAGAGTATGATTTTGCTGACGATTTTCTTGACTTCTTCATTTATACGTTTATTTCTTGCACTTGACATATAAACACCCTCTTTCTCTTTTGTGTTTATAGAATCGACCTTTAAATGATCCAATTCAGTTGTGATTGCTCGGCAGAAATCACTGATTTGATCTCCGCCAAGCCATTTGATTAACATACATCATTTTAAATACTCGAATCCAAGTACTAGATGTCTCTTTTGACTTCTTCCATGATGAATGCTTCAATTTCATCATTTTCCTTTAAGTCATTGTAGTTTTCAAGGCCGATACCACATTCATATCCTTGAGCAACTTCTTTTGCATCATCCTTAAATCGTTTCAACGATGAAATCTTACCTTCATATATGACTATGCCCTCTCTGACGAGTCTAACCTGAGCATTTCTTGTAACTTTACCATTTGTAACGTATCCACCTGCAATCGTTCCTACATTTGGAACTTTAAAGGTTGCACGTACTTGAATTTTTCCAAGGACGACTTCTTTGTATGTTGGTGAAAGCATGCCTCTCATTGCCGTTTCAACATCGTTGATTGCATCATAGATGATTCTATAAGTTCTGATATCAACGCCTTCTTGTTCCGCCAGTGACGATACATTGGACGATGGACGAACATTGAATCCTATTATAATTGCATTTGATGCAGATGCCAAGATAATATCAGACTCGGAAATAGCCCCTACGTTTGCATGTACTATATTTACCCTGACTTCTTCATTTGTAATCTTAAGAAGTGATTGTTTTATGGCTTCGACAGATCCATGAACATCGGCTTTAACAATAATGTTAAGATCTTTGATTTCACCTTGTTGAATCTTGTTAAATAATTCTTCCAGTGTGACACCGCTGTTTTTATTGAGTGATCTCTCTCTGATTTGAATTGCATTTTTGTCCGCAAACATCTTAGCTGTTTTTTCATCCGGCGTAACAAAGATTTGATCCCCAGCTTGAGGAATGTCAGACAATCCATCAATTTCAACAGAGGTTGATGGGCCAATCTTCTTAACTTTTTTGCCCTTGTCATTATACATTGCTTTAATTCTACCAGCAGAAGCACCCGCAACAATTGGATCGCCCACATTCATTTCGCCTTTTTCAAGGATAATTGTTGTAACCGTTCCACGGCCTTTAACCACTTTCGCTTCTATAACGGTTCCGACACCAAGTCTATTTGGATTTGCCTTAAGTTCCAACACTTCTGCAACCAACAGCACCATTTCAAGCAATTTATCAAGGCCCTCTCCTGTTTTAGCCGAAACTGGAACCGCGATAACATCACCGCCCCACTCTTCAATCAAGATGCCTCTCTCAGAGAGTTCTTGCTTGACTCTATCAGGGTTTGCATTCGGCTTGTCAATTTTATTGATTGCAACAATAATTGGAACGTTAGCCGCTTTACTATGGTCAATCGCTTCTATTGTCTGAGGCATAACGCCGTCATCAGCTGCAACAACAAGTATTGCAATATCTGTTACTTTAGCGCCCCTCGCACGAAGTGAAGTAAATGCCTCATGGCCTGGAGTATCCAAGAAGACGATTTTTTCGCCTTGATGAACAACCTCAGACGCCCCTATATGTTGAGTGATACCACCAGCTTCACCATCTGCGACTCCAGTGTTTCTAATTGCGTCTAGTAAAGATGTCTTACCGTGGTCAACGTGACCCATAACAGTAACAACTGGCGCTCTCTTCACAAGATCTGCCGGATCATCTTCTGCATCCAGTTCAAACAGTTCAACTAAATCCTCTTCTTCTTCTACATACTCTTCAAGTGCAATATCATATTCCACTGCTAAGAGTTCTGCTGTATCGAAATCGAGTTCTTGGTTGATGGTTGCCATGATTCCAAGTCCCATGAGTTTCATAATCACTTCATTTGGATTTTTATTAATTTTTTCTGAAAGATCTTTAACTGTAATTGGTGCTGTGATTTGCAACACTTCTTTTGTCAATGTCTCTTCTAGTTTTTCAAGTTTTTCTTTTTCAAATTGTTGCTTGTACTTTGTTTTCTTTTGTTTGGTTTTCTTTCCAAAGTTGAAGTCTCTTCTGTTGTCAGTTTCTTTAACTGTGATTTCTTCCTTAAGCAGTTTCTTTGCTTTTTTTGATTTAAGTTCCAACTTATCTTTGTCAAAAGTCACAACGATTTTATCTTTTTTAGGCTTCTTCTTTTTAGGTGTCTTTTCCTGAATTTCTGAAGCTAGTGTCTTAATAGATGAATCGAGTTTCTTGTTTGACAATTTACCGCGATCATTTGAAGAATAGTCTTTATCCTTGTTTTGATAGCGGTCTCTATTTTGATAATTGCCCTGTGGCCTTGCCCCCGAATTACCATCTCTCGAACCATTATTGTCTCTTGGTCTGTAATTTGAATTTCTGTTGTCAGAGTTTCTGTTATCGTAGCTTCTGTTTCTGTTGTCGCCACCTTCTCTGTTGTTGTTATAGCTTCTACTTCTGTTGTCGCCGCCTTCTCTGTTGTTGTTATAGCTTCTGTTTCTATTGTCGCTACTTTGTCCATCGCCTGAACGATTTCTGTCATAACTTCTATTGTCATTGTTTCTGTTATTATTGTAGGTTCTACCTTCGCCGCTTCTGTTATCAGAGTTTCTATTATCGTAGCTTCTGTTTCTGTTGTCGCCACCTTCTCTGTTATTATTATAGCTTCTGTTTCTATTATCGCTACTTTGTCCGTCACCTGAACGATTTCTGTCATAACTTCTATTGTCATTGTTTCGGTTGTTATTGTAGGTTCTGCCTTCGCTATTTCTATTATCATTATTTCTGTTGTCGTAATTTCTGTTTCTATTGTCGCCACTTCTGCCTTCGTTATTGCGATCGTTGTTTCTGTAGTTGTTGCGATTATCACTATTTCTGTTATCAGAGTTTCGGTTATCGTAGCTTCTGCCTTCATTATTTCTAGTGTTATCGCTATTTCTGCTTTCACCACTTCTGTTATCATTGTTTCTATAATTATTGCTTCTATTGCTACTGTTATTATTATTATTGTTGTTGTTATATGAGCGACTCTTTGAGTCTGTGCTGTAACTTCTCGTATGTTTGCGTTCTTCTTCTTTCACTTCTTTAGTCCGATCGTAAATTATTTTATTGTGAGATTGTTTATCAGATGCATTTCTTGAGTGAGAATCAGAAGACTGCTTAGGCGCTGAAAAGTTCTTTCTCAGCTTAGCCACTTCATTATCTTCAAGTGTGCTCATATGGGATTTTACCTCAACACCCATTTTTTGAGCCGCGTCCTGCACCTCTTTATTTGACTTGTTTAATTCCTTTGCTAATTCGTATATTCGGATTTTTGTCATAGGTTCACCTCCGGGGTTAGAGCTTCAATTTTTTCAATTAGAGCTCTGGAAAATTTTTTGTTTGAAATTCCGAACAAACCGTAGTTATCTTTTCCAATAGATTTGGAAAGTACATCCTTCGTAAAAAGGATTTTATAAGAAACGTCTTCAGACTCGCACAATTGGACAATCTTCCTTTTGGTAGAGTCGTTCAAATCGGTTGCAATAATCATCAGCGAGATTTTTTTTCGCTTTATGCCCTCGACGCAGAGTGTCTCTCCCAAAATCAGATTTCCCGATTTTCTGGCAAATCCAATAAGCGTTAAAACGTTATTCATGGTCATCTAACCTTTCCTTCAATGCATCGAAAACAGCATTTTCAATTTGAGTTTCAAACGCTCGGTTAAATGCATTCTTCTTTATAGCAAGATCAAAGCATTTTTTGTCTGGGCAGATATAAGCACCTCGCCCATTTGCCTTTCCTGTAAAATCGACAAATACTTCATCTTCCTTATTCTTCACGACCCTAATCAGTTCCTTTTTAGGCCTTTGCAAGCCACAACCGATGCATTTTCTCATGGGTATTTTTTTCATCAGTATTCCTCATCTCCGTATACTTCTTCATATTCGCCAATTTCGTGCAAATAGGTTTTATACTGAGTTTCACTTTTGATGTCAATCTTCCATCCTGTGAGTTTTGCCGCAAGTCTTGCATTTTGTCCCTCTTTGCCAATGGCAAGCGACAACTGATAATCTGGCACTACCACAAGCGCAGAGTTGTCTTCTTCATCGACTTCAACACGCATGACTTTAGATGGGCTAAGCGCATTGGAAATGAGTATAGCAGGGTTCTCATGCCATTCGATAATGTCAATTTTTTCACCTTGCAGTTCATCCACAATGTTTTGGACACGATGGCCCTTTTGACCAACACATGCGCCAACTGGATCTAAATCTGGATTTGAAGCAAACACCGCGATTTTTGTTCTAGACCCCGGTTCTCTGGAAATACCTTTGATTTCCACATCACCATCGAATATTTCAGGAACTTCAAGTTCAAACAATCTTTTGACAAGTCCCGGATGTGTTCTCGACACATATATTTGAGGCCCTTTAGTGGCATTTTTCACTTCAGTGATATAGGTTTTAATACGTTCTCCCTGAATATATTCTTCTGATGGAATTTGCTCATTTGGTGCGAGCATCGCCTCAGTTCTACCTAAGTTAATATAGATGGTTCCCTTTGCAATACGATGTATTACGCCATTTACAATTTCGCTTTCTCTACTTGAAAACTCATCATAAATAACACTTCTTTCCGCTTCCCTAATTTTTTGAACCACCACTTGTTTTGCTGATTGTGCGGCAATTCTTCCAAAATCACGAGGCGTTACTTTCTCTTTTACGATATCGCCGCTCTCGAAATCCTTGTCGATTTTCTTAGCATCTTCAACTGATATTTGAGTGATGTCATCAAAGACCTCATCTGCAACGATTCTCACAGAGTAGACATTGATTTCACCGGTTTCACGATTGAGCTCAACTTCGACATTATGCGTTGCACCAAAATTGTTTTTATATGCCTTAATCATGGCATCTTCAATGACATCAAATAACATTTCCATTGACAGGCCTTTTTCTTTAACCAATTGCTCAAGTGCAACAAGAAGTTCTGTTTTCGAGTCTTTCACGTCCTTATCCCTCCTACTCAAATTCTACAACGAGCTTTGCTAGGGAAACCTTACTTCTTGGAATCTCCACTTGGCCCATTGATTCATTTTTTACAATAATATTTTCATCTAGAAGTCCAACCAACTCACCATTGATTACTTTTTGCCCTTCGAAAGGCTGATAGAGTTTCAGCTGAACTTCTCTGCCTTTAAATCGCTCAAAATCATGATCTTTTTTAAGTGTTCTTTCCACACCTGGTGAAGTGACTTCTAAAAAATACTGCTCTTCAATTGGGTCTAACTTATCGAGTTTTGCATTGAGATGCTGACTCACAAGTTGACAATCATCAAGCGATACGCCATCCTCTTTGTCGATTGTAACCCTTAAATATCTGTAAGGTCCTTCTTTGACAAATTCAACATCTACCAATTCCATGGCATTGGCCTTTGCAAACGGAGACACGATCTCCTCAACAATATCTACAACTCTTTTCTTCTTCATAATCCACCTGCTTTCACTACACATCCTATATCATATTCGACTCCAGAGTCATCTCCAGACAGTCGATTCATCTTAAATTTATACGTACTTTCTCAATAGTTTTTTGACACTAAAAATGCCATTAATAATATACAATAACAAAGAGTGGGAAACCCCACTCCTTATGACCATAACTATTAACATACTCATTATAACATATTCAGAAAACTTATGCAAATGAGAATAAGGATAATTGATTATCTTCCGGCATCTCGTCAAAACAGCCGTGAACCTTCATTGCCTCTATTACAGTCTTAGAAACTTTTGTCTTACTTTGGAAATCTTCAATGGATAAGAACTCCGTTCCCAAGTCTCGGATTTCCTGAATGCTCACTGCGGCACTGGACCCAACACCTTGCAGCGCCAGAAACGGAGGGAGTATCTTCCCGTCAACAATTTTGAACTTTTCTGCGTCAGATTGTTGCAAGTCCACTTTCATAAAGCCAAATCCACGGCTGTACATTTCGTCGGCAATCTCAAGAATTGAAAACAAATCTTGTTCCTTCTTAGAAGGTTTCTCAATTTCTTCAAGTTCCTTCATCTTAGCTCTAATGACAACATTGCCCTTGCAAATCAATTCCGCATCAAAGTCATCGACTTTTGTCGAAAAGTAAGTGGCATAAAATGCCAGCGGATGATGCACCTTAAAATAGGCAATCCGAACACTCATCATAACATAGGCAACCGCATGCGCCTTTGGAAACATGTATTGAATGGTCTGACATGAGTTGATATACCAGTCAGGCACTTTTTTAGCTTTCATATCTTCAATATCCTGTTCACCAAGGCCCTTGCCCTTACGTACTTTTTCCATAATTTTAAAGGAGGTAAGCGGCTCAAGTCCTTGCTGAAGCAGGTAGTTCATAATATCGTCCCGCGTTGCGATAACATCTTTAATGGTAACCACATTCCCCCGAACAAGGTCTTGCGCATTGTTAACCCACACGTCAGTTCCATGCGATAAACCCGATATACGCACTAAATCCGAAAAGGTCTTTGGCTGTGTATCTCTGAGCATTTGACGAACAAATTTGGTTCCAAACTCAGGGATTCCGAGGCTTCCTATATCTAGGACATAGCTTTCATCTTGTATTTTAAGCGAATCTGTTTTGGTAAAAATCATCATCGTTTCAGGATCGCCAAGTGGAATATCAAAGACATCCACCCCAGTGAGTTCTTCAAGATACTTGATAATGGTCGGAACGTCGTGTCCCAGTATATCCAGCTTTAACAACCGTCCACTGATGGAGTGATAGTCAAAATGTGTGGTAATTACGTCCGAATTCACATCATTTGCCGGGTACTGAATTGGACAAAATTCATGAATATCATGATCTCTTGGAACGACCATAATCCCGCCTGGATGCTGTCCCGATGTCCGTTTAATACCTGTGAGCCCCTGTGCAAGTCTTTCAATTTCATAGCGGTGAACCTCAGTTTCACGCTCTTCAAAGTACTTCTTCACATACCCATAAGCCGTCTTCTCAGCAATTGTACCAATTGTTCCAGCCTTAAACGTCTTACCTGTTCCAAAGAGAACTTCACAATATTTATGGGCATTTGCTTGATAAATCCCTGCAAAGTTGAGGTCGATATCCGGCTCTTTATCGCCATCAAATCCTAAGAAGGTTTCAAATGGAATATCGTGCCCATCTTTAAACAGTGGTTCACCACATTCTGGGCAAATCTTGTCTGGCATGTCCACACCAGCCGAATAGCTGCCGTCAGTGATAAATTCTGAATATTGGCAGGTCTTGCAGATATAATGCGGCGGCAGAGGATTTACTTCCGTTATGTCGCTCATAGTTGCCGCAAAAGAAGATCCAACCGATCCACGTGAGCCAACTAGAAATCCATCATCCAGCGATTTTTTTACCAGCTTTTGAGCGATAATGTACATAACAGCATAACCGTTGCCGATAATTGATGTTAGTTCTCTGTCAATTCTCTTTTCAACAATTTCAGGAAGCGGAACGCCATAAATACGCTCTGCTTTGTTCATACACATCTCTCTAAACTCTTCATCAGCACCGTCGATTTTAGGTGGAAATGTTCCCTTTGGAACCGGCAAAATTGCATCACATGAATCCGCAATCTTCTTTGGATTGTCTATGACAATTTCTTTGGTTCGACTGCCTAAATATTCAAACTCCGCCATCATTTCCTCAGTGGTTCTAAAGTACAGTGGCGCTTGATCGTCGGCATCGCTGAAGCCATTTCCAGCCATGAGAATTCGCCTATAAACCTCGTCCTCTGGGTCGAGAAAATGGACATCACAAGTTGCAACGGTTGGTTTCCCAAATCTATCTGCCAAGTCTACAATCCTCAAGTTAATTTCTTCAAGTTCCCGTTGATCCCTTACCTTGCCAGATCTAATCATAAAGGCGTTGTTGCCTGTTGGCTGAATTTCAAGATAATCATAAAATTCAGCAATGGATTCAATCACTTCAGGCTCGCGGTTGTTCATAATAGCTTTATAGAGTTCACCACTTTCACAGGCGCTTCCCAGTATTAGTCCTTCACGTTTTGCTACTAGAGTGCTCTTCCGAATCCTTGGCTTTCTATAAAAAGTCTTCAAACTCGACTCAGATACAATTTCATATAAGTTTCTCAATCCAGTTTGATTTTTTGCCAGTAAAATAACATGGGACATGTCCATCATTTGGAAGTTCATTTCCTTAGCTGCCAGATAATTAATTCCAACTAGATCATTTACACCTTTTTCCTTTAACATTTCAACAAATTTTGTAAAGACTCTGCCAGTTGCCTCTGCATCTGCAACAGCTCTATGGTGATCTACAAGTGAAATTTTAAGGTACTTTGTAATGGCCTTCAAATTATGTTTTTTGATTTCTGTCAGCAACAGTCGGCTCAGCGCCAACGTATCCAAGATGAGATTGTCAAACGGCAACCCCTGAACCTTGCAGTTGTATCGGATAAAAGAGGCATCAAATGTAGCATTATGTGCCACAACTGGGCAATTACCTATAAATTCCATAAATTTCGGTAAAATGATGTCGATACTCTCTTTATTTTTAACCATGTTGTTATTGATACCTGTGAGGTCAACAATATGAGGCGGGATGTCTCTAAGCGGATTTATCAGTTCACTGAAACTTTCCACCACGCTTCCCTGTTTTATCTTAACCGCACCGATTTCAATAATGCTGTCATTGTTATAAGAAAATCCAGTTGTCTCAATATCAAAGACCACAAAACTATCATCTAAGCTATAGTCATTGGCATTTAGAATCATTTCACTCTCATCATCAATCAAATAGCCTTCAAGTCCATAAATCACCTTGATTTTATCACCTGCAAAAGAAGCGGCATCGGGAAAGGCTTGTAAAACACCGTGATCTGTTATAGCAATGGCTTCATGTCCCCAGTCAATGGCCGTATTAATGATTTTTTTGACGGAGGTAATCCCATCCATCTCGCTCATATTTGTATGAAGATGAAGTTCTACCCGCTTTTCTTCAGCATTGTCCTGTCTTTTTTCTTCTTTTTTGCCTTCGTTGATTGCTGTAAACTGTAAAATTCTCTCTTTATCAAACTGATCAAACCGATTGACACCCTCAATGAGATACCATTGATTTTTTTTGACACTTTCAGCTAGCTCAGTGTATTCGTTCTTCTTGAGGAATTGCTTACAGCAAATGGCATTTGTGCCGTCAGAGACATAGATCTTGTAGAGGAACTTGCCTCCTTTTAGTTCTCTTTCTTCAGTGGCAATCACCTTGCCTTCAATGGCATAGACTTCCTCTTCCTGTTCAATGTCCTTAATATATGAAATTTGTCGCTTAATTCGATTTCTAAAGATTACACCCGCTGGCTTATCACCACTAGAAGACTTTGAACTGACTTTTGGCGACTCTTGCCTTCTAAGCTGATCTTCATTAAATCCAGATGTGGCGTTTTGGACGATTGCCTCGATTTCTTCGCTCTTCATTCTCTCAAAAGCCTCAAGTCCTTCTGTATCTGATTTTAAGGCCTTTGTAGATACGGGGAATGTCTTGTTCAGATTTTTTAGACAAATTTTATCTATAAGTTCCGAAGTATTGTACTGATGAAACGTGTTTTCAAGCCCCTCATCTTCAAATGTTATGGCAATTCCATCATCTGCAAAATCAACTTGACTTTTCTTTAAAATGCTGGCAACAGCAGGGTTGTTTCGACGGATGACAAATAAGATGTTTTCCCAGTGTTCTGAGATATTTACCTCACCATCTTCCACATGCGCTGTCTCAACACCGACTTCAAAGTGATTGACATGAGGCAGCGTCTGGCTCAACCTCGTCTTCAACTTGTCAATATTCTTTGTCGGTATAAATCTTTGAGAATTGAGGCGTATGGTCAAAGCATTTTTTTCTTTTAAATATTCTATTTTTTTGATTTCTATATCATTGACCTGCAAAGAGTCTGCAATCAATTCATTAAAGGGAATTCGACCCATGATCTCTACCTTTCCGTTAAACACAAACTTCATTTTTACTGACTTCATCTGATTATTTAGATTCTAACAAAGACAAAAACCGATTCGCAGCATGGGCTGAAAAGCGGTATCGTCCTATCCTTAATATTTTTCGATTTCTTCAAGGAGTGCTTCCATAACATCCGCTTCCTTAACTTTTCGAACAACCAATCCTTTTTTGAACAAGAGGTATTCGCCTTTGCCACCGGCAATGCCAATATCTGCCTCCTTCGCCTCCCCAGGGCCGTTCACTGCACAGCCCATAATAGCTACTGTAATCTGCTTGTCAATTTTGGCAATCTCCTTTTCGACTTTCTTGGCGAGTTCGATTAAATCAACCTGGGTTCTTCCACAGGTTGGACAGGCAATAATTTTGATGCCAAAACTTCTGAGATCAAGTACTTCCAATATTTTCTTGGCAACCTCAATCTCTTCAACGGGCTCATCCGTCATGGTCACTCGGATGGTATCTCCAATCCCCTCAAGCAACAGCGCACCAATTCCAATAGCAGATTTTACAGTACTTGTAAACTTAGTTCCAGCCTCTGTAATGCCAAGATGCAGGGGATAATCAACTTTTTCACTCAACAATTTATACGCCGCCACTGTTATGGCAACATCAGATGCCTTAATCGAAATAGCCATGTCGTAAAAATCTAGGTCCTCAAGTATTTTTACATGCTGCATAGCGCTTTCCACAAGTGCTTCTGCTGTGAGCCCACCATATTTTTCATATATTTCTCGGTCAAGCGACCCACCATTGACGCCGATTCGAATTGCTACATGATTCTGCTTTGCCAGTTCAACCACTTCTCGAACTTTATCTATACTGCCGATATTGCCGGGATTCAATCTAATCTTATCGGCCCCACTTCGTATTGCCTCAAGAGCCAATCTGTGGTCAAAGTGAATATCAGCCACCAGCGGAATTCCGATTTCCTTCTTTATGTCTGCAATGGCCTTTGCAGCAGCCATTGTCGGCACAGCAACCCTCACAATCTCACAACCAGCTTTTTCAAGCTCGTTTATTTGCTTGATGGTGGCAGCTGCATCTTCTGTCTTTGTATTTGTCATAGACTGAATCCAAACGGGATTGTTCCCGCCTAGCTTCAGATTTCCCACACTTATTTCTCTAGTTGTCTTCATATATCGCTCCTTGTATCCGCCTAAACGTCTACACAAGTCATTTCCCCATTATAGTTTAGAAATATCCCTAAAGACTAAAAATGCCATCAGTCCCAGTAATATGACAAATCCAACATAGTGTACATAACCTTCTTTTTCTCTATTAATAGGTCTACCTAACACCATTTCAATTAGGACAAAAATAATGCGGCCGCCATCTAGCGCTGGGAACGGCAACAAATTTACGATCCCGAGGTTGATTGAAATATACGCCGCTATGAACAGCAGATTCAACAGCCCCGCTTGTGCTGCTTGTCCAATTACATTTACAATGCCCACTGGTCCAACAATTTCTCCTTCAACTTTGTTTGAACCAAGTTGAGTGAAGAACTTAAATATGTCTGTGAAGAAGGTTCCAAACTGCTTTGCAGCCAATGTAAAGGACTGACCCATCTGTCTTACCGGCAATGATGAAATCCCAATTCTATAAGTATTGTCGGTTGGATCAATTGTCGGCGTAACCCCCAGTACCATTTGGCTTCCATCTCGCATAATTTCAATAGTCAATTTTGAACCGTCACTACTGTCGATTCCCTCAATAACGGATTCCCATGAATCAATTGGCGTGTCGCCAATCCTTATAATTTTGTCACCACTTTGAATTCCAGCAACTTCAGCCGGACTCCCTTCAAGCACTTGATCTACTATGTTTGACGGATAACCAACACTGAACATGATAATGACAATCAAAACATACGCTAGCAGGAAATTCATCATCGCCCCTGCTGCCAAAACAATCAATCGCTGCCACGGCTTTTTCTGGACAAAACTTCTTGGGTCATCAGACTCGCCATCTTCACCTTCCATTCGAACATAGCCTCCAATTGGGAACAAGCGAACAGAATAAAGTGTTTCAGGCCCTTGCTTTTTTAAAACGGACGGTCCCATCCCAAGTGAAAATTCATGAATTCTAATCCCATTGAGTCTCGCTGTTATAAAATGTCCAAATTCATGCGATAATACGATAATCCCAAAAACAAATATAAAACTTATAATCTTTAATAGCATAAGCAATCCTTTCTAGCGTCTACGACTTATTAAGTCAGCTACCAGTTGTCTCGTTTCAAGGTCCACTTTCAGAATTTTTTCTACAGTGAGTTCATTTTCATTTTTAAAATTGGACATGACTTCAAGAATCGTATCCGATATGTCATAAAATTTTATCTCATCCTTCAAATATGCGTCCACCAGTATTTCATTTGCGGCGTTCATAACCGTTGGCATGATTCCTCCTATTTTTAAGGTGTCTATGGCAATTTTAAGGCATGGAAATCTATCCATATCTGGTTTAGAAAACGAGAGTTCTCCGAGTTTTGAAAAATCTATCCGCTCCAAATGGTTCTCATATCTGTCAGGATAGTCAAGCGCATAAATAATTGGCAATTTCATATCCGGCATGCCCATTTGAGCCATAACAGAAGCATCTTTAAACTGTACCATGGAATGAATGATACTCTGTGGATGTACCACCACTTCTATTTGATCTGGCGTCACATCAAATAGCCACTTGGCTTCGATAAATTCAAGTCCCTTGTTCATAAGAGTGGCTGAATCAATGGTGATCTTTCTACCCATTGCCCAATTAGGATGTTTTAAAGCCTCTACTGCTCTCTTTTGAAAAATTTCGTCCTTGCTGAAGTGTCTAAATGCACCGCCAGAGGCCGTGAGCAATATTTTCTCAACAGAGCGACCCGCCTCACCATTTAAGCACTGAAATATTGCACTGTGTTCACTATCCACAGGTAAGATAGGAACATTGAGGGACTTCGCAAGTGGCATGATGATTTCACCAGCTGTGACAAGTGTCTCTTTGTTGGCTAAGGCAATTATTTTTCCTGCTTCAATCGCCCTAACAGTGGGCAGTAGCCCGATGTTGCCAACGACAGATGTCAATACAATATCCACTTCTGGATGTGTCACGACTTCCAAAAGGCCATCCATACCACAGAGAACCTTAACCTTCAAATGCCGTACGCTATCTTTCAGTTCATTGAAATGTGTTTCATCATTGATAACCACATATTTAGGTCGGTACCTTTCCACTTGTTCAGCAATCTTTTTCACTTGACTGTTGCAGGTTAGCGCAAAGACCTGATAACGCTTGCTCTCTTCGATAATGTCAAGTGCTTGTGTTCCGATTGACCCCGTAGACCCCAGTATGGTTATTTGCTTCATGTCACGCTCCTAATGTCACCCAAAAGTTGGGCTTTTATACTAAAAAGTTAAATATGACAATAAAATAATAGACCAGAGGCATGGTTATGATGATGCTGTCAAACCGATCCAGTACACCGCCATGTCCCGGCATAATCTTTCCAAAATCCTTTATGTCAAATAGCCTCTTTATCTTAGAAGCAATCAAATCGCCCACTTGAGAGAGAATGCTGCCAATAAGCCCCAAAAAGACCGCATAAAGTTGAAAATCAGGATTAAAGAAATGTGCATACATGTAACTAAAAATCAGACAGGCGATGACCCCACCAAGTGATCCCTCAACCGTCTTATTGGGACTGACAGATGGAATCAACGGCGTCGCCCCAATCAGTTTTCCCGTTAAATATGCAAATGTATCTGTTATAAAAGCAATGATAAATGGATACCAAATAAAAAAGTTACTGTCCAATTTCCAAATCATGATGATATGTGAAATTGAAAAGGCCACATAAAAAAATCCAACAAATGTCACCATACTTCCAATAAGGGTATGTTTTTTGTTAAGCATGGCCAATGTCAACAGCGAGAAGAGAAAAACAGCTATCACAAAATTATAGTAATCTTGAGGCATGTCCACGGATAGTCCGTAATACCAAGCAGCTGATGCCACATAACCAAGCCATTTCTGGACATGATAGTGTTTTGAAAAAGCCTTGTAAAATTCAAATTGTCCTATAATACTCAGCAAAAAAGCTGCGAAAAAAAGTAAATATCCACCCTTAAATAGGACAAAGAACAAAATCGGTAATGCCACTATTGCTGAAATTGTTCGAAGTTTCATAGAAGCCACCCCTACACCGCACCGTATCTGCGGTTTCTATTCTGATATTGATAAAGAGCATTTCTAAGTTTTTCCTCATTGAAGTCAGGCCAATAGCCCTTATCAAATACGAATTCAGAGTAGGCAACTTGCCATAACATAAAATTACTAAGTCTTTGTTCTCCACTGGTTCGAATCAATAAATCTGGATCAGGCATCCCTTTGGTATAGAGATGGTTAGAGATGAGCTTGTCATCAATTTCATCCAGTGTCACATCTCCCGCAGAACATGCTTTTGCAATCTCCCGAGCAGCTCTTACGAGCTCATCTCTTCCACCGTAATTCAACGCAATATTGAAATTCATTTCCCGATTATCCTTCGTGATTTCAAGTGCCTCTTCAACAACTTTCTTTGCGTAGTCGGGTAAAGCATCAATATCGCCTAATATATTTATCTTAATGTGATTCTCATGAATTTCATCTATTTCAGATTTCATAAACTTCACGAGAATTTCCATCAAGCCATTGACTTCTTCTTCAGGTCGTTTCCAGTTTTCAGTCGAAAACGCATAAAATGATATGTTTTCGAGACCTATTTTCTTGCTTTCCATGACGATTTTCTTAAGCGTCTCTGTTCCGGCATTGTGACCGACTAATCTGGGAAGGCCACGTCTTTTAGCCCATCTCCCATTGCCGTCCATGATAAAAGCCACATGTTTAGGCAAATTGGTCAAATCAATTTCGGGACTCTTTTTTTTTCTAAACATCATCCTATAACCTCGTTTTCGGTTTATCTATTCTCTTTTGATTATTAAGTTGAGACCTTTGTTCCATATTTCGTCAAGTCACTCTGAAAGGGTATTAACTAAAAGCCCTCCAAAAGTTGGAGGGCAATTGGTTATACTTCCATGATTTCATCTGTTTTTTTATTGACCAACTGATCAATTGCTGTCACATGGTCATCAATAATCTTTTGAACTTCTTTTTCACCTGATGACAAATCATCTTCTGTGATTTCTTTGTTCTTTTGCATTTTCTTTAATGCTTCAATTGCATCACGTCTTTCGTTCCTAAGTGCAACCTTAGCATCTTCACCTATTTTTTTAGCTTGCTTCGCAAGGTCTTTTCTTCTCTCTTCTGTAAGCATTGGCATAACCAATCTAATAACTTTTCCATCGTTGCTCGGATTGATTCCCAAGTCAGCAATTTGTATTGCCTTTTCGATATCTTTTAAAATGGACGTATCATATGGTTGAATTTGAATAATTCTAGGTTCAGGAACTGAAATACTAGCCAATTGTTTTACTGGTGTTTCAGAGCCGTAATAATCGACTGCTACTCTATCTAAGATAAGCGGATTTGCTCTTCCAGCTCGTATGTGATTGAGCTCATCTCTCAAGACGCTTAAAGTCTTGTTCATTTTTTCACTTAAATTCTCATGTACATGATTTCTCATTTCTACGCCTCCTCAATGATCGTTCCAACATTTAATCCGGAGCATGCTCTAATTATGTTTTCCGGTACATTTAAATCGAAAACAGAAATTGGAATCTGATTATCCATGCAAATTGTAATCGACGTCAAGTCCATTACACCCAGCTTTTGATTCAACACCTCTGAATAAGAAATCCTGTCATATTTTTTGGCGGTTTCACATTTCGCTGGATCACAATCATAGACGCCATCAATGTTCTTCGCTAAAAGAATCAATTCAGCATCAATCTCTGCTGCTCTAAGTGCGGCTGCCGTGTCAGTTGAAAAGAACGGACTTCCAGTACCAGCTGCAAATAAAACGACTTTACCTTCACTTAAATATTTAACTGCATTTTCTCTATTATAGGCTTCGCCTACCTGCGGCATGGGAATCGCACTCAAAACCTTACTCTCTGTTCCCAGATATTTTAAGGCATCTGACATGGCAAGTGCATTCATCACTGTTGCCAACATCCCCATATAATCAGCTGTTGTTCGCTCCATCTTCGGATTGCTTCTACCTCTCCAAAAATTTCCTGCTCCAATGACAACACCTATTTCAGCACCCAATTCTTGAAGTTGCTTTATATAGCCAGCAATGGATTGAACCATATCATAGTCAACCCCAGTGCCTTTCTCTCCGGCGAGAACCTCCCCGCTTAATTTAAGCAATACACGTTTATACTTAAGTTCCAAAGCACAACCTCCGTTCTAACTCTATTTTACAGTAATTCAAGTAGTCAATCAATGGTTTTTAACCAACTATTGCCATGAGATTCCCGTGGCACGACTTTAAAAAAGAGAACACAATTGTGTTCTCTCCATATATTTTTCACAATTATATTGTGAGTTCAATTAGCTTTGTAATTGCTTAGCAACTTCTTCAGCAAAGTTTTCTTGTTTCTTTTCTAAACCTTCGCCAACTTCAAATCTAGAAAATCTTCTAATTGAAAGGTTTTCACCGATTTTAGCAATTTTTTCCTTCAACAATTGATCAATTGTTTTATCTGGATCTTTGATGAAAGGTTGCTCAAGCAAGCAAACTTCTTTGTAGTATTTTGCAATTCTGCCTTCAACCATTTTATCAACGATTTGAGCTGGTTTGCCTTCATTTAATGCTTGATTTCTAAGAATTTCCTTTTCAGCTTCAATTGCTTCTTGAGGTACTTCTTCTCTTCTAACATATAATGGTTTTGCAGCTGCAACTTGCATTGCAACATCTTTCCCAAACTCTTGGAATTCTTCGTTTTTAGCTACGAAGTCTGTTTCACTGTTGATTTCAACGATAACGCCAATTCTTCCACCGTGAATATATGATGCGATAATACCTTCAGCAGCGATTCTATCACTTTTCTTTGCAGCTTTAGCAATACCTTTTTCTCTTAAATATTTGATTGCCTCTTCAATATCTCCGTTTGTTTCAACGAGCGCTTTTTTACAATCCATCATACCAGCGCCAGTTATTTCTCTTAACTCTTTAACCAATGCAGCCGAAATTGACATGTTAAATCCTCCTTGTAAATATAATAAAAACGAGTCTTTCGTTTTCTGACCAGATTACTGGTTTATAAAGACTTTTAGCCTTGCAAACTCTCTAAAAAAGGTAAGAGAACTTCTCTTACCTCAATATTTTATTACTCTTCAGTTGCAACTTCCTGAGCAGGTGCATCAGTCAGTTGTTCTCCTTGTTTTGCTTCAATAATAGCATCTGCCATTTTAGAAGAAATCAATTTAACTGCTCTAATTGCATCGTCATTACCAGGAATAACATAATCTACTTCATCTGGATCACAGTTTGTATCTACGATTGCAACTACAGGAATCCCAAGATTTTTTGCTTCTTTGATAGCGATTCTTTCTTTTTTAGGATCAACTACAAATAATGCACTTGGCAATTTATTCATATCTTTGATTCCACCTAAGAATTTTTCAAGTTTTTCTTTTTTAGCTCTTAATTGAATAACTTCCTTTTTAGGAAGTGCTTCAAATGTTCCGTCGATTTCCATTTTTTCTAATTTAAATAAAAGATCAATTCTTTTTTTGATTGTTTTGTAGTTAGTCAACATACCACCTAACCATCTTTGGTTAACAAAGTACATTCCAGCTCTAAGTGCTTCTGATTCAATTGCTTCTTGAGCTTGTTTTTTAGTTCCTACAAACAGAATTGTTCCGTTTTCTTCAACAACGCTTTTAATGAAATCGTATGCATCGTCAACCTTACCAACTGTTTTTTGAAGGTCAATGATATAGATTCCGTTTCTTTCTGTGAAGATGTATTCTGCCATTTTAGGATTCCATCTTCTCGTTTGGTGACCAAAGTGTACACCAGCTTCAAGTAAATCTTTCATAGAAATTACTGACATTATTTTTTCCTCCTCGTTTTTTACCTCCCCACTTTTCATCTTTTGAAAACAACCAAAAGGCAACATTTTTCAAAATTGAAGCGGGTGTGTTTTTATTACCTTAAGTAGTATACCACAAAGGGCATTTAATCACAACAATTTTATTGGGAGCAATCTAGGTTATTTTGGTTTCAAATTTTGAGGTTCTCCTCCACTGTTTGGAAGCTGAATCAGTAATTGAACCTCCCCCATACCAATATGGAGTTCTCTTGCAATATTTTTTAGCGACATCCCCTGACTTCGAAGTTCAATGACCTTTGATCGAACATCTAGTTCTTCTGCCACAAACGCAACTGGAAGTTCTCTGGCTGGTTGTTCAGCCTCTCTTGATTTGTGATTGTGATGCATCACTGATCGATGGTGCATCACGACCTTTTTAATATCCGAAACAGCTTCTGTGGCAACCTTGGCTTCTTTCTTTATATCCACTGCGACGGCATTTTGCTTGATTGCTTCAATCGAAGCAGAAATCAGTTCGATTTCCTTTTCGTGCACAGCATATTTTCCCTCGAGATCTCCAGCTATTTCATAAAATGCCCGATTCATCTCATCAATGGACAGTTGGAGGTCCTCAAGCAGTTTGAATAAATCTTCCTCCCTATAAACTTTGGAGTGCTCAAGCATTTGTTCCCTCTTTAAATAGGCTCTATTCATTTCTCTTCTAATCATAAAAAGGGAACTGATTACAATAATCAGCCCTGCTATTATATTTATAATATACATATAGCTACACTTTCATATCAAATTTTGTGCCCGCTTTTTCAAACAAGTTTACTTCTTTTTGTTCTGCTTCTCTCAGTTCTTCTTCTTTTTTCTTGCGTTTCTTCTGTTTTTTATTCTTTTCGTCTTCACGCTTTTTATCATTTTTTATCTTCTCTTGTTCTTTTTGTTCAAGGGTGTTGACCATCTGAGACTTTTTCTGAGTTTCCTCTTTATTTTCTACCTGTGCATTCAAGAGCTCATTATCTTGTTTGCTCACGACATTTTGTTTTGCCTGGTGCACATCCTGCGTTTTTTGAACCACCATCTGCATATCGGCAGGTCTAATTCCCATTTACATCACTCCCTTGATATCATTATGAACAAATTTTATAACCTAATAGGTTCTTGCCACGATTTCTCCCTTTTCTTTCATGATGCTCACATATGTCAGTTCGTGTTTCACATAGTAATTTGAACTTCCGATTTTCACCCGCGTTCCAGGGTAAATCATTCTAGCCGAAAGTTTCGCCCCTCTGATATTATTTACCAGTTCATTGAGCATTTTTAACCGCTGTCTTTTTTCAGTGAGCTGCGTGTCCATTTCAATAAAACTGGAGCTGTATTTTTTATACATAAATAGCGATCTCTCATCATCTGGATTCTGCTCCATCTTGACCTTTAAGAGTTTCAAGGATTTATCCAGCTTTGCATGCATCTCAATGAGTTCTTTAACCTCAATGCTGAGATTTTTCAGTTCCTCTACAATTTCAACGTCAACACCTAGTTTGATAGATGTGATAACACCAAGTTCAGAACCAATAACCTGTGCCTCAATGTCGTTCTTACACGAAATCTCACCACCAACAATAAGACCTTTTTTCCCTTTTACACTGACTTTTCCATCGCATTTGACAACACTGTTCATAATAGCACCTGACTCAATATCACCACGGCAAACAACATGACAGCTGTTGATAAAATTTGAAGTCAAGTTCCTGCCACAGTATATATCTGCATTATCATGCCCCTGTATGCCTCTTGAAATAACCACATCTCCTGTAGCCTTGATCCGAGCACCTTCGACGACACCATTTATAACGAGATCTCCATCACAGTCCACTTCATAGCCATCTGTAACATTTCCATTGATAATCACTTGACCATGAAATTTGATATTTCCTGTCTCAATGCCAATATCCTTCCTCACTTCAAGTACCTTTATAATAGATATTCTGTCATTTTCAACCACAACAGATCCGTCACATTCTGCGATGACGCTTAATCCGTCTTCAGATATTTTGACGTTTTTTCCAACTTTAAAAGGTGCATCCTTGCCATCTTTTGCTCTGATGACTTTTCCAGTGACAGTGGTTCCACTCTTTCCCTTTGTTGCAGGCGTTTTAACTGCAATTACTTCGTTTTCCTTAATGATTTCAACAAATCCAATATTCTTGAAATCGACTTTGCCATCTTCCATCACTTGCGGCTTGATCTTATGATCCTTGCCATATAAGTATTCGATGCTTGCGTCTATCCCATTTTCATGAGGATTTCCCTCAGCAACAACTTCGTTATAAACAGACTGCTGATTTTTACAAATTGCTTCAATAACATTGAATTTTAAACCAAATGTAACGTTTTTGTCTTTGAGCAGCTTGACGACTTCCTCACTTTTGATAGTCACATCAGGTTTGAGAAATTCAATGGACAACATAGCCTTGTAATAATCATCAGATATTTTGATGGATATGTCATATCTCGATTCAATATTTTCGCTCATATTTCCCCCTTAGTTAAAGCCCTTATTATAATATTTATCGTCACATTTCTACTTTTCATTATTATTATATAATATTTTTTAGCATAATACAAAATCACAGTTGCCTGTGATTTATACCAATTCATCTAATGTTATTTTCAATTTTGATATCGCCTTGGTGTGTATCTGTGAAACGCGGGATTCAGAAATGGATAAAACTTCTGCAATTTCCTTGTATGTAAGCTCTGAATAGTAATACAATTGCAAAACCATTTTCTCCTTTTCCGGTAGCTTTTCTACAATCTGAGTCAGTATCGTCTTCATTTCTTCATTGACATATCTATCTTCTGGTTGAAAATCAATATTATTGGATTTTATATCAAAATTTGAATTATCATCAATTTTCTCTTCAAGAGACATCACAGAATAGGTGGTGACCTCTCCTAATAGTTTGCTGTATTCTTCAAGCGACATGCCCATTTCCTCTGCAATGAGTTCATCGGGAATATCATAGCCATAAATTTTTTGCAAATTAGAAATAGCTTCTTCTATCTTTTTATATTTTTGTCGGGTGCTTCTGGGAATCCAATCCATATGCCGAATTTGATCAATAATGGCACCCCGTATTCTGATATTCGCATATGTTTCAAACTTGATGTTCTTTGTATGATCAAATTTATCAATGGCATCAATAAGGCCTATGACGCCATATCCCAATAAGTCATCAAATTCAACATGTGCGTTGTAGCTGTTATATAAACGCCCGGCGATTATTTTGACTAATTGTACATATTCTATGATGAGTTCGTCTTTTGCTTCTTTGATATGTTTTTCCTTGTAGTTGATCCATAATTGTTCGCTAGTCATTAAACCACCTTCAAAGTATCATATATAGCTATTTTTTACTGTGACTGTGATCTTAGAGCTCCTTGATCCCTTTGCCTGCTGTTTTAATCAAGAGTTTTCCATCTTCACTGTAAAACTCAATCGTACGTCCAAAGTTTCCACCTGTTTCGTCTGCTCTAATTGGAATTCCAAGATCCTTTAGTATTTCTCTTACAGCTTCTGCATTTCTTTCGCCAATTTTCATTGCATCGTTTTGAGATGAAAAGGAGAACATTTGAGCGCCGCCAGCGATTTTAGCATAAAATCGGCTCTTTTTCGCGCCTCTCCCTTCCATTTGCTTAATAAGTTCTACAATTGCCGTATCGGCAAATTTTGCCACATTTTCATTTTTTCGAATCGCCTTACTGGAAGGCAACATAATATGTGCCATTCCAGTAACCTTAGTAATCGGATCATATAAACAGATACCAACACACGACCCTAATCCAAGGGTCGTGAGGGCATTGGGGTAATCCGCTACTTTAAGGTCGGCCATACCGACTTTAATCATTGTACTCATAGCGCAACCCCTAAACTTCCAAGTAATACTTCATACGAGTCGAGATCGGGAATCAAGAAAAAGTATCCATCAACTTTCTTGGCTTCCTGAGTCTCGATAAATTCATTTTGTATAATCAAGACATTGTCACTCATCTGCCCAAAGTGAATTGCCGGAACACTGAGGATAGCTCCTGCCATATCGATTGCAAGTGCTGGAATTGATATGGTAATTTTCAAATTGGTCAGTCCAGACAGTGATGAAACATAGGCCCCCGATAAAATGTTGCCTATTTCCTTAAGTGCCGATACAGTGAATTCATCAAATTCGGAGTCTTCTCTCGGCATGAGTAAATTCACTAAATTCATGGCCGATTGCTGATCCAGCACAAACATGATACTGCCTGTAATATCACCTTCTATCTTAAAGAAGATACCGCAGACCACATTTTCTGGGCCACCTAAAATCTCCGGAACTTCATCAAACTCTAATATCTTGACCACGGGCACTTTCATATCGACCTTTTTGTCAATCATCTTTGCAAGTGAAGTTGCTGCATTTCCTGCACCAATATTCCCTATTTCCCTGAGAACATCCAATATTAAATTATTATCGAGATTTAATTGGTCTGACATTGCGCCCCCTATTCATTATGCTGTTCTATATTTAACACTTTAAAGAGATCAATCAGCATGATGATTCTTCCATTTTTCTTTCCGATGTTCTTGATGAACTCGTTGTTGATATCTTTTTTTACATTTGGTGATGCATCAATATCGTCTTCTGAAATCTGCAAAACTTCTGACGACGAATCCACCAACATTCCAATTTTCATGTCTTCCAAATTGATGATGATAATTCTCGATTCATCTGTTGCCGGTTTGGCTTCCAGTCCAAATCGACTTCTCAAATCCACCACTGGAACAATAATTCCCCTGAGATTTACCACACCTTTAACATATTGTGAAGAATAGGGAACTCTCGTAATCGGAAGGACTTTTTCAATGTTTTCTACGTTATTTATATCAATTCCATAATGCTCTTGATTGAGCTTAAAGGTTACAAATTCTTTTATTTCACTCATGAGAAGCCTCCTTTTTCTAGAACAGTTGATTTGGATCTACGATTAGAGCAACACTACCGTTACCCAATATTGTAGCACCTGCGATTGCCTTTATACCCGTCAAGTATTTTCCAAGAGATTTGATAACGATTTCCTGTTGTCCAATTAAGCTGTCCACAACAAGCCCCGCTTCCACTTCTCCTTTTTTAACGATAACGACTATGAGTTCATCCAAATCAGCTTGATCGTCCTCAATATTTAAGACTTCTTTCATGCGGATAATCGGCAATGTCTTATTTCTGTACAGAACGACTTCTTGATCTTGTACCATTGTGATTTTGCCAGTTTCAATTGTTGTGATTTCTTTGATATTGTTAAGCGGAATTGCATATTTTTCCTCATTTAAATTGACCATCAACGCTTGAATGATTGCAAGTGTAAGTGGCAATCTAATGACAAACTTACTGCCTTGACCTAATGTGGAAATAACTTCAACCGTTCCGTTGATTGCCTCTATCTTGGATTTAACAACATCAAGACCAACACCTCTTCCCGAGATATCCGTTACTTTTTCAGCAGTACTGAATCCAGCGTTAAAGAGGAGGTTGATAATTTCCTTTTCACTCATGTTTTCTGCCTCAGCACTTGACACAACTTTCTTCTCAAGTGCTTTTTTGAGGATGACTTCTGGATTGATTCCCTTTCCATCATCTTCCACTTCGATGACAACTGTATTGCCATCTGGATAAGCTCTCAGAGCCACAAAGCCTGTTTCATCCTTGCCAGTTTTAAGTCTCTCCGCAGGTGATTCAATGCCGTGGTCAAGTGAGTTACGAATCAAATGGATCAACGGATCGCCAATTTCGTCAATAACAGTTCTATCCACTTCTGTTTCTTCACCAGACATAAATAACTTAATGTTCTTTCCAAGGTCTTTTGAAAGGTCTCTAACCAATCTTGGGAATCTGTTAAAAGTTCTTTCAACTGGAACCATTCTAACTTTCATGACAGCATCATGCAAGCTGGTTGTAATTCTTTCAAGGTATTCAATAGCTTCGTTCATATTGTTCTTATTTGATGACGTATCCAAGTCCTCAAGTCGTGTTTTGATAATGATAAGCTCACTGACGAGGTTCATCAGATTATCAAGTCTGCCAATTTCAACACGTACTGTTTTAGAAGTCTTACCTTTATCTTTGTTTTGGTTTGTATCTTCTTTTGTCTTGCGTGTCTCTTCTTTGGCGATTGCCGTTTCCATGTCCACTTCCACATCAGGTTGTTTCTCATGTGCCATAATATCCGCTTCTGATAACGGCATAACAATCACTTCGTGAATTTCAGAAATCTTCATGAGTTCGCTTTTGATGTAGTTTTCGTCTAATTTTGAGAAGTAGAGAATTTCAAAAGAGTCCTCAAATTTTTCATCTTCAATTTCCTCAGCCAGTGGATATGATTTAATCACTTCGCCAAATCTTTCAAGGGTGTTGAACACAATAAAGGATCTTGCTGCCTTAAGCATACAGCCCTTATCTAGCACGACTTTAATCAGGTATGGCTTAACACCCATTTCAAAAGCCTTGGCAATGATGCTTTCAACATCGTTTATAGTGATGTTGAATTCTGAAGACCCTCCAGAGGATTTAGGAGCAGCCTCCACTTCAACAGCTGTTTCCTTCGCTTTTGGTTTTTCAGCTTCCACTTGTCCACCAGATGCAATGCTTTGAAGTTTCTTAACCAACAATGATGAATCAAGGTCGCCTTCGCTCCCTGTTTTTTCCAAATTGTCAATATATTCTTCCAGGGCGTCAAAACACTCAAAGAGAACATCTACAATAGTGCTTGTTACTTTTAATTCTCCATTCCTAACCAAATCCAGAACGTTTTCCATCTTATGTGTCAAGTCGGCAACTTTTGTAAAGCCCATTGTTCCAGACATGCCTTTCAATGTATGTGCGATCCTAAAAATTTCACTCAAATGACTAAGATTATCAACGTCTTTTTCTAGGTCCAGTAATATTTCGTTCATTGTTTGCAAATGTTCTTTAGATTCATCGATGAATATTTCTAGATATTGACTCATATCCATATGCACTACACCTCCATGGCTTTCATAATTTCATTGGTAATATTAGAAAGGCTCACGACCTTATCTACAACCCCAAGTTTAATAGTCGACTTAGGCATTCCAAACACCACACAACTTTCTTCATCTTGTGCGATGACATAGCCCTTGTTTTCTTTAACGCGTTTTAGGCCATCAGCCCCATCTGCTCCCATACCTGTCATAATCACGCCAACGACATTTTGATCTCTTAAATCAGCAATTGAGTACATCATGGCATCCACAGAGGGCTTATGTCCGCTGACGCGTTCCCCATGATCTAATTTTATCATAAAATGTCCAGCTTGTTTATATACTTTTATGTGAGCATCACCAGGTGCCAAGTAAGCACATCCTGCGACGATTACATCGCCGTCTTCCGCTTCTTTGACTTTTATCTGGCTCATACTATCAAGGCGCTCGGCCAATGACTTCGTAAATCCTGGAGGCATATGCTGAACGATGACGATTCCCGCATCAATATCCTTTGGTATGTACGGAACAACCTCTTGAAGTGCCCTTGGTCCTCCAGTTGAAGTTCCAATGGCAATCAGTTTCTTAAACTTAGGACTGCCTTCCGCTTTTGTCCCCACAGATTGTCTCTGAGGTGCGGACGATACAAATGGTTTAGGTCTCACTGAAATAGTTGGCTTTGAAACCTTTGTTCTACTTGCAAACTTAATTTTTTGCAGTAGTTCTTCCTTCATCTCAGGCGTTGAGACCTTCACAAGCGAAGAAGGTTTCGTAATGAAGTCAAAAGCACCGAGATCCAAAGCCTTTAAGGTCTCGTCTGCACCTTTTTTTGTCAAACTGCTCAGCATGATAATCGGAAGCGGATTTGTCTCCATGATTGTTTTAAGCGCAGTTAGACCATCCATTTTAGGCATCTCAATATCCATGGTGACAACATCTGGAGAGTGCATTTTTATCTTTTCTATTGCCTCTTCGCCATTTCTTGCAACATCAACCACTTCACAACTTGGATCTGACCCAATCATATCTGATATGACTTTTCTCATGAATGCGGAATCATCTACCACTAAAACTCTTATTTTCATTTACATCAACCCTTTTTTTATGAGATTTCTTTCAATTTCAAATACATAAGCGACAATTTTCGACTGCGTGTTTGCATCTACTTCTAAAAATTTTATACCCACTTCATAGCGATAGTCATCTTTTTTCTCGCACCTTGTAACTTCTCCTTTAAAGGGAAGCCAATCGCCAGTGATTCTAAACTCGCCTTCCAAGTAGTCGCCAATTTCATATGACTCCTTAATGGAAATTCTGATTCCACCACCACTTAAATCAAGTGTATCAAATGGCACCTTTTCATAAATCACTTCTTCCACAATAATATCTTTGTCATTTTTGAACTTGGCCTTTAGTTTTTCTCTCGTCTGAGCAATCTCCTCTTCTGATAGCGGATGCTCAAAAATCAAATGCCCTTGTGACATAAGCCCTACTCTAAAAAATTTACGTCGCTGTATTTTCTTGATATCTGAAGCGAGCTTTATAACCACACTGGGTAAATTGTCATATTTGATTCGATTGACAAGTGTTCCTTTAAAAAGATACATACCCAAATTTTCTATATAAAACCTAAAGTAATAAACGTAGCTCTTTTCAATAGGATAAAGATATCCACCCGAAACTGGATTAGACAAAACAATCTCTTCATCATTCGTCACTTCATAGACAAAACACTTGAGTGTAACGGATTCATTGTTGTTTTTGAATATCATGATATCCACTTCATCAGCCGTCTTTAGGAATTTTGTAAATCCTGACATTAAAACCACCTAAATCTTATTTATTAATCTATTTATAAACGTTTTAAAACTATGTGCACTTTTTACATATTTACTGTTATTTTCAAGGTTGTACGCAATATTTTCGATTCCTTTACTAGAGATTGCTCTCGGATAAGCCTCGAGCACAGGCATCTGCTTTCTCACTGCCTTTTTTAAATTGTTGTCTTCAAAGATATACCCCATATTTTCCAAATCCCTGCTTAAAAATTTGGATACGGCTTGATCCAGCTTATTGTAAACTTCATCCCCCTCTTCATTGGATTCTACTCGGTTTATAATCAGCTTTATCTTCTTTTCCTCTTCTCGCACAATGTTCTTTATCAGCGCATAAGCATCTGTAATGGATGTCGGATCTGGCGTTATAACCAGAATTATATCTGACGCAGCATCCACAAAGGAAAGAACAGACTTGCTAAGTCCCGCCCCTGTGTCAATTAAAATATAATCAGACACATTGTTAAAATAAAATAGCGAACGAATTAGCTTCTCAAGCTGATCTTGTTCCAAATCAATTAAATCCATGATTCCAGATCCACCTGATATGATGTTTATGTCATACGGGCCTTTAAAGATGCATTCCTGCACAGGAATTTCACCTTTCACAACGTGTGACAAATTGTATTTTGGAACGATACCAAAGAGAACATCCACATTTGCAAGCCCTAAGTCTGCATCTATAATCGTAACCCTTTTTCCCAGTTTTGCAAGGGCAATGGCTAGATTGACAGTGAAATTTGTCTTGCCGACGCCACCTTTTCCACTTGAAACGGTTATAATTCTAGCATCTTGTTTGCTTGTCATCTCAGATGTATTTTCTTGTACGATATCTCTCAATTTTTGTGCTTGATCCATCATTTAATCACCACCAGAAAATTTAGTTATCATTTTCTTCGTCAAATATATAATTGACTATCTTTTCCTTATCCGCTACTTCTATATCGTCCGGAACACTTTGACCAATGGCAAAATATGAAAGTGCTTTACCAGTGAGTACTTTTATGTTCAGTATGTTTCCATAGGAAGTGGCTTCATCCAGCTTGGTGAAGAGCAGCCTGTAATCTGATAAAAAATTATAAGATTCAATGATACTCTTCATGTCTTTAAATCCAGTGGTCATACTCATAACCAGAAAGATTTGAACCGATTTAAGATATTTCACCAGTTCATCATAATCTGTCTTGAGTTCTTTGCTCTTATGACTTCTTCCAGCTGTATCAATTAAAATATAGTCCTTATCTCTAAATTTATGAAGCGCTTCTTCCAGTTCACCTGCTTCGTAGATTACTTCCAGAGGAATCCCCAGTATTTCACTATACGTTTTAAGTTGCTCAACTGCGGCGATCCGATACGTATCCGCTGTTATCAATCCCACTTTTTTATTTTCAATAAGCGAGAGTCTCGCGGCGATTTTTGCAAGTGTCGTCGTCTTGCCTACCCCAGTAGGGCCGAGAAACATATAGATATTAGGCTTATTGCTTGGATCAGTATCAATTGTCCTAATGTCCCCTAGATACTCCTTTGTGATGACTTTCATGGCATTTAAGATGGCATCTTGATTCTTTTCGCTTAAACTGATTTGCCTTTGAACGATGTCCATAATCTTCTTTGCAATGGAATCCTGTATGCCAAGTGACTTTAGAAATTCAATATACGAATCCTCTTTTTTTGTGGGTTCATTGTGCTCTATATTTTCAACTTTTTTTATGAGTTCACTCACCATGAGTTTGAGTTCTTGCACCTCAGAATTTACGCCAGTTGGTTCAACCGTCGAAAAAATGGGTTCAGGTTGAACCGCTCTCTTTTCGGCTTCCACTTTCTTGACAGATTCCTGTGGCTTTGATATTTCCTTTTCAACAGACTGAACAATGGGTTCGTCTATTGCTGCTACCACTTCAATCAAGGGCTTTTTCAAAAATTTGAAAACGCCTCCCGTCTTGATTTTTCGGGTGTTCAAGATAACGGCATCCATTCCGAGTTCGCTCTTTATTTTTATCATTGCCTCATTCATATCTTTGACGAGGTATCGCTTTACTTTCATTAAATACTCACCATCCCTGCTGATTGAACATCAATATTTGACTCTATTTCATTATATGACAGAACGACCAATTCTGGAATAGCTTGTTCTGTCATTCTCTTAAAATAGAATCTGACAATTGGTGCTGTTACAACAATTGCCTGTTCACCCATTTGCATCAGATTCCTAACCTCACTGGCCAAACTCGAAACGATACTCTGACTTGTCATCGGATCAATTGAAAGATAGGTTCCATTGTCATTTTGCTCAATTGCTTCCATCAGCATATTTTCAAGCCCCTGTTCCAAAGTCACAACCTTTGCCTTTCCAAATGGAAAATAGGTCTTCGAAAGCTGTCTTGAAAGTCTTTGTCTAACATATTCAGTTAAAATATTAACGTCTCTAGTTGTCTTGGCATAATCCGCCAACGTCTCCAAAATCGTCACAAGATCCCGAATGGACACAAATTCTTTTAACAGGTTCGCAAGTACCTTTTGAATATCCCCTAAAGACATCAAGCCGGGAATGAGTTCTTCTATCAAAGTTGAATTTGTATCTTTTATGTTTTCCAAAAGTTGCTTGACATCTTCACGACTAATCAGCTCATGACTGTGTTTCTTAATAACCTCAGTCAAGTGAGTTGAGATCACAGACGAAGGATCTACAACTGTGTATCCCAGCAGTTCAGCTTTTTCTCTCAAATCCGAACGAATCCATTTTGCTGGAAGGCCAAAAGCTGGTTCAACTGTATCTATACCCTCAATATCGCCTTCTACAACACCAGGACTCATAGCCAGATAGTGATCAAAGACAATTTCGCCCTTTGCAATGTCATTTCCCTTGATTTTAATGAGGTACTCACTGGAATCCAGCTGAATATTATCTCTAAGTCGAATCATCGGAACCACAACCCCCATTTCAAGGGCAATTTGACGTCTGATCATAACCAGTCTATCAAATAGATCACCACCTTGATTTGGATCGGCAAGTGGTATAATACCATATCCAAACTCAAGCTCTATTGGGTCAACTTGAAGAAGCGGAATAATGTTCTCGGGTTTTCTGATATCATCCGTCCCCTGACTGCCCTTGGCTGGTTCATCTTCAAGTTCGGCTTCCTCGGCAATTTTCTTCTCTTGCTTCAATTTGAACGCACTAAGTATAATAGCCGTTCCAATTGCAACAAACGGAAAATTGGGAAGAGGTGTTCCGATCCCTATGAGAATCAAAACGCCACCCACTATGAAAAGCACCTTCGACTGAGCAAACAACTGTGAGAGAACATCTGTTCCCAAATTGGAATCCGATGCCGCTCTGGTGACAATAATACCTGTCGCAACTGAAATCATAAGGGCAGGAATCTGGCTCACAAGTCCGTCACCAACGGTTAAAAGTGTAAATTTTTCAATAGACTGCGGCAGTGTTAGCCCCATGAAGAAAGCACCCATTAAAAATCCTGCGACAATGTTGATGATGGTTATGATAATCCCTGCAATGGCATCACCTTTTACAAATTTACTGGCACCATCCATTGCGCCGTAAAAATCAGCTTCTCTTTGTATTTTCTTTCGTCTGTCTTTTGCATCTGCTTCTGTAATAAGCCCAGAGTTCAGATCCGCATCTATGGCCATCTGCTTGCCAGGCATTGCATCCAGTGTAAATCTAGCGGCAACTTCGGATACCCTTTCAGATCCCTTGGTGATAACGAGAAACTGTATGAGCACGATAATCAAGAAGATGATAAAACCAACAATGGCATTTCCTCCAACTACAAAGTTTCCAAAAGTGTTGATAACCTCGCCTGCTTGTCCAGTTGATAATATATAACGTGTTGTCGAAATGTTAAGCGCCAACCGAAACAGTGTCGTTATGAGTAGAATTGAAGGAAACACCGAGAATTCTAAAGTCTCTTTTACAAACATAGAAAGGACTAGAATTGTCAGCGCAAGTGAGATGTTCAGTGCTAGAAAGAAGTCTAACCATCCAAGTGGAACCGGTATGATAATCATCAATATAATGGTTATAACCAATAATGCCATAATTACATCATTAAAACGCATTTACTGTCTCCTATTGTTTTTTTAAATTATAGACATAAGCCAATACTTCTGCCACCGCTTCATAGAGCTCTGTTGGAATAAAATCGCCAATGTCGACGGTCTTGTAAAGAGCCTGAGCAAGTGGTTTATTTTCAACGATGGGTACATCGTTTTCACCAGCTATCTTCTTGATGTTTTGTGCAATTAGGTCCTGCCCCTTCGCAAGTACAATTGGAGCCTCCCCAACAGAAGCGTCATATTTTAACGCCACTGCAAAGTGAGTTGGATTGGTGATAATGACATCGGCCTTTGGCACTTCTTGCATCATGCGGCCCATGGCAAAAGCCCTCTGCTTTTCTTTAATTTTAGCTTTTAACTGAGGATCGCCCTCGCTCTGCTTGTATTCATCTTTAATCTCCTGCTTTGACATCATCAAATCCTTGTTGTTTTTCCATCGTTTATAAGCATAGTCAAAGATGGCGATGACAAACAGGAGAAGCGCACAGCGGATGACAATGCCATAGACAATTTGCCACATAATGACAATCGTCTGCTGAGGATGCAGTTCAAGAACCAAGAGGATTTCATTCAAATGATCTCTTACATAGCTAATTGCCACATACAAGAGCAATCCCGCTTTGGTTATTGACTTTACAAGTTCAACCAGCGCCCTCATTGAAAACATGTTTTTCAACCCCTTTAGCGGGTTGAGCTTTTCAAGTTTCGGTTGAATTGTCTCCACTGTAAACAAAAAACCAACTTGTATATACCCCATGAGCACACCAGATACCAGTGCAACGCCCAACAGCGGAAGTGACATTTTTAAAATAAAGATCAATGTATCATCCAAAAATAATTTTAAATTGCCGCCCTCAAAAAGCTGATCTGGCGCCTCCATAAAATTTGCTGTCATATTGAAATAGCCAAAGAGCTGTGCAATAACCGTCTTTCCCCAGATTGACAGAGTAAAAAATACCGCTAGAAGCGAAACAGCCTGTGGCAATTCCTTTGATTGAGCAATCTGTCCCTTTTTTCTAGCATCTCGAATCTTTTTAGACGTAGGTTGTTCCGTTTTTTCTTCTGAAAACATCTGAAGATTAAATTTTATAATCATACTCTATCCCATCAAAACAAATTGAAGAATCGCAATAGATATTTAAAGCCATCATCAAGTATCTCTGCAAAGATGCCATACAAGTAAGGCATGAGAATAATAAACAATAAAAATCCAAAAAAAATCTTAAACGGCATCCCCAGAATAAAAATGTTCATTCCAGGCATGGCCTTTGATAAAAGCCCTAGTATAATATTTGCAATAAGCACTGCAATCACAAAGGGAGCTGCAATTTGAAATCCAAGTACAAACGACTCTGCAACAATATCCAGCAAGATGCCAAACGAAGGAACTGAAAAGAAAATCGTTCCCAGTTTTATCTTTTCAAAGGAAGTCACAAGTGCCGCAATGAGTTCGTGATGAAGATCAAGCTGCAAGAAAATCATCGTTGCAAAGATATAAAAAAGATTAGAAGTTATGGCAATTTGGGACTCATCTAAGGGATTTACGACATTGACCATTGCAAAGCCAAGGTCTCTATCAATTAAATCACCTGCAAAATAAATAAATCCAAAATAGACCGTCATGACCAGTCCCATGAACACACCAGTTAACAATTCATTTATCAGCAAAAAAATGAATTGATAATTATTGGTAACATCCACAACGAGATCTGTACTTATCATTGGAAATAAAGTCAGCGATGTAAAGAAGATGAGTCCTATCTTGGCAGGTATTGGAAAATTTCGACTGCCAAGAATCGGCGCTGTGAACACCATGCCTCCAATTCTTGCTGCTATCAATATAAAATCTAAAAAAGGGATATTCATATGCCTTCCCCTTTATTTAATAAATAATCAAATCGATGATGTTAAAAACATTGATTGTAAAATCAATCAACGAGTTCAATAGCCACGATCCAGTCAAAATCATAATGAGAAACACCACAACGATTTTGGGTACGAAGGCCAGTGTCGCTTCCTGAATTTGCGTCGTTGCTTGAAAAATCGCAATGAGAAGCCCTATTAACAGTCCTCCTAGCAACATCGGTGCTGACAGGAACAGAATAACCCTAATGGTTTCGGAAAATAAGTCAATAATAATCTCCTCTGTCACTATCAAACACCTACCTTATACTCAAAATAATTTTTTCCACAATTAAGTGCCAGCCATCAACCATAATGAACAAGAGCACTTTTATTGGAAGCGAAATCATAACAGGCGGCAACATCATCATTCCCAAAGCCATAAGCGTCGAGGCCACAATCATGTCTACCACTATAAACGGTATAAATATCAAAAAACCTATTTCAAACGACAACTTAAGCTCACTAATAATAAATGCAGGGATTAGAGCAGTCATTGGAATATCATCATTTGAAGCAATTTCACCCACATCTGCAATATTTAAAAAAAGCGCTAAATCCTTCGATCTCACCTGTCTGAGCATGAAATCCTTAAAAGGTTCCTTAGCCCTATCAACAGCTTCTTCTAAGGATACAGTGCCTTCTTGTAGTGGGATATATGCATTTTCATAAACATCTGTAAAAACAGGTGCCATGATATAAAATGTCAAAAATAGGGCTAGACCGATTAAAACTTGATTTGGCGGGGTTGACTGAAGCGATAAGGCTCTTCTTATAAAACCTAAAATAATGATGATCCTGGTAAAACAAGTCATCATCATCAATATAGACGGGGCGATGGATAGAACAGTTAATAAGAGCAAAATCTGTATGCTGTTTGCAACAGGAACGTTTCCATTTTCACTCGGTATACTAACATTAATCTCGGGAATGCCAATTGTTGTCTCTCCAAAAGCTGTCATATAGAATGTGCTAATTAATAACACAGCAAATAAAAGCAAAATAAACTTCCGTTTTCCCCCAATATTTCTGAACCTTTGCCTTTTCTCTTTCATGTTATTTATCCTTTTTATTCATGGAGTTCTTTAAAACCTCCATAAAATTTAATTGATTGCCACTTTCTTCTTTTATAAAATCATCGACATTGAGGTCATCTCTCTTGTCAATTATATGCATGCCGTTTTTATCAACTCCAATTAAATAAAAAAAATTCTCTAGCTCCACTAAAAGCAAATACTTATCACTTGAAAGGGCTACTCGCTCCAATACCTTGATCTTACGATCTTTCAATGAGACATAATTCTTTTTAGTTATAAACTTAGAGAATATCCATAAAAAATATATTAAGATTGAAATGATGATAAAATACTTGACTGCAAACCATGTATTGTCAGTTTGACTATAAGAAGAATGAATGGCAGAATAGGTGAATATGCCAAACACAAAATCACCTATCCTAATACTTTCTTAACAGCTTCAATGACACGATCCGCTTGAAATGGCTTTACAATAAAGTCCCTAGCCCCTGCTTGTATAGATTCAATAACCATTGCCTGCTGACCCATTGCTGAACACATAACAACTTTTGCATTTGGGTCAAAAGCCTTAATCTCTTTTACAGCTTGAATCCCATCTACTTCCGGCATGGTAATATCCATAATAACAAGTTCTGGTTTAAGTTCTTTATATTTTTCAATAGCTTTTTGACCATTTTCAGCTTCACCAACAACCTCATAACCGTTCTTGGTCAAAACATCTTTGATCATCATCCTCATAAATGCTGCGTCATCAACAACTAATATTGTATTAGCCATATCGTTCCTCCTTAAAAATTATTCAGTAATCCTTTTAGGTATGATTATATCGGTTATTCTAATGCCGTAATTTTCATCAACAACAACAACTTCACCTTTTGCAATCTTCTTGCCATTTGCAAGCACATCCAAAGGCTCCCCTACTAGTCTGTCGAGTTCAATAACCGTTCCCACTCCAAAGTCTAAAATCTCATTGATTTTTTTACCAGTTCTTCCAAGCTCAACAGTAATTTCGAGCGGAACATCCCTGATAAGTTCTATATCATTATTATAATACATTTGAGCAGAATTTCCATCAAAATTTTCAAACTGCAACGGAACCGCATTGACTTTTTGGTTTGAAACGTTTGATTTTCGGTCATCTTCTTCATAATAGTACTGAGGCTTAGGTGCTTCTTGTTTTGGAGAAACTCTTTCTTCTTCCATAGCAGGCGCTTTTGGTGCTGGCGCAGGTTCAGGCTCTGGAGTCCCCTTAATAATAGTCGCAACCATTTGTTTTGCAACATCCACAGGTAATACCTGCATAATTTCAGAGTCAATTAAATCACCGACTGTCATCCTAAAAGCAATCTTTACCACTCTATCGGCTTTTGATACCCCAAATTGAGTGTAATCTAACTCTGAAATCTTATCATGGTATGCTTCTGGTGGTGATATGTCGATTTTTTTGCCAAGCATTTCTGAAAGCGATGTCGATGACGACCCAATCATTTGATTCATGGCCTCACTAATAGCACTTAAATGTAAGTCATTGAGCTCACTGGAAATGTTAGTGCCATCGCCACCCATCATAAGGTCAGTTATAATTTTAACATCTTTTTCATGTAAAATCAAAAAGTTTACGCCTTCTATACCAACTTTATAAGTAATGTTAATTAAAACCGATGGACTTTGAAATTCCTCAGCAAGGACTTCCATTGTTGTTTCAGATACCCTTGGTGTCGTAATGGTTACTTTTTTATTAAGGAGAGTGAAAAGCGTCGTTGCCGCCGTTCCCATGCTAATATTCCCAATTTCGCCAATTGCGTCAGCCTCTTCATCTGTCAGCTGTGTTTCAATAGAATCGGTTGCAGGCGTACTAGCACCACCACCCAACAATGCATCTATTTCCTCTTGCGAAAGCATATCAGTCATTTGATTCATCCCCTTCCGTTATAACGTCTGTTATCATAACAGCAACATTTTTCTTCTTAATCCCTGGTTTTCCTTTGAACTTGATTTTATCTTCAACATATATTTCAAGCGAGTCATCCACTTTCTTGTTAAGTAAGATAATATCACCACGCTGTAAATTCAAAAGTTCAGCAACCGATATGCTCGAACCGCCCACCACAGTGGTTAGTTTTAACTTAGATCGACTGATTCCAGTCTCCAAAGCATTTCTCTCTTCATCGGTTACTTCTTTCTTATTGCTAGTGGCAAACCAGAGCCTCGAGCTCAAGCTCGGTAAAATCGGTTCAATGACATAATGAGGAATACAGATGTTAACCATTCCCTCAGAATCGCCAATGTTTATATTGAAAGTGACAAGTGCTATGGATTCGGCTGGTGAGACAATCTGAGCAAACTGAGAGTTCGTTTCTATGTTCTCAAGTTTAGGCCTCAACTCCACAATATTTCCCCACGGCTCTTTTAGCAAATTGATAAACTTAATCAATATGTTTCTTAGTAAGGTCATCTCTATTTCAGTTAAAGAGCGGTTCTCTTTGCTAGTTCCAGCTGATTTTCCGGTTCCGCCTAGAACCCTTTCAATCATGGCATAGGCTATATCAGAGGATACATCTATTATAATTTGTCCGCTAAATGGCGCAAAATCTATAATTCCCAAAATAGCAGGATTTGATATAGAATTGCTGAACTCTGTGTAAATCAAACTCTGTACAGAAATAACTTCCACTTCAATATAAGTTCTCAAATAACCAGATAAGAAGTTGTTTAAAAGTCTCGAAAAGTTCTCATGTATAATTTCAAGTGTCCTCAATTGATCCTTTGCAAACTTGTCAGGTCTTGAAAAGTCATATTTTCGGACTTTTTTCTCTTTTTTCTCCTCTTCAATATCCTTGACGTCAACTTCCCCGGTACTCAATGCGGCGAGCAGTTCGTCTATCTCATTTTGCGATAAAACATCTGACATATCCTCACCTCCCTTTTCTACAGTCTATTCTATTATACAAGTATAATGCTAATATTATTATCGGCAATTTGGCCTATTTTTTTAACCCTGCACAATAAAAGGTTGAATATAGACATCTGTTATGGTTTCTTCATCAGATTCCAAGACTTCTATAACCATCTCTTTAATTCGATCCCTAATCCGTTGCTTTCCATTTGGCTTATCGATGTCTTCTGAAAGCGTAGACCTCATAATTTCATCTATGTTATTTACAATTTTAGTCTTGTTCTTGTCGAGTTCTGCCAAAACGTCTGCATTTGTATATTCAATAGTCACCTGATATTTGATGATTTTGGAACTGCCCTCATCTCCCAGATTTGAATAAGCCTCGTCTAGTTTATACTCCAAATAGACAATCTCAGGTTCAGCTTTTGGCTTGCTCAGTACAAATACAAATACGACTGCTCCCACAACAAGAAGCAAAACTACCGCAACTGCAATAATTATAATTAATTTCTTGTTCACTTTATTGTCCTCCTTGACTTTGATTTGTTTGATTTGTATCGGCTGTTTTAACAACGACAATATCCACGCGTCTATTAGCAGCACGGCCTTCTGTCGTTGTGTTCACTGCAATTGGATGATATTCGCCATACCCAGAGGCCGATAACCGCTCCGGAAGCAATCCAGCATTTTCGATAAAAAACTTAACTACATTTGTAGCCCTGTTAGTTGACAATTCCCAGTTAGAGGGATAAATTGCCGTCTTTATGGGAACGTTATCCGTGTGCCCTTCCACTCGTATCTGCTCGTCAATAAACTCTTCTGATGTCAACAAGTTTCCTAAAAACGCCAAAATGTCATATGAATCTGTTTTGACATATGCGCTTCCAGAGTCAAACAGAACATTGTCCTTAAATCTTATAATCAAACCATAACTTTCAAGTTCTACATCTACTTCTGCCTGCATCTGATTTTGGTTGATGTATTCCTCAACCTTTTTCTTCAAGGCCTCAAGTTTATCCTGTTCAATAACCTGTTTTGTAGAAGTGGAGTTCTCCGGCATTGCATCAAAGACCATCGGCGCTTCCGAAAGACTTTTCCCACCTTCCAACACGCCTGCCGACCCCTGAAACGATAGCATTACCGCTTCGAATTTTTGTGCGTCAATCGATGAAAATGCAAACAGTAGAACGAAAAAACACATAAGTAGAGTTACCATATCGCCATAAGTATTCATCCACTCTGGAGCGCCTTGTTTACACTCTGGACATTTATCCTTAGCCATTTTCTGTATTCGCCTCCTGCGTTCCCACTGATTTTCTAACTGATGGTGGTAGGAACACTTTTAGTTTCTCTTCGATGATTCTTGGGTTTTCACCAGCTTGAATCGACAAAAGGCCTTCAATCATGACACTTCTAATTAAAATTTCCTCATTCGATTTAAGACTTAGTTTCCCAGCCATTGGAATAAATATAAGATTCGCAAAGAGCGATCCGTAAAATGTTGTCAGCAACGCAACCGCCATTGACGGTCCAATTGAAGACGGGTCAGAAAGATTTTGAAGCATGGCAACAAGTCCAACCAACGTTCCAACCATCCCAAACGCTGGGCAAAGAGATCCCATAACTTCGAGCTGGGCCTTTCCTCTTGCATGTCTCTCAGACAGATTTTCAATTTCAGTTTCAAGGATATTTTTTACCAATTCAGGGTCTGTACCATCCACGATGAGCATAACGCCTTTTTGCAGAAAATCATCCTTGATTTCTGAAACAGCCTCTTCTAAAGCCAGTAGACCTTCACGTCTTGCAACATTTGCCAGTTCAATGATTTTTGTGATGATCTGATCAATATCAAACTCATTGTTCTTAATGGTCTTCGTCAAAACTTTTCCAAATTTTACGACATCACTCAGTGGAAATGCAACAAGCCACCCGGCAATCATCCCACCTAGAACGATAACCAGCGAAGGTGCATTGATGTAATTTTTTAATTCGCTACCACTTAATATAGACCATCCTACTAGCGCGAACCCTAATACAATCCCAATTATAGTAGTTATATCCAAAACGCACACCTCTTTTTCATAATCTGCTTTTATATGGATTTATTTTGAGTGCTTTTCGCAAAAATCCATTGTATATTCATTAAAATTGATAAGCATGTCCGCTAAAATTCATTATGTTACATTCTCTTTATGAGTTAAAGAAGTTCACGCTTAGCAATTCAAACGACTATAAGTATTTATTTACTTATTTTTCTGTTATATTCAATAATTCGATCAATTATTTCATCAATTTTTTCTTTTACGATTATTTTTTTTCCGGTGGTAAGAGTAATCATCGTGTCAGGTGTCTCTTCTATAAATTCAATCAAGTTAGAATTGATGTAAATCACATCTCCGTTTAGCTTGGTTACTTTTATCATATGGCCTCCGAAAGTATCACGTTAAAGGACAGTTACATTTTCTCATCAAAACTACCCGCAGTGTTCGCTACGGGTAGTCACATAACTATCGTTTCAAGTTGACCAATTCTTGTAAAATTTCATCACTGGTCGTTATAACCCTTGAATTTGCCTGAAACCCTCTTTGAGTGGTAATCATCTCTGTAAACTGCGCCGCTAAATCCACATTACTCATCTCAAGCGCCCCCGGTGTCAAGTCGCCAAAACTGCCCGATGATGGAACACCATATTTAGGCGTTCCCGAGTTAGGGGTTTCTTGGAACAAGTTTCCGCCGAGCTTCATAAGACCACCTGGGTTGTCAAAAGAAGCAAGTCCAATAGTTTGAAGTACTTTTTGTTCTCCATTTGTATAAATGCCGATAACTTCCCCTTTAGAAGAAATATTAAACGAATAAATTGATCCAGCTGAGTTCCCGTCAAGCTGAACACCTTTAGCGTCCGATTCTTGATTGTTTTGCGTGAAAACTCTGGACTTTGTTACATCGCCACTCTCGAAGAACATGGATCGATTTATAGGAAGACTGATGTCAGACGCACCTGGAACTTGAATCCCAAGTGTCCCCGAGTATGAAACATCAGTGCTTGCAGCTAAAGTCGGATCAGTACCAGTTGGATACGATACTAAATCTACAATATCTCCCGCTTCATTAAACATTGCATATAAATCCGTTCCCGTTGCTGGAAACATTTGAGTCCCATCAGCATCTGTAATTGTCATTTTTCGATATGAATAGTTCAACGCCACAGAAGGCGTAATTGCAACACCATCTTCATCATATTTCAAAGGATCATTTTCACCAATCCCTGGTATCGCAAGATTTTTTGCCGGATTTGTTGTACTGGATTTAGAAGTCGTTAATGGATCTCCTTCAAAATTAATATTCAGCGTATGAACATCTCCCAGTGAATCGTATACATCCACGGTAGTGTGATATTCAGAATCAGAGGTACTGATATTTCCCTTTAATATAACCGCTGAAGACGTAGAAGCCTGTTTAGTATCCGATTGATTGATTTGAATTGGCTTAAACTCATTGTCTAAAACTCTAAGGCCATCTAAAGTCGTCAAGTAGCCTTGTTCATCCAACACGAAATTTCCCGCTCTCGTGTAGTATTTGTTTTGTCCTGTGGCATCATCCGTTACCATGAAAAAGCCTTCGCCATCAATCATTAAATCTGTCGCCACATCGGTTCTCTGTACTGCACCTTTTGTGTGGTTCACAGAAATACCTGCGGTTGTGGTTCCAAGGCCAACTTGCATTGGATTGGTACCACCACGGCTTGCTGAAGAAGAACTTGCACCTTTTAAAGTCTGTGAATACATTTCAGCAAATGTAACACTGGATGCCTTATATCCAACTGTATTGACGTTGGCAATGTTATTGCCAATGACGTCCATTTTCAACTGATGCGCCCTTAAAGACGAAACACCAGAAAACATTGATCTCATCATAATGAAATAACCTCCTGCGAGCAGCATCCTCATCTATCAGTCAGAGGATGAAAGCCTCCTTAAAAGGTCCAGCTTAAATAATGACTGCTCCATCTATATTTGTAAATACACTGTCTTGTAATTGATCATCAACGGCTGCAGTGATGATGGTCTTATTTTGCACACTAGCTATAAATACCTTGTTGTCCATCATAATCAGCGCTTCTCTCACACCCTTTTGACTTGCTTTATCAACCGCTGAGTTGATTCTGCTCAGTTCCTGATCCGTCAATTGAATGTTGCGAGAGTTCAGCCGATCTATGGCATGCTTTGAAAATTTAACATCTTCGCTTTTTTGTATCTTATTGAGAATTTCGTTGAAACTTGGACCTTCTGTAATTGTCCTATTTTGAACGCTCTGATTGCCTTTCGAAGAATCGACGCCATTGATCTTGGTTCGCTTCAAAACATAATCATTGTTCATTCCATTAAAATTATTCACATTAACACCTTCTCAACTAGTTTCCCAAACTGGCAAGTATTTCATCTGAAGACGTCGCTTCGTCTTCATCTTCGCTTTTAGAACCAAAGTACTGTTCCATTGCATTATTGATTTTTACCAATTGATTAACAATTTCTGAATTTTCATCTGTATCTTCAGAATCTCCGGATTTGTCAGAAATCATTTGTGTTATCAAATCGGTTAGATTTTTTAGTTGCGTCGCAATTATTTCATTATAGGCATTTGTTGTCTCTGTCGCTTCGCTGATATTGGCCAGCTGTTCAACAGAAGAGTATTGAGCCATTTGCGTAATATACTGCGAATTGTCCATTGGACTCAATGGATCTTGATACTGAAGTTGAACTGTCATGAGCTTCAAAAAAGCATCCTTGTCAAGTTCTTGATTCTTTCGCCTCTGCGTATTTTCAGAATCATTGGTAATTGAATTTAACTTGTCTATTTGACTTTCGGTAAACGAACCGCTAATCGGAAAAGCCATTTGAGTCACCTCCTATGCATAGTAATTGATGGTTGAAATAGGTTCTTCACTGTTATTGTAAATCATGTCCTCCAAAGAGACATCCAGTCTTTCTTCAATAGTCAAATCTTTTGAGGTTTGATTTTTATTTTTATTGCCATTTGATTGGAACGATTGGTCGCTTTCCTTTTTTCCAGAGTCAATCGAAACATTGATTTGATTAAGCTGATATCCCTTTTGAGTCAATGAGTGCTTCAAATTATCCAAATTGGATTCAACAGCCGCCTTCACCATTTCATTTTCCACATTAATTTCAGCTTGAACAACACCTTTGTGAATCGAAATTTTGAGTTCAACACTGCCAAGGGACTCAGGTTTTAGTTTCATCAGCATGTGTGACCCATTGTCGTCAAGTTTGACATTACCCCTGATGGAATCCATAATTTGATCAAACACATCCTGTCTTGATACCGTTGTCTGTCCACTTGTTTGAAAGTACGTTCCGTTTGTAACTGTACTCGGTTGCTTCATGGTAATCTGATCGAGAATTGCATTTGATTCAGACTGAGTTTTGGTAATAACCACTTCACCTTCTGAATTCGTCTTGACAGACACCTGCGTTTTGTCATCTGACTTTTGCTCTCTGTCATTACTTTTTGCATCTGTATCCGATTTTGAATTGACACCTTCGATTTTCAAGCTAGCTTCATCACTCTCTTGCGAGTCTGATTCAACAACTTCCACATTTTTTTCAGTTGTCTCAGCCCTTTTCACATTGGCTTCTCCATTCAGCCCAAGTGTTGATCTCAACGTTTCAAAATCGCTTTCAGTTTTTTTGTCAGATGTCGGTTCAACCACCTTTGCATCAGCAACTGTTTGTCCACTATCAGATGATTTTGTTAATGTTTCCAACTGTTTTAAAATCGCTTCTCCAAATGTGCCATCATCACTTTTATCCATTGACTCAATCTCTGTTTTAATCTCAGACAATTTATCCATCATTAACTGAAGTAATTTGGGATCTACTTGCTGATTATCATTTAGCTGAGAAGAAATTTGAATTTGAGTTATCAAGGTTGAAAGTTCCTGAAATTGCCCTGTCAGTTCTGTATTCGTCTCAAGAAGTTGTTGAAGTTCTGCCGGCGCTATGTTTAAAAGAGCCATTAGAGCGTTAAGCTCATCTTCTGAAATATTCAACTTATCCTCAATTGATTTTACAATTTCCTTTGTTTCATCTGTAACATCTTCAGCATTGCTCTGTTTTTTTTCAGTCTTTACTGCCTTTGATTCTTTTTCAGTCTTCTTTGATTCAGTTTTACTTTCTGTCTTAGTTGACTGATCTGTTGTCCTTTGTCTTTCATTAACATTTTGCGTTTCCGCTTTTTTTGTTTCCATGTTATTGACTTCATTCTTGCGAATAGATGAAACGACCACTTGTGCGGATTCCGGTTTGTCCACCACCTGTTTCTTCTTCATCAGCTCACTAAACACATTGTTCTGTTCAGTGTTGGTTTGCCCAGTTTGTTTAAACACATTGAGAACGTGCACATTAGATTGCAGTTCTCTGGTTAACATTCGTCACCTCCTAATTTTCAGGTAATGCTAGTTTTCGAGTGAGTTCAGATGACAGTGTCTTGTCCAAAAGGGATAGGATTTCTGCTTTCTTGCTCTCTGGAAAACTCTTGAGAATCTCAAGCATCAGCTTTTCATCGCTTATAGAAATCAAATCACCATTATTTAGTTCATACACTTTTGATGGTGACGCATTAAGCATCATATTTTTTATGATGTCTGCAACCTTATCCGTCCCCATCTTTGAGTACACCTTCACAAGCTCACTTACATTATCGTCAAACTCCCTATATATCTTTAATGATTTTAAGATATCTGGTGTAATATTATCTACATTTTCGTTGAGGAGTTCGTTGTCTTTGATTTTTTCGATAACTTGGAACACAAAAGGGTCATTTTGAGACTTTGCCAAAACCTCTCCCGCTTTTTTAGGCCCAATGTTTTTATAGATTACAGCCAATTCATCTAACGTGTACTGACCGGTATTGCCAATTGTGTTAACCAGTGTTGTAGCATTTTCAGATTTATAGACGCCAGCAACTTGAACAAGTTCCGTATCCTTCAATTGCAAGTCGTTGTGTTTTTGTTTAATGCTCATGGCCTTGCTGTCAGATAGATACGAGAAGATTTTGTTTCGATCTGTCTCATCTAACCGATATAGAATTTTTTCAGCGTCTTCGTCAGTCATAGCTTCAAAGAGTGCCGCTGCGTCTTTATGTCCATTGATTGACGCTGCAATAACTTTGTCAATTTCACCAATAGCTGACGATACCGGGAGCGAAACAATATAGTCTGCCTCTGTCTTTACATCTGCCGCTTTTTCCTCTTCAATTTTGGTAACCGTCGTCACAACTGCATCTTGACTGATTGCCTGTCCTCTGATCGCTTCCAAAATACTCTTCGTCTTATTTGGATTGATTCTCACCATGTCTTTGATGACCTCATCATAGGCTTTTGAATCATCCCCTTTTAAGACCAACAGCTTGTCCACAGCTCTATCTTCTGCAATGGAAAGCATATAATCTGATATAGTTCTGATTTTTTCCTGTTCTTCTGCCCGCGTTGGAAAGTTCTCAAAATAGGCACCCACAGGTCCGGGCACTTGAGACATAATGCTATTGACGCTCAATTTGAAATCCTTGTTGAAAAAGTACAGTGTGCCAACAGCCAGTAAAGGGGTTATGACCAAAATGAGCAAGACAATCAAACAGCCCATTTTTCCACCAGATTTTTTCTTGTCCTGAGTTGAATTATCATTATTTTGAGCTGCCTGATTCTTTTCAGCCATTATTCTTCGCCTCCAGCTTTATTGCTTTTATAATTGACTATTTCCTCAATAGCCTTTGCTTCTGATTTATTGTATTCTTCTATGTAGTTTTGGAAATCCTTTTCCTTAAGTTTTTCCATCACTTTTCGCTCTCTCATGGCATCAACCAATAGTTTTTTTGCCTTTTCAATATCGTTATCAACCCTCGCCAACTTTTCCGAAGTTCTCGATAGATTTGTTCTATAGTAGCTTTTCCCACTGCTAATCTCATGCATTTGCAGGCTGGAATTCCCTGATTTCAGTCCCTCTTCCACCCAATTAGAATACTCGAGAAATCTTGCCTTTAAGCTATCCAGTTCATCCACAACCGTCTGCCGTTTGGCAAGCAATTTGGCCAATTCATTTTTCAAAGCGTCTTCCCTGTCCATTCTCATTTTCAAAACGCTTTCATATCTGAACTTAAATTTTTTCATAAATCACTGCCTCAGCTTTAAAGGTAACCGCTTATTTAAGGTTCAATCATCGTCATCATGGTTTCAATTGTCTTTTCAAACTCCGCCTTTTCAGTGGTTCTCTGCTTCAGAAAACCATTGAAATCGTCAATTTTGCTGATTGCAAAATCTATGTTTGGATTGCTTCCCTTTGCATATGCACCAATGCTGATCAAATCCTCAGAACCTTTATATACCGCTAGAATTTCTTTAAATCTCATGGCCGATGAGAGATGCTCTTCTTCAATGATATTTGGCATAACCCGACTAGCGCTTTCCAAAATATCAATTGCTGGATAATGTCCCAAAGCCGCCAGTTTACGTGTCAAAATGATATGACCATCCAGTATCCCTCTAGCAGCATCTGATATAGGTTCATTGAAATCGTCTCCATCAACCAATACGGTGTAAAGTCCTGTGATTGATCCAACAGAAGAGTTTCCAGCACGTTCAAGCAATCTTGGAAGAACTGCAAATACAGATGGCGTATATCCCCTTGTGACAGGTGGTTCGCCTATTGCAAGCCCAATTTCCCTCTGGGCCATGGAAAACCTAGTGACGGAGTCCATCATCAAAACGACATTCTTCCCTTGATCTCTAAAGTATTCCGCAATTGAAGTCGCTATGAGCGCCGCTTTCACGCGGACAAGGGCAGGCTTATCAGAAGTCGCAACAATCACAACCGACCGTTTGAGTCCCTCTTCCCCTAAATCATTCTCTATGAATTCTCGAACTTCACGCCCCCGCTCTCCCACGAGTGCGATTACGTTAATATCTGCTTTAGTATACTTTGCAATCATCCCGAGTAAAGTACTCTTACCAACACCAGATCCAGCAAATATGCCAACTCTCTGGCCTTTTCCACATGTGAGAAGGGAATCTATAGCCCTAATGCCAAGCGGCATTGGATCTTCAATTTTATCTCTCTCCAAAGGATTGGGCGGATTGTTGTTTGCTGGATATTTCGCTTGAGCTTTAGGTTTATTTCTGCCGTCAATCGGTTGTCCTAGCCCATCTAGTATCCTACCTAAAAGGTCGTCACTCACTTCAATTTGAAGTTCATGCCCAGTTGCAATCACTTTGCTACCAGGGCCAATGCCAGCCATATCTCCAAGCGGCATTAGCAAAACCCTATCATCTTTAAATCCGACAACTTCACCCTTTAAAGGCACACCACCCTTGATGGGATATATCTCGCAAACCTCTCCAATTTCAACAGCTGGCCCAATGGATTCAATCATCAGTCCAATGATTTTCGAAACCCTTCCGCTGAATTTGAGCAACGAGTTGTCCAAAATGACATTTTTGTATCGCCTTAAATCTATCGCCATGACTTTCACTCACTTACTTCTAAAAAAATTATTCACTTCTCAGCAAATCTTCAAACACCTTCCGAACTTGTTCAAATTGAGTCCAAACACTGCTGTCTATACTCCCTGAATCGGTATCAATAACGCAACTGCCATTTTTTAGAGACGAATCTTGTTTGATTTCTATCTCGTCAACTTTTTCAGTCATGGCAAGAATCATTGGCTTGATACTGAGAACATGACTATAGTCTTCACTGGAAACCCTCAATGTCAAATTTTCAGTCTTATTGACGCGTTTAATCGCTTCAGCAATAATGCCTTCGACAACAGTTGACTCCTCCTCAACTTTGCGGTTCAGAATTTTTTCTAAAGTTGTCAGCACAATTTCTACAAGCTCCGACTCAGCCTCTTTTTCAAGAGATTCCTTCGCTCTCAACCATTCATGCTTGAGCGCATTTGCCTCTGATACAATCCCATCAGCAATGTCTCTGCTTTCGGTAATGGCAAACTCATAGCCTTCTTCATAACCTTGCTTTCTCGCTTGCTCCATAATACCTTTGGCTTGATCATAGGCATCTGCAATGATTTTTTCACTGCTGACATTGGCACTATTTAATTTTTCTTCTGCTTCTCTGTCGGCTTCGTTCAGAATGCTTTCAGCTTCTGTTCTGGCTTCCTCTATTACTTGATTGGCTGCCAAGGTGTGATCAATCACATCATTGGCAGCCAATTCATCCGATTCAACTGTGGGAACAGTTTGTTCAATTTTAGTGGAGAGCACAAAGGCCTTGTCATCCAGTATAACGCGCGATGACTTAAATATCCTAGACAATTAGCTCATCTCCCCCGCCTCTTGCAATAATAATTTCATTAGCTTCTTCAAGTTTACGAATGACATTAACAATTTTCTGCTGAGCTTCTTCAACATCTCTAAGTCTAACTGGTCCCATGAAGTCCATATCCTCTCTGAGCATTTCAGCCATCCGTTTCGACATGTTGACGAAGATGATTTCTTTAACTTCATCTGTTGCACCTTTAAGCGCAACAGCGAGCTCGCTGTTGTCCACTTCTCTGATAAATCTCTGAATACCAACACTGTCCAGATTGATGATGTCCTCGAATACAAACATTTTCTTTCTAATTTCTTCAACGAGTTCTGCATTTTGAATTTCAAGCGTTTCCAAAATATATTTTTCAGTACCACGGTCAACGGATGTGAGGATGTCAACAATACACTGAATTCCACCTGTTGCCGAGTAATCTTGCGTCACCATTGAAGACAATTTTCTCTCCAGCACCAGTTCCACTTCCTTGATAATTTCAGGAGATGTACTTTCCATGGTGGCAATTCTCTGTGCAACATCCGCCTGTTTTTCCTGTGGCAACGCCGAGAGAACCTGTGCCGCTTGATTTGAATTCAGATAAGACAAGATTAAAGCAAGCGTCTGCGGATGCTCGTTTTGTATAAAATTCAACAGCTGAGTCGCATCTGTCTTTCGAACAAAGTCGAACGGCTTGACTTGAAGCGACGAAGTGAGTTTGTTGATAATCTCCAATGCCTTTTGAGATCCCATAGCCTTTTCCAAAACTTCTTTGGCGTAATTGATACCGCCTTCTGAAATAAACTCTTGTGCCAGGCAGACTTGATAGAATTCCTCCAGAACAGCCTCTCTCTCTTCTGGCGAAATCTTGTTGACATTTGCTATTTCAAGCGTCAGTTCTTCTATTTCATCATCGTGCATATGGCTAAACAATGCCGCAGATCGCTCCGGACCCAATGCAATCAGCAAAATTGCAGCTTTTGTCTTGCCCGACATCTTCCCTTTTTTTGTTGCCATATTGCCTCCCCTATTCTTCGTTCAACCATGCACGCAACAGAGCTGTCGCCGCTTCTGGATTCGTATCCACAAATTTTTCGATGTGATATTTAGGACTACCCTTGTCTTCTGCTTCCGTGCCGATTTCTTCAAGTTCAGCTTTGATTTGTTGCTGTCTCATCTTCTCTTCTTCTTCCGCTACTTGTTTTCTCGAACGGTTTCTTCTCATGACAATAACAGCTCCCAAGATTGCTGCCAGCGTTATCAACGCCACCAATACAATCGCCCAAATAGGAATGCCAAACAAAAGTCCCGACGTAGTCGTTCCAGTATAGACATCATAATTTGCCATTGGATCAGGAAATTCTTGTACCATAATCCTTATGTTCTCTTTTCCAGTTCCAGCTGACATGGCAATTAAGTCCACGAGTTCATTGTAATGATCGTCTGTCATGCTGCCGTCCACCAATGCCTTAGAGTTGACGATGACGCCAATCGACATATTGCTAACGGTTCCCTGAGCCTTGACAATTTCTCTATAGATTTCATTTAATTCGTAATTGAGTGTGTCGCTCGCCTTTTGATAAGACGAATTATTATCCGTTGCCTCTACCGCCGAAGTGGCCGCACCACTGTTGGAATCAGTTCCAGGAGCGCCTACCGCTCCAGTGCCATTGACAACGTTCTCGGTGATCTTTGTAGCACTTCTAACTAAGCCGTTGACTTCACCTTCTATTGGAGGGCTAAAAACCTTTTGGGTTTCCGTCTGTTGATTAAAATCCAAAGTAACGTGAGGTTGAACCTCAACATTGCCAATTCCATAGAGTTTTTCTAAGAAGACCGTTAAATCTTTTTGAAGTTGAAGTTGCGTTTTAACTTGTAAATCAAATTGGCTATTGGCCGAAAAGGACTCGCTGTCTTCAGGATTATTTAATTGAACACCTGTGCTGTCAATAACGGCAACATTTTCAGGTGTCAAGTCTTTAACCGCTGCCACAATCAGATTCACAATACCGTTTACCTGTTGTTCATTCAGCGTATATCCCTTCTTGATGTCCAAAACAACAGAAGCCTTGGACTTCACATCATCCGCCATAAAATAGCTGCTGTCTTTTGGGATTTGCAAAATGACAGTTGCATTATCAACCGCTGTAATGGTTTCAATGGACCGTTCAACCTCTGCCGCCTTGGCCTGTATGTACATTTGTTCTCTTGTTTGTGATGTCATCGTAATAGATTCACTACTAAAAACATCTGACCAGCTGAAATTACTTGACTCTGCCTGTACCGCCAACTCCATACGAGCTTTTGAGACGTCGTTTGCAGGCACAAGAATAACTGAGGCATCATTTTGATCTTTCCAAGCAATCCCCAGCTCATCCAATTTACTCGTCATTGATTGCGCTTCTACTGGCGACAATCCCCTTGCAATTTCAACGTATTCAGTTCGCGTCAGCGTTAAAATCAGAAACGTTATTGCCAAAATTGCAGCAATCAAACCGGCTATAAGCATAATCTTTCTATTTCGATTTAAGCCGGTATAAAACGTCGTCACACGCTCACGTATTCTATTCAATAAATCTCCCATTAACACACCCCATTAAGAGTTTTCTCTTTATTATGATACCACATAATTGCTTTATCCATTGTAATGTCTAGTTTAAATTTGAAGTCGCATAATTTCGCTATATGCCGACAGAACTTTATTTGTAACTTCAACAGCCATATTAATGGTTAAATTTGCCTTCATTCCGGCAATGGTCACATCATGAAGGTTGTCTATTTCACCTAAGGCGAATTTCCGGTCCATATCTTCTGCATTCAACTGGTATGCATTGACCTTTTCTAAATTTTCCGTTAAAAGATCTTGGAAGTTTAATTTTGACTTTTCAAGCGTGTTATTGACTTCCACCAATTTAGCATCTCGATTGATAATTGAGTTGTTGAGTGATTTAATATCCATTTACTTCCCCCTACTTGCCAATTTCAAGTGCCTTCATGGCCATTGATTTTGTATTGGCTATGGAGGTGACATTTGCCTCATATGCCCTCGACGCAGAAATCATGTTGATCATTTCATTTACCACTTCAACATTTGGAAGGCTCACAAATCCATCTGCATCTGCATCTGGATGATTTGGATTGTACTCCTTTTTAAACGGCGATTGATCCTCTTCAATACCCGCGACTTCAACTCCGTTTCCACTTCCATAAGCACTGCTGGCTTTCCCAAGCGCCATGGCAAATGCATCTGGCTGTTGCTCTCTAAAAATAGCAACTTTGCGTCTATACGGTGTCCCGCTTGGGGTGCGGGTTGTATTGGCATTGGCAATATTTTCTGATATCAAGTCCATTCTAAGCCTTTCAGCCGTTAGACCTGATGCACTGACATTAATTGAATTAAAAAAACTCATATTGTTCTCCTCTCAAGTCCAAATATAGACTTCCAATGTCCTATCGGTTAATCCTCATAGCTTCTTTCAACCGATTGTACTGTCCATTTATTTCAGTTACAAGCGAATTGTAGTAAATTGTATTTTTAGCCTGTTCGCCACTTTCGACGTCCACGTCCACGTTATTTTTGTCAACTCTGTAGTTTGTATCACCTATTTTATCAACAGTAATCTCACCTGTATTATTCGGATCAATATGCTTTGAGTTCGTCTTCGTCATTTTAACGCTTGCATTTAAATCTAATTCATTTCTGAGAACATCTTCAAAATTAACTGTCTCTTTTTTATATCCTGGCGTATTGACATTTGCCATATTGTTGGCAATCGCACTGTTTCTCATCCAAGAGCCGTCAAGTGCCTTGTTGATAAAATTCATATAGCCAAAAGATCCCTTGAACATTTTATTCACCTCTCCTTATATTCTTACATAAAATATATCGGAAATAATCAATTATTTTTTTAGTTCAAATTTTAACATTTCCACTACATCTAACTTTCTAGCTTATATTCTAACCCATATATTGTAGAAAATAAAGCGTTTTTAACATTTTGGTGCCCATTCTCCCTATTTTTAGGACTTATTTCTTATGCAATAACATTTGTCAGAATATTATGTACTCGCCATAAGTTCTTTTACCCACTTTTCAGCCGTTATCTACATCAAACTCACAAGAAAAGACCCTAACAAGTTAAGGTCTTCATTTTTTTGTCCATTTATCAATTCAGAATTAATTTTTTAATTTTTGAAGTTCTTCTAAAAGACAGTCATTTAATACTTTTATATAAGTGCCTTTCATACCAAGAGAACGGGTTTCAATAACACCTGCACTTTCAAATTTTCTGAGTGCATTCACAATAACAGATCGAGTGATTCCAGCTTTATCAGCAATTTTACTTGCAACCAGCAGTCCCTCTTCTGAATCCAGTTCTTCAAAGATGTTGACAATAGCTTCAAACTCAGAATATGAAAGCGTGCTAATAGCCATTTGAACAATCGCCTTTTTACGAGCAATTTCTTCATGTTCATCACTCTTAGCTCTCATGATCTCAAGGCCTATAATAGTTGCTGCATACTCAGCTAAGATCAAATCCTCTTCCAAATAGCTTTCATCTCTTCTTGCCGCGATGAAAGTTCCCACTCTTTGCGCATTTCCGATGATTGGCACAATAGTGACAAATTTGGAATAACTATCAATGTCATTTTTAAAAATACTGACCAGATGTTCTTCAGTGACATTGAACATCGTCTCATTTATCTTCATCAATTCTTCATGATCTTCTATATTAAAAAATTTTTCACCAACGTCAGTGCTAATCACCGCACTATCTTCGTGATCATATAAACTCACGCCAAGAATCTTTCCTTTTTTACTCGCCACGTAAACATTTGAATCTAAAATTTTCATCATTGTATGACATAAATCTTGAAATGACAAGTGGGACGCCCCAGATGTTTGTAAAATGCCGTTAAGACGCCTCATCTTATTCAATATATTGCTATTCAGCATTTTTTCCTCCTTCATTTTCCTCTTTATAGTCACAATTTGGATTGTGACATTTTATATAATCTAGCTTCTTTGTTTTTTTATGAACTAGTATATCTCCACATTTTGGACACTTTTTATCAATTGGCTGATCCCATGAGACAAAGTTACAGTTAGGGAATTCTGAACAACCATAGAAAGTCTTTAGCTTTTTAGTCTTTCTCTCAATAATTTCACCAGTCTCACATTCAGGACATTTGATTCCAAGTGATTTTAAAATTGGTTTTGTATTATTGCAATCAGGATAGTTGGAACACGCTAAGAATTTGCCATATCTACCATGTCGAATAAGCATCATGCTTCCACATTTCTCGCATTCGATATCAGTCTCTTCAGTTAAATCCACTTTTTCGATGGCCTCGTCAGCATTTTTTAAAAGCGGATCAAAATCGCCATAAAAGCTCTTGATGACTTGCTTCCACGGCTCGTTGCCCTCTTCAATGCTATCAAAATGTTGCTCCATACTTGCAGTAAATGTCACATCGACGATTTCCGAAAAATATTCACTCATGATTTCGTCAATGATAAAACCAAGCTCTGTTGGTTTTAAATTCTTCTTTTCCTTCTCCACATAACCTCTACTGAGTATTGTGGTGATGGTTGGTGCGTACGTACTCGGTCTGCCTATGCCTTTTTCTTCCATTTCTTTAACCAAAGATGCCTCTGTAAACCTTGCAGGCGGTTGGGTAAAGTGTTGAGACTTACTGTGTTGTTTTACATCAAGAACATCGCCTTTAGCCAGTTCCGGAAGCAATTTATCACTTTGTTTGCTAAAAGTATAAACCTTCAAAAAACCTTCGAAAATAAGTTTGCTCCCCGTGGTCTTGAAGATGTATGCTCCAACACCGGCCTCCACCGAAAGTCCCTCAAATACAGCACTTGCCATCTGAGACGCAACAAACCGCGACCAGATGAGATCATAGAGTTTATACTGATCTTTGGTAAGGGATTCTTCAATTGACTCTGGAGACATTTCAACATAAGTCGGCCTAATAGCTTCATGGGCATCTTGCGCCTGTTTGGAAACCTTTGCCTTCTTCTCTTCACTGCCTAGATAAGCTTCTCCGTAATTTTCGTTAATAAATTCACGACATGCCGTTTTGGCAACGTCAGATATACGAACAGAATCTGTTCTCATATACGTAATAAGACCAATTGCGCCATGTCCTTTTACCGTGATACCTTCATACAACTGTTGTGCGAGCATCATGGTTTTTTTAGTTGTAAACCCAAAGCGGTTTGAAGCCTCCTGTTGCAGAGAACTCGTTATAAAAGGAGGCGATGGATGACGGTGTTTTTTCTTGGTCTCCACCTCGTTGATGATACAGCTCTCATTTGAAATTCCCTCAATAACAGCATCTATCTGAGCTTCATTATCAAGTTCAATTTTCCCACTTTTATCACCATAAAAATCAAAAGAGACCAAGTCCTTCGCTTTACTTTGCGCATCAATTTCAAGTTTCCAAAACTCTTTTGGAACAAACGCCATAATCTCACGTTCTTTATCACAAATGAGCTTCGTTGCAACTGACTGCACTCTTCCGGCACTTAGACCCTTTTTTACTTTTCTCCATAATATAGGGCTGATCGAATATCCAACAAGTCTATCAAGGACACGTCTTGCCTGCTGAGCATCCACTAATTTGATATCAATTTGTCGCGGATTCTTCACAGCTGCCTTAACAGCATCTTTTGTAATCTCGTGAAAGGTAACACGACAAGGTTCATCTTCAGGGATTCCCAAAATATAGGCTAAATGCCAAGCAATAGCCTCACCTTCACGGTCGGGGTCAGTTGCGAGGTAAACTCGATCTGCTTTTTTTGCAGCTGACTTCAAGGATTTAATCAAGTCGCCTTTCCCGCGAATGTTGATGTAGTTGGGATCAAAATTATTTTCTATGTCAACCCCCATTTTGCTCTTTGGCAAATCACGAACATGTCCAATAGATGCAATGACCTTGAAGGTCTTGCCCAAGAACTTTTCAATGGTTTTTGCCTTTGCTGGGGATTCAACGATTACTAAATTATAGGACATATTTGAACACTCCAATTTATTTTCCAGTTGTGCTATCAACTGTACCTAATAAATTTATATATAAAAATCAGTCTTGTCAAGTGTTTTCTATCTAATTTCTATCTCATTTATACTTACATATTCGCAATATTCATCCAGTACCAATTCCATAATTGCACTTTGCATTCGGCCAGTATCCAGCTTTGTCTTCTCTTGAATCTGTTCAACTGTCAACCGTTTGAACTTTTTAAGTTCTTCGAGAATCAGTTTCGAATTTTCTGAAATATCTGATTGTTCGCTCTTTTTCGGTTGGCTGACTTTATCAAAATTTAGCATCGTTAAAATATCTTCAAAACGGATCAACGGCGTTGCGCCATCAAAAATAAGTTGATTGCTTCCCTTTGACGTATTGTGATAGATATTGCCTGGCAGAGCAAATATTTCTTTTCCGTATTCAGCTGCATATCTTGCAGTTATAAGCGAACCACTCTTATGTGAGGCTTCTATGATAACCACCACATCCGCTAGCCCACAAATCAGTCTATTCCTCATGGGAAAATGGTATTTCATAGGCATTTCAGAAGCCCCCATTTCGGACAGAATCAACCCATCTTGCTTTAAGATTTTATGATATAGCGCCCTATGGCTAGATGGGTACGGCTGATTAACACCTGACGCCAACACCGCAGTGGCGTTTCCACCAGATTTCAAAACGCCTTCGTGCACAATGCCATCAATTCCAAGTGCCATACCACTAATGACATTGACTCCAGCCGCTCCCAGGAATTCTCCAAGTTCGTAAGCTACGCGTTTTCCATAACTTGTCGGCTTTCGGGTGCCAACCACAGCAACATGATAAGGCGCATTAAAAAGGGATTTATTTCCCTTATAATAGATGATATCTGTCAAAGGTTCAAACATATTAAAGCGCTTCGGAAAGTAAATATTCGAGGGCACGAGATAATTTGTATCCAGTCGATTTAAATTCTCCAGATGTTCCTTTACAGACTCTATAAATTGGTTCTTCAACACGCCAGTTGGCAGTTCCACCTCTGGCGAAATATCATAGTAGCTCCGATTGTTGTCCACATGATGCCAATTGATTAAATGATATGCCCTGAAATAATTCATAATTTTTTTGCGACTTTGTTTGCTAAGTGCAGTTAATTTATTTAAACACATATAGTTATACAGGTATTTATCCATCTAATACTCCCTTATAATGATTTCTTTAATCTCTCTAAATTTTGATATTGCATAGCTTCCATTATATGATGCCGTTCAATCAATTGTACTGATTCCAAATCTGCAATTGTCCTGCTGATTTTTAAGAGCTTATCGTATCGTCGCATAGATAACTTCCCCTCACTATAATAGCGTGTCATCATAGTCTTTGCCTCTTCTGACAAATTACAAAAACGGTTGATATCCCCCTTGCCCATCTTTGCATTTGGTACAGTCTGTCCACGGCCTCTCCTATGGTTCTCTGCCACTTGAATCCTTTCTCTGAGTTCACGAGAACTGCTGCACGCTTTTGAGTCCAGTGAAACCCGATCCATAAACAAATGCAGGTCGAATCTATCTAATATCGGCCCAGATATTTTATTTAGATAACGCCTTATTTCATATATATTGCACATGCAGGACTGAGTGGCCGATAAATAATAGCCACAGCTACACGGATTCATAGTAGCGACGAGCATAAAACCAGCGGGAAAATCCGCCGTTCTCTGATTTCTCGTAATTTGAATTTTACCATTTACCATTGGCTCTCTCAGTGCCTCGATAACTTCCTTTCGAAACTCTGGGAACTCATCCAGTATCAAAACGCCATTGTGTGCCTTTGATACTTCCCCTGGTTCAAGTTTGTTGCCGCCTCCAACCAGTGAGGGCCTCGTAATAGAATGATGTGGTGCTCTCACTGGTCTCAGTTCAACTAAATCATATGATGTGTTCTCATCTGACAAACTATATACTTTTGTCAGCTCTATTTTCTCCTGAAGAGTGAGTGTCGGCAAGATTGTGGCAATGCGCTCTGCAATCATCGTCTTGCCACAGCCAGGTGGACCGATGAGCAACATATTGAAAAAACCTGCCGCCGCTATTTCCACCGCTCTAATGGCCTGAGACTGCCCAATAATATCTTCAAAATCCATATCATAGTGCGGATTCTCCTTCTTCGGCACGTTCCTATCTTCATATTCTATTAACCTTCCAGCTATCATATCTTTCATTAAAAGTTCCAGAGAGGCATATGGATAAAGTGCCAATCCCTCTACATATTTAGCTTCCGTCACATTTTCTGCCGGGCATACCACATGTGCTATGCCCGCCTTCTTAAACCCATCCAGCAAGCTCAAGATTCCCTTTACAGGCTTTATTTCGCCTACGAGCGACAATTCCCCTACAAAGGCAACGCTGTTCAAATAGGCGAAATTTGATTCAAATTCAGATGCCAAAATGCCCACTGCAATTGGCAAATCAAGATGAGATCCCTCTTTTCTAATATTGGCAGGTGACATATTTTGAGTAATCCTTTGATCTGGAAACTGATATCCCGCATTTTTTATAGCCGACCTCACACGCTCTTTGGATTCCTTTATGACCTGATTGGGCAGTCCCACAATCTGATGACTGGGAAGACCTCTGCTAATAAAGGTTTCAATCTCTATTGGAATCCCTTCTATTCCATTTAACACCCCTGATATCGTCTTACTAATCATCTCTTAACATGCCTCCACTTTTAATATTATCCAATTTGAAATTACACATTTTAAATATTTTTCTATTTATTTACATTTTACCATAAAAAAAATGCCTACTCAAAGACATTTTCAAGCCATTCGTAATTTATATCATCCTGCACCGCAGATGTGATTCCTAAAAAGGATATTTTATACTGGATATAGGCCTGTTTTTCCGCAACATACGACATTGCCGAATACCGCATAGCCTTGAGTTTTGAAGCCGTTAGAGCCTCCTTTGGCGAACCGTATTTGAGGCTCCTCCTGTATTTGACTTCCACAAAATAATATATTCCATCCAGATAGGCGACGATATCTATTTCACCGCGCGGTGTGTAGTGATTTTTTTCAACAATTTCATAACCCCTTTGAGTCAGCCACGCTTCAGCCAATTCCTCACCGTGGGTTCCTATCTTCCGCTTATTCTTCAGATCCATCATCGTCTTCCCTTGCCTTTGTCCATTGCCCCAATAAAAACCAACACTTCAGCTACAACTTCATAGAGCTCATATGGAATTTCATCTCCAAGTTCTAAATGTTGGAGTTGGCGTGACAGTTTTTCATCTTCGTAAATTGGAATTTCACGTTCCTGAGCCGTCTTGATGATGTTTTCAGCAACGATGCCCAGCCCCTTTGCAATCATTTGAGGTGCCGCATCTCTCTGTGGATCAAATCTAAGCGCTGCAGCCATCTTCTTTTTATCCACATTTATCCCCTTTCTATCCAAATTTAACCATTGGCGTTTGCTTAAATTCTCAAGTCCAAAAGTCCCATTTTAGGTGCTTCCTCCAGTTCAAAAGAGGCATCTGATTCCACAGTAAATCTCAGCTTTACATTTTTCGAATCAAGTTGAGATTTTAATATCTCATCATTTCCCTCGAAATAATCTTTGATTGCCTCCGTCTTCAGTTTGAAATTCAGCGTATAGTAATCCTTCTTTTTTTCGATAAGGCATCTGACTTCTTCGAGATTTTGTGTTTTTAACGCCACCAAGATGGTATAATCTTCTTCTGGGTCACCTTTCTTTTTCCTTCTATAATATAACTCCACTGTGTGAAGTTCAGACTCAATTTCAACGGGCATCTGGATAAAAAAAAGCGGTTCATTTATCTGTTTTGCAATTTGACTTCCCTCTTTGATAAACACAATTTCCTTATCGAGCTTCATCCTCGTTTCTTCTTCGCCAGTGGCTTTATTTAAAATATTAGCCAGAGTCATCAGCCGCTCTACATCATCACCCTCTTGATTCAATAGCATAGAAATTTCCTGTAGTGCTTCATCTGGAAGACTCATGCTATTAATCAATTTAACCAAATTTGTAAAACTTTGACCTATACTCTGCTCATCTCCTCTTAATTGAAGCGCCAAATAAAGATTTTTAAAAGTCAACTCAATTTCGCTCTTAGTCATCAAAGCATCAACTTCTAAATCAAATGCCTGTGCCAGCTTCAACATCCCCTCTTTTAAAGCCGTCTCTGAGGATTTTTCCAAGTCGCCAACGAGTTCACCAATCATGGAGCGAATTGTTTCCAGTTCTCCTTTTTCTCTTGGTTGTGATGCATCCCCTTTTAAATCATTCAGCTCTGCCTTTACATGTTCATCCAATTTCACACCATCTGACCCAGTTTTAACGACGGGAGGCCTTTCTGTCTCGCCTGTATTTAGGTCGACCTTTGTACTAAATTGATCCATTTCTGGCTCTGATTTAACAGGGAGTTCAGCTTTGTCAGTCATCTGAAGAGGATTTGATTCAGCGGAAGCTGGCACATTCTTGGCCGTTGGGATTGCCATCTCAGGTCCCGCCACATCTGCCCCTCCTGTTGCCTCAGCTGATGTCGGTGACATTTTCATCGATATGGTGGATTCAGCACTTTCTCCCCGCGGGACTTCAGATGCATTTTTCAAAAGTTCCAATACATTTTCTTTAATGGCCTTTTCCACATCAATGCTCTCCACTCCCGTTTCAGCGATTGCCATTTCAGATAGAAAAATCTTAATTGTCCCCATGTTCTGTTTCATCGTATTAAAATTTTGCTGTGTCAAAGGCACTGAAAATTTAAGCATCGCCTCTACAATTTCACGGCTGCCTGAATCTCCATTAAACTTCATCAACACGTCATCCACCATCTCTGTTTGAGCAGTTTCTGAATTGACAGTCGCTAGAAGCGTCCCATCACGCATGCCTGTAATCAATAGATTTACCTTTTGATTTAACACAAATGGTGTCCCCGACTCGTTTAGCAGGTTCAGCGACGTCCCATTTTGTAAAATTGTAATCCGATTCCCCTCAACGGCAGTGACAACTCCCGACACGCTCTTTCCAACCAAATTTGAGTAGGGAATACTTCTGGACTTATCCGCAGTTAAGGCATTTATCATCACTTGATTACTGGTAACCCTCATCTTTCACCTCTTCATTCAAAACGGGATATTTCCTAAAGAAAGGGCTTCACAAAAGTTCGTCTGTGAAGTGGTGTCAAACCAAACTTGCGAATGCCCTCATAATGAGCATCTGTCCCATACCCCATGTTGGTATCAAAGCCATAATGAGGGTATGTCATATGAACGGATTGCATCACTCTATCCCGTGTAACTTTAGCCAAAATAGAAGCTGCCGCTATGGAGGCACTTTTTGAATCCCCTTTGACAATACCAAGTTGTGGTGTTTCCAGCTCATGAATTTCAAGTGCATCCAACAACAAAAAATCTGGATTTACCGTTGCCTTTAACGATTCAATGGCACGTTTCATCGCCAATTTCGTGGCGTTCAAAATATTGATTTCATCTATTTCTTCATGTGAGGCCATGCCAATGCCATAACCAGAAGCATTCGACACAATCAGATCATAGAATTGTTCTCTTTGTGTTGCATTTAGTTTTTTAGAGTCATTGATTCCAAAATAATCTGTCTCTTCATCTAACACGACCACTGCTGCAACCACCGGCCCAATTAATGGCCCTCTCCCCGCTTCGTCCAGTCCTGCAATGACCTTAAAACCCTTTTGTTTTAAGTCATTTTCGTATTCATACATGCGTTTCATTCGCTCACGCTCACTTAAATACGCGGTGTACTTTCGACTCAATTGCTTGACGATTGTTTGAACGGTTTTTCTTGTGTCCACTTCAAGCAAGGCAACCAGTTCAGCATACTCAGTTATCTCTATAGACTCAATAAGCCCCTTAATTTCTCGAGTTCCCTTGGCGTTTTTTACTTTTTCAATCATTTCATCTGTCATATCACTTGTCCATCTCTTATCTCATCAGCAAATTATTCGCTATCGAATCCAATATTTTATTTATAACGACTCACTTGTTTCATCGGCTAATTCCTCTTCGGACTTTAGCGCTAGATCAAGTGGGCTCTCCAATGTGATTTTTCCCATGATTCCCTTTCTGAATTCATCGAGTAAAATCCGTGCTACTTTTTCATAGTCCACTTCGTTACCTCTCATTAAACAACCACGTTTACGACCTATTTCTTCCATGATAACCACGGGTTCTATTTTTTCTTCCAGCTTGTAACGATCGTAAAGGGCTTCCGGATACGCCCCAATCAAGAGATTGATTAAATGAAAGGCAATGTCTTCCACATTGAGAATCTCATCCTTAATTGCACCGGAACAAGCGAGTTTAATCCCCTGCATGTCTTCCTCTATTTTAGGCCACAAAATACCGGGAGTATCAAACAATTCAATTTCTTTATTGATGCGTATCCATTGTTTTCCCTTCGTAACCCCAGGTTTATTTCCCGTTACCGCTGCATTGCGTCCTGCCATTTTGTTAATCAGCGACGATTTCCCCACATTTGGGATGCCCACAATCATAATCCGAATAGGTCTTATCAGCCTTCCTTGGCTAATCGCTTTATCTGTAATATCCTTACACTCAATTTTGATTTCGGCTAAAAGCTGATTGACATTTTGCCCTGTCAGAGAATTAATAGGGATCGCCTTTATGCCCTTTTCTGCATAGTATTCCACCCACAACCTTGTCTTTGCAGGATCAGCCAAGTCAGACTTATTTAAAGCCACAACTCTCTTTTTCCCATTTAATAGTGCATCGAATTGAGGATTTCTACTACTGATGGGAATTCTAGCGTCCATCAATTCAATTGCCACATCCACTAGCTTTAGATTTGCCTGTATCAAATCCTTTGTTTTTTTCATATGCCCAGGATACCAATTTATACTCATCTATAATTTCCTTTCATTATTCCAACCTCAGAGGGTTACTCACAACATTATACCACATCTCACATCACACTCAAAATGAACGGGTCAGCACTTCTATTGAACATAAAAAAAGAAACCCGTTAACGGATTTCTCTTCTAAGCAGTCATTATCTACTAGCTCTTTTTTCTTTTACTTTAGCCGCTTTACCAACTCTGTCTCTCAAGTAGTTAAGTCTAGCTCTTCTGACTCTACCTTCTCTTACAACTTCAATTTTTTCAATTTTAGGAGAATGTAAAGGCAATGTTTTTTCAACACCACATCCGTAAGAAATTTTTCTTACAGTGAAAGTTTCAGCAATTCCGCCGTTTTGTCTTTTCATGACAATACCTTCGAAAATCTGAATTCTTTCTCTTTTTCCCTCAATAACGCGAAGATGTACTTTTACAGTATCGCCTACGTTAAAAGGAGTGATGTCTTTTTTGAGTTGTTCGTTCTCAATTGTTTTGATAATGTTCTGATTCATTATAAATCTTCCTTTCTCTCTAGACGTTCTTAATAGCGTTTTCTAACAGAGGACCGTCCGTTCTACATAACAAAATGTATTATATCATTAAGAGCGTCTTTTATCAACTCTTTTTTTCTTTTTAGCAAAGTTGTTCTTCAGTTCTTGAACTTGTTCTTCTGACAGTAATTCAGGTCGTCTTTCTCCAGTAATTCTGACCGATTGTTGGTAGCGCCACTTTTCGATTTCCTGATGATTTCCCGAGAGCAGTACAGACGGCACTTCATCACCATCAACAGCTTGTGGTCTCGTGTAATGAGGATACTCCAAGAGGCCATTTGCAAAACTCTCTTCATCGGCTGATCCCTCATTGGTAAGAACACCATTTACCAGTCGGCTGACGCTGTCAATAACAATCATTGCAGCCAATTCCCCTCCTGTGAGAACATAATCGCCAATGGATACTTCATCATCCACATAGCGATCAACAAACCGCTGATCCACACCTTCATAATGGCCACAGACCAATATCAGCTCATCAAAGGTGGCAAGTTCAGTGACAACTTGATGTGTCAGAGTCCTTCCCTTTGGTGTCAAATATATAACCCGGGAGTTCCCAAAACGGGGCTTCGCCAAAAGCGCATCTCGAAGCGGCTCAACTTTCATGACCATCCCAGCACCACCGCCAAATGGATAATCATCCACTCGCTTATGCTTGTCAGTTGCATAATTGCGAATATCATCACATTCAAATTTAATCTGATTATTTGCGAGCGCCCTTCCAATAATGCTAGTCTCCATAATGGTTTCAAACATTTGCGGAAATAACGTCAAAACTCTAAATCTCATTCTATCAAGCCCTCAATTAATTGCACTCTGATAATTTTTTTTTCAATGTCAATTTCCTTTACAAATTCATCCACAACTGGAATATAGAAAATGAGCCCTGTATCCTTAGCTTTTACAGAATAAACATCCTGAGCTGTATTTTGTAAGACATCAGTCAACGTTCCAAGTTCTCTCCCAGATTCATCTATAATCATACATCCAATGAGATCTACAATATAATGGCCTTCACTGTCGTCTTCCACATCTTCACGATAGACGTAAACATTCTTTTCCTTAAATCTGAGGACTTCATTGATGTCGCTAAATTGTTTTAATTTAAGCAGTACCATGTTCTTGTGAACGCGGGCAAACTCCACTTCAAATTTCTTCTCCCCTTCGCCTTCTATCAGCAGGTAGTCAAAATCTTCGAATTTAGTCAAATCATCGGTATAAGGATAAATCTTAATTTCTCCTTTGACACCATGGGTATTCGCTATTTTCCCCATATTAAACATTTGTTTCATCGTTTCCTCCATTGTTGCATTTTCATGAAGTGGTACTGCAAAAAAATCAAAGCTATTTCTTGTGTAAACACGATGAAATAGCTTTTGCATAAAATTATTGAATAATCTCAACGACCACTCTTTTATTCTCTTTTGTAGCTGCTGCTTTGACAACAGTTCTAATCGCCTTGGCAATTCTTCCTTGCTTTCCGATGACCTTTCCCATGTCGTCAGCAGCCACTTTTAACTCGATTATAATAGACTGTGATCCTTCAATTTCTCTTACTTCTACGCTTTCTGGATTATCAACTAGTGAAGTTGCAATAACTTTTACTAATTCGCCCATTTAATCACCTCAACTGTCCTTTCATCTTTCAGATTAAAGACCACTCTTTAACTCTGAACTACTTAGCGTCGTAAACTCCGTGTTTTTTGAAAAGAGCTTTTACTGTATCAGTCGGTTGAGCACCAGTGTTTAACCATTTGTTTGCTTTCTCAACGTCAAGTTTAACTTGGTCGGTTTCTGCAATCGGATTAAAGTAACCAATTTGTTCGATGAATTTACCATCTCTTGGTGATCTTGAATCTGCAACTACCACTCTATAGAAAGGTTTCTTTTTAGAGCCCATTCTTGTCAATCTGATTTTAACTGCCATTTATTTCACCTCCTCATCATTTTCTTATACTTATAAATGAAGCATTGTTTATGCTTATTTAATCCTCTTAGAAGAACGGAAATTTAAATCCGCCTCCACCCTTTTTCATCTTCTTTTCCATCTGTCCAAATTGTTTCATCATTTTCTTCGACTGCTCGAACTGTTTTAACAATTTGTTGACTTCTGAAACCTCCATGCCGCAACCTTTGGCAATTCTGCGCTTTCTGCTGGCATTGATAATATCTGGATCTTGTCTCTCACCTGGGGTCATGGACTGAATAATGGCCTTTGTTCTGATAAGATCTTTATCATCGACTTGAATTCCCTTCATTGCCTTTGAATTCATTCCAGGCAACATGCCTAAAATATCGCTCAAAGGTCCCATGTTTTGAAGTTGTTCTAGTTGATCAAGAAAATCCTCCAAGTCAAAAGTCATATTTTTCATCTTGCTTTCGAGCTTTTTGGCCTTCTCTTCGTTGAAATTTTCTTGTGCTTTTTCAATTAGCGATAGGACATCGCCCATTCCCAGAATCCTGCTTGCCATACGATCTGGATAAAATTCCTCCAAATCCGTGAGCTTTTCGCCCATCCCGACAAACTTAATTGGCTTTCCAGTAACAGCTCGAACGGATAGAGCCGCACCACCACGTGTGTCTCCATCCAGTTTTGTCAGTATAACGCCCCCGATTTCCAGCTGAGCGTTGAAATGCTCTGCCACGTTGACTGCATCCTGACCTGTCATAGCATCTAACACCAATAGGATTTCCTTTGGTTCAACAGCCGCCTTTACCTCTATAAGTTCCTGCATCAACGCCTCATCAATATGAAGACGTCCAGCAGTATCTAAAATGACCACATCGTTATTGTACTTCTTTGCATGTTCAACCGCTGCTCTTGCAATATCAACTGGACTGACTTTATCTCCCATTGAAAACACAGGTAGTTCCAGTTTCTCACCAACGACTTGAAGCTGCTTAATTGCCGCTGGCCTATAGATATCACAGGCAACTAACAGTGGTCTCTTGCCGTTTTTCTTGAGCAACTGACCAAGTTTACCACATGTTGTTGTCTTACCAGCCCCCTGAAGTCCCGCCATCATTAAAATAGTAGGCGGCTTCGGTGAATACTCTATTTTGCTCTGGGTTTTTCCCATGAGATTTGTCAATTCTTCGTTGACGATCTTGATAACTTGCTGTCCTGGTGTCAAACTTTGAAGAACATCTTCTCCAATCGCTCTGTCGGTAACTGTTTTGATAAAGTCCTTAACAACCTTGTAGTTGACATCGGCTTCAAGAAGAGCCAGTTTGACTTCACGCATGGCTTCTTTTACATCTTTTTCATTTAGCTTGCCTTTACCACGTAAATTGCTAAAAGCATTTTGCAGTTTATCTGCTAAACTTTCAAATACCAACGGTTCCTCCTACAGGCTTACACTCTATTCTATCTGCTTTAAGGCGATCTGTTCTATCTGCTCTAAATAACTTTCGTTTTTTGTCTCTCTCAGAGATTTAATCAGTTTCAAGATTTCTGCAAAGTCCTCTTGCCTCTTCATAAATCTGTCATAAAGTCCAAGCTGTGCCTCTATTTTTTCAAGCGCTTTATCTGTACGCTTAATAGTGTCGTGGACGGCTTGCCTGCTGATGGAGAGATTTTCAGAAATCTCACCGAGCGATAAATCCATATTGCAATAGAGATTCATAATCTCATTTTGCTTTTCGGTGAGCATATTGCCATAGAAATCGTACAAATCAACCAATCTGAGTTTTTTCTCAAACATAACTACCTCACAAATTATAAAACAAATACGAATAAGTGTCAAGCATTTTTGCTTTACATTATCATTTATCTGCAAATATTTTTAGTTATCAATCGAGGAGTGCCTCCACGAAATCATGTGCATCAAATTTTTGAAGGTCATGCATCCCCTCACCCACGCCAATTAATTTGACGGGGATACTAAGTTCTGAGTTTATGGCTAATACCACGCCACCCTTTGCGGTTCCATCTAGCTTAGTCAAGACAATCCCCGAGATTTCAGCGGCTTCATTAAAAACCTTTGCCTGTTGAATTGCATTTTGACCAGTGGTTGCATCCAACACGAGAAGCACTTCTTTCTTAGCCTCTGGATACTCACGTTCAATCACTCTAAAGACCTTTGCAAGTTCGTTCATGAGATTGACTTTATTGTGAAGCCTGCCCGCTGTATCACAGATGAGGACATCTGCATTTCTGGCCTTTGCCGCTTGGACCGCATCAAAGATAACCGCCGCTGGATCAGAACCCTCTGACTGATGGATCACATTGACACCCACTCGATCTCCCCAAATTTTAAGTTGATCTATAGCTGCAGCTCTAAAAGTGTCTCCCGCAGCAATCAGCACGCGTTTACCCTCTTCTTTTAAGGAATAGGCAATCTTGCCAATTGAAGTTGTCTTTCCTACACCATTGACACCGATTACCATTATGATGGTCGGCCCAGTGCCAACTTCAAATGGAACATTGTTATTTTCATCTAAGAGCTTTTCCACGACATCTTTGAAAACAGATTTTATCTCCCTGGAATCTTTGACTTTTCTGACCTTCAGTTCTTCACGAAGCCTCTCAATAATCTTCATAGAGGTGTTCATTCCAACATCCGCCATGATTAATATTTCTTCGAGCTCATCGAACAGTTCATCGTCAATCTCTCCATAATTATTGAATAAATCGTCGATCTTATCAGTAATGCCCTTACGGGTTTTGTCCAAACCTTCTTTTAATTTAGAAAAAAATGATAATGCCATAGTGCCTCCTAAAATTATGATTTATTCTCAAGACCCTTTATTCAGTCTTAAAATGACGCTTTAATTGTATTTCCCCTCCACATCCTCCAAGCGAACGCTGAGAATTTTGGAAATTCCGTATTCTTCCATTGTCACACCATAGAGTGTATCTGCAACTTCCATCGTGCCCTTACGGTGCGTAATGACCACAAACTGAGAATTTGAAGCATATTCCTTGATAAAATCTGCAAAGCGATAGACGTTGACATCATCCAGTGCCGCCTCAATTTCATCTAATATGCAAAACGGTGTTGGTTTCGTCTTTAGGATTGCAAAGAGAAGCGCAATTGCCGTCAGCGCCTTTTCACCGCCAGAGAGCAAGTTGATGCTCTGAAGTTTCTTACCTGGTGGCTGCGCAATAATGTCTATATCACAATTAAGAATATCATCATAATCCGACAGAAGCAACTCCGCATCACCGCCGTTGAACAAATCTTTAAAAGTCCCTTTGAAATGATCGTTTATCACTTCAAAATGTTCTTTAAACAATGCAGTCATCCGCTTTTCCAAATCGAGTATGATTTTATCGAGGTGTTCGATGCTCTCAATTAAGTCTGCACGCTGTTCAGATAAGAACTCGTAACGCTCAGAGACTTCCTCATATTCTTTTATAGCGCTCAAGTTGACTGTGCCAATGATTTTTAGTTCCTGCTTAAGTTGTTTCATCTCGCCTTTTTGAGCGGGAACAATTTCCGCCATCATAGCCTCGCCAATGGTCACTTCGTACTTTTCCCAGAGTTCAGAAATAATCGTCTCTTTTTCAACTTCAAGCTTTGCTTTCTTAACTTCCAGCTTATGATTGTCCTCTTTGATGCCGTTTGTCACCTCCATCAGTTTGGAGATGCGTTCTTGATTGAGTCTGACATCACTGGAAAGCTCTTGCTTGGCGCGGGTCATCTGTTCGATATTCTGCTTGATTTCCTCGAGTTGCTGTTCAATTGCATGGATATTATTTGTAATATCATCCACTTGAGCATAAAACACCTCTTTTCGTTCCCGCTGACTGTTGAGGCTTTCCAATCTTGTTTTTTGCTTTTGTTCAATGGTTTTGAGTTCATCGCCAATTCGAGCCATTTCTCGCTGTTTAAATTCCATGAGTTGCTCAGAGGACGCGCGTTTAATTCTAAGAGATGTCAACTTTTCGCTAATTGCTTCAAGTTCTAGTTCGAGTTCGCTGAGTTTTCCAATGACATCCGACATCTTGCTTTCCAATGAATTCACTCGTGTTTTTGCCTCTGAAATTTTAGAGTCATTCAGTTCAATTTGTGCCTTTGTCGTCGTCATCTCTTCCTCTAATATGGACAAATCCCGATTCGTCTTTATTAGAGATTCTTCAATACTCTGTAACAAACTCTCCTGATTCTCTCTGGAATGTTCCAATTTGACGCGTTCTATCTTCAAACGATCGAATTCAGTTCGAAGCGCCTTGACTTCCACATCGTAATCATCAATCAATTTATCGAGTGTTTCAATCTTCTCTTCAAGTTCAATTTGCGATTGCTCGTTTTTCTCAATTTCATTTTCAAGTTCTGTAATTCGACGCTTTCTGCCGAGAATATTTGAAATTCTCGATTTAAAACTGCCGCCGGTTATGGTTCCGGATGGAATCAGAACATCACCAGTTAAGGTGATGATTTTATACTTTATGTTTTTAATCTTAAGGAGATCACTGGCTGTTTCAAAGGTATCCACAATCAAAATTCTGCCGAGCAAGTACTCCGCCAGAACTTGATATTTTGAATCGTACTGAATCAAATCGCTTGCAACACCAATAAAACCAGTATTCTTCTGAACTTTTTTCAGAACATCTGGTTGCTCACCTTTGTCATCTAGATTGTCCAAAGGCAGAAACGTAACACGACCTAAATTATTCTTTCGAAGATATTCAATAGATCGCTTAGCATCACTGACCTTTTCACATACAATATGTTGTACGGATTTTCCCAGTGCCACTTCAATAGCCGTTTCATATTTCTTCGGCACTTCAATCAGCGTTGCCACAATTCCATGAATTCCAGATTTATCTGGCAAATTGATTAGAATATCCTTAACACCTTTGTCATATCCATCAAATTCTCGTTCCAAAGCATCCAATATCTTTTTCTCTGCAACACTTTCCGAATAGGCTTTGGTCAAAGCATCATAGTCTTTTCTCGCAATTTGAGCCTGCCGTTTAAAATCCTGTAAATTATCAAGGGCCTTACTCAGTGCCTGATTATTTTCCTCCGCAGCCTCTTCAACATCTCTTATCTGATCCTGATGAACAGCGTGATTCGATCTCGCCTCTTGCTTCTGCTTCTCAAATCGGCTCTGTTCATCAAGGGCAAATCGACGTTTTTCCGAAAGGGATTGTTCAAATCTGCTGAGATTTTCAATCTCGCTTTTCCGTATCTCAATCTCGTTGAGTAATCCAATAACCTCTTGACGTTCCGATTCATTTGACGATTTAATACTTCCAAGTGCCGATGACTTTTCTTTAAATGCACCTTCATTGGCGGCAATGAGTTCATCATACTCATTTAGCTCTTCTAAAATCATCGTTTTTTCTTCAAACGCCAGTTTATACTGCTCATTTATTGCGATTTCTTCCAACTTAATTTCAGAGAGTTCTTCATCAATACGCTTTATATTAGAATCCGTATTGTTGATTTTTTCCTCTAGGAGTTCTCTTTCACCAAGCGTTCTGCTCTTTTGATTTTGATGGTTGTGATAAGATTCCTCACCAAGCCTTATATCGCGGTTAACCCTGTATAGCTGTTGGTCTTTTTGATTATAAGCCTCTCTGAGTGAATCAACAAGGGCATTGTTGGATGAAATCTCATCGGTGTTCTTCTGTATTTCATCTATGGTTTCAATCAATACTTTTTCACAGGTGTCATATCTTGAGGCAAAGTAGTTCAGTTCGATGTTTTTTAGGGTTTCTGTAACTTCCAGATACCGCTTAGCGCGTTCACTTTCTCGTTTAAGAGGTTCCACCCTGTCTTCAATTTCAGATAAAATATCCTGAATACGCACCAAGTTATCGTGAGTTGCTTTCAATTTTTTCTGAGATTCTTCCTTGCGCGTCTTATACTTGATAATGCCGGCAGCTTCTTCAAACAGCATTCTTCGTTCATCTTTGTTACTGCTGAGAATTTCATCAATTCTGCCCTGCCCAATAATAGAATAGCCTTCACGTCCTATCCCAGTGTCCATAAAGAGCTCTCGAATATCTTTTAACCGACAGGCCATTCCATTGATCTGGTAATCGCTTTCGCCCGATCTATGAACCCGCCGAGTTACAGATATTTCTTCATATTCAAGTGGGAAAAACTGATTTCCATTGTCAAATATGAGCTTTACTTCTGCCAGCCCCAGAGACTTCCGATGTTTTGTTCCATTAAAGATAACATCCTCCATCTTGGATCCCCTGAGTGTCTTGACGCGTTGTTCACCAAGTACCCATCGAACAGCATCTGTAATATTGCTCTTGCCACTGCCATTTGGACCAACAACGCAAGTGACACCTTGCTTAAATTCTACTATTGTCTTATCGGCAAAGGATTTAAATCCTCTCATTTCAATTCGTTTTAAGTACACGTTTTCACCCCGGAATTACTCAAATATAGAAATTACATCCTCAGAACCGATTCTAAGCGTGTCCATTTCAATATCGCCAGACTGCTTCAAAATTAATTTCCTCAGATTTGAGTTCTTTTCTAAATTTCTCTTTTTATGTCCCAAAAGATGTGAGACTTGCTTTGGATTCACCCATATGTCTTCCGATTCCTGAGTAGACCAGTTTCTCATAATCGCCTCATAAAAGAGATCATCGTAAACAAGTTCTCTAATGGCAGGGTGAAATGGCCCCGCTACCACCTCTCTTCCTAGGTCAATCATATCGGTTCTCTGGAGACCTATTCGGATTACAGGGATACCCGCTTGATGATACAGTTTTAGAGCCTTTGCCAGCCCCTCCACTGTTTCTTCAAGGGTTGATGGTACGTATTTCAGTTCCCTGTAGAGCTCATTCAGTTCTGTACTCTTTATCACAAGAACCGGGTAGAGTCTGACACAGTCCGCCCTCAAACGAATGCTTTCCCTCACAGAAAAAAAGAACTTTTCAAAATCATCACCTGGAAGCCCATACATCAGTTGAATTCCAAGATCAAATCCACAGTCCTTAATGCGTTTAGCCGCTTTATATACTGCATGAACATCGTGCCCACGCTTAGCGTTTTTGAGAACCTCCTCTGAAAAAGACTGGACGCCGAGCTCTATGGTCTTTACATGATGTTCTCTCAAGTTGTCCAATATGTCGTCATCTATATAGTCAGGTCGAGTGGAGAGCCTAATAGACTCAACCACACCGCTTCGAACATACTCACTGGCCACCTGAAGATACGCTTTTTGTCTTTCGATCTCTATCCCAGTAAAACTGCCGCCAAAAAAAGCAATCTCCACCTGTTCTGCATCCATGGTCTCAAGGTGCATTTCAATAATGTCTCGCATCTGCTCTGGCAGTATATAGGATTCTGTCCCACTGATTTTCTTTTGGTTGCAAAAGACACAGTCATTTGGACATCCCAAATGCGAAATAAAAATAGGAATAATCGCCCTCTTACGCTTCATCTTCCGCAAGCCTCTTTAGACCTTCTTTAGCAGCTTCCTGCTCTGATTCTTTCTTGCTGCGGCCTTTTCCAACACCGATGATTTCGTCGTTCAATTTCACATGTGTGTAGAAAACCTTAGAATGATCCGGTCCCTCTTCGTTGAAAATTTCGTATTTGATCCGATTGCCTTTTTTTATCTGTATGACTTCTTGGAGTCTTGTCTTATAGTCTATAAACAGCTTCCCTTGAACTGCGTCGTGAATGATTCGGTTCATGTGAGATAAGACGAATTTCCTCACAACTTCGACACCACCATCTAAGTACAGAGCCGCAATCAACGCCTCAAATGCATCCGACAGTATAGAAGTTCTCTCGCGCCCACCAGTGAGTTCCTCTCCACGTCCAAACATCATGTAAGCACCTATGTTCAAAGCCCTTGCCGCTTCACCCAGCGATGCCTCACAGACGATTCTAGCCCTGACTTTAGTCAGTTGACCTTCCGCCAGATTTGGAAAATGACTGTATAAGTACTCGCTGATTACCAGCCCTAGAACAGAGTCTCCCAGAAATTCCAGCCTTTCATTATTGTTAATGCGTTCTTTTTTGTTTTCATTTGCATATGACGAATGCGTCATAGCCCTTTTTAGATACGATATATCCTTAAACGTATATCCTATTTTTTCTTCTAATCTTTTTATCCCTTCCATTTCATCACCTTTCCAGAAAGGGCATTTAAATATACTATGACAAGGCCAATACAATGGTGATAATATATTTAAACAACCTTTTTTATCTATATTCCTCTGATTATTTTATAATTTTGACAGAGAAATTTCAACACATCTATTGAAACAATTATATTAAATTTGTACACTGCATTCATCCGTTCTCTTTCACAGTTGCCAAAAGTCCTCCACAACCGAAAAGCTCCCAGCATTATTTCCGCCGAGAGCTTTTATCAACTCAGTTTCAACTGTATTTTATAGTTCTTCTTCCTTCACCTCAAATACGGGAAGTGATTTAATCTTTTCTGAGATTTCACTCACAAGGTTTGTCTGAACACCAATTGCCGCATATTTTATGGCGTTTTTAAAGGCCTTGGCATTTGACGATCCATGCGCCTTTACCACGAGTCCGTTGACGCCAAGCAGAGGTGCGCCTCCATATTCACTGTAATCCAGTTGTCTTTTAAACGCGCTCAAATTTTTCTTTAAAAGCAGTCCGCCAATTTTGCCAAGCGCATTCTTCATTATTTGATTTTTCAGTTCCCCAACTATGGAAAGGGCCACACCTTCAGTCAGTTTCAAAATAATATTTCCAGTAAAACCATCTGCCACAATGACGTCCACTTTTCCAGATGGAACATCGCGCCCTTCCACGTTGCCGACAAAATTCAAGTCAGTGTCTTTTAACATTTGATGCGTCTCTATATAGAGTGAAGTTCCCTTGGTTTCTTCTGCCCCGATGTTCACAAGTGCCACCTTTGGATTTGAGATGCCAATAACGCGCTCTGCATAAAGGCTGCCCATATAGGCAAATTCAATTAGATTTCTAGATTTTACCTCTGCATTTGCGCCAGCATCCACCAGTACAGAAGCGCCAGACATAGTCGGATAAATGGTGCAAAGAGCCGGTCTCCCAATGCCCTTGATTCTGCCTACTTTTAAAAGTCCGCCCGCCAGAAGAGCCCCTGTATTCCCTGCGGAAACAAAAGCATCAATTTCATTTTTTCTCAGTTTTTTGAGTCCAACAACCATGGAAGAATCCGCTTTTCCCTTTATGGCTTTAACGGGTTTATCATCATTTTCAATAACCTCAGTTGTGTGAAAAATACTGATTCTCTGTTTGTCATATTGATATTTCGAAAGTTCCTGTTCTATTTTGGTTTCATCTCCAAAGAGGATGATTTCCCCTTCGACAATCTCCAAGGCCTCAACGGCCCCTTTCACTGTTTCAAATGGCGCATGGTCTCCACCCATTGCATCAAAACCGATTTTCATACTTCACCTCGCAACTTTATAAGGTCTTATTATCTTGTGGTCTATGTATATTTCCACAAGTAAAATGCCACACATTTTGCTCTGCCAGATTGCTTTCAGATTTTGACTGACTGCGCTCATCAATGGTGGGCAAACTATAAAAAAGGCAATAGGAATATCCTATTGCCTTGTTGAAAGACTACGCTTCTTGTTTAGCATCTCTTCCATGATAATATCCACATTCTGCACATTCTCTATGTGGTACATTAGCCGCTTTACATTTTGGGCATTCGATAATGTTTGGAGCAGTCATTTTAATATTACTCGCTCTACGCTTATCTCTTCTAGCTTTAGATATCTTACGCTTAGGTACTGCCATATCTTAACACCTCCTTAATCTAAGTGAATAAATTCTTTAGTGCTTCAAGTCTTGGATCAATTTTTTGGTCATCACACGTACAGTTTCCCTCATTCAGATTGATTCCACATTGAGGGCAAATCCCTTTACAATCTTCATCACAGAGAATCTGTAGCGGTAAATTCAACAATATATCTTCCTCTAAAATTGGAGTCAAGTCAACAGAGCCGTTATCAAGAATGACAAACTCGTCGCCATCTTCACGATCCAATGTCTCAAACAACTCCCTCGTCACACAACTTGAGAGGTTCAATTTGACTTCAGCTAAACATCTATGACACTCAAATGAAATTATCCCCTTGTACTCGAAGGAAAGCATCAATTGCCTCTCAACTTTTTTCACAGTTCCCTGTATAGAAAACTGAGACGCATCAATGGCATTTATTTCTTTTAGAAACTCATCTGTCAATGTCACTTCAAACTGAAAATCAGCGACTGATTTTAGTCCGTTTACTACCTTGGACAATTCAAGGTTCATACAATCACCTCTTCAATGCAACATTAATATTATAAATATTACTAAGAGGTTTGTCAAGTAAAACTACTTAACTAATTCTAAAGTATCTCTAGCAATCATCAGCTCTTCATTTGTAGGGATTACCATGACTTTAACTTTTGATGAATCCTTGTTTACAAATGTTTCTTTACCTCTTACTTTATTCTTCTCAGTATCCAGTTCAACACCCATGAATTCTAAGTTCTTACAAATTGCTTCACGACTATCAATACCGTTTTCGCCAAGGCCAGCTGTAAAGACAACTGCATCAACACCGCCAAGGACAGAAGCATATGCCGCAATGTACTTTCTAACATTTAAATGGTAAACTTCAAGCGCCAAAATTGCTCTTTCATTTCCTTTTTCAGCAGCTTCTTCAACATCTCTAAAATCGCTTGATACGCCTGAAATCCCTAAAACGCCTGATTTTTTATTCATGATGTTATTCATATCATCTAATGTAAGTTTTTCTTTGCCCATGATGTAAGTGACGATTTGCGGGTCGATGTCGCCACATCTAGTTCCCATAACAAGGCCTTCAAGCGGTGTGAATCCCATAGAAGTGTCAATTGATTTTCCGCCGTCAATTGCTGCAAGTGAAGCTCCATTTCCTAAATGGCAAGTGATGATTTTTGTATCTTTAATATCTTTTCCAAGCATATCAGCCGCTCTTTGAGAAACATATCTGTGGCTAGTTCCGTGGAATCCATATCTTCTCACATGATCCCTTTCATAGTATTCATATGGTAATGCATACACATATGAGCTTGCAGGCATTGTTTGATGGAATGCAGTATCAAATACACCTACATTTTCACAGTTAGGAAGCAATTCTTGCATTGCTTTGATACCGATGATGTTTGGTGGATTGTGAAGTGGTGCGAGTTCGATACACTCTTCAAGAGCCGCCATAACACTGTCATTGATGACAACAGAACCACTGTATTTTTCACCTGCGTGAACAACTCTGTGTCCCACTGCATTGATTTCGTCAAGCGATTTCACTGCACCATGCTCTGCATGCGTAATGGCATCCAAGACATGTCCCAACGCATCTTTATGATCTTTCATTGGCACTTCAATCACTGCTTTGTCTCTGTTTGGTACTTCGTGTTTCAATCTTGATCCCTCGATGCCAATTCTCTCTACAAGACCTTTTGCAAGAACGCTTTCATCTTTCATATCAAACAATTGATATTTAAGCGACGAACTCCCACAGTTAATGACTAATACATTCATTCTAAATTGCCTCCCTTTAATATATAAAGATTTATAAATCTTAGTGATTTTGGTCATACATTTATATTATAATGTAAATAATCGAATTTTCAACCCTATATGGAGGATATTGATGAAAATTATCGGCATTGTGGCGGAATATAATCCATTCCACAACGGTCATATGTACCAATTACAAAAATCTATACAAGAAACGCATGCAGACGGTGTCATTGCAATCATGAGCGGCAATTTTGTCCAGAGGGGGCATCCCGCTTTTTTCGACAAGTGGCTCCGCGCCAAAATGGCTCTTTCTTGTGGCGTCAACGTCGTCATTGAGCTCCCAACCTATTATGCCACATCGAGTGCCGAACAGTTTGCCTACGGCGCCATCTCACTTTTAGACCGAACAAATGTGGTCAATCACTTGTGCTTCGGTACTGAAAATATGAATAAATATGCATTTGAACAAATTGCAAGAGTCCTTGCAGATGAACCAAATGATTACCGTGAAGCGCTTGGTGAAGCACTCAGCAGGGGTAGTTCTTACCCCTCTGCACGTGAGGAAGCTCTGAGAAGATGTCTTCCCATCGCCGACATACCAAATGCCCCAAACAGCATCTTGGGAATTGAATATTATAAAGCACTCTATCAACAAAAGAGCCCTATTGTGCCGCATCTGATTAAACGGACTGGCTCTGGGTATAACGATGAGAGTATGAACTCACCACTAGCCAGTGCAACTGCCATTCGAAAGGCCTATTTTGAGGAGAGTCCCTCATTTGACTTCGCACCGTTTATCCCCTCATCTTGTCTTCAACTAATTGACGCTGAAACACCTCAAGGCATCTCCATTCAGGCTTTTGAATCCATACTGCTCTATCTGCTGAGAAGTCAGAATGCCCAGTCACTCAGTATTTACCGTGAAGTGACAGAAGGTCTAGAGCACAAACTCGTCAAGGCCGCCAAATATTGCGCCACTTACGAAGACCTGGTGAACGCTATTAAATCCAAGCGCTATACATCAACAAAGATATCTAGGATGCTCCTCAATATCCTTCTCGGCATAGAAAAGGAATTTGAGGCTTCAACGCATCTTGGCTACCTGAGGGTTCTTGGATTTGACGATACTGGACGTCGCATTCTCAAAGAGATAAAGACAAAGTCAGACTTGACCATCATCTCAAACATGAATCACATTAACGATGCACTAAAATCAAACCCACTGCTTCAACTGGATATTAAAGCCAGCGATATTTACCAGCTCGGCTTTCAAAATCAAACTCAAAGAGTTGCAGCTCGAGATTTAACCGAACCAATTATCATATGGAGGAAACACGATGAAAAAAGTTTTAGATAAAGGCTACGTCCGTTTAGTGGACGTTATGGGCAGTGACTTAAGCGTTGTCAATTCTGCCCGCGTTAGTTTTAACAAAGCAACTGAAACCCTCAGAGAAGAAGATATAAAATTGATTCATTTTCTCGCTAAAAATGACCATACCAGTCCTTTTAGACATGCTACACTTCAATTTGAACTATATGCACCACTCATGGTGGCAAGACAGTGGTGGAAGTACATCATCGGTTCTTCTCATCAAGATCCATTTACGGCGTGGAACGAAAGTAGCCGTCGTTATGTCACTGAGTCTATTGAATTTTACGTTCCTTCAGAATCAGAATGGCGTGGCAAACCAGAAAACCAAAAACAGGGCAGTGGCGCACCACTAGGAGAACCGCTTGGAAAAGCCCTTACAGAAAAATTGCTTCTCCAAATTGAATCGGGCATGAAAAATTATGACTGGGCAATTGAACAAGGTGTTGCCACAGAGCAAGCGAGACTCTTTATCCCAAGCGCATACGGCTTAATGGTAAGATGGTACTGGACGGTTAGCCTTCAAGGCGTTGCACACTTTCTGACACAGCGAACGGATTCACATGCTCAGTCTGAAATACGAAACTATGCAGAAACTGTCAAAGAAATTGCACTGGAAAAGTTCCCAGTTTCTGTTGAAGCACTCCTAAAGTACACCGGTAAATAACCCCCTATATAATAACAACCAGCATAAAGCAATGCTTCAAAATTCTCGGGTGCTTCCCCTATTTTCAGGCCCATGATCTCGTAAAAAAGCGCTCCACAGCTGATTTAAAATCAACCGCGGAGCGCTTTAAATTTGTACAGTTCTCTTTGGGTTATAAATGGAATAATCTACATTGATTTCTGCCGTTTATCTTGCCTTCATACAACGCCTTATCCGAATTCGCAATGGCAACATCCAGAGAAAACTCTGGAATGTATTTGCAAATACCAATTGTAATGGTAATTGCAGAATGAATGACAATATTATACTTTGAAGCTATAACCTCACGAATTTCCTCAGCCCTGTCCAAAACTTCCCCATCGTTTTCACCATAGAGGATCATCATGAACTCTTCTCCGCCCCATCTGCCGACGAAACCAGAATCACCAATGGCTGCCACAAGTCTATCTGATAAATCCTTTAAAATGACATCACCCTTGTCGTGACCATAAGTGTCGTTGACAATTTTGAACTTGTCGATATCTGCAATACAAACATAGAAAGGTGTTTTGTCTCTTTGAAGCTCTTTGATCTTTTGAAACATCAGGCGCCTATTTGGCAGTTTTGTCAAATAGTCCGTCTTAGACATTAGATCCATCTCTTCAAGAGCGTCTCGAAGCTCTTTCGTTCTGGATTCCACAATGCTTTCAAGGTTTGAATTGACATTTTTAAGTTCATCCAGTATCTTTTCATTTTCCAAGGAGAGATTTTCGATTTCCATATATGCATATGAAAACTTATTGGACAGAGTATAGGCCTGCGTCAAAATAAAGACGGCAATCCCAACTGGAATCAAAGACGCATGGTTCGTAAGTGTCAGCTCATAGATAAAATCATTTAAAAATGACAAAATGATGACGATAAATCCAAAGAGCACAATTCCTGAAAATCGAATCTTTCTCTTGATCCCAAGAATCAGTTTAATCATCGCATACCCCAACATGGCGAACCCCATAGCGGCATAGAGCACTAAGAATTTATCCACCACCCTAAATGGTGCCACAAGCGTCACAAAAGCTGCAATAGAGCTAATTAGTAATGCTGTATACATAAATCGTTTTTTGAACAAATCGAGAAATGACGTGTATAGGAAGGCACAGAGTGCCGTAAATCCAGCATATACGGTAATATAGGCCAGACGCGCATAAATTAGATAATTGATATGCAGCGTACTTGGAAGTACTTTTTCGCCAACAATGAGCATTCTAAGGCCAAACATCAGGCAAAAAATTCCGAAATACAACGTCGCCATATCCTTCTTTCGACTGTAGTAAAGGCCCAAATGATAAAACCCCATTGTCAACAGCATGCCAAATAAGAACAGTTCTTCGGCTATGTTCATGCGAGACAACTGAGAAATTTGATCGGCATATCCAAGTTCTGGCGCCATAATCGCACAATCGTCAAAATAAAAATCTGACGTATGATAAATAATGTCAAGCTCGTTTCCGATTGGGTTGTAGTAACTGTAGAGAACCTTGTAGTATGGCTCACTGCCATCTCGTCCAGTCCCCACCTTTCCAACTTCATCCATAAAAGTGCCATTCAGATACAGTTTATATGCGCTTAGAATAATATGACTTTTAATCCCATAGATTTCATTGCCTGCTGGCAGTTTTACCCTCATTCTCATGGTGCCGTAAAACTGTGTCTCTGGAAATGGCTTGACTTCATTCATTGCACTCCTCGCACTCGGCACATCCACGTAGACTGGCTTTGAGTCAATTCCCCGTTCAAACGCCTCGGGCGTGATGAATTGGTTGAAGTAAAATTCCCATCTGCCTTCAAGTTTGACCGTTCCATTTTTGTGAAAGTCCCAAGTGGACAAATCAAGTACGCCATCTTCTTGCGCCGTTACTGGTGTAACCCTTGTCTGCGCCGTGTAAGTTATCACACATGCAAATACAAGGACAATCGCAAGTAGCAAGCTCAGAAATCTATAATGTCTCATATCCTATATTAATCCTTTAACTTTAATATTTATAAATCCATTTCTACTTATCCAATCTCGCACCGTTTGTGAAGTAAATATGCTTGGTCACAGGCAAAGTGCTGTCCGCTTCGTTAAAATCATTTGGACAATATCCATTTGCAACATACATTGGTGAGAGCATGTCCATTTCCATATAAGCCGATGCCACCAATTGACTGCAAAATGTTTCATTTTCAGGCATTGGAAGATTCATGTGTCTGCCTTCCACGTAGTATTTCAAAAGTTCCTTGTCATCAGGGAACGTATAATCATGAGCCTTATAAATATAGGCTTTTAACTTTTCAAGTTCCTCCGGTGTCAATTCTCGATTCAGGTATCTCACCTTGAAGTGCGTATCGTATCTCATAGACGAATCCACTCTGATTCTCTCACCCAAGGACAGCAACATGACGCCCCCCTCTTTTGGTGCTCCAGTGATTACATCCACAATACCATCCCCAGAAGAAGTTGCCTCAAAAAATAACGGGTCATCACCTTCAAAGCCCATATCCTTTGGAAGAACAACCATTCCAACATGCGACCAGAACGACCATTCAATGATTTCAATAATTTTACTCGATAGTTCAATCCCATGAAACAAAACCAAATCCCCAGTTTTTAAACTGCCTTTCACTTCCGCATATGTAATTTCCCTTACCATGCCATTACCTCCATTTTTTAGTTATTCTTAAATTCAATATATCATCATCAATATTATTTTATCGGAAAAACCGCTTTCTGTAAATGTATCCACACCTTAATTGTTTCATAAAATCAATTTTAAAAGCACTATGATTGATTCAAGCACCATGTAACCAAGTCATACACTTCTTCATAGCTGGGATTGATACAACTGGCCACATCATAAAGTACCTCTGAGACCCCTTCTGATGAGAAAATCAATAAAATTCCTTCGCTGTAAACCCAATCAAGTCCGGAATAAGCCTCTAGAGAAGGTCTTTGAAAAGGTCGGGACGAAATCGCTTTCGCATAAACTCGATATTCGATATAATAATCCACACGTTCGCTTTCATAGCGTTCAAAGAGCCGTTTTAATTCAAACGCTGCAGCTGGTTGATAGTTTTCTTCATAGTGGCTGACGTTTTTAAGTTGATTTAAAATTGGGCCTACACTGCTTGCCAATACTTCCACCATATTCACTTGTGATTCCAAAAGTCGTTTTTCAGTTCTGGTGATTACCAGACATCCAACTGGGGTTTTCTGCACTTGATTAATCTGAATTGGTGCCAGCAAAAGACAATTTCCACCTTCAAAATACCTGTGATAGTCATGTCCAAACATCAATTCAGCATCCGCCTCAGTGTAGTGGACTTTAAACCCCTCATCCATCAACAGCCTCACCCTGTTAAAAAATGCCTCATCCAACTCTTCTTCGCGTACACCTACACTTCCTTTGAGTTCGTTGCCCACATCATCACAGGTCATCATCAAAGCCGACGTGACGCCAAATGACATGGATACTGTATCCATAATCATCTCTGAAAGTTCATCCAAGCTCTCTGCAGAACTCACCGTTTTTATAATTCGATTCATCATTTTGAGGACATCAAGTTGCATCTGCAACTGTTCCTTTTGGACTTTTATCAGCTCAAACTGCGAAGCATTTTCAACAGCGATATGCAAAATGGAGGCAATGTCACCTACCCGTTCCAGGGTCGTTGATTCATAGACTACCACAGCCATGGGGCTTCCAATCGTCACAAACCCCAAAACGTCTTCCTTTGCCAAAAGAATGACATATTCTGCCGAAAGATTTTCAAATTTATGGACATCCAAAAATACTTCTGACAGTTTATCCGCCTCTTCAGGATATTTATAAACCACCTGCCCCACATGTGAACGCATCGGAATTAAACCAAACGTTTCGAAGCACTGTACATTTGATAAAAAATTCTCATAAGCTCTGATTCTCACACATTTTTCAATCTCATCATAAATACCAATACTTGTAACAGAACTCGTTGTCAACTCTCTGATGACATCCAGCCCAAGTCTAAAGATTTTCTCAATGTCCAGTTCAGAAAGCAGAATCTTCATCGTCTGAGAAATGGAATTGATGTTAAAAATCCGTTTGTTGATTTCACTTTTGAGACTTGCCCTCTCCAAATATCTCGATGCCTTTTCCAGAGATAAATTCATCAAATAGTTAAAACGCGTCAAAAAATCCAAACTCAAAGGTTCTGTCTCGCCACCATCTGTACTGATGATAAATCCGTACAGTTTATCATCAGTGATGAGAGGCATCACCTTGCTGACTTCAGCATTTAAAAGAAATGTCTCGTCAAAATAACGCGTCAACGTCTTAAAGTCGGTCAGCAAAAATCCATTCCGCACTGCAAAGGCGTCGTGTCCATCTGTCTTTTGAATCACAGGCAAAGGCACTAGATAACCCTCTGAGTATCTTGAAATATACTCATTCTCATGTTCATCTAAAACGTATATGGCCGATGCCAATGGTCTTTCAAACGTATTGAAAATTCCAAATCCATATTCTACAATTTGTTCCAAATGAAGGTTCTGCGAGAAGAAGTCGATGCTGCTCAGCAATGCATCATAATCTTTTTTTAACCTTTGAGTCATTTTTCCCCCATTCACTTCTCTACTAATCATTTTATATCAAATTAAACGACAAATTATCTCTATTCAGTTATGTGAATTTTATTGTCCTTCACGTAAAAGGAACACTTCATAATCTCCACAATTTGTCTTTGTAGGGATTTAAGCTCCATAAACGTCTTGGGATACACGGTTTGATGGACTTTAATTTCGCCCTCTCCTCTGGTTCGGAGTACATCCTCCAGCTTATCAGCCTGTTTTGATAGGAACTCTAAATCATCTAAGAGCGTCTGATAGTTTAAAATCAAGGCATTGTACGTATTTTTTGCACGCTCATCCAGTCGATCCAAATTTTCTTCAAAGATCTCCAGCTTGCGTTTCATTCGATTGGCTGATGACAGCAAATCCTGAAACTTCATTTTCAAAGCGTCTAGCTCAGCTTTAATGCTCAGTCGCTCAAAGCCCTCAACATTGATAACGGTCTGTCTCTCTTGGACATTGCCAATTGATCCAGAAACCACCTTGTGCTTAGCGTGAATCTCACCGCCTACGATTTTCCCCTTTTTAGGATCAATCAATATTTTACCTGCCTTCAAATAGCTGTCAAATGCATATAAAAGAACATGAATCTCATTTTCCGCTTCCAGACGTCCCTCGTTTACAAATTTTACAAAAATTGAATCTTTAGCGATGACTTTGCCTTCATTCTTGCCATTGACACCGCCCTTTATAAAAACTGATCCATTTGTCGATTGAATTTTGCCAACCGCTCCGACACCGGTTTTCCCCTTTATTTCAATATCACCTGTGGCTTCCACCACAAATTTATCTTTTACAGTACCATTTATGGTCACGCTGCCATCAAAGTGAACGTTTCCCGTTTCAAAATCAACATCGCCGTGAATCGTCAAGTGATTCTCCACTTTTACCTTTTCTCCGTCGTAATTTACAGCACCATTTTGCAGTGCTTTGAGAACAAATTTGTCCTTTTCGAACACCTCTTCAACGGATTTCCGATCATACTTAAGCGAGTAATCTCGACCGAATCTTGCGGGCACCCGATTGCCTCTCACAGTCAACCCATCAGCACCTGCTTTAGGAAGGGTTTTGTCCCCAAGCCAGTCTCCTCGATTGACATTGTCTATCAAATCCAGTTCATAGTGATCGGCAGTTCCTGTATCGTTGAGTTTGGGCTTTCTGGCAGAGATTTGATAGTAGCGGCACACTGCATCATCACCAGCAACAGGTTTTACCCCTTCAGCAATTAAAATCTTGCGCCCCGCTATCAATTCATTTTTTAAAATATCAGTGTTTACACCTACTGTAATGCCATTTGAAGTCAGTAGCCCCACAATTTCAGCTACAATTTGATCATTGTGTTCAGCAATTTCTCGCTCAGTCAAATTGACCCTGATAAAAGCACTCATCTCATCCTGACTGACTTCGAGTTCCAAGCGCTCTTTTAAGCAGCCTATCTGGACAGGTGAAGGGGTTCCATGTTTCAAAGCCGATTGAAGTTCCCCAAAAGACATCACTTTGACCTGAGGATATTTTTTTAAGACATCGTTAAATTGATAGACTGTAACCCCTAGTTCTTTTACCTGTATATACACTTGTTGATCTTTGACAAATAAATTAAATGCTCTTGATTCATAAATTGCAGCCATTCCCTCACCTCAATTCAAATAGACTATACGATTACAATTATATCACATTTGCATTTTGTTTTTGAATATTCAGATAAAACATTGTTACTATTTTTCAATATTCACAAATTATGTCCCGCACATTAAGGCGATTTCGATCTATTTTAAGCTTTAAAACAGAAGATAAGTAGCTTATTACCTCTGGTATGTTTGTCTTTTTATGCATATCCTAATACTTTTGCAACCCCAATTTTCAATGGATTGCCGTCCTTTTTTTAGATAAAATTCCTTTTACAAATCAACATTATGTATAAAAATAAATCCCTTTTCATTTTGAAATCATATTTGTAGAATTCTTACAACGAAATGAAGTTTTTTATCGAAATTTGTCCTAACTATACAAAAGACCACCCTGCCAATTTGGCACAGATGGTCTTAAAGCATACGCCATTGCCAAAAGCAATTTGGCAAAAACTGAGGACTAAATGTCCGGTATTTTTATATAAGTTTATTTTTGGTTTAATTTCTTAGATTCCAAATAGCCCTTCATGTGTGGACGTGTTTCATTGGCAATCTTAGTTCCAACAGATTCCGTCCAAGATTCACGCTTCTTTCCCTTTGTCCTCTCAATATAATATGCTCTAATGCGCTCATCATACGCATCCATCTCCTTCTCGTCAGGCGTTTTATAAGTTTCCTCATGGAAAACTGCCGAAATTGGAAGTCGCTCCTTCACATCTGGATTATGGTCAGGATAGCCAAGGCACATACCAAATACAGGATAGACTTCATCTGGCAACTTTAGGAGATCCGATATCTTATCTGGGTTGTTCCTAATACCGCCTATATAAACGCCTCCAAGTCCAAGTGATTCTGCCGCTATCATGGCATTTTGAGCTGCAAGAGCTGCGTCCACAGTTGCAATAATAAAAGCCTCCGTATACCCCGCCTCATATGGGAGTCCATGTTTGGAACAAGCCAAGTTCAATCTGTGCAGATCTGCACAGAAAACTAAAAATTCTGGAGCACTTGCCACATATTTCTGATCGCCTGACCACTCTGCAAGAAGTTGCCTCTTCTCTGGATCATGGATGGAAATAATGCTGTAAGCCTGTAAAAAACTAGATGTCGATGCGCCTTGTGCCGCTTCAACAATTGTCCTTATAACATCCTTTTCCACTATAGTTTCTTTAAATTTCCGAATGGACTTATGTGACTTTAATAATTTTAACACATCATTTTCCTGAATTAATTCTCTTGTCATCCTCTTTTCCTCTCTTTCTCTGGATATGAAATGACGAGTCATTGGCATTCCCAATCACTCGTCAGATAATATCACTTGTATTTTTCAAGTTCCTCGACATTTTCTTTAATAGTGCCCAGAACTTTTTCCATGTTAAATTCAACTTTTTTCATAATTTCTTCTGCATACTCATATGAGCCCACACGAATATCCTCAGCTTTTTCTTCTGCATCCCTTACGATTTCCTGAGCTCTCTTATGCGCCATTCTAACGATTTCATGCTCATTAACGAGCTCACGCATACGCGCATCTGCTGCTGTCAAAAGTTCTCTTTCTTTTGCCTTGGCCATCTCAAAAATGCGAAGCTCTTCACTTTGAGCGTTGGTCAGGATTTCCTCTGCCACTTTGTTTGCCTCTTCCACTATTTGATTCTTTTGCGATTTTATCCAGCGGACATGCTGATATTCATCTGGAAGCATGACATTGATGTCTTTCAAAATATTGAGAAGGTCATCGCGATCAACAAGAATTTTGCCCGTAAGCGGAACAGTTGGATAGCTCTCCAATTTGTCTTCAAATTCTTCTAATAATTCCAATACTCGCAATTCCAGTTTATCCTTGCTCATGTTTTAGCCTCCTATTTTCTTGAATATTGCATCTCTGACTTCTTCTGATACAAAAGCTCTTATGTCCCCTTTAAAACTCGCAACTTCCTTGACAATACTTGAGCTCAAATACATGTACTCAGTCCTCGTCATGATAAAGACCGTTTCAATATCTCTGCACAATTTCTGGTTGACACTTGCCATTTGAAACTCTGCTTCAAAGTCTGAAATCGCCCGAAGCCCCTTGACTAAAATTCTAGCGTCTTTCGATTTTAAATAATCTATCAGCAACCCCATGTGCTTATCCACACTGACGTTTTCCAAATGCGCCGTTGTCTTTTGCAACAATTCAACGCGTTCTTCTGGTGAGAACATCGGACTCTTGCTTTGATTAAACATCACCGTGACAATCACCTGATCGAAAAGTTTGCTCGCCCTTTCTATAATATCTAAATGTCCCTTTGTGACGGGATCAAAACTTCCAGGGTATACTGCAATTCTCACAAAGACCTCCTGTAGACTGAAATTCCAATTTTTCCATATTTTTTTGATTTATAACACTCAAACGATGTGCCGTGTTTTTGGGCTTCATCATCACTTATTTCATGTTCAACAACTATTATACCACTTTCAGATAGCAAATCACACTGTTCTATCAACATCAGAGTCTTTTTTACATGCCCTGACAAATAAGGCGGATCCATGATGATGATATCGTATTTTTCACCTTTTAGTGCCTTTATTTTCCCATAGACATCCCCCAGAATCAACTTTGATTTCTCAACCAATTGCGTGCGTTCCAAGTTCTTTTGGATGATCTTGGCCGGTTTTGCTCCACTCTCAACGAAGACAGCAAAATCAGCTCCGCGACTTAACAATTCTATCCCCAAAGCACCTGATCCCGAAAATAAATCCAAACAACTTGAACCATATATGTGCGTTTGAATCATGCTGAAAACCGCCTCTTTAACTCGGTCAGTGGTCGGTCTGGTATCTAGTCCCTCAATAGTTTCAAGCACTGTTCCCCTAGCACTTCCCGAAACAACTCTCATTTTATCACCTGTATGTCTAGCCCTTCTTCGTCAACTGTCACAAGACAAAGTTATCTTCAATGTCCAGTTTTAACTGATTAATGTATTTTACAATTTTATTATTACCCATTTGATACTCAGCAACTACTATTTTAACATGTTTTTGAGCTTCTATTAATATTTTTTTGTGTTTTGACAAATCTGCAAGCCTGAGTTCAGGAAGCCCGTGCTGACGCAGTCCAAAAATTTCGCCTGAACCTCTCATTTCAAGATCCTTGTCTGCAATTTCAAATCCACTGGTTTCTTTGACCATTGTCTCTATGCGGGCTTTTGCCTCCTTTGACAGTTTCTCACTGAGCAGAAAACAGTATGACTGTTCAGCCCCACGCCCCACACGCCCTCTCAATTGATGCAACTGCGAAAGGCCAAACCTTTCCGAATTTAATATGACCATCACTGTGGCGTTGGGAACGTTGATACCAACTTCAATAACAGTTGTAGACACGAGAATATCAATCGCTTTGTTCTTAAAAGACTCCATAATCTGGTCTTTCTCCCGACTCTTCATCTTCCCATGAACCAGCCCAACCTTAAACTCGGGATAGCGTTTTATCAGTTCTTCATAGTGTTCCGTAGCAGATGTCAGATCCAAGGTCTCGCTGGCCTCCACCAAAGGACAGACAAAATAAACCTGCCTGTTTTCACTCAGCTGTGTTCTAATAAACTCATACATATCTTGTATTTTAGCAGGTCTGACAAAATGTGTCTTTATGGTCTGACGTCCTTTTGGCATCTCATCCACAATTGAAACGTCCATATCACCATAGAGAATCAGCGACAGCGTCCTTGGAATAGGTGTCGCCGACATGATGAGCACATGAGGGCTGCTCCCCTTCTGAGAGGCAATTGTTCGCTGTCTGACGCCAAAGCGGTGCTGTTCATCTGTAATGACAACTCCGAGATTTTGAAAGATGACATCACTTTCTAAAATAGCATGCGTCCCAATCACAACATCCAGTTCACCAGAGGCAATTTGACTCTTAATTGCTGCTTTTTCCTTAGCAGGGACACCTGAATCCAAAACTGCAACTCGATATTGGTCGCCGAAATACTCTATGAAGCTCTCATAATGCTGTCTCGCCAAAATCGCCGTAGGGGCCATTAAGATTCCCTGCTTTTCACAGTTGATACCAATTGCCAATGTCAAAAAAGCCAAAATGGTCTTTCCAGAGCCAACATCCCCTTGAATGAGTCGGTTCATAGCATTCCCAGAAGCTAAATCTCTACAGATATCTTCAAATGCTCGGAGTTGAGCCCCTGTGAGTTTAAAGGGAAGATTTTCAATCCAGACATCTATACGTTCATCTCGCTCTAGTTTGTCTGCCTTTGCCTTATGATAGTTATTTTTTAGAAGGATGAGCTTCAATTGTAGCGTGAACAGTTCATCGTATATAATCCGATACCTCGCTGCTTTAAGTGCCTGCTCATCCCTTGGCATGTGAATCTGCATCAATGCCTCGTCAAGTCCCATGAGCTTGCCCATCTCTATCACTGTATCTGGAAGAGTTTCCTCCACATAAGGTTTGAGAACCCTTACAGCTGTTTGATGCATATTCACCAATTCAGTTTGATAAATACCAAGTGTTGCATGATAGATCGGCAGAATATTTAAAAAGGCTTGATCTCCAATTTGTGCAAATTCAGGATGTTTCATCTTAAAAATCATCCCTGCGCGTTCTATTTTCCCGAAGAAGTAATAGGTTTCACCTAGCTTAAAACGATCTTTTAAATATTTTGGCGAAAAAAACAAAATTTCACCTTGATGAAAGCTATCCACAACATCTAAGATCATCATTTCCTTTCTGGACTTGCTGATGGTCTTTATTCTAACATCTGTCACTTTGGCCTTTATCGTCACCCACGATTGGTCAACAGCTTCTGATATATTCGCTATTTTCCGCCTGTCCACATATTTGACAGGATAATCCGTCAGCAAGTCGCCATAAGTCTCCAAACCGATTTTTTTCAGCTTAGCGGCCTTTTTTTCTCCGACCCCTTTTAATTGTACAATCGGCATATCAAACATGCGTTCACCTCTATCTAAAAACCCTGAAGTCAGAGGACTTCAGGGTTATCTTAAATGTCATTACCAAAATGACAAACTGAGGATTTCTCCCTGAAATTTGTCAATTACTCTATAGAGATAACATAATAGTAAAGCGGCTGTCCCCCACTGTAAACCTCAATTTCAAAATCGGGGTAGTTTGCCTCTATTAACGCCACCACTTCTTCGGCAGCTTCCTTGCTCACATCCGATCCATAGTAGACTGAAATAATTTCAGAATCTTCCTCAACCGTGTTCTCTATAGCTTTTAAAATCACGTCAAACTGTTCTTTGCCAGATGCTTTTATCTCGCCATCTGCCACAGCCAAGTAATCGTCTTTTTCAATGACCATCTCATTAAACGTTGTATTTCTAACAGCATAAGTAACTTGAATTGTTTTCACCGTTCCAATGCTCTCAGTCATAGCTTCTATGTTATCCTGAACACTCATTTCCCTGTTGAAATTGAGCATTGCCGTAATACATTGAGGCATGGTCTTCGTTGGAATGACATGCACATCTTTATCGCTCAATGTCTTAGCTTGGTTTGCAGCCATGATAATATTGCTGTTATTTGGGAATAAAACCACATGGTTAGATGGGCATTTGTCAATTTCCCTCATAAAGTCTTCTGTACTTGGATTCATAGTTTGTCCACCTAAAATCGTGCCGACAATTCCAAGGTCATTGAAGATATCGTTAAAACCATCGCCCATTGAAACGGCAATAAAGCCATAATCTGATTCATAAGGAAGCTGAATTTCCATCTCAGGTGCTTCTTCCGTTAATTCCTGATGATCTATGATGTTGCTGTGTTGATCCTTCATATTTTCAATTTTAACTTTTTTTAGTTCGCCAAACTTGAGCGCTTCCTCAAGTGCAATCCCAGGGTTGTTGGTGTGGATATGAACTTTTATGAGGTCTTCATCTTGAACAAAGACAAAGCTGTCTCCCATTTTTTCGATAACGGCCTTCAGGTCAGCACCAGTCATGTTGTTGCCTTCGATGATAAACTCAGTACAATAAGTAAACTTGATATCTTCTGTGTTGATGACAGCCTGAGCAGGTGCAGAAGTTTTATCTTCTCTTTCCACCTCATGGATTGGCATTTCCTTGCCCAAGAAGGCGTCGTAACATCCATTTAAGATACAGAGAAGTCCCTTGCCACCAGCATCTACAACGCCAGCTTGCTTTAAGACTTCCAGGTATTCTGGCGTCTTTTCAAGGGTCTCTTCACCTCGATTGATGAGAACTTTAAGCAGTTCATCAATTGGCACTTCCTCTTGAGTATACTCCATCGCCTTATCTGCAATCTTCCTGATTACAGTTAAAATCGTACCTTCTACTGGTTTTAGAACAGCACTATACGCAGTATCTGCCGCATCTTTAACCGCATAGCAAAAATCAATGGAGTTGAGTTCTACTTTTCCCTTGCAGCCCTTGGCAAATCCCCTAAAAATCTGGGATAAAATAACCCCTGAGTTTCCTCTAGCACCCATTAAAGATCCTTTGGAAATTGCCTTTGAGACGTCTTCAACCGTCTCATAGGTTTGCTTTAAAACCACTTCTATTGCAGAATTCATGGTCAGTGACATGTTGGTTCCAGTATCTCCGTCAGGAACGGGGAAAACATTGAGCGCATCGACCATATCCTTATTTTTATTCAATTCATATGTGCCCTGCTTAAACATTTTTGTAAGCAATTCAGCATTGATCGTCTTCAGTTCCACAACTACTCTCCTCCTAGTTACTCTTGAACGCGTACGCCTTCAATATTAAGATTCACCTCGAGGACACTGAGACCTGTGAGGTTTTCAACGTTATATTTTACCTTTTCAATGATATTCTCGGCAACAACGGAGATTTTTGTTCCAAATTGTATGATGACAAATAAGTTGATGACGACGCCTTCTTCCTTTACCATTACTTCAACACCCTTTGAGAGGTGTTCTCCTTTTAGGATTTTAGCAATGCCGCTTTTGGTAGATTTATAGGTCATGCCCACCAATCCGTAGCACTCCATTGCAGACACGCCTGCAATTGTTGATATGACATCAGTATCTATAGAAACATCGCCTAATTCATTTTGAACTTTGATTGACATTTTTAGTCCCTCCTTCTATTTAAGAGTTTTCAATCATTTAATCTAATTTTATAGTAATATTCCCCCAATATCAAGAAAATAAGCATTCCTTCCTTTAATTATTACAAAATTGATAAAAATATGGTGATTTTAGACTTGAAATAAATGCCTGTCTCTGATAAAATAAGTTTGTTATGTTAAGAGTTAATCACTCGAAGGAGGTGTCATAAATGGCAAGAGCATGTGAAATCTGTGGCAAGGGTAAAGTATCTGGTAATACTGTCAGCCACGCTAACAACCACAACAGAAGAACTTGGTCACCAAACCTTAGAAGCGTAAAAGCGTCTATCAACGGTGGTACTAAGAGAATCAAAGTTTGTAGTAGATGCTTACGTTCTGGAAAAGTTGAAAGAGCGGTTTAATCAACAAAAATTAAAATGAGTCATCGGACATGTCCGATGACTTTTTTTAATGCCTTAATGCCGTCTGCATAGAGCGATAAGCTCTTTACAGGAATTTATCATCCGAAAAAACCATGAGAAGTTTACCTGAATCAAATGTAATTTCAGCACTTTTCTCCTCGATTTCATTGCTAATACCAATTGTCTCGCCCATTTGTACTTGTGCATTGACTAGCGGATACTTAAACCCCTTTAGGTTAATGCCTTTGGCATCATCAGATATCGGAATAAACGAGACGTATTTATGAGGTACTTCACTTCTGTGTATCAACTGTTTAATGGGGCCTTCAAGAAGGGTCACTTGATTTTGCTCATCTATGAGAATCATCTCAAACAGTCTATGGTAGCGGTTCAGCAAAAACAGAGTCCCTATCATATGGTCCAGCCTACCGCCAAAAGCACCCACCACAACCACTCGATCACACCCCATTTCTGCAATGGTCTCAAGTGCAAGTTCCGAGTCAGTGTAATCTTTTTCTTTTGGATAGACTAGCCACTCTGAATCGGGATAATGCCCTTTTAGCGACTCACAATCCTCAATTGAATCAAAATCCCCCAAAATATGAGTGGGGGATAATTGAAGCGCCTTTAGATGTGCTGCTCCGCCGTCTACACCGAGTATAACTTCTGGTTCAATATCCTTAAAAACCCGATTCAGTCCCCTCTTCAAAACCATGTAATCTTGAAAATGACCATTGAGGACAACCAGCGCTTGCCTCATCATAAAATAGCATTCCTGAATTTTGCAACAGTTTCTGCAACATCAGGCGTGTTAAAGATTGCAGAACCTGCAACGATAACAGTTGCTCCAGCCTGCACAACTTCTCTTACATTGTCCAGTTTAATACCACCATCCACTTGAATTTCGATTTCAAGTCCAGCCTCGTCAATCAGCCCTCTCAATCGTCTGATTTTGTCTGTCATAGTCTCTATATAACTCTGCCCTCCAAAACCCGGATTCACAGACATAATCAGCACCATGTCCAAATATGGCAAAATCTCTTCGATTGAAGAAAGCGGCGTTCCTGGATTTAGAGCCACCGCGGCTTTGACACCATGAGATTTTATAAGCTGTATAGTTCTGTGGAGGTGTGGACACGCTTCCACATGAACATTGATTAAGTCTGCACCTGCATCCACAAAATCCTTTATATATTGATCTGGATTTTCGATCATCAAATGCACATCCACAAACAATTCCGTTTTGCCTTTAAGGGCTTTTAACACAGGTGCTCCAAAGGAAATATTGGGCACGAAATGACCATCCATAACGTCCACATGCAGATACTCTACGCCTGCTTTTTCAACTTCTTTTACATGTTCCAACAATCGACCAAAATCTGCCGACAAAATAGAAGGTGCTAATTTTACCATCTTTTACTCTTCCTCCTCTGATCGTTTATTTCCGTCAGTATATACTGATATGCGTCATAACGCTCTCTTGTAATTCCACCTGATTCAACTGCTTCTTTGACTTCACACCCTGGCTCATTCACATGCATGCAGTTATCGAACCGACAATTATCGCCCGCCTCTCTAAACTCTGGAAAGTACACCTTCAGTTCCTCAGGTTCTATTTCCATCATAGAGAGTGAGGTGAATCCAGGTGTGTCCACTACGATGCCGCCATTATTTAGTTCGAGCAGTTCCGAATGCCTTGTGGTATGTTTTCCACGCTTGATTTTCTCGCTGATCTCGCCGGTTTGTAAGGAAAATCCTTCGTGAATTGCATTTAAGAGAGACGATTTTCCCACGCCAGAAGGGCCTGAAAAAACCGTTATCTTTCCCTCTAAATACTGGCTCAGTTCCTCAATTCCGTCTCCTTGTATCGCACATGTCTTTAGAACTGGATAACCTGCACTTCTATAAATATGCTCGTATTTATCATAATCAAAGTCCACATCCAAGTCGGATTTATTGAAACAAATGATGACTTCCAAACCAGAATGTTCTGCTAAAACCAGCATTTTATCCAAAAGAATCATATTGGGCAAAGGATTTTTAATTGAAAATACAATAATCGCCTGCTCTACATTTGCAACACTGGGTCTTAGGAGCTCTGTACGTCGCTCTAGAATTTCCTCTATAACGCCCAATTTTTCCTCTTCGTCCAAGATTGAAATTTTGACATAATCGCCCACCAACGGCGTGACTTTCTGATTTTTAAACTTACCCCTTGCCTTGCATTCGTAAACGGTTTGATTGTATTTTACATAGTAAAACCCACCAATTCCCTTGAAGATAATGCCATAGTCCATTCAATACTCCTTCAATTAAAATTCAATATACTGTGTGCTGACCAACTGCCCGCTAAAATAGATGTTAATCACAGCTGAGCCAGCCCCTTTAATTGTAAACTTAACTTCCTTTTCGCTCTTCTGGTGTGTCTTTTCATAGACTACCGTCGTAACCTCTCCTTGAACCATTTCAACCTTAATAGCTTCTGGATCGTTGATAAAGGTGTCTGTTGGAATCACAAACAACCTCGACGTCAACTGTGCATCGCCGTTTTCTGTTCCAGTTCCATTTTCTGAGCCAGATTCCGACCCCTTACTTAAAACGATATTGACAGTTTCACCTTGATTGGCTTCATTTCCCACTTTTGCATTTGAAATCACAAGACCTGCTACAACCTCTTCGCTGTTTTGCTCATCCACTGTACCCACTTTAAGGCCCAGAGAATTCAATTCTTTCTCAGCTTCTTGCAACGTCTTTCCCGAGAGATTTGGCACGAGAACTGTTGTGATTTTAGCGCCTTGGCTAATGATGACGTTGACTTTGTCCCCTTCTGGAATCTGAACTCCCGCTTTAGGGTCTTGTTCAATAATCATACCCGATGGCAAGTCGTTAAACTCATATGTGGTTTCGCCAATTCCCAAACTGGCATTCTCAACTTTTACAGTGGCCTCCTGAAGCGTCTTGTGCACGATATTTGGAACTGTAGAAAGTACAGGGCCATTACTGATAACAAGACTCACGGTGTATCCCTCTTTGAGTTCTTCCCCTTCTTTAACTGCCTGGGAGATAACATGTCCAAGTTCCACATCATTATTATACCGTCTTTCAGTGGTATCGGCAATTAAACCACTTTCATTGAGAAGCCTAATAGCCTCTTCACTGGATTTTCCCTCCACTTGGGGCATCAAGACAATCTCAGATTTAAACATATCCTGTATCTTATTTACTGCGAATACTGAAAAGACCAGCAGTGAAACCAAAAGTGCTGCCAAGACCACTAAAGTTGCATTTAGCTTATTGACGGGTTCTTTGCCACTTGCAGGTGATCTGCCACCTTTAGCGGGTTTTGTGTTTGGTGTCTTTCGCCCTACGGGCTGTTGTCTTTTCATCTGATGCTTCATGATATCCTCCTCAGAAATTTGAGGTAAAACCATCGTTTCATCATTTAGATAAATATGTTCTTCTACGATGTAATTCTTGTCATTTCTAACGTGCTTTAAATCGTCTATCATCTCTTGAACTGATTGATATCGCGAGGCTAAATCTTTTTGAGCCGCCTTGTTTATAATCGAAATCAATCCATCGCCAATTTGATCGTTGATTAAGTGTATATCTGGAAGTTCGTCTTTAATATGCTTAAGGGCAACTGCCACTGGAGAATCTGCTACGAAGGGAAGTTCTTTTGTCGCCAGCTCATAGAGAAGGATTCCCAATGAGTAGATATCGCTCCTCGCATCTACAAAACCGCCTCTGGCCTGTTCCGGAGATGTATAGTGAACCGATCCCACCACTTCCTTGGTATTGACAATTGTAGATTTCGTTGTCGCCCTTGCTATACCAAAATCGGCAACTTTAACACTTCCATTTTCGTTCACCAAGATATTTTGAGACTTAATATCCCTGTGTATGATATTGTTCTGATGTGCATGGTGAAGAGCTGAAGCAATCTGAAGGGCAATATTGATAATCGCCTCTTCTCTCATAAATCCTTGCATCCGATTTAGGTAATCCCTCAGAGTGTTGCCGTTAATCAGTTCCATTATAATATAATGATGATTTCCATCAAGGCCAACATCAAATATGTTGACAATATTGGGATGGGATAAACTAGCGGCCGCCTGAGACTCCTTTTCAAACTTGGAGACAAACTCCTCGTCGTCACTCAATTCGCTCTTTAGTATTTTAACTGCCACCATTCTATTTAAAGCCAGGTCCTTTGCCTTATAAACGGTTGCCATGCCACCGCTTCCAACAACTCCCTGTATTTCATAACGCTTGTCCAAAACAGTTCCTATGATACTCGACATGAATATCCTCCTTACAATTTTATACAGATAACGGTGATGTTATCAAAACCACCATTTTGATTTGCTAATTCAATCATCTTTGAAGCCGCATTCTCAAACGCTTCTTGGCCCAAAACGTCGAACAGTTCTTCTTCACTGACCATATTGGTCAAACCATCAGTGCATAAAAGTGCATATTGATATTCAAAAAATGGTATCTTTGTCTGATAAATTTCAAAGGTGTCATCCACCCCTAACGCACTTGTAATGATATTTCGATCCGGATGGCTATATGCTTCTGCCTCACTGATGCTACCGATTTTTATCAGTTCGGCCACAAGAGAGTGATCTTTTGTGATCTGATGAAGTGTCGCTTCATTTACTAAATACAAACGACTATCCCCTACATTTGCAACATACAGCATTTCATTGTCAAAATACGCTACGACAATTGTTGTCCCCATATTGCTGTATTCAGAGTGTTCATTCCCAAATTTGTTGATTTCATCGTTGGCAAATTTTAAAATTTCCTCAATTTGCGTCTCAAAGTCAAATGTCCCAGCTTCAATACGCTGACCTATTTGTGTTTTGACAGCTTCACAGGCAATTCTTGACGCAACTTCACCTGCGTTATGTCCCCCCATGCCATCTGCGACAATATAGATTCTCTTTTCTTCGTCCATAAATGCGCAGTCTTCATTGTTATCTCTTTTCATCCCTCTGTCTGTTTGTGAAAATGCTCTCATAATCACCTCTTATTCAACTTTAATCATTTTCGCTATGAAAAATCCGTCTGTTCCATGTACATTTGGGTATAGAGTTACCATTTCACTGGCTCTGACCAGTTCATTTCCCGACGTAGTTAGCAGTTCCTCTGATGCCTTGCTCAATTTGATGCCACCTGTCATCTCATCCGTATCCAATTTAAATTTAGAATGATGCTCTAAGAACCATTCCACAACACCCTCATTTTCATCTCTGTTGAGCGTACAAGTGCTGTACATTAAAACGCCGCCGTCTTTGACGTATTCTGATGATGTCTCCAATATTTTCCGTTGGAGTTCCACCAGATCATCCAGTTCTTCTGGTGATTTATTGTATTTAATATCCGGCTTTCTCCGGATGATGCCTAGTCCAGAACACGGCGCATCCACCAAGACCAGATCCGCTTGATGCTCTATGCTCTTATCAAAGGTCAACGCATTGTACGCCTTGACCTCAATATTTGTAAGTCCCAATTTTTGAGCATTCTCAGTGATAAGTCCCAGTTTGTGTTCGTGCAAATCTCTCGCCATCACGACACCCGTATTGTGCATTCGTTGGGCTACATGTGTGGCCTTTCCACCCGGCGCAGAACAGACATCCACCACGGTTTGTCCATCCTCTGCATCGGACAAAATTCCCACCAGCATGGAACTCTCATCTTGAACGATCACTTCTCCTTGGGCAAATCCCGGAACGGTCATAAGGGAGAGTTCATTTAAGGATTTGACGACAAAAGCGTCTTTTATGAGTTCTGAATCCGTAAAGATAATGCCCGCTGCCTTTAACTTTTCTGCCATCGTCTGCTTATTGATTTTATTTGTGTTAACCCTGAGGATTAAATCAGGCCTTTGATTGTTTGCCTTCAAGAGAGCTTCTGTAAAAGCACGGTCATATTGTGTCAACCACTTCTCCACGAGCCACTCTGGATGCGAATACTTTATACTCAAATATGTGCTCGGATGTCGTCTTGGATCGGGTAAATCCAGTCGATCTTTTTCTCTGATAAAGGTTCTGAGAATTCCATTGACAAATTTTCCATAGTCTTGGCTTACCTTTTTAGCCAGTTTGACACTCTCATCCACTGCTGCCGATGCTGGCACTTTTGACATGAATTCAATTTGATATAGCCCCATCCTAAGGATATTCACAATCTCATGATTGATCTTTCCAAAGCGAAGTTTTGACAGCTTTCGAATGTAAAAATCAAGCAACATCCTATTTTCGAGTATCCCAAGTACCAGATGACTGATAAAACGCCGATCTATTGAATCTACCTCGTATTGATCAAAGTACTGCCCCATGGCAATATGAGAAAATTCCTTCTCCGTATCTATTTGTCCAAGTATTCGCAGTGCCATCTTCCTTGCATTTATTTTCATATTTCACCTATCTCATCTATTTTTTAATCCACTGACAACGCCTCGCAAAAGTGATATAGCATTTCTTCATGTTTCAAACACCTTTTCAAAGCTACCCAATATTATACCAAATCTAATGCCTAATGATAACACGTTTGAAGTTTTTATCAAATAAAATTAATATATAATTGAAATCAATCAACACCGCCTTGCATTTTTATCAAATTTCGACAGACGAGATATCGTCTCACCTCATTGAAGCGCCTCTACAGAAACACAACAAAAAAACGTCGGACATCGAGTCCTCCGTCTTTTGCCGAATTGCTTTCGCAATGGTGTAAAAAAAATGCATGCCAGCTAAATAGCGACATGCACCTAAAAGGTTCTTCTTGATTTAACATTTACAGGTGATTAGTCTCTTCGGCTTGCCATAAGTACAAACCGGATGAGCTGACCAAGTGCAATTGCAGCTGCTGCAACATATGTCATCGCTGCCGCAGTCAAAACTTTTCGGGCATGACTGTTTTCCTGATCTACTAAGATACCATACTCATTCATCATTCTAAGCGCCCTTGAACTGGCGTTGAATTCAACCGGTAACGTGAGCAGCTGAAAAATCACCGAAAATGAGAAGAAGACAATCCCCACATTTATAAGCATTGCGAATCTGAGGAAAAACCCGATAAAAATAAGTGGAAACGCCGATTGTGAACCAAATTGCGCAACTGGCAGAAACGCCGTTCTAAGCGAAAGTGGCACGTATCCGTTTGCGTGTTGAAGCGCATGGCCCGCTTCATGGCATGCAACACTCACTGATGCAACAGATGGATTATCATATACAGGTTCAGAAAGTCTGATAACCTTAGCTCTCGGATCATAGTGATCTGATAAGTACCCGTTGACTCTCTCCACCCTCACGTCGTAAAGGCCATTACTTCTGAGAATTTGTTCTGCCGCTTGAGCGCCTGTAAGTCCTCTGGCATTTCTAACTTTATGGTATTTATTAAAGGTGCTTTTGACACCCATATTGGCGAAAAACGCCAGTATCATCAATAGTAATAAAAACAAGTAACCGCTTCCATAGTACATAAGCAACCTCCTCTATATAAGCACTGTTCCCACTTCAATCGCATGTCCCAATAAAAAAGAGCCGACATCCATGCGTTTCTTATTGCCCCATTGTATTTCCAGCAGTTTGAGATATCCACTTTCAGCTTTTACAACCACACTGTCCTTATTGACTTTGACAACGGTTCCGGGAGAAGCTCCTTTTAGAAACGCCGCATCCTCCACATTCAAGGCCTCAGAAGACATTGTTTCCGCCTTAAAAACTTTAAGTGTCTTTTCTTCCATAATACAATGCGCCACTGGCCAGGGATTGAACCCCCTAATCCTGCACTCAATTTCATGAGCTGTCATCTTCCAATCAATTTTAGAAATTTCCTTATTGAGCATTGAAGCATACGTTGCCTGTTCCTCATTTTGAAGCTCCCCTTCAAGGGTTCCCTCTTCAAGGTCATGCAAGGTATCAAGCAGTAGTTCCGCACCTATTACAGCCAACTCATCGTGAAGTTCACCCGCTGTCATCTCTTTTCCTATCTCAATTTCACCCTTTAACAGCATATCACCTGTGTCAAGGCCCACATCCATTTTCATGGTCGTAACACCTGAGACAGATTCACCATCTGCCACTGCCCAATTAATTGGAGCTGCGCCCCTATACTTTGGAAGCAACGACGCGTGAACATTGATGCAGCCATACTTTGGAATTTCCAAAATTTCCTTCGAGAGTATCTGCCCATATGCCACCACCACAATACAATCGGGGGCAAGTTCCCTCAGTTTTTCCACCCACTCTTCACGTTTGATTCGCTCTGGTTGATAGACAGGTATGTTGTGAGCTTCAGCCGCAATCTTTACTGGCTGTTTAGCCAGCTGCTTGCCCCTTCCCTTTGGTCTGTCTGGTTGAGTGAAAACGCCAATCACTTCATGATTTAATACGCAAAGTTCAAGCGTTTTGACTGCAAAGTCAGGTGATCCCATAAATACTATCTTCATCTCTTATGCCTCGTCTGCTTCATCTATTATTTCTTCAATTTGCTTGTCGATATATAAAACGCCATCTAGGTGATCCAGTTCATGACAGATAACCCTTGCAAGCAATTCTTCACCTTCCAGTTCATATAAATCGCCATTTACATCTTGGAAACGAACTTTTACATATTCTGGTCGAACGACTTTACCATTTCGCCCTGGGAGACTTAAACAGCCTTCTATTTCACACTGTTCACCCCTTTGATCCACAATTTCCGGATTTATCATTTCAAAAGGGCCCTCATCATCGTATAAGTCAACGACGACAACTCGCTTCAAAATGCCAATCTGAGGTGCGGCTAATCCAACACCATCTGCATCATGCATAGTCTCTATCATATCTTCCACAAGCAATTCCAGCTTTTCGTCAAAGCGAGTCACCTTTTTAGAAATTTTTCTGAGTATCGGATCATTGTCCGTTCTAATATTGCGTATCGCCATGCCAATCCTCCTATAATATGTTCCGGGCATCCAAATCAATCTGTATTCTGCATGCCCCAATTTTTCTAAACTCATCTTCCAATATTTTAAAATATCTTGTTATATTTATCAATAATTCAGGCGGGCATTTTATCAGAATCTGCCACCTGTACTGTCCATCTATCTTCTTTAATAATGCAGGAGAAGCAGGGTACAGTTCAATCTTATTTTGTAAATCTTTTTTTAAGAAATTGCGTTTTAGAAACACATGCGCCTTTTCAGCATACTTTTTTGCCTCTTCATCATACTTTGAAGAAATTAATAAGTTTATGAGATTTACATACGGTGGATAATGTCGATTTTGCCGATACGACATTTCAATCTCATAAAAGGAATCATAATCACTGACATTGATTGCATAATGGTCAGGGGTGTATGTCTGCAAGATTACTTCCCCCGGCTTTTCTCCCCTACCACTTCGCCCAGCCACTTGAGTCACCAATTGGTAAGTTCTTTCAGCCGCCTGAAAACTTGGGAAATTAAACATTAAATCCGCTGATAAAATGCCCACCAACGTGACATTCTTGAAGTCAAATCCCTTTGCCACCATTTGAGTGCCAATGAGGATATCAACTTTTTCCGATTCTACGTCGGCGATAATCTCCTCAAGGTGTCCCTTTCGAGACGTGGTGGTTCTATCCATTCTGGCTATAACCGCCTCTTTAAAATAGGCATTCAGTGTTTCTTCAACCTTCTCTGTTCCCACTCCAAAGTACTTAAAATACTTGCTCTCACAACTAGGGCACTTTTTTGGAACAAATGATTCATAGCCACAGTAGTTACAGCGTACGGACTTTTCAGATTTAAAGTAGGTCAACGTAACATCGCAGTTTGGACAGGCCATAGTAAAACCACAGCTCCTACAGGACACAAAGGTGGAGTGCCCTTTACGGTTTAAAAAGATAATGCTCTGTTCGCCTCTTTGAAGCCTCTCTTCGATTGCAGAGAACAACCGCCTGCTGAGCATGGAGAGATTTCCGTCTTCAAGCTCTCGTCTCATATCCACTATTTCCAGTTCAGGAAGATCAGACAGGTTATATCGACTTTCCAGCTTTAGGAGTTTTCGCTTGTGATTTTTAGCTTCATAGTAGGCTGTAAGCGAAGGCGTCGCAGAGCCCGATACCACCATGCCACCAAGGAGTCTCATACGCATCAAGGCCACATCGTGTGTTTCATATCGAGGCCTCTTTTCTGAACGATACGTATTTTCATGTTCTTCATCAATGATGATAAGACCGATATCATCCGACGGGGCAAAAACTGCAGATCTGGCACCGATAATAATTTGATAGTCTCCCTGCCGAATGGCCTTCCACTGGTCATGACGCTCACCAAGCGATATTTTCGAATGCAAAAGAGCGATGTTTTCCTTCCCAAAACGGCTGGCAAATCTGGACACAATCTGAGGTGTCAAAGAGATTTCAGGCACGAGCAAAACGGTTTTTTTGCCCCGCTCTATCATATTCTCAATCAACTCTGCATAGACCTCTGTCTTGCCGCTCCCGGTGACACCATGTATCAGAAAATCATCTGTCTCACCACTTTCGTAACTGGTTACAATCTCATCGTACACTGATTTTTGAGACGTATTTAGACAGATTCCACTCTTGTCCTCAAACGAATTCATATAAGCCGGTATTCTTCTATCTTCAATTTGAGTCTTTCGAACCACGCCATCTTCAATAAATCGATCCAGAACTGATTTATTGATTTTATGTTCTTTTGAAAGAAGTCGCTTATCTATCACAGGTGATTCTAAGAGCAAATCACAAAATTTGAGTTTTGAGGTGTGATTTTGAGGAATTGTACTTCGGTAAGCATTGATATCTCCAATCAACTCCACCTGTTCCAAATATCTATCCTTGACGGATTCCACATAGTCGTATTCCAGTTTGAGCCATCCCTTGGCCACCATCTTACTCAAATTTTGAGCTTTGGCCTTTGGGGACTGTGAGGTCTCTATCTTGTCAAAGGGCAAAACATCAAATGAGATCACTTGACTAAAAATGTTCTTGTCCTTATCAGACATTGCATCCAGTGACTCACGACCGCTCTGGGTTGCTCTGTATTTTTTTATTTGAGTTGTGACAACTCCAGAGGGCAAAAAAAGTTGAAGTGTCTCGGCATAGGAGGCAAGACACTTCTCCCTAATATAATCAACTACTTTTAGATCAAAGTCACTTAGCGAAATGGAGGCGTCAAAAACATGTTTTATGTCCTTGACTTCAAACTCAGGGGCCTCAACCTGCATAGAGATTACAACCCCTTCAACCAAGCCAGAAGTTCCAAAGGGAACGAGCACCCGCCTCCCAGGAACAACATCCCCCTCTGAAATTGAATACGTATATAATTGATCAATATTTTGAGCGTTTCTCAAAATAGCTATATTTGCATACATGACATCGCCCCTACCACTTGCGGCTTCTTACAGTTTTTCAATCACTTTTTCCAAAATAATGGACGCCACTTTTGTCTTTTCTAAACAGTCATAGTCTGTTTTACTTCCGTCTTTTTCGTATATCGTGACGATGTTCGTGTCAACATCAAATCCCGCCCCTTCAGCTGAGACGTTGTTTGCAACAATAAAATCAAGGTTCTTTTCCCTTAGTTTTTTCAGCGCATAGGCTTCCAGATTTTGAGTTTCCGCAGCAAATCCCACCAGAAGTTGATTGGTTTTAATTTCTCCTAAAGTTTTCAAGATATCAGGATTTTTAACCATCTCCATGGTCATGCCGTCATCTGTTTTCTTAATTTTCTCTGCGTGAACCACTGCTGGTTTATAGTCAGATGGGGCAGCAGCCTTGATAATAGCATCCACATCCTTATTTTCCATGACTGCCTCATACATATCCTGAGTTGAGACAACTTTAATGAGTTTAACCCCTGCTGGCGGTTTCAAAGCCGTTGGCCCAGTGATTAAAGTCACATCTGCCCCCAGATTTATGGCCTCCTGCGCAATGGCGTACCCCATCTTTCCACTGGATTCATTGCTGATGTATCGAACCGGGTCAATTGCCTCTCTGGTTGGTCCAGCTGTCACCAAAATCCTTTTCCCTTCAAGAGGTCTGTGACCAAAATAATCAACAACTGCTTGAACGATATCTTCTGGCGTTGCTAACTTGCCAGCACCGACATCTCCACAGGCAAGCCTTCCCGCAGCAGGGTCGATAATATGATATCCATAGGATCTGATGATGTTTAGATTATTTTGCAAAATAGGGTTTTCATACATCTTTGTGTTCATGGCAACTGCAAGATAAACTGGTGCTTCGGTTGCCATCACCGTTGTTGTGAGCATGTCATCTGCAATGCCATGCGCTATTTTTCCAATGACATTTGCCGAGGCAGGCGCAATTAAAAACAAATCTGCTCGTTTTGCAAGGGCAATATGTTCAACATCCCATGTTTTGGGATCTTCAAACATATCTGTAACCACGTAGTTTTGAGACATTGATTGAAATGTCAAAGGGGTTACAAATTGCGTGCTATTTTGAGTCATAATGACGTAGACATTAGCGCCCAGTTTTTTTAGACGGCTGACAACATCAACCGCTTTGTAGGCGGCAATACCACCTGTTACGCCAAGTACGATATTCTTTCCCTGTAAAATCATAAGAACACCTCCTGCTCTTTATCCAAATATGGTGTTATTAAAATGCACCCTGCGAACAATCACAGGATGCCTCTTTTGAAACAGTTTATTAGAATAGTCTGATTTCCTCAGAAGCGTATTCCTTTTCCACATAGATGCCTTCGACTTTTTCGTCTATGACTTCTTCTATGGCAATTGAAAGCGGTTTTTCAATATCAAAATCGTAAATATCGTCTTCTCCGTCAATAATGTGTCTCGCTCTTCTGGATGCAATAATGCAAAGCGCATAGCGATTCCCAGTTTTTTCAATCAATTCATCAATAGATGGTTTAAGCATTTTCAGTTTCCTCCTTAAATTTACAGACAATTTGTTCGATATCTGCGGCAACACGACATTTCTCCGCCAGTATGATAGACTGCAAAATATCAGTGGCATGGTGCACCGTGTCGTTCACTATAAAATAATCGTAGTTCTTAATATATTCAATCTCACTGTAAGCACTGGAAAGTCTCCTTTCAAGCGATTCAGGCGTCTCACTTCCCCTGCCCACAATTCGACTTTTAAGCTCCTTCATAGAAGGCGGCAATATGAATACAAATATGCCTTCGGGATATTTCTTCTTAACTTGTAACGCCCCTTGAATATCAATTTCAAGAAGGACGTTATCGCCGCTGACGATGTGATCAATGACAAACTTCTTTGGTGTGCCGTAGTAGTTTTCATAGACATTTGCATGTTCTAAAAACCCGTCTTCTCCAATCATTTTCTCAAACTGATCTCTGTTTAAAAAATGGTAGCTAACGCCATCCTTTTCTCCAGCTCTGGGCGATCTAGTTGTTGCAGAAACTGAGACCACAATACTCTCATCTCTGGCAATCAACTCCTTGCAAATCGTCCCCTTTCCAGCACCCGATGGTCCGGATACCACAATCAATAACCCTTTGTGATTCATATTTACTCCCTTACTCAATATTCTGAATTTGTTCTCTTATCTGCTCAATTTCGCTTTTTAATTCAATCACTAAATTGGAAATATCAATATCAGGCGATTTCGACCCAATTGTATTGACTTCGCGATTCAATTCTTGAATTAAAAAGTCGAGTTTTCTGCCGATTGGCTCTTGGGCCTTTAAAATTGAGTGAATTTGTGCAAGATGAGAGTAAATCCTCACAATTTCTTCATTTATATTGGTTTTATCAGCATATATGGCCAGTTCATTTGCAAGTCTGACTTCGTCAACTTCTGCATTCATCTCTTTGAGAAGTTCTGAAATCCGTTCTTTGGTCTTATTTCGATATGCTTCCAGTATCTGCGGAGACAGCTCTTCAATCTTAGAGAGTATGCGTTTGATATTCTCTGTTTTTTCTATGATATCTTCCATGAGTTTTTTGCCTTCCAGCTCTCTCATGGTCATAATCTTGTCAATTGCAATTTGAAGCGCTGGTTCAATTGCCTCCCAGTACTCTTCTTCTCCCCTTTCAAGATAAGAGACGTCTATCCCCTCTTGAATCCTCGTCACCATGCCAAGAGTAAGCGGTTCTGAAATTTCATATCGCGCTTTAATTTCTCGATAGACATTGACGTATTTATCTAACACATCATAATTCGCCTGAACTTCATAGTTATCATACGATTTCTCATCGAGGTTGATATAAACATCTATACGTCCCCGTGAGAGTTTTTCTTTAATAGCACTCTTTATTCTATCTTCAAAGACATTCAGCTTTTTGGGCATTTTTACAATAATGTCGCAGTATCTATTGTTAACTGATTTTATCTCCAGTGTTATATCAAAAGCATCGTTGGAAAATTCACCGCGGCCAAAGCCCGTCATGCTATAAATCATCTCTACCTCCATTTGCTCATACATCATAAGATTATACCACAGTCTCACCGCCCATGACAACCTGAACCCGTATAATCCTACTAATACTATATCACAAAACAAACAAAACTTTATCTTTTTTAGAAGAAGTGTTATACTTTTTTAAAAATACATCTAGGAGGCATCCATGGCATTTGACGGATTGTTTATCCACCATTTAATAGGAGAAATAGCGCCTGAAATCACAGGTGGCAGAATAGATAAAATACATCAGCCGGAAAAAGACGAACTCTCCATGTCAATACGGGGCAGAGATAAAAACTTGACGCTTTTTATTTCCATTGAAAGCGCTATGCCCTACTTCACGCTGACCCATTCAAAAAAAGAGAATCCTCAGGCACCACCTATGTTCTGCATGCTCATGAGAAAACACCTCGCCGGCGGACGCATTGTGGATTTTTACCAGCTTGGAAATGAACGCATCATCGTGCTCGAAGTTGAATCTAAAAATGAACTCGGAGAGCTGGAGCGTAAAAAACTAATTGCTGAAATCATGGGCAAACACTCTAACTTAATACTCACTAAAGAGGATTTTACAGTGATAGACAGCATCAAACGAGTTACACCAGATATGAGCAGAATTAGAACCATTCTCCCGGGATTGAAATACGAGACGATTCCGAGCGATAAAATAAAGCTCTCCAAGTCTGAAAGCCTCTTTCTTCCCTCACTGTCCAAACTCGTTGCAGAAACGCCGTCTCAAAAATCCTATAAGGCACTTTACATGCTCATAGAAGGCATGAGTCCCATCTCTTCCAAATGGGTTCTCAACCATGCCGATCTTTCATTTGACACCCCTATAGGACAATTGACTTCGCCTGATCTTGAAAAAATTATTACAGGCTTAAAGTTATTGGAAACCCATTTGGCAAATGAGGCATTCATCTATTACGATCAGTACGATATTCCGAGGGATATCTACTTCTTAGGTGACTTGTTGGGACATAATTCCAAAAAGGTCTTTACGTCTTTTGCCGCAGCTGTTGACGAATACTATGGCACTCAAAATAAACAACTCAAAAACCACCAACGGGCAAATGACTTAAAAAAAGTGGTCTCCGGACGTCTTGAACGCGCTGAGAGCAAACTGAAGAAAATAGAGCTGGAACTTGAAACAGCAGAAAATTCAGAGCAGTATAAAATCTATGGCGAGCTGATTTTAGCCAACATCTATCGGCTTCACAAAGGTGATAATACTGCCATCGTGGAAAACTACTACGAACCCGACACACCTGAAATCACCATTCCCCTTGATGTGAGGCTCGATCCATCTGAAAACGCACAGCGATATTTCAAAAAATACAACAAACTTAAAACGGCAACTTCCCAGCTCAAAATTCAAATTAAAGAGACGAAAGAAGAAGCACAATACCTAGATCAAGTGCTGACCCTGCTCGAACACATAGAAGAACCATCAGAAATTGCCGATATCAAGCAAGAACTCGTGGAAGAGGGCTTTATTCGGGCTCGGGTTCAACCGAAAAAATCTAAGACGTCCAAAGAACTGTTCAGACGATTTGTCTCAACAGATGGCTTTGAGATACTGGTTGGAAAGAACAATAAACAAAACGATCAACTGACCCTAAAAGTTGCTTCTAATAAGGACATTTGGCTTCATACAAAAATCATCCCCGGTTCACATGTAATCATACGAACCGAAGGTGCTGAACCGCCAGAATCCACACTGCACGAAGCCGCCGTTATCGCTGCATATCACTCTAAAGCAAGGGAATCTTCAAACGTTCCAGTTGACTACACCCTTGTAAAACATGTGACTAAACCCAATGGCGCCAAACCCGGCATGGTTATCTACGTTCAAAATAAAACGCTCTTTGTCACACCTGATGAGGTGTTGGTAAACACTTTAAAAAAACAATAACCACTAATGCTATTGTAAAACGACTTTAGAGAGGCCTTTATGAAAAATAGGACATCTATAATACTGGTTATCGCCATTGCAGTGATTTTCGCAGTTACCGCCGTGGCAAGTCCCTTTGAAAACGCTGATGTCCTCCGCATCGGCGTTCCCGAAGAGCTGGTTTCACTCCCCATCATGTATGCATATGAACATGGAAAGCTGGACTTTCCAGACAAGACCATAGAATTGATTCCATATGCCACCGAAAACCACATGATCTATGATGCCACAACAGGGTATTTGGATGCTTTTTTGTGTGAGGCGCCCACTTTTATTGCCACCCGTGAGGCACTTGATGATTTCATTGTCATTTCCGCAACAACTAAGGATCTCTTCCTGATGGGCTCTCCTGAAAATAGCCATATCAGCAAACTCAATGACGTCAAAGCCGCCGCGCTTGGCGTTTACAATTACAATCAGTGCGATTTGTTGCTCGACATGACCATTCAATCTCAAAACATCATTGGACTCACACTGGATGAAGCCTTGATAAACGATCCCATTCGCCGATGCGAACTCTTATTAGACAGTTCTCTTGATTTTGGCATTTACCCTGCTCCCTACGCTGATTATCTTTCTCAACAAGGCGCAAGGAATCTTCAGAACATGCAGGATTTAGAACCGGCAATGCAGTTTCTCGTCTTTTCAGAGTCACTAGAAACTGAGCAAAGCGAGGCCGTATCCAACCTTGTGGCTGAGATCAACCACTGGGATCAAGATCGGACACTCTCCGATTCAAACATGCTCCTCTCAAAGTACCTCGATTTGCCACGAGACTACAAATTGAGAAAATTACCTGAGGCTTCTCTATTTCAACGTCCAGACAGAGATCAACTTGATATGCTTCTGAGCTGGATGTACAACACCAAGAGAATCTCTTCAAAATACAAATACTCCGACATCGTCACAGAGCAGGCAACGGACATTGAAGACTAAATCAACTTTTTAAGTATATTGCTTTTTTGTTAATACTATATTCATATTTGTGTCTTATACTAGCATTAATATATGAAGAAAACTATAATTAAATGGTTGGTGAAATCATGGAACATCCTAATAAAATAAACGGAATACAGTGGGCAGGCATTCTCTTAGGCCTTGTTGGCGCATTTTTTATTGCATTTCCAACAATCATGGGTGTCATTGCCATAAAATTTATCACACTTTTGCTCATGTTTATTGGCTTTTACAGCGTCATGTTTTCCATGGCAGTCAGAAGTGTCCCCATTATTGTCATCAGTGGATCAATACTCCTTTTGAGCATTTATGCGTTCTTAAATCCAGAGTATATCCTTTTGGTCATTGGCATCGCATTTGTTCTCAATGGCATAAACGGACTTCTTCTCTACTTCAAGCGAAGGACAGAAAACTTTTTGTTATCTGGAGTTTTGATGATTCTTTTAGGTGTTTTTGCCATTGTAAATGCAAAGGCGGCACTTGCCACAGTTATGTTAATTTTGGGAATTGTTATACTGACTTTCGGACTCATCTTGTTCTATCAGGGAAAACTGCTAAGACCTCTAAAGCGGAGCTTCTTTTACAACTTTTCCGACCGATACCAGACAGGCTCTGAAGAGACTGTCAAGTCAAATAAACGTGTTATTATCAACATTGATACAGATGAAGTTGAAGAAGTTGACTACAAGGAAATTTAAATCTTACATTAAAAAGAGCCATCAGACTGATGGCTCTTTTTTCGTTTATTTTATTTGAAATGACTCAGTATCTCCTCAGACAAATCACTTCTTCTGACATAGGCGTACACCATACTGTCCAGTTTGTTTTTCATGCCCACACCCACCACATAATAGGGTTCATTGTTTGAAAAGTACTCTCCATAGGACATATGATTCAAAATGAGATCCATTTCAGCTTCATCGGTTATGGTAACAGCTTTGCTCTCAGTTGATAGTACAGTTGTCGCCTTTGACTCATTTTCCACTTCTTCAAGGACAATGTAACTGGCAGATTCAGGTTTGAGTGCAATCGATTCCAAAAGGCCGAGTTTATCAAGCCAATTCTTTGTCTTCTCAAAGTTGGCATTTAAGGGGATGTCAACGAGGACATTTAATCCAATCTCATCTTCGAGAGCCCTAATGGTCTTGCTGTTGATATTACTTGATACGTTGACATTGACATTCTGATCGGCGCTGTAAAAAGTCAGATGAGCATGGTCATACCGATTAAAAACCAACGCATCCGCATCTGCATCCAATATATCCTGTTTCAGCAGTCCAATCAATCGTTTGATATCGTTGGGATCGCTAATTTTTTCACGATTGTTCCAAAATTCATTGCTCTCCATCATAACCATTGACACATCCGATTCAGACAAATTGAATATGTCATATTTTTGAGATTTGTATTCAGTTGAACCATAGAGCACATCGAAAATCTCCTTATACCTCATCTCATCAACCGAATAGCTTCTCTTTATCTTTGTTCCATTTTTTAGGTTATACTGCAAGTAGAACGTTTTGCCCCTGGGACTTCCCACATCTTCTCTGTTTAATTTTGAATGCAAATCACAAATTTCCCTGATGTTATCTGGTGATGCATACACCATTTGGTTCTCATCATAGATTTGATAAAAGTCTTCAAAGATGACACTTGAAATATCCGCTCTGTCAGGAACGCGCTTCTCAAACCCAGTAATATCAAAAAACAAGATGCCTTGAAAAAGAATGACGGATGCCATCACCACTGCGTAGCCTTTTAAATGCTTTTTAATGATGTTAAAGCGCTTGTCGAGAACCATCTGTGACACGTAGTATCCAATTGTTCCACCGAGCAAATAGCCTATAAAAAGCGCCGTTTCAGTCTCGTAGATTGTCGAGATATAAGTGCCCCCAACAAAGATGCTACAAATGGTTACCCCCACAACAAATACCGGCTTAAGGGGCTCAAAGGCCACCACGTCACCAGCCATTTCATCTTGTCGCTTTGCATATAAGAAGAAAGCCAGTATCATACAGCCAAAGATAAAAAAGAGTCCGCTAAAAACAGTGGCCGGTGTCACGGATGACGCCTGCATTTCAGATATCAACGTAAATGGCGAGAGCTTCACCATGATGTTTTCAATAAATCGACTGTTGTAAAAAAATCCCCTGAGTGTCATCTGTAGATTGTGAAAAATTAAGCTCAGCAGTCCATAAGGTACTGAAAAAAATATGAGCGTCATAGCCAGTGCCGCCATGGTAAAGCCAGAAATCATAGAAACCGCCACTGTGAACATGTAAAGCCCCATCATATACATCACCGTAAGAAGCATGAAGTTAAGCGGCGAGTGGAGCACCCGATCACCTACAAACTCAGTCGCTGGATAGCAAACTAAGACAAAGAGCATGAAAAACAATTGAGGGATCACAATAGTCAGCGTCCCTGTGAAAATTTTCGTTCCCAGTATTTCATATCTGTGAAACGGGTAACTATGCATTCTGGCAATCTGTGTCGTACTGTGAAGGTACTTAAATTGAAAAATACCTAGCAGTATTGGAATTACAACAATAGTGAATAAAAATATCTTAGAATCAAAATTCATCAGATCCACCATGTATCTGGCAAATTTCTCCTTCCCAGACAATGAGGCAATTGGACCCGACAGAAAAAGAAGAAGTACATAGAGACCAACAATCCACCCGAAGTACATCAAATCGTGGCGAATGATATGACTGTTATAAAATGATTTCTTTAATTTCATATCCCTCTCCCCCAATTTCATAGATAAAAACTTCTTCCAAGGTCAATGGCAACATATCGACAAACCTTGGTTCAAACTGATTCAACCAGTTGAGAATACTTTCCTTTTCCCCTTTAATGATATAGTTTCTCACTGATCCCAGCTTGCTTTCAAATAAAATGCGGCAATTCTCTGGTATAATGCATTCCACTTCTCTCTCAAACGATGTTTGAATCTTGTGAATATCCGTTTTTAACTCATCTAAATCCTTTTCAATGAGAATTTTCCCACCATAGATGATGCCCACATAGTCACATACATCTTCAAGTTCCCTCAAATTATGAGAGGATATCAATACGGTTGTACCCCTTTCGGCAACATCCTGTACAATCAGTGACCAAACCCTTCGCCGTGTTACAGGATCGAGGCCATCCACCGGCTCATCCAATATCATAATATCGGGCATACTGGAAATCGCAAGCCAAAACGCCACCTGTTTTTTCATCCCTTTGGACATCTTTCGAATCAAGTGATTTTCATCAATTTCAAACATACCCTTAAGGGCTTCGTACCTTCTCTCGCTAAAAAATGGATAGATTCTACGATAAAACTGTGCAATTTTCTTGACAGTGTCAGTTGTATTATAATAGAGGTCATCCGAAATATAAGCCACTCTTTTTAAAATTTCAGAGTTGTCATAAATGGGTTTCCCATCAATTAATACTTGACCTCCATTTTGTCGGTATGACCCCACTAAATGCTTAATCAACGTGGTTTTTCCAGCGCCATTAGGGCCGATAAGTCCATAGATTGATCCTTGCTTAACGCTTATATCAATGCCCTTCAAGGCTTCAAATTTTCCAAACTGCTTGGTCAAATTCTCTACTTTAATCATAATTTTCTTCTGGCTCAAAGGCGTTTCAAGTGTTGATGACTGACTGTTCATATCTCAGACCTCCCCTCTGCCTTAAATATTAATTTAACGAGTTTTACAACGTCGTTTTCCTTTATCTGATAGAATTTGACCTCTCTCAAAAGGCGTTCCAAATCCTCTAAAATTTCGTTCTTTTTTACACCACCCAAAGGCGAAGTCTGTCTTTTGACAAAACTGCCCTTTCCTTTAACGGTATAGATGAACTCCTGTGATTCCAGCTCATGATATGCCCTCTGCACTGTATTGGGATTGAGCATCAAATTAGAAGCCAGTTCACGAACTGAAGGTAGCTTCTCATCTGCTTCAAGGTAACCATTGACGATGAATTTAACCATCTGTTCAATCAGCTGTTCATATATGGGTTTATGGCTTTTGGGATCAATCTGAAACATCTATCTACCTCTCTACACTGTATGACGTGATGTAATACAGTACTAGAATATTTTATCGTCGCATACTTTGCAATAAAAATCTCATTAAAATTTAATTAAAATGCCTTGCCCTTTCTCTGAAATCATAAAAAGACGCATGATACACATGCGCCCTCAACTCAATACGAAATGAAAATTTAAGTTTGATTTTATTTTTGATAGATGGAAACTTCATTGCTGTCGTCCACTTCCATGAGCTTTACCTTTACGATTTCCTTGCTTGAAGTTGGGACGTTCTTGCCAACATAATCGGGTCTGATAGGCAATTCTCTATGGCCTCTATCTACCAACACTGCCAGTTGTATTGAAGCAGGCCTCCCATAATCTATAATTGCATCCATCGCCGCCCTGACAGTTCTTCCTGTATAAATAACATCATCGATTAAAATAACGATTTTACCGTCGATTTCAAAGTCAACCTCCAACCCCTTTACATCTGGTTGATAACTTTTGAGCGACAAGTCATCTCTGTACATGGTGATATCCAAATTGCCAACTTTGAGTGGACTCCCCTCAATTTGCTCGATCTTCTCAGACAGCCTTGATGCAAGTGGTACTCCCCTTGATTTGATGCCAATTAAGACGAGATTTTCAATACCCTTGTTCTTTTCAATAATTTCATGTGCCAATCTGGTCAAAGTCCTATCAATTGCCTTTTCGTCCAATATCTTCGCTTTAAATTCCATCTCATCCTCCTATAGGCTTTTGCATTTATCGAGTAAACGATTAAAATATTCGGGAATTTCGGAATCGAATATCATGAGTTTGCCAGTGCTTGGGTGTACAAATCCCAGTGTTTTTGCGTGCAGTGCCTGCCCTTCATACTTTACTTTTTCGTTCTTTAATCCATAGACAGGATCTCCGAGAAGAGGGTATCCAATAGATGCCATGTGCACTCTAATCTGATGTGTTCTCCCAGTTTCGAGCTTGAGCTTCACAAATGTGTGGTGCTTATAGCGCTCAATCACTTCATAATGTGTGACGGCCTCTCTTCCGCCTGTCACAATTGCCATGCGTTTTCTATCTTTCGGGTGTCTCCCCAAGGGTTTATTGACAGTACCTGTATCTGATTTGATGACACCGTTGACGATTGCATAGTACTCTCTAATAGATGTCTTATCTTTGAGCTGAGAAGCCAGACATTCGTGAGCAACGTTATTCTTTGCAACCATCAACAGGCCTGAGGTATCCTTGTCAATTCGATGAACAATCCCCGGTCTGATAACCCCATTTATGGATGAGAGCTTATCTGTCAGCGACATGAGCGCATTGACCAGTGTGCCGCTATAATTTCCAGGCGCAGGATGGACAACCATCCCCTGCGGCTTGTTTATTACCAAGACATCATCGTCTTCATACACAATTTCCAGTGGAATCTGTTCTGCTTGAATGCTCAAAAGTTCTGGTTCTGGAATATGAACTACAATTTCGTCCGATTCGCTTACTTTCGTCTTTTTATTATCTAACACGATCCCATTTAAAGTAACTTGTCCCGCTGCAATCAGCTTTTGTATATAATTTCTGGAGAGATTGTTAAGCGCCCCGGAAAGATATGCATCTATCCTCGTTGGAGTCTCCTCCTCAACCTGAATTACAATGATTTCATCATCCATGCCTGCCTGCTTTCATAACTTTTAAAATCTATATCGCCAGTGATGAAGCTCCGTAGAATTTTCTTCATAATGACGTGAAAAAAATAAAGCACCCATTATCAAGTGCTTTAATAAGTTTGCTCTATAGATGCTATTTTATCAAATAATCGGGTTTTTTTGAAGGCCTATTTGGCAAAGATTTTCTAAAAAATAAGTTTCAGTAAAAACATCATTGCCATTACTGCAAATAATGGAACGAGCAGAAAAAGTGCCACTGGCATAAAAAATAGAAACATTGCCATTCCGATTAAACCAAATGCAATTTTAGTCAATCCAAAGCCTATATGAAATAAAACTTTAAAGAGCATCATAATCACAAATAAACTAAAAATAAAACTTAACATAATAACCATCTCCTTATAAACATGCTATAATAATTAAAGTTCTAATACGGGAATGCATATATGGGATTCCCTTCGGGTATCTTTTATGAGGATATCATACACCTATAAAGTTGATATCTAGTTAATCCATGATTAGAACAAGATTAAAATAAGAGAAGGAATTTATATGAGTGAACAGCGCAAAATAGTTGACATCGCCATGAAAGCTGGCAAAATTATGCTGACCAGTGGTGCAGAAACCTACCGTGTTGAAGACACCGTCTATAGAATGATGGTCTCAAGAGGGCTTGAAGATGTACATGTCTTCGTCATTCCAACGGGCATCATTGTATCCGCTGATATTGATAATCATCCAACGACGATACTGGAACGAGTTCACGGCGATGGTATCGACCTTGAGATCATAGATAGAGCAAATGCACTCTCTCGCCAATTTACCACCAGTTCAATGAGTCTTGCTCAAGCTGAAGCTGCTTTGACAGAACTGGAAAACACACCGACATTTAATCAAGTGACGCGCTTTATATTCAGTGGTATGGCAGGAGGCTTTTTTATCTTCCTCTTTCAGGGGACTTTTGTGGAGTTCTTGCTGGCATACCTCGCAAGCTCACTGACAGTTTATTTCTTTGATGGGCTTTCACGGCATCAACTCAATTTTTTCGTCAAAAACATCTTTGGTGGATTTTTTTCAGCACTATTTGGACTGCTATGTGTGGTGGCTGCAAAACGATTTGGACTAGAGGCATCCCTCAACATCGTCATTATTGGGCCTCTCATGACACTCGTCCCTGGTGTATCGCTTACAAACGGCATCCGTGACCTTATATCTGGCGAACTGCTTGCCGGTAGCGCCAAAATTATGGAAGCACTGTTTATTGCAATTGCCTTGGCATTTGGCGTCGGCATCATGCTTCACCTCGGCATTGATTTCTTTGTTTAATGCACAATAACTGCTTACTGCCACCATACATTTATTCAAAGTAATATTATGATTAGGATTTACGAAGGAGGAAAGTATGATTGCCACTTTGGTTCAATCATACAACTTGTTTATGAATATTCTTGTTCAGGGCATTTACGCTCTATTTAGCACCATTGGATTTTCCATTATTTTTAATTTACCTCGAAAACTCCTTCCATATGCAGGCCTCACAGGCATGCTTGGATGGATGGTTTATGTTTTTTTACAGGGAACAACTGATAATTTTTTAGTTCCCGCAGTGATCGGCTCTGTTATTGTCGGTTTAATTGGCGAAGTTCTGGCCTCCATAACAAAGCATCCATCCACCATGTTCATTATTCCCGGCATCATCCCATTTGTGCCCGGTTATGGCATCTATTACACGATGCTTTATGTGGTTCAACGCGATTTTGAACTGGCGCTTACAACGGGGGCTCAATCACTCTTTGTTGCAATTTCAATTGCATGTGGTATCGTCGTGGCAACTTCATTTATGCGATTTATCAGGCCTCTTATTGACAAATAGAAGCCTTTTCACACCACAGCCCTCCATTTATTGTTTATTCATATATGGATTCTAATGCATTTCTAACGCAATATTAACCGTGAATTGGTATGCTCTTATCAAACGGAACTCATTATTAAATACAATCATACGGAGGAACTCATGAAAAGACTTGTAGCGATTATAAGCATCAGCCTATTGGCATACATATTGTCCGGGTGTACCTATTGGACAATGTCTGTTGGCAATTCTGAACCCGAGCGCGTCGCTGAAACCAATGAGACTATGGACGATAAAAAATATGACTATAATCTCGATGTTTCAAATTACGAAAAAATTGTGTTGAATTTGGATATAGATGTCAGTGATGTCACACTTAAGCAGACCGATACGTCGCAGTTTAAGTTGAATCAACGCGCAAATAGCAGCGAACTATTTGTCGTTCCATCAAAATCTGAAAACGGGAAAACACTTACGCTCAGCTTTAAGTCGCCCGATTCCCACAAATTGTTGTCCTTGAATACAAAGAACAGCGATATTACCATCGAATTACCTGAACAACTAATCTACTCCGTTAACACCTCACTGGATGTCGGAAAATTTAATCTAAAGCAAGATATTTTACTGACAGTTCTTGAAGTTTCAACCGATGTTGGCGATATCGACGTTTCGCTCAGCACTTCGCAGGACAACCTTCAATCGGTGAATTTGAGCAGTGATGTAGGCAAAATCGACTTTTCTATTGAAGATGGCTCAACAGCTTTGAAATCAGTTCAGTTGGCATCTAACGTGGGGGATATCATCATGAAACTCGATGGTAGTTTCCCAAGTCTCACAAAGATAGAAAACAACACGAGCACTGGTAAAATCACCTCTAAATTAGGTGGCGACTATGGCCAAAAAATTGATAGTACCATAACTTCTGATGTTGGCAAAATCGCGTTGGATCTCACTGGCGATTATAAAACACAATCAAAAGTAATCACTTCTAGTTCCACTGGTGGTATCCAAATCAGCATAAACTCAGATTTGCCCATTAAATTGGATGCACAGGAAGAGGAGTTCGTCTCTAAAATCAAACTAAACAGCATCGAAAGCAGCCACATAGATGATCTCTATTATCTGAATGGTGCTTCTCCCGATCACTTCACACTGACCATTGAAGCAGACAGTGATGTGGGTAATATTGAAATAGTAAAATAGGTATAGCAGAGGATAGAACATCCTCTGCTTTTTCATTATTTCGAAAAGAAAATCTCATGGATAAATCAGAACACTCCATATTTATTGTTGTTCGTTGCGCCACCTCTTAAAAACTCTCAGCAAAACTTTCGACATGATATCCGTTGTTTTTTAATGCTAAATTACTTGTAAAATGGGTATGAAACAAATAAGTATAACGGAAAGGGGTGAAGCACATGCTATCCATATATCTACTTGGTATTGTCATGATATTTAAGGGTGTAGAAGTCAGGCTCCACCTATATCTGCCTGACAAAGATCAATTTCTCGAAACTTATCGACATGACTTCATCATTTATGACGCCAATGCGTTTTTGAAATTTCTGAGTCTCATCTATGTCGTTTCTGGCATTATGTTTATCTTTGCCATCACTTTTTATAGCCTTGTCCCCAGCGTATCCACGATGTTTCTCTCATATGGACTTTGTATTTACTTCATTCAGTTAATTTTAACAGGGGTAGGCAAAAAATATTACAAGAAGAGATTTAGTTAATTTGTAATCCAAATGACACCAAATATATGGTAAAATAAGAAAGGGAATATATCACGATGATATATTCCCTTTCTTAACGTCAATTTTAACCTTTATGGCAACTCACCTTGCTGCCTCTTCATAGGACACGAAGTGTCTACGATGACCTATAAAAGATTTTTCATGGAAAGGATATGCATATGAAATACTATTTACGCGGCATCATAACCGCCTCATTAATTGCTGCACTTCTTATGACAGGCGGTTGCAAAAAGACAGACCCCACCCCTGAAACTGAAGTAAACGTCCCTACTAAATCCGCCTCAGAGACCGAAAAACAGGAGGAAAGCAACGTCAACGAATCCCCTTCTGAACCTGAGTCATCCACTCCTGAAGAAAATGAACCAGCAGAACTTGCAAATCAATATACCTATACATTGACTAAGGAATCCGTCAGCGAAGCTGGTGTCTATACAATTGACTATCCTTCTATCACTGGCCTCTCAGGTGAATTGATTCAAGATTATATCAATCAATCACTAAAAAATGCCGCTATGTCAATGTTGCTTCCCGATGTCAACGTCGAAAATCCTCTCGTGGTCACTTATGAAGTCAAACGATCCGATGAAAAATACCTTTCAGTTCTCTATAAAGGTCTCTTGACTTGGGAAAATGGCTCAATTGAAATTTGGAATCCAGTTACACTTGATATTCCATCAAGCAATTTGATTCTCACTGAGAACTTAGTTAAAAGCGACTTAAAATCAAGAACGAGTTTCAATGAAATCTTTTCAAAAAAGGCACTGGAAAAAGGGTTTGAATTTGAAGCTCCTGAAGAATGGATGGGCATGTATTTCACTGAAACAGGCATTGTTTTCTACTTCATGGAGAATGATTACTCAACGGAATACACTCAAATTGAATTGCCCTTTTCAGAAATCGAAGCCTATATCAACTTAGATTTTGGCATGACTCCTGCTAGTTAGGGGGCCACATGAATATAAAGAAAATTAAAATTGGCATCATTGGTTTTTTCGTGCTCTCCCTTTCATCATTGACACTTTCATTTTCAGATACACTCATTATTCCCGAAGATATTGGAAATCTAGATGACCTGAAGGCTTATTCTAAGGCATTTCTTCTCTCAGATTTAACAGAGGATAACAGTTTGATTTCGTACAATGAAGATACAAAACTTGGAATTGCAAGCCTCTCTAAACTCATGACACTGAATCTTTTACTTGAAGATTTGGAAAGTGGAAAAGCAAACCTCACTGATTATGTGACCATCAGTAGCCATGCTCTGTCTCAAGACGGCAATGGTCTCAAATTAAAGTTGGGGGATCAAGTTTCAGTTGACGACTTGATGCACGGTATGCTCATTTGTTCCTCAAACGACGCCGCCGTTGCCCTTGCTGAATACATGAGCGGCAGTGAATCCGCTTTTGTCGAGAGGATGAATCAATCTGCCAAGGATCTTGGGCTCAGTTCTGCCTCTTTTGTCAACGCCTCTGGCTTGACCGATTATTCTGAGGCCAAAGAAACACGCCCCAACCAAAATGTGATGAATGTCTCTGATCTTTACAAGCTCACACGGCATCTTATTGAAACCTATCCATCTATAAGAGATATTACCAGCTTACAGTGCTGGAACTTTGAAGCAAAGCAAATTGAAAAGAACAATACCAATCTGCTCCTGGAAACAATTCCAGAAGTCAATGGCTTCAAAACTGGCTTCACTAATTTCGCTGGGTACTGTCAAGTGACAACGGCAACTTTTGACTATGCCCATGTGGACACGGATATTGTAGATGGCATGACGCGCACCTTTAACAATCCATCTTCAAAAGCAGATATCGCCGCAGTGGTTCTCGGCGCAACTTCTAAATATCAAAAGAACCAAATTACAACAACACTTATAAATTATTTAAAACAAAACTGCACTCTGTTTGCACTTACAACTGATTCTATGCCAATCTACGATAAAACGGTGGAACTGCCAGAGGGATACGCAATCTTTGCCTCTAAGGACCAAAATATCCTATATGGCAAAGATAAAACCATAGATTATTCTGTCGTCTATGATCCATACTGGAAGCGATCGCCTGCTTTTTTAGACAATTTACCTATTGGAAAGATTATCTTCTATGATGGCAATCACTATCTAATCAGTGTTGATTTAGTCTTGAGACAAATTCAGTAGTGGCGAGAATGCATACCGCCACCCCACTTTCACCTTTTAACAATTAATTCAATCATGAGGAAATTAAAAGGGCACTTGCATGATTTTCACGCAAGCGCCTTTTTCAATTTCCTTGAATATGCTTAAGTTTAAAATTCCGTCCTATTTGACAGGCGGCATTACAGTCGCCTTTCCATCCAAGACGATGTCTCCATTTTGATTTGTACAAGTTGTTCTGAGAACGATTCTGTTCTTCTCGTGATCCATTTCGACAACCTCTGCTTTTGCCACAATTGTATCACCAAAAAATACAGGTTTTTTGAATTTAAGTTCTTGTCCCAAGTAGATTGTTCCCGGGCCTGGGAGATAACATCCCAAAACAGTTGACACAAAGCTCGCTGTCAGCATGCCGTGAGCAATTCTCTTCTTGAACATGCCTTGAGTTGCTTCAACTTCATTTACATGCGCTGGGTTGAAGTCACCACTAATTCCGGCATACAAATACACATCTGTTTCCGTCACAGTTTTTGTAAAACTGCCTACATCACCAATTTTGATTTCTTGAATTGTTTTTCCTATCATAATTCTTCCCTCCATGTCATATGATACTCAAGTGTAAAGAAATAACGACACTCTCTTTTTATTACTGTACAGATACCTTTACACTTCAAATTTCAATATACTGATGTCATCAAAATAACTGCCTTTTGGCACTTAATCAGTGTCCATAAATGTTTACACTCTCTAAATATGACGTTCAATATATGTACTTTCACTGATTAAAAATCCTCTTATTCGCCCATTTTAGCGGGTAAATAGAAGCCTTTTAAGCTATTTATTGCATCGAGTCCCCCTTTCCATGTAGTTTTGAACCGCTATATTTATATATCGCAAATACAATGCCAATAAATTTTAAGGATAATTATTTTGTCTTTTCTCTGAAAATTGGGTATACTAGAAAAAAAGAACGGAGGACTAATTTTATGAATTCTATCGCTAAAGCAAAGGCTTTACTCAAATACTTTGACACGACTGAAAAAGGCGTTGTAGAAATATATTCCGAAGGCCTAGGTTGGCTTATCGTATTGACTAACAATATTGAAATCGTCTCAGATAACTGGTTTGCCTCAACAAAATACAGTTCATCTGAATTGGAATTGGTTGACGAAGAAGCGGCACTTCTCAAGCTGACAAATGTCTACAAGCTAAATTCTTCTTTTGTTGAAAATGCAAATAACGTCAAATATAATCTCATGTTTGATGAGATCCATCTCTATGCAGATAAAATTTCTGCCTTTTTCTAGAGGATTGTCGTTCAAAGATGTCTCTCAACTTTTTCAATAAAAAAACGTACCGCCATTATACGGTACGTTTCAGACTGTAGACAAAGTCTACAGGATGTGAGCTTGTCGAGAAATGTCAAGGACAAGGAAATGAAAAAGCCTGCATTCGCAGCGTATCTAGACATACGTAAGAAGGCGGGCTTTTGAATTTGACGCCGTAATTGGCTTTTGTCGCCAAGCTCAAACGTACCGTCATTATACGGTACGTTTTTATGTTGCTTTTAGAGTATCCTGATGCTTCATGATAGCTGGGTTCTATCTCTCAATCAACGCCTTAATGGCCTTCGCATATATTTGAGTAGCTTTAATCAAGTAGTCAATTTCAACATATTCATCCACTTGATGTTCTAGTCTAGGTTGACCTGGAAAGGTTGCCCCAAAAGCCACGCAGTTTTTCATCGCCCTTGCATAGGTTGCACCACCTGTCGCCAGCGGTGTTCCATCTAGTCCAGTTTCCTCTATATAAACCCTTGTCAATTCAGCAACTAGCGGATGTTCTCTCTCTATATAGATAGGCGCAAGATAGTCTAATTCATGATATTTAAGCCCATATTTTTCAGCCACCCTTTTAATGGCATTCACCACAAAATCCTTCTTGACAGTCACTGGGAACCTGATATCAATGGCAATCATTTCACCATATTTTGAAAAATCGACTTTCCCAACATTCAGTGTCAACTTTCCCGAAATTTCATCTCTACAGTCGCCAAAGATCAGTTCCCCAAAGTTTGTCAGTCCAACTTTGTCCGCCAAAAAATCAATGGCAGGTGATGAGATATTCATCTCCTTTAGCGCAAGTGCCAGCCGATTGATTGCATTGATTCCCGCATTGGGTTTAGCTGCATGGGAACTTCGCCCAATCACTAGAATCTCTTCACCGTCATTTTCATAATCAAACCCCATACGCTTTAAGACTCTTTCCAGTTTTACATATTGCTCGCACTTTACTTGTGCAGATTCAGGAACTGCATTGAGCGCCATTCCCGCTCTTACATTTACAGGTGATGGCTTATCACTTTTGAGTTTAACTTGAAGCAAGCCCTTCTCCGCATATATCACTGGAAACGAAGAGTCTGGAGTGAACCCATAGGCTGGCACTTCCTGTTCACTCATATACTTACAAATTCCCCTCCAATGGTTTTCTTCATCCGTACCAAAGATAAATCGAATTCTCTTATTCACTTCGTACTTTAAATCTATCAAAGCTTTAACAGCATACATTGATGCCACCACTGGCCCTTTATCATCCTGAACCCCTCTTCCATAAATTCGGCCATTGTGGATAACGCCTTCATAAGGAGGAAATGACCAATGTTCCACATCACCTTCTGGGACGACATCAAGATGCCCTAAAATACCAATCAGTTCTTCCCCAACTCCTATTTCAGCATAACCATAATAGCCATTTGGATCTTTAAAGGTTCTATATCCCAATTTATCCGCTATATCCAGCGCAACATCTAAAGCTGCATCTATTGCCCTTCCAAAGGGCTTTCCAAATTCTTCATTGCCAAGAACACTTGGTACTTTAAGGAGTCTTACGATATCTTGAATCATCATTTCTTTATTTTCTATTACAGCTTGTCCTATTTTCATGTTTACCCCTCCCTTTCTTATATTTATGAACCCATTTTGAAATTTCTAATCATTTATTTGCGTATTATAGGTTTTTTAGGCATATAAAAACCACCGCAGAATTTCTAATGCGGTGGTTTGAATCATAGAGTGCACTCTAGATTGTATCGTATACTAATTTACGATACTAGCGTTCAGTCCCAAAATAATGATCTTAAATTTTTTCAACAAATAATGAAACGTCATGTCCATTTAAATTGTGAACCTCATATGCCTTATCTTCACCTTTTACCATATCAGTTCCCAGTGTTTCAGACATAATATACTCTTTGTGACAGCTAATTCCACTTTCAAAGTCATCTCCACAATTATAGTATATTCTGATATTGTCCATCATTTCAAAGTCATTTGATTTTCTCATTTGCTGGATGCGTGAAACCATTTCTCTTGCATAGCCTTCGCCAATCAAAGCCTCTGTTAAATGAGTGTTCAAGATGATGAAAATGTTATTTTCCATTTTCACAGTGAATCCCTCTTTGGCGCTGATATTAATTAAGACATGTTCACTGGTGAGTTTAAAGACTTCCCCATCCAAATCGAGGTCGACAGTCTCACCATTTTCAAGACGCATTGCATACGTCTGAGGGTCTAAGGCAGATAACGCCTTTGAAAAACCACCCATATTCTTGCCGAGAACAGGTCCGAGAACTTTAAAATTAGGTTTTAATTGGAAGTTCATATACTCTGGAAGATCTGTTGTAAAGATGACATCTTTTACATTGAGTTCTTCCATGATAAGTGGCACTAAGTCACCAATCAACGCTTCATTTTTGCCATCTACGATGACATTTTGAATTGGTTGACGCACTTTTATTTTTACAGATTCTCTTGCGGCACGTCCCAGTGTCACCAAATCTCTAACCAAGTCCATGCGCTCTTCGATTCTCTTGTCAATTAAAGTCTCATCCACTTCTGGATAGTTGCTCACATGGATAGATACCTCACCTGTTAAGTTTCTGAAAACCTCTTCTGTCAAGAATGGTGCAAACGGCGCTGCCAACTTACAAACCGCTACGAGCACTTCGTAAGTGGTTAAGAACACAGATTGTTTGTCCAGCGTCAATTCAGTTTCCCAGAACCTTCTTCTAGAACGTCTAATATACCAATTTGACAAATCTTCGCTGACAAACTCTTGTATTCTTCTAACTGCTTTAGTCAAATCAAATACGCTGAAGTCATTGTTAACTTCTTTAATTAGAGAATTCAGTTTCGATAAAACCCATTGATCAAGCTCTGGTCGATCTTTTGGGTTCACTTTAAAGCTAGCCACGTCTAAATCGTCTGTATTGGCATACAAAGTAAAGAAATTATAGACGTTTTTAAGCGTTCCGAAAAATTTAGAGTTGACTTCTTGAAGCCCCTCTTCATCAAATTTAGTTGGAACCCATGCTGGTGAAACATAGTAGAGATACCATCTGACGACGTCAGCTCCGTATTCTTCTAACAGTTTAAACGCATCTACAGTGTTTCCTTTTGACTTTGACATCTTCTTGCCGTGCTTATCTAAAATCAAGTCATTTACAAGGACATTTTTATAAGGTGATACACCCATGACATAAGTGCTGATTGCGATTAACGAGTAGAACCAGCCACGGGTTTGATCTATCCCCTCGCAGATAAAATCTGCTGGGTAAAGTTCTTCAAAGTTTTCCTTGTTCTCAAACGGATAATGGTGTTGAGCAAATGGCATCGCCCCACTGTCAAACCAGCAGTCGATAACGTCAGGAACACGATTCATCACGCCACCGCATTTCTCACAAGTCAAATGAACATCGTCCACATACGGTCTGTGCAGCTCAATTGAATCGTCAATTGCCTCAATTGCCCTTTCAGCGAGCTCTTTTCTAGAACCAACGCTGGTCAGATGACCACAGTCACATTTCCAGATATTAAGCGGTGTTCCCCAGTAGCGGCTTCTTGAAATTGCCCAGTCGTTGAGGTTTTCAAGCCAGTTTCCAAATCGTTTTTCACCGACATAATCAGGATACCAATTGACGCTGTTGTTGTTCTCAATCAATTTATCCTTTAATCTTGTCATTTCAATATACCAGCTTGGTTTTGCATAGTATAAGAGTGGCGTCTTGCATCTCCAACAGTGCGGATAGTTGTGATCCATCTTCTGACGTTTATATAAAATGTTATTTTCGCCGAGCCATTTGACGATTTCAGGGTCGGCATCTATGACAAATTGACCTTCCCAAGGCGTTGTTGTATACTTACCTTCTTCATCTACTGGTTGAAGTACTGGCAAATCGTATCTAACCCCTGTATTGTAGTCGTCTTCACCAAAAGCAGGCGCTGTATGGACGATTCCCGTTCCATCTTCAACGGTTACATAGTCGGCACATGTGACAAAAAATGCTTTTTTATCGGCTTTGACAAAAGGCATGAGTTGTTCATATTCCATATACTCGAGATCTTTACCTGTCATTTCTTCGATAACTTCATACTCGCCTTCGAGAACCTGCGGTGCGAGGTTCTTTTCCACATAGTAGATTTCGTCTCTATTTTTGACTTTAACATAAGTCTCATTGGCATTAACCGTTAATGCCACATTTGATGCCAGCGTCCAAGGGGTGGTTGTCCAAACGAGGAAATACTCATCTTTGTCTTTTACTTTAAACTTGACATAAACAGTGACTGTTTTGATTTCTTGATACCCCTGTGCAACTTCATGTGATGCAAGCCCTGTTCCACATCTTGGGCAGTAAGGCAGAATTTTATGACCTTCATAGATATATCCATCTTTAAAAAACTTGTCTAAAATCCACCACTCAGTCTCAATATAGTTGTTCTCCAGCGTGATATATGGGTTATCTAAGTCAATTAAATACGCCATTTTCTTAGTCATTTCACGCCATGCATCTTCGTATTCAAAAACTGAAGAACGACATTGGTGATTAAAATTCTCAATACCATATGCTTCGATGGCTGATTTGTCATTGAGATTCAATCTCTTTTCCACTTCAATTTCAACAGGCAAACCATGTGTGTCCCATCCAGCTTTTCTCTTGACTTGGTAGCCTTTCATAGTCTTGTATCTGCATACAGAGTCCTTTAATGCCCTTGCCAAGACATGGTGAATACCAGGTCTTCCATTTGCAGTTGGCGGCCCTTCAAAGAAAATAAACGGCTTTTCGCCTTGTCGACTTTCAACACTTAATTTCAGCAAGTCGATGTCTTCCCAATAGCTTCGGACATTGCCCTCCGTTTGGGCTACAACGTCCTTATTCAGCTCCTTATAACTCATTTCCATCATCCTTCCTATCTTTTGATTCACGATTTTCAATAAAAAAGCCCCATAGTCAATGACTATGGGGCGAAATATTCGCGGTACCACCCAATTTACAACTCAAAAGATGTGCAGCACTTACTTTCGAGCTATCTCTCAACAATGATATCGGTTTTATACCGGTTTGAATTACTTGCAACTGCGTTGGTTCAAACTGCTATGGGTGATTTTCAAACAGCTCAGTCTATCAGCTCTCACCAACCGCTGACTCTCTCGAGACCTAACTGTCATACTCTTCCCAATTATCGCTTTTAATATGAAACATTTGCCTTTAATTATAACGGATGCCTATTTGTTCGTCAATAGTTTTGTTGACATCTACTCCATTTCCTTGAGTTGATTGTCTATTAGCTTTAGTTGACTTTCAAGCAACACCTTAAATTTGGTGTTGAAACTCACCAAGTCCTGCTTCGCATATTCCTGACGTTTGATGATATTTAAGACCTCCGTATTGGCATCCGTAATCAGCTTTTTCGCTTGATCGTCAGCACGCTCTATCGTATATTGCGCCTTTGTTTCGGCATTTCTAATAATATCTTCAGATGTCTTTTGCGCAAGAATCATCGCATCATTTATCGTTTTTTCCATTTGCGTGTAATGCTCAAGTCTTTTTTCCAGTTCATTGATCTTTGAAGTGGTTTCTATATTCACATGAATCAGCTCTTCCATGCTCTTGACAACTTGAGCTAAAAACTCTTCTACTTCTGTTTCACTATAGCCTCTCAGGCCCTTTGAAAACTGTTTATTCTGAATTTCAAGTGGTGTTAGCATGACATTCCCCCTAAACTTATCTATTTGTGAATTCATGATTTTTGCCTATCTACATTATACTCCAACTGACGGGGAAATAATGTTACTGAGTGATTTCAATTTTGTAACAAGTTCGCATGCTAATTTTCAGAGCTACTAAAGACAATTCGGATGCGCTCTTTTTTGGTAGTGCCCTCTATGGCATGAATTGAAAAACGTCCGTAGCCCCTCACAGATATCAGGTCTTCAACGTCTACTTCATAGGCATTGGATACAGTGGGCCTGTAGTTGACCTTGACTTTTTCAGTGGCAACCAGTTTTTGTGCATCTCCTCTTGAAAGATTGTAAAATGAAGCCACCACGGCATCAAGTCTCAGAGATTTAACGGTGTCTGATTTCAATTTAATAGGTCGTATCATCTCAGTGATTTCTGAGAGCTCAATCTTCGTTCCCTTGACCGGTGCACGTCCAACACTTTCAAGAGACATCAAAACGTAGTCACAGAGATCAGAATCTAGAATCATTACAAAAGAGGTGTCTCCTATGAGAATATCCCCCGTTCTTTCTCGCTGAATCCCCAGCCCCATGAGAGCTCCTAGGACATCTCTATGTGCCACCGAGTGAAATTTGCTTGGAAATTGATATTCAAGCGCCTGTATGCCAAAATCAGATTGATTGAGTTCTTCAAAATCAGGTGCAATTAAAAAGCGAACTCTCTCTGCGCCATCGTATCCGCCCCATTTTATAGCGTTGAGCTCGGGAAGTGTCTTCAAAATGGCGGACATGCCATAGGCAATATCAGGTGAACAAAACTGCGTCTCCTGCCGCTCATAGTACCTTTGAGCATGTGTAATTTTATCTATAGCCTTTAAAAAAGCACCTTCTTTATCTAGAAGATGCCCGTATTGTTTAATCCACTTTTCCCTCATCATCTAAAACCCGACGACGAGATAAGAAATAAGCTGTATTAGAAGCAGCGCCACCAAAGGACTGAAATCTATCATGTTTCCACCGATGTTCAATCTATATAGCAAATTCCTAATAGGTGTCAAAATTGGCTCTGTCAGATTAATCAGAATGCGCATAAACGGATTATTGGCATCCCGAATAAACCAAGAGAGCATTGCTCTCGCAAAAATCATATACATGATAACCTGTAAAAAATAGAAGATTGTCACTCTTAACTGTATCATAAACATAATCCTTCCTTATTCCTTTAACCATGAACTGATTGTGCTCTCAGTCTTATTGACAGTTGTATCACCTGTTATATCCACATTTTGCGGCGCCAAAACAAAGATGCCCTTTGCCACTTGCTGAATATGTCCATCCAGAGCATATAGTGCTCCTGAACAGAAATCGAATATCTTTCTAGCTAAATCCTTATCAAGTTCTGAAATATTCATGACCACTGGTCGTCTGCTCTTAAGCGTGTCCACAATACCAGTTGACTCCTCAAAACTCTTTGGGTGGAACAGGACAACATTCATTTGTGAATTAGAATGAATGTTGAGTATTTTATTGCTGGTTTTAATCGTGTTCATAGATTTTTGTGTTGTTTCAGCAATTGCGCTAATTGCATCATCTGTCTCTAAATCATCTCTTTTCATTTCGCTGTAAAAGTCCTCTGTCATGTAGTCATCATCTTCCTGTGAATCCACTCCCCAAAAAAATTTGATCTTATCAATAAATTTTTCGCCCATCTCTTCCTCCAAAATTTATTTTGTCTGATAATTCCGTTTGCCAAATATACGAGTTCCAACTCTTATCATGGTTGCACCTTCTTCAATTGCCACTTCATAATCACTTGACATGCCCATGGATAAATGCAACGGCACGACATTTTCATAAGAAGTGTTCTTCAATCCGTCGAATAGCACTTTCATTTGCTTAAAATCTGCTCTGAGCAGTTCAGGTTCTTCAACAATAGGTGCAATATACATGAGGCCACAGATTCTAATATTTTTGAGTGTCGATATGGCATCAAGCATTGTGGGTAAATAATCCGGCTCTATCCCGAATTTGCTCTCTTCATCTTGAATATTGACTTGAATCAGAATATCTTGAATTTTATGAATTTGTCCAGCCCGCTTATTGATTTCTTCTGCGAGCTTGACACTGTCAACTGAGTGAATTAAATCCACCTTGTCGATGATATATTTTACCTTATTTGTCTGCAAATGTCCAATCAAATGCCAATTTACACCTGGTTTTACAGCTTCGTACTTTCTAGTAATCTCTTGAACTTTATTCTCTGCTATATCTGTAACACCAAATTCAATTGCAGCATTCATCACATCTGCTTCATATGTCTTAGTCACACCCAAAAGTGTCACAGAATTCAACTCTCTGCCGCTTTTCAGGCACGCTGCTTCAATTCCATTATGCACATCTTTGAGATTTTCATTTAAATACTGATACATTGTAACGCCTCGTTTCCTACTTCTATTTAATTCGATCGCCTTCCTTGTATTTAGCGCCTTCACGGACGACTTCCTGATTGGCCTTTATGCTTCTCATCACACCAGAGGACGGATCGTAGAACTGACCGTTATAAACAATTGCATAGTCCTTATCATAGCCGATAACCTTCACCGGCACAAATTTCAGCGTCCTTTCACTGTCCACAACAAAGACGCCATTTTGGTCGTTGTAGGTCAGCAGTGAATCCGTATGCAATTTCAAGCCCTGATAATTTTGTCTCGTAATTTCACAGTTTACAATTCGCTGGTCAAAGTACTGATCAAACGACTCTGTAATTCTTATGACTGCAACTGCCTTGTCTGAATTCACAAATACATCGTAAACCTGTCCATCTATTTCAGTGCTGTTTATCTTAACTTTCACATTTGATACGCTCTTGTAAGTTTCCACTTCTTCCATATCAATTAATACCACAAGATAGCCAGTGGCATGGTCTACTATTTTAAAAATCGGCTCTCCCGCATTCACATGGTCTGGAGAAACCCTCTTGGGAACAATACTCAGCTTGTCTATTTCATCATAATTGATATTGTAGATGTTATCAATAGTAAATACGTCCTCATATCCATCCAAATTGTAAGTGAGCATCCCACTGGCAGGCGCATTGACAACCAAGGACTGTCCTTCTTTAAGGCTGCCATTTCCAACTGTCTTTTGCGTGTAAGAAGACGTTCTATTTGCCAAGAACTTGTTCTCTCCTTCCAGCTTTTCCCGCATCTCTAACTTTAAGAGCAAGTCTCGTTTGAGCTCTGGGATTTTCTCATAACTCTGCTGGTTGATGTTGTAGATAATCTGGTCTTTTAAATTCATGATGTCAAATTCAAGAACATTGTAATCATACTCAAGTTTCTTTTGGGTTTGCTCTGGAGTGGTCTCCGTCTGCTCTGATTGAGTCACACTGCCATCATTGTAGAGTTCTACAACAGGTTCACCCTTTGCGACAATTCGACCTTCTTCACCGAGCAAGTTGATACTTCCACTGGTGTTGGTGTTAACCACCATCTCATTACGAATGATAATTGCCTGATACTGTTCCTTAATGTCAAGGTCGCCATATGGCACTAAATAGGAGCTCTGTTCCTTGTAGAAGAGATCAATTCCCAGTTTCACCAAGAAGTAGACAATGACGCCCACCACAATCAAACTGACCAAAATACGCCCGTAATGCGGCCTTTTTTTCTTGCGAACCCTCTTCTTATTTTGATTTGCCTTTTTACTCATATGACAACCACCAACCGAAAAGGATTAATTCCAATTCTCAAATCCCTTTGCATATTCATCTATTTCATGTTTTTTTTGTCTAGACATCAAATGGTTTACCGCTTCCCTTGCGTTTTTGCCCTCATACAGAACCCGGTAGAGTTCCCTTGTAATTGGCATTTCCAATTGATACTTATTCATGAGGCTGTACGCTGATTTAACCGTATATGCCCCTTCCACCACCATGCCGATTTCTTCAATTGCAGATTCAAAGGAATGCCCTTTTCCAATGAGAATACCGCAGCGTCTATTCCGGCTGTGCATGCTGGTACAAGTTACGATGAGGTCACCAACACCTGCAAGTCCTCTAAAGGTCTCCACCGTTGCCCCCATCGCTGTGCCCAAGTAGGCAATTTCATTGATGCCTCTGGTAATGAGAGCTGCTTTGGCGTTGTCCCCATATCCAAGTCCATCGCTGATGCCTGCACCAAGGGCGATGATGTTCTTTAACGCACCACTGATTTCAACGCCCACCACATCAGGATTCGTATAGATTCTAATGTAGTCATTTGAAAAAATATCTTGAATCAGTTCAGCTGCTTTTCTCGATTTTGAAGCTGATACAAGTGCCGTTGGGAGTTTTAGTGAGACTTCCTCTGCATGTGATGGTCCAGAAAGTGCCACAAACGTCTGATTCGGCAAAAGCCTCTCTGTAATCTGAGAAACGGTCTCAAGGGTTTCCATGTCAATTCCCTTTGAGACGTTGACAACGAGGACATCTTCTCTAATGAGGGTTTTCTTCACCATCTCTTCAAGCGTTTTCCGATAATGTTGTGACGGCACTGAAAACAAGATGATTTCAGCTGTCTCAACAGCCTCACTGATATCCGATGTAAACACAATCGTTTCTGGAATTTGAACGCCCTTTAAATATTTTTCATTCATTCGTGTTTTTATAATTTCATCGACTTGCGATTGATTTCTAGCCCAGACTTTAACTTGATGACCATTGTCATTCAACACAAGTGACAATGCCGTCCCCCAGCTTCCAGCCGCTATTATTGTTATCTTCACGATTTGCCTCCATATTAAGCTATTCATACGATTTTCATTATATCACAAATCCACAAACACTTAAACCATATCGAAAACGCCACTCTCCATAAAACAAGGGTGAAGATTCTCAATAATCCCCACCCCATCACTGACGTTTATTTTCTCAAAATAGCCCAATCCACTGCCCTGCATTGAAATACAAAGTCAAGGCAAGTGCCAAAATGCCACAAATAGCACCGAAAAAGTAGAATCTCTCTTTTATCTTTTCCTTTCGATAGCGTTCCAATTCGTATTCCCATGCAAATTTCTGAGTTCCCTCTGGTTCACGGATCTCATATATATCCTTCTGTGATTCTCTCGGGGAGCGCACTCTGTTATTTTGCGCCTCCTTTAAAATCTCACGCTTTCTCTTTTCAAGCTCTAATTGCTCTATAATCGCTTTATTCATATGACCCCCAAACGGTTTAATTTGCATTTAGCTCAACTTGATATGCCCGTTCAAAGAGACGGGCCTGCTCTTTATGACAAGTGAAAAAAATCACTTGTCGTTTCTTAGAAATCTCCTCTATAATACGTCTCACTGACTTCAGACGTTCACCATCCCAGTTTGAAAACGCCTCATCTAAGACGATCGGCAACTTCTCTTCCGATTCGTTGATGCTGTCAATAACAGAAAGTCTAAACGCTAAAAACAGCTGATGAACCGTTCCCTTGCTAAAGGCCTTACTAATCGGAAATACTTCACGACCAACTAAAAATTGCAGTTCAAACTTGCCATCTTCTTCACCAATGAGCACCTCTCTGTACTTTCCATTGGTAATTTGACTCATATATAAGCTAACCCTCTGAAGAATGTCCGGCTGATTTTCCCTTCTAAACTTCTCATCGGCATACTGTATGATTTCTCTGAGTACCATGAGTTGGTCGCGCTTCTCATAAAGCTGTTCCACTTCCTCTTGGCACAGAAGACGCTCACTTTCGAGTTCATCCATGTCAGCGTGCGCTTTGAGAGAAGTCACTTCTCTTTCAAGTTTGCTCTTTTCCAAAACCGTTGACTGAATGTTGCCACTCATCTCAGAAATTGTCCGGTTCATTTCATCTAAGTACATCTGACAAACTGTGGTTTTCATTTCAAATTCTTCATATGCCAAGACGCGATCCCCTAAGAGCAATTTCTCTTCTTCAAAGACCTTAATGCGTTTTAGTAGCTCTATATTTTCCTGATAGACCTTAAATCCCATTTCCAGGTTGCCTTGACCCAAGTTCAAAAATTTCATTTCAATTTCAGCGAGCTGTTCACCCTTGGTCCTTCGCTTTGCAGCAGTGTTGCTAATCCGCTTCTCAATTTCCGCAACTTCAAACGCAAGCTGTTCTTGTCTGCGCGCTTCACTTCTGAGTTTTTCGAGTTTTAACCCAATCATGTGCACTGAAAGTCTTACGTTGTGAACATCGCTCATATGCACAAAAGACAGTATTTCCCGAAGCTCTTTCTCAATTTTTTCAAAATCCTGTTTCAAAGCGCGTATGCGTTCCTCCAGCTGTGACCTTTCAAAGATAGTCGCCAACAGATGCTCCAGTTTACCAATGAACATGAAAGAGGCATCCGCCCAAACGTAATCGGGCAAATTCATGGGTTTAAAGAGCTCCATCAATTGCAATTTAATCGGGGCGGCTTCGTGAATGGTCGTTGTGGGCTTTTTTCTCGCCAGATAGCGACTGGCAGAAAAACCAATAAGCGCCGTCCCCAATAATCCAAGGGGGAGGAGCTGCCTCATAACCGCCATCGCAAATACCATCAAGATGCCTGCCACTAGTAAAACCAGATCAAAATATCCTTTTGGCGCTTCTGACTGAGCCTGACTTCGTTTGGAAATTTCAATATATTTATAGAGTTCTGTCTTGATTTCAAGCGGATTGAGTTTTAAAAGAGAGGTTTCAAGTCCGCTTGAATAATCTTCTTCAAACATGAGTTTGAATTGATACTGAATAAAATCCCCCTTCTTGCTCAGCTCAGCCATTAGGATTTGAAGCTGGCTTTCAAGTTGTTCGAGCTTTGAGAGCTGTGTTTTAGCATACTCGATTTTATCGGCGTTTTCCAGAATTGCGGCAGATTCTGATTCAAAAGGCATCAACTGAACTTCAGCACTGCTCTTTTCTGCCAAAAGAGCCTCTAACTCACCATCCAGTTCCAATAAATCAGATTTTAATACGGTATAGAGGTTTAAGTCGTTTTCCTCTATGCGCTCTTGCCATTCAAGGTTCTTCAGTTGTTGTTTTAGAAAATCCAGTTTTTCAATTTTTTCTTTAATGGGTATGAGCAACTGAATGTCTCTGTACGCCTGCTCCATTTCAGATTTTTGTTGATTCAATCGCCGCTCCCTGTCTCCAAGCGCATCAATTTCTCTACTGAGGTCGGCAATTTTATCGTACTGCAATTCCAGTTCGTGTTTTCTGTCCGAAATACCTCTCAGTTCACTCAATCTCTGTTGTATCAGTGGATTTCCACGTCGATCCTTACGCCAGATGCTGTTGATTTCAGCATCGAGTTCTGAAAGGATGTCACCCGTTTTTCTCAGGTAGTCAATTCCGTAGTTAAAAATTAGATTTTCCTGTATCCTTTCCCAAGTTTCATCTTCAAGCCTTGACAAATCCTCTGCTGTCAAGTGAAACACAGATGAAAAAAGAGATTCGCTGATGCCCCTTACAGGTATTAATGCTTCATTTCTAAACGTCTCAACAGTGCCGCTTTCTCTACTGATGATTGTGGTCTTAGGCTGGCTCATGAGTCTCCTCGTCACAGAGACTTCCCCTGCACTCGTCTCAAAAGTTGTCGTGAACTCCAATTCCCCCGTCTCCCAGTTTGAATAGGGGTGACGTTCTCTCAATTGCGGCGTAAATCCATAAAAAGCAGTCTTAATACTGCTAAATACCGTTGATTTTCCAGCTTCATTTTCACCGTAAACAACATTGATACCAGGAACAAGCGACAACTTTTGATTTCTTAACTTTCCATATGACTTGTAGTCAATCTCTTTGATGATCATTCTATTTCCCTCTTACAAAGCAATCTATAAGCTCTTCTTCCGCTGTTTCCAGTATTTTTTGAAGCACTTCCTTCTTATTATCACGACCATTGTAGATAGGGAGTGCGAGCAAGCGATTTATCAAGTCCTCATGCGCCTCAACATGCCTTGTTACCGAAAGTGCCTCCGAGAGAACTGTCTTTTCAGAGAGAATCATCTCCATATCCAATAGACTGTTAACAGACATGAGTTTTATATCCACGTTTAAGAGCCCAACGATTCGTTTTAAACACGCTTCAAGATAAAGTGTATTTTCCACTTCCCTCAGCGAATGTGCCAGCGAACTGCGCCCTTCTAGGTTAACTCTGACAACCAACTGATTGGCGCTCTTCTTTATATCAGCAATCTGTTCTGATACAAAAGTAGTGAGTTCTGATTCCAACTGACTCAAAGTCTCATGAGACTCATCCAGTTCGAAATCAAATGCCTCCCATTGCACCTCGTTGAAACATAGGGATTCCATCTCTATTCTATCACCATCTAATTTTATGAGATATCCTCCCTTATGCCCAATTTCCTTGTAATTTAAACCTTGAATATTTCCAGAATAGGCTACTCTCTCAGAAAGCCTCTGTTGTATATGGATATGTCCAAGCGCAAAATAGTCATATTTTAACGATTCGATTTCTGAAAGTGAAACCGCCATATACTGTTCTTTAGCACCAACCGAAAGGGCTGACGGCACACTTGCATGACCAATCCCAATCCATAGATTGTCATTGTTTTTCCTAGGAAATTCACGAATTAAATTGCGTTTTTCATTTTTAGATTTATGACCACATCCAACAACTTCCAACCACTCACCTGATTTCATCTCGACACAGATGTGTTTGATGTCATCATCTTCAAAGCAGTGAAAATACGGATTTGTCTCAAGCCTATTTAGAATTTGAAGCGTATTCATGGGATCATGGTTTCCAGTTGCATAAAAGACGTGCTTCTCAGCCTTCAAGAGCTGCTCCATCAAGTTTAAAATATCTTGCTCCATCTTATAGGAAACCTTTCCATTATCAAGAAAGTCACCAGCTATGATGACGCCGTCAACAGCTTCTCCCAAAGCATAGTGGATGGCGTTTTCAAAAGACTTCATAAGTCCTTCTTTTAACTGTTCTCTAACTACCCTCTCCTTGCTTGCAAATCCTGTATTTAGATGTATATCTGAAATGTGTAATAACCTTATCATTTCCATTCCTCACTTATATTCATATTAAAATTATAGTTCAAATTGAAAATAGATGCCAGTTCAATTAGTACTAAAGACCTTTTTTATTCATTTCAACTGGATATTTATTTAAATTGTCTTGGTTAAAATACCAAATGTATTATATAATAGAGTAAAGTTTACTACTATTGGGGGAACACCATGAATCTATCAAATTTTAAAGTAGAAAAATTGATTCAGGAAGATTCATTTCAACGTTTTTCTACGGGAACTCTCGACGAAGGTTCCGATGAGATAAATTTGATTTCAATCAAAAATCCTACCAGCATTCTCACTTCCACAAGACATTTGATTTCAGACCATCTATTCAACGTCATCACAGTCTTTGAAGATCAGAATGAACTCCACATCGCCTTGAGAAAGCCAGTGGGCATTTCTCTCGAGTCGTATTTGGAAGCTGAATCTCGCGAGTACGATCAGCGAATCAGTCTGGGGCTAGGGCTGCTAAAGGCAATTTATAAATACGATACGTTTTCAAATGCCATTAAATATCAACTTTTGGCAGATGAACAGCTAATTATAGATGAAGATGTGGTCTGCTTTAGAGAACTCATTGATTACACCACAATTACACATCACAGTTTTAAGGATATTCTCTTTAGGCTGGGGCGTTTACTTGAAAAAATCATTGCTCCTGAAACAGAAACACATCAGCAGTTTGTTGATAATTTACTCATCGGCAATCACCACTACTATAACTTGAGCGATATCCTAAAGGATTACAAGGATATTTTTATCTATGAAAAACCTGAATCTATTTCAAAAGTAACCAGGGAGTACAACATCGTCCTCACTGAAACCTCAACGATCTCCGGTTCAGCTGATATGAACAGCAAATTTGAAGAAATGAATGTGGTTTCGGCGTCTGATGAGACGCCTCAAAACTACGCTGATTTTGCAAAGGAAAATCTCCAGTCTCAATTGTCAGCACTTCAAAGTGAAGCCGAAATCAAACCGGACATCAAACTGGAAACACCAAAGGAAAATACGAATCAAACGGTTTCAAACTCATTTGATACCCTTGCCTCTGACGAAGACCCATTCTCGGAAAGTGAAGTACTTCGAAGTGAACTCTCCAAGCTCCTCTTTGATGAACCTGTTCACTTTTCAGAAACGTCGCGGCTTCCAAACATAGACGATATGGATGCTACTTTTGCAGAAGTTAGAAAAGCGCACCTCAACACGCAAACCGTGAAACATACGGCAAAGCTCCCTACATGGACTGAGGAAGAAGAACGCGAGGCCACTGTGGATCTCGATGCCCTGTTCGATGAAGAAGACGACGATCTTCCTCCAAACGGACTAAAAAAAATACTATTCCCAGTTTTGACCACCGCCTTTATCATACTGGTTTTATTCTTTGCTGGAAGGGCAATTTTTGGGCATAGCGATGAATTAAAGGCCAGTTTCAAAATTGACACACTCGATGACAATCGGGTAGCTTTTGTGAACACAAGCCCTGATCTGAAAAATCTCAAAGTCTGTGAATGGACTGTGTACTATGACAGCCAACTCATTGAAACCTATGAATCTGAGAATTTCTACCCCATCTTTGATACCGACGGAAAATACGACGTTGTTTTAAGGGTACAGGATAAAGATGGCAACTGGAGCAAAGAGTTCAAGGAAGAGTATGTTTACTCTTCTGGACAATGATGATAAAATGTTATCGGCTACGATAATGGAGAGCGTAATCTTACGCTCTTTTTCCATGTATTATGTCAAATCAACACCCAAGTATTTGCAAGGTTTATGACTTTAAATTGAAACACTAAAATAAATAGAGAGAACAAAAGAGGTTATTGAAATGAAGAAAAGTTTATCGGGCACATTGAGAAAAACGGTGGAAACATATGGTCTCATACAGGAAGGCGATCGTGTGGCAGTGGGACTTTCCGGCGGAAAGGACAGCATGGCACTCCTGCTCTTGCTCAAACGATATCAACGCTACAGTCCTTTTAAGTTTCATCTGGAAGCCATTACTGTGGACATGGGATTTAACAATTTTAATCTAGAGGCTGCCAAACAATTTTGTGCAAATTTAGACGTTCCCTACACCATCACTCAAACCGACATCGCCAAAGTCGTCTTTGAAATTCGCGATGAGAAAAATCCATGTGCCCTATGTGCCAACATGAGACGTGGTGCGCTTGCACAGACCATGAATGAGAGAAATCTAAACCTTCTGGCTCTAGGTCATCATGCTGACGACGCACTGACCACCATGTTTCTCAACATGCTCTATACGGGAAAAATCAACACGCTTGAATACAAATCCTATCTATCAAGAGCAGATATTCACGTCATAAGACCTCTCCTTGACGCTGCGGAATCACAGGTCATCGGCACAGTGGAATCAGAGAGAATTCCAGTTCTCAAAAGCCCTTGTCCCATGGACAAGCACACTAAACGAGAAGACGTGGCTCTCATGCTCAAACAACTCTACAAAGAAGTTCCAAACAGCAGAAAAAACCTGCTGACTGCCATGAGAAACGAAGATAAATGCAATTTATTTGCGATTAGGCCCATCAAATAGAATTTAAACTATTTAAAGGGGGAACTGCCACCGAAGCAGTTCCCCCTTTTTAGTCTCTTTTTTTATACCTCTAATTTACACTTCTGATTTATACGGAATGGCCTGCATCGCCCCTTGTCTTGAAACCGCAATACTTGCCGCCAGACTCGCCCTCTCCAGAGAGGTTTTTATGGACTCTCCCATAAGTGCAGATGCTAAGAAATACCCTGTAAATGTATCCCCTGCGCCAGTGGTGTCCACCACCTCCGTCTGTATGGCTTCTTGACTGACCCTTTGCATTGAATCTGCATAAATAGAACCTTTATGTCCCAAAGTCAATACGATTTTCAGGTCAGAATTGCTGCTCAACAGCGACTCCAAAATTTCATCTGTCTCTGACTTCCCAGTCAGTTGATAGCCTTCAACTTCGTTTAGGATAAGCCAAGATATCTTTTCAAGCGGAATTTGTTTAAGAGCCTCTGAAACAGGCGAAGGGTTGAGCACCACCTGAATTCCTCTGCTATGAGCTCTATCTACAATATAGGCCAGTTCGTTGACTTCATTTTGGAGAATGAGAACATCTTCTGCATCAAGCGAAGCCAAGAATCGGTCAATGAGCTCGTGTGTCAGCATCTTGTTTGTCCCACCATAGAGTACAATTGAGTTTTCACCAGCCATATCCACTTGAATAATCGCATGCCCACTAGGTGCATCGGCAACCTCAATCAAAGAAGTCCCAATCAGTTCCGCTTTAAAGGCCTCTAAAATCAGATGTTGATGTTCCTTGCCAATGATGCACGCATGCTCTGGCGGGAGCCCCGCTCTTGCAAGTGCAACTGATTGATTCAGCCCTTTCCCTCCCAAGTTCACAATTCTCTCATCAGCTGACAATGTCTCACCGGGGGTTGCCAAATGCGGCACTCTGTAGACATAGTCAAGGTTGACTGACCCTATATTCATGACTTTCATACTGTATTCTCCTCTATGCTTCTATCCACTTGTAACCGTCATCTCATCACTTGATTAAATCCGCAAGAGACGCTCCAATTTCCATTAAGTCCAATCCCTTTGTAAAATTCAGGCAAGTTCCCGATGGGAATCGAGTCTTTTCCACCCAGTGTTCAGGAATGCCCTCTACGCCGTACTTAGCACCGAGAATTGCCCCTGCAACAGCTCCAATTGTATCCGCATCTCTTGCAAAGTTACCTGCCAAAATAACGCCTGTCTTAAAATCCTTATGCGCCATTTTCAGACATGCAAACGCCGCTGGAATTGCCTCGGCAGTTGTTGCCCATGCACTGGTTCTCAGGGCATCGTGAAGCGGCATCCAAGCATCTATAATCGACTCAGCGTTTTCGACAATTTCAAATGCCGCCATCATATTGGCGTATAGCCAAGAGTCTTTTGGGATAACTGCCAAAGCCGCTTCTATAATTTCATCCATCGTCCCATCTACCATGGCAACGGCAACAGCTGCGGCAACGGCTTGCGCCCCCCAGATTCCATCTGAATAATGACTGATAGAGGCATCTATCTCTGCCATTTCAGCTGCTTTGTCAGGTGCACCTGCACAGATAATACCCACTGGCGCAATGCGCATAGCCGATCCATCACTCATGTGAAAAGTGCTGTATTTACCTGATTCAGGCGGTCTAATTCCCCTTCTCAGGTTGTTTGCCGCTGAAACTTCACTTGCGCCTCCGCGTTTGAACTCATCCTGAACCACCACGTCTTCAAACCAAGCCTTCACCACATCTTCTGTGGTCAAGTTGCCACCGCAGCCGATGAGCGTTTTAGCTGTTAAAAGTGCAAATTCTGTATCGTCCGTACTCCAGCTAGCCCCTTGATTAAAGTCTGTTGTGATGCCATAGTTTTCACGATTACTCTGCATCCTAGACGCATCGCCAAACGAATCGCCAATGGCTAGACCGCAAATACATCCAATTGCTTTGCGCTTTGCAAGTTCTCTGTTTTTTATGATTTCTTCTCTTGTGATCATATTCTTCTCCATTCTCCTAAAAAATGATTACGCCAAAACCGTCACTTCCATATTTCCAAAGCCACATCGTCCCATGTCGTACATGGCATATCCTATCATGCCATATTCCAGAGTTCCATCTTCGCATTCAAGTTCCAAGACATCGTCTATAGTCAATTTCAGCTGACTTCCCTCAGCAGTAAAATTCAGTTTATAGGTTTCACCATATTTCCAGTTATAGGCCTTTGTCATCAATGGCCTCAAACCGCCGTCATTTATCAAGATTGCAATACCGCCTTGATACAGCCCTGCATAGTAACCGCGCTGTGCGCCCTGTACTCTGAGCGAAATCAAATGCGACTTGCCAGTGTATGGTGTCACGCTACCCAAGACGTTTGCATCTTTTACAAAGTAGTTTCCAGTCATGGCTTCGGCATGTTCTAGGCACATGGCTTCCATCTTATCACCTTCAATACTCCATGCTCCGTGATTGTGTGAAAACGGCGTTACCGATGCCAATTCATAGGCTTGTTTTCTCATGTCTATCTTGTACTTGGCTTTTCCCTTGATGGAAAATTCATCTATATAAAGACAGCCAAAATCCTTATTTTTTGCAGGTGAGTTGGCTTCAAATAAGAGTCCCACTTCATCAATCATTGCACCATCTAACTCTGGGATTTCAAACTTAATCTCTCGCCATCCCTCGCCTTTTAGCACATGCCCCCCAATCAAAAGCTCTTCTTTGGTAAACGTGTCTCTCACATACGGATTCACAATAACCGTCTCTCCACCAAACTGTTCTAAGTTCACCATCATGGAAACCTCTTGCCCCGAATAGGCCGTTGGCGAAAATACCGGCATGTATCGCTCATCATCAAAATCGGCCCTTCTATAAAAGGGTTTATAATAAATTTTGGACTTTTGCCCTCTGGACATCCTGTCAAATAGAACTTGAAGTGATCCGCTTCCCTTGTATGCCCTATCTGTGGAGTGGCTGACTTTACAAAAAGTTGGATTAGAGGTTCTAAAATTATGAGTCGAACCCGGAAGTTCAAAATCAAAATAGACTTCACCCTCTCTGTAGCTTTGCTCTAAAGACTCAGGGGCAGTTTCGCCTGCAAGCAAATAGCCAAGTATTGCAATTTCTTTTGCATAAGTTGGCACATCCAAAATATTGAGATATCCTGAAATACCAGAGAGGACAACACTGTCATTAATCGGCTCTCTGTAATGTCTCCCAAGACCTTCAATTCCATGTGCCACACCCATTACTGTGCCAACATTCCCAGCGTTACAGTCCGTATCCCAGCCACACATGGTTGCAATTTCAACGGTTCTATTGAAATTCTGCCCATACAGCATAGAGAGGACACAGACACCTGCGTTTGGAATAATGTGACAGACTCCCGTGTATTTATCGTATCCCCAATTGTCTTGAAGATATTTGAGACACGCCTTATAGTCATTAGGATTTTTTTCATAAAAAGAAAGTACAGCTCGAACCACTTCCGAGTAGGTGCACTCAGAAGGTATTTGATTCAATCCCGCTTCAATTATTTCTATTACATCGCTGGTCTCGAATGCCTTGGCAATACAGGCCGCCAAAAACCTAGCACCATAAATACCGTTGAAATCATGTGAAACACTTGCCGCCGCCTCTGCATACGCTGCGGCTTTCTGTGGATTGCCTGGATAGATAAGGCCCCATGTGTCTATGAATATCTGACCGCCTATCTGCTCTGCCATAATGAGACCATTGACATCCGCCGATCCTGATTCAGGTGCTTTAATGCCATTTTTTAGATTTAAATAAGCCGTGTGCTCTGTGCTGACGCCATAACCACCCCACCAGAACATGCCAATTCCCTCACGGGTGTAGTTCAACCATGCATCGGCCACTGCTTCTGCTGTGAGAGGCTCTTTGACGCCATGATCCTTTAAAGCCCTGAGAAAGTAAACCGGTCCGTTGACATCATCATCCGCTGCAAAATTCTTAAACGGTTTCACATAGTCCGTTATATCTCCATAAAAACGTTCAATGCGTTCACTGGTCCATGCTGTGGGTTCAACTGGAGCACCTAGCCTTATGCCTATATTCATGCCCAAAAATCCTGCATAGACTTTTTCCAAGTAATTATTCGGGATCATTTTTCACCTCGTCCTCTGCCTTTCAGTTCTTATTCAGAATCCCTCCCCTAAATTGTTGCGGGGAGGGATTCTACAAGGGGTATTACTTCAATTGTTCTGTTAAATATTCGCTGATTTCATCTCCACCAGCTGCATTCCATCTTTCGACAAATTCATCAAACGTGTCTATGCTCTTTACACCTCTAATGATATCGGTAGCGTATTCTGTGTAGAGATTATCCATTGCATCTTTGAGCGGCAATAAGTCGTTTGGAAGTACGACGTTAATATCACCATAATAATAAGTCGATGCAGCTTCTAAAGAGTCAATTGCTGGTTTTGTGAGAACATCTCCTTCTACATTTGTGAGATCAAGTCCGTTCATAGTCGGCCAGAATTTTGCCCACCATTCAGGGAATTTTTCAGTTAACTTGTACTTGCCATTATCGTCTGTATAGTGAACATCTTTAAGTCCCAGTTTGTCTAAAACCCTGCCTTGTGGTCCAGCCATATAGTCTAGAACTGCCCATGCCGCGTCTTTTACTTCTGAATCTGCATTGATGGCAAACCCTCTTGATTCCTTAGTGACATCAATTGACTGATAAGCTTGCGAAATGCCCTTTGCTGGTGGCAAGACCACGAGTTCAGTCTCTTCACCATTTGTTTGAATCATCTTATTGTTATAGACATTGACAACATCGCCAGCAGTTCCTGCCACAAATGCAGCTTTGCCTTCGTAAAATGCCTGCTCCATAGTATCCCACTGTTTAGTGACATAGTCTGGATCTAAAAGGCCCTCTTGATAAAGTCTCGCATAATAAGCCAATTTTTGTTTTTCAAAATCAGTTGCCTTTGAATAAACCAATTTTCCATCGACATTGACAATCGTTGTGGTGACGCCAAACGCATGATTGAAAACACTGTCGAGTTTTAAGATGCCGCCATCTGTTGTAATCGGATATTCAGCAAGCCCTTTGTCTTTAATTTCTTTGAACATCGCATAGTAGTTTTCTGGTGTTGGGTCTGCCAAAAGCGCATCCTTTGAATCCAATGCGTTGAATATATCGCTTCTCATCACTGGAATTTGAACCCTTGCAGGTGCAAGCCAGAGAAGATATGGATAGTTTTTAATCTTTTCAAATTGATGCCCTTCCATAATGTTCTTAACATTTGTGGAATTTTCAATGTAAGCAGTCAGATCCACCAGCATGTCCTCTTGTGCAATCGGCAAGTCGCCACCTTGGAAGTAGATGATATCAGGTGTAATCTGTCCTGTTCTAAAAGCAATTGGAACGACATCGGCATATTTGCCCGCTGGCGCTTCAAGCACTTCTAAATCAATATAATTGCCTTCTAGTGCCATGCCCTGTTCGATTGCTTCCACTAAAAGCTGTACGTTTTCTTCTGTGGGAATGACATCCTTGCAGAGAAACGTAACGTGAACTGGGGCATCAGGTGATCCAATACCTGTTGTCTCCGCAGTGGCATCAGTTGGTGTAGACGCATTTTCGGCATTCTCCCCTGCCGCTGGTGTATCACTTCCAGAATTCGAGTTTCCACAACCCACTAAAGCTGTTGAAAGCAATACCAAAACCATGAAAATACTGAGTAATTTCTTCATTCTATACTCCTCCTTAAATTTTGAATACGCAGTTTTTATTCTTTAACGCCGCCGCCCATGACATCTTTTGCATAGTATTTCAAGACGATGGGATACAGCAATAGAACTGGAATGATAGCTACAATAATCGTAGCGCCTTTTAACGCAGTATAGTCAATTCTTGCCAAATCGTTGTAATTAAAGAGATTCTGCTGCCCCACGATGGATGTCGTATCCCCTAGCACGACAAATTGCCTGAGAACCACTTGAAACAGCGTATCTTTTGCCTTGATGAGATAGATGCTGGCCTTAAAATACTCATTCCATCTCAGTACTGCATAAAACATTGTAATGGTTGCTATTCCAGCTTTGGAAAGCGGGAAGACTATGGAGAACATCATTCTGAAATGGCTGGCACCATCCAGCGTTGCCGCCTCAAAAATGGACTCGGGGATATTCTCAAAATATCGCATCATGATAATCAGATAATAGACGTTTACTGCTGAGACCAAAATGACAGACCATTTACTCCCCATGAGTCCCAATTTGGTAACCACCAAATACTCGGGAACAAGCCCTGGTTCAAATAGCATCATGAAAATTAAAAATACCATAATCAATTTTTTGAACACCAGATTCGGCCTTGTCAAGACATAGGCAGCCGACGTGGTGAGCATGATGTTGATGAACGTTCCGATGACAGTTACAAAGATGGAATTCCACAGTGCCTGCATCAGAGCGGGATGATTCAGGACAATTTTGTAATTGATTAAGTCAAAGTCCTTTGGGAATATGGCCAGTCCGCCCATTGTTGGAGAAACCTCTGGACTTGACAGCGACCTCGCTAGAATATTTAAAAGCGGAACAATCATAGTCAGCGTAATAGCACCAAGCAAAGTCATCAAAATGACTTGACCAATTGTTATCTTTTTAAATCGCTTCAACTACCATACCCCCTTCCCAGTGATTTTTTTAGAAATCAAATGTGTGCCCAAAACTAGGAACACGCCAACAACACCCTTTATCAAACTCACAGCCGTTGAAAGTGAATACTGTGCATTTTGTATCCCAACTCTGTAGATATAAGTGTCTAAAATATCCACAACACTCAACACCGCATCATTTGAGAAATTCAATACTTGATCGAACCCAGCGTTTAAGAAGAATCCAAGATTCAAGATAAACATGGTGACAATTGGCGTTACCAGTGCTGGCAGAATAATATACCTGATGATATTCATCCGATTTGCACCGTCGATTTCAGCCGCTTCATAAAGACTTGGTGAAATCCCTATAATAGCAGTGTAATAAAAGATGGAATCCCACCCGATACTTCGCCATGCTTCAGATAACATCAGTACCCACCTTATCTTCGTCTTATCCGTCATAAAGTCTATAGATGGGAAATTGAAGATGTTTAAAATCTGATTGACAGATCCATTTGACGTGGACAGTGCAGAAATCCAAATTCCCGCTATAACGACCCAAGAGAGAAAATGTGGCATGTAAGAAATCACTTGAACATATTTTCTAAACCCTGACACCCTGAGTTCGTTGAGTAGAATTGCAAATAAGATGAAAAATGGGAACAATAAGATAAACTTCATAAAGCTGATAATCAACGTATTTTGGAGAATATCCTTAAATGCTGGGGACTTAATAATCATTTCAAAGTATTTAAACCCGGCAAACGTCCAAGGACTTCTGGCCTTATAGTTGTAAAATGCAAGTCGCATGCCGATGATGGGCCACAGCCTGAAAATAATGAAATATGTCAATGTGGGTGCTAACATCACATAGAGCATCCAATCTTTTCTGAGCTGTTTTCTGGCTTGCTTATTCAATAGTTTTTCTGCTAATGCCTTCATTCCACACTCCCCTTACGGAATCAATATATCCATGAGCGGTGCATGCTGTTGCGCACCATACACATCTCTATCCCCCACTGTTCCAGAGGAAATCTGTCTATTATAAGTGATTTTAATCCCCAGACCTTTTTCAAAGAAGACCATCTGCGTGATGTCTTCCTCATTTAGCCGATACAGCGCAGCAATTCTCTGTTTTGTAATCACACCGCTCTCCATCACTCTACTGTAGTTCTCCTCCTTGTCAAAGAGAATGTCCAGAGTGATTTCAAAAGGACCGCTGTTTTTACTTCTAAGCACTTTGGCCAAATCCACCAACCTCGTCATGTCTTTCACGTCCTCTCAATATACTCAATTGGAAATAGTGCACATCCATCTTCGGTGTCCATCAAGTGATACACGGAAAACTCGTAGACAGCACCAAACTCAATATCGCTTGGCGCAAAGGGAAACGCCAAATTGCCAGCGGTTGATTTTCGCCCTTCATAACCGTAATGCATAAACGTCGATCTAACAGAACTGCAAATGGCTGAGGCCACCTGCTGCGTCTTTGCCACCACTTCAAACAGGATTCCGAGTTCATGCGAAATGCCTTTTGAGGGTTCTAACAAGCCCATTACGCCATTTTTCCCATAATTGTAGAAATTGATTTCGTATGAATCTGGCGGTATCTCCTGATACTGAAGGGCGACACTCTCTCGAACCAAGGCTTCAACTTCGTCAATTTTTGAAATTAGAATAGGATCTCTGACACCTGCCACCACAATCGTTCTATAGGCTACTTGCCTTGCCCCTTCCAGCTTGATTCTGTAAGGGTTTGTCTTCTGTATCTTTGATCCATAGACGTTCACATGTCCATTTCCACAATCTTCGAAACGACAGGATTCGAGGTTCAAAATAATTCCCGGCCCATGTAGAATATAGGGGTGATCTTTTTCGTAAAAGGTATGTGCTGCAACGCTTACAGTGGTGCATTTTCTAATGGAATTTGTGGGATATACCTCAAAGTGATCCTCGTGTAAGACCCCCATCATGCAGTCCTTTGTCGTTCCCGGCTCACTGCTCAATGCCCCACACTCCAAAACTTTTCCGAGATGATAAGCAAGGGCTTCATCGAAACCATTATAGATTCCAACCGCTGCAAATGGAGAAGGGTCATATGCACGCCCACAGACAATCAAATCTGCACCGGCTTTTAAAGCCTCTATAATCGGCTCAGCACCCATTTGTGCCACAACACCAACAGTCTCATAAAGTATTTCCTCAGTTAAGGGCTTTACCGTTTCCCCTAACGGCGAAACCTTTCCACATTTCATTGATTCTCTGATGACTTCTTTTGGAATATCTGCCCAGATAATGGCTATTTTAAGTGGTGTCAGCTTTCTCTCTCTCACAATCTCATCTACAATATCCATTGTCCAATTTACATGAGCCTTTCCACCACTGCCCCCTGCCGATCCTATGATAACAGGAATCTTGTTCTGAAAGCCCGCTGTTAACATGTACTCTAAATCCTTCTTGCAGGCCTGCCTACTGACAATGGCTGTATTGGCGCCGAGCTTATGCGGCCCTGCATCGGTTGAACCGGCATCAACAACTATGGCATCTGGCAAATCTGCCATTCCAGCCTCAAAGGATTCCTGTGGAAAACCGTATCCCAAAATACCGCACGGTGATAAAATCTTAAACGATCTCTCTGTCATGTTATTTTCCTTCCTCGCCTATGACCGTTTTATCCACCATTTTCATGTGATGCATTACGGCTTCTCTGGCCGCTTTCTTGTCTCTTGCTTCAATGGCCTTGGCTATTGCCATGTGCTCCTCTGCAATTTGGTTGCGCCTTACTTGATCGTGATTGCTTCTATTTGCAATTTCTGTGATGAGGTCATAATAAGTATCTATAAAGTTCATAAAAAATATATTCTTTGACGCCTGTGCCAATTTGTAGTGAAAATAATGATCCATATCGTGTTGAAGCTCTTCTGTATCTGCGATTCCAAGGCCCTCAATAATTTCCTCAATTTCTTCATCAGTTGCTCTTTCTATTACACGCTCAACCATCTTGAGTTCAAGTGTCTCTCTAAAATCCAACAAATCACTATACGTGGTCTTTTTAAACAACTCGTTTACAGAATCGTTCATCAATAAGCTCTGAATGTCATCTTGGATATAAGTGCCATCTTTTGGCTTTCTCCTGATATATCCCTGAGCCTGCAATTGTGTCAGTGCTTCTCTTAAAATACCTCTACTGACGCCAAACTGTTCTGCCAACAATGCCTCATTTGGCAGTTTGTCTCCGGGTTTAAGCGTTCCTTCACGCATCATGGTAACCATCTGATTGACGATTTTGTCGGAGAGTCTATCCGTTCTAATTGGTCGTATATCCATCTCTCACATTCCTTTCATAGAGTTAATTTCCTGCAATTTCAATTGTATATTTGTTTTATGGTTTAATTGTTTAACAATTCAACAATATAATATCAGACTTCTCAGTATATTTCAAGATGCTCTGAACAATTTATTTTTGGACATGCAAAAAGCGCTTCTCCATTTTTCTTAGAGAAGCGCTTTAAATCACTTGTTCACTTGTCATTTCTGGTGGTCTCACCCCTTTCAATGCTACCTTCAGAGTTGTAAACTACAACATATTTACATGTTATTCGATGTCCCTTGAGAATCTTCCATGTTGCCTCTTGATAGTCCCCTAATCCTCATTACAAAATCTTTGTGATTTTAAACATGGGCTACTGTTACTACAGGTTAACGTAACATTTTATAGCATTCATTTCTAATTTCTCAGTTCTATCAAAATTCCCAATAAATCCTGAATGTTTTGGCGGTCTCACCCTTTCGTAAAAATAGGTTATCTTCCTTGCCAACAGCTAATTTCAAATCTAATTTAAACTAGTTTTGTTATTTATATTATACCATATTGTACAGAAAAGAAAACATGTTTTTTAATATTTTTTGATATTTTCCTCAATCAAGCTACACATGTCGTTTACATAAGTTGAAATCTTAGAGTCAATATCAAAAGCCTCTTTAATTTCACCTGGTTCATTTGCAAGTGCCATAATCGCAAATCTCGGAGGCAATCTAAAGCCCTTGTTGATGTTCAATGCCCCTATTAGCTGTCTTGCCACACTGTCACTTCCCGAATTTCCAGAGACCACAACACTGTAAAGATATTTATCCCTAAAGCCCATTTGTCTATAGAGCGCCGTTAAGCGATTGATTACTGCCATGAGTTTAGCCGAGATGGCATCATTATAATTTGGACAAATCCAAACCACGATATCTGCCTTTTCCAGTTTTGGGTAGAGATCCTCCACCACAAAGCCACCATAAAAACAGCTCTTTTCTCTTGCATAATACATGCAGGTTTCAAAGCTACAGCCATAGCAGTCCGATATCTTGCCCTCCTCCACATGAAGCGTGTCAATACAGAGCCTTTTGCCGCCACATCTGCTGTTATGCGCAAGTAGTTTCGTCTCAATTTGCTCCCACAGCATGAGTGTGTTTGAAATCTCCTTATACCCCGCATGAAGCACCAGTACTTGCATAGTCTCCCGTCCCAACGGCCCATACTGGTAAAGCCGTTTCACCAGTTGTTCAATCTGTTCAAAGCAAATTCTCTCAAGAGGCATATCAAGCGCCTTCTGCCATGTTTTGAAATTTTGATATCCCTCTAAAACTTCCACAAGCGGATGTCCGATAAATTCAGCCCCCATGACATTGCAAAGGAAGATAAACTTCTTGGCAAAGGACTTCGTATAATTCTCACCATGCGACTTTATAATTAATCCAAGCTGCTTTCCTGTAAAGAAGCAAATATCACTTTGATTTAAGCGTCTCATTTCATCTCTCAAAAAATCGTTGACCGCCTGGCTTTCTCCTATTTCATCTAGTTCCACAACAAAGAGGCACTTTTGCGCCTCTTCTTCTGATTCTGGAATCAACCCCTTGCAAAATGCGACAATTGGCTTCATCCTAATCGTGAAATCTAATATTTCAATTCTCGCCATAAGTCATCCAGCCTTTCGTGCACACTTTTGAGTCTATTTGCAAGCTCAGGAGCCAGTTTCACCTGTTCGTACTCTATCCCAGCCAAAGTCTGTCGATTTCTCGCACCAAAAAAAGTCTCGCCAATACTTGTGGCGCTATAGTGCCAATTACCAGACAAAGCATCTATGATGGATTTTGCGCCAGAAGAAAGTGCTGGTGCGATATAGGGCTTAAATCCCTCTTCTCTAACATCCAAATTTGCTCGGATGACTTTTTCTGTGAGATCCAGGGATGCTTCATGATTGTAATTTAGCAAATGATTGACACAGATTAAATCTTTTCCATGTGGACCAAAGACCCTTCCATGTGTTGCATAATCAATGTTGAGTTTTTTCGCATAGTACAAACTTCTGCCATGCATGACACCAAGTCCAAATCCCCTGATTCTCTCTGCTGGGATGCCCATGCCGTCAAATACACCTTGTTCATTTCGGTTTGAGGCTTCATAGGCACTTCTACAGAGCAAATCCACTGGGTCTGAAACCACACAAAACAGTCCTTTAAAGCCCTCTTGTCTAGCCATTTTAGCATAGATTTCCACAATTTTGCTGTTCTCTTCAAATTGAATCATGCGAACATCTGACACTTGCTCGCCAACTTTTGGCACGTATTTCGACGCACAGAACACAAATACATCACAGTGAAATAAATCCTCCGCTTCAATACGCTCGACGATTAAGTCTGTATTTACAATAATCTGATTTAATTCCATCTCATAGCGTTTTCTCTGATGTTCATTTATGTCATAGATACCAAGTGTCTGAATGCAGTCTCCACCTAATAGTTTCAATCCAATTGCCAGAGTGCTTCCCACATCTCCAAGTCCGAGCAGATGAACGCGTTTTTTACCAGTATCCATAGCTGTTGCCTCTGCCACAAAGGCCTTGAAGCTCTCCGCAAGCCTACTCTGGCAATCACTTCTCTTCTGAGAAATCCACTTGGAAATGTTCAATCCACTCAGAAGTTCTCTATCTGATAAGAGTCTCAAATCGTCTTCAAGCCTTAGTGTAGCCCCCTCAGTCAGCCATGATATGCTATCGTAATTCCTTAGGGACTCAAATGATGAGGTAATTTTAAAATATTGTTTTCCCTTGTCGTCTGGTGCATCAAACACCCAAAACGTCCTTTTAAAATGATTTAAATTTTCGATGCCAAATGCGTCGAACAATGCGATTGCCTCTCGAGAAATAAGCTGAAAGTCGTCCAATTTATAATAGTACATCTCATTCCGTCTCCTTAAGTCAATTCTTTAAGTCTTTTCACTCTTTTTTATACTTGTCTACAAGTAGAAGTTCTTAAGTTTTCTAAGCTGTTCCAAGTCGTCCCTAATGTACTCTGACGGGCGAATGTTGTTGGAGTAGAAGATATTTTTCCCCTTATCTGGATATCTCGGTGTGTTTAAGACTTCACCAAGCCGATCAATCGTGAGAAGTCGGTCATTCAGACTTTCATACACCACTTCCACAGCACTCATAATATCAATTGCATTTTGAAGTGCCACTTCTGAAAGATTGTAAATCGCCGCCTTTGAAGCGCCTACTATATAATTAGCAGAGGAATACGGCAATATCAGATTAACTGAATTAATCAAATTGCTCTCTGGAATACTTCCCCTCCAAATAGCGTCCCCGTCAATAAACGGATATAGTTTGCTCTCGTAGAACCAAACTTTGATCTTAGGAATAAAATAGGCAGCATCAACATTGATGTTCATTCTCTCAGCGATTTCCTTGCCGCTTCCTGACATGATGCCTACGATGAACTTTTGCACGTCCACCCCTTCTTTTTTGAAATAGGGTTCTAGTGCCTTGATTCGGTAGCCCTTGTTTAATAGGTCATCCACTAAGATTACAGGTCGGTTGAACGACTTCATCATCTTGATTTGATTGGCAATGTCCAGATAAAAAGGATATTCCATGATTCGATGCTCTGTTAAATCCGTGGAAAAGTACTTTTCAGCATGAAGGGTCTTGGTTACTGTATTTGGCAGTATCCACCGCTTGAAAATCGCGCCAAATGGCACGCACATGGCCTCTCCGACTTGCTTTGGAACTAAAGGCGTCGTCGGCATATTGTTTTCATCACAGACCTTTTTAATCAGGGTTTCATAAATCATAGAACGGTCAAAATTGAGCACGAGATTTCCCGGATACAGCTCAGTAAAAGCCCTTTGAAGACGCAGACGGGTTTTACTCATCGCCTGCACCACTTCTGGAATGTGTTTATATGGGTCTTTGAACATGGAGTGAATGTCCAGATTCACCGTACATGGTGAAGACATATTCACGGCATATACCATCTCGCTATTCTTAGAAGTTGATATATTGACAAAGCCTTGATTTGTAAGGACTTCTATCACTTCTCTACTCACTTGATGCCTGATGGATTCCTTATAGACACAATAAGTGTAGTCCCTTGAAAGCGCATTTGCAAGCGTCTCTGTCAGCATAATCTGTTCTAGATTCCTAATCTCACAGTTCTTTTTCTTGACAATACTGTCTATGACGATAATCCTACCCACCGACTGTTCTCTGATATACTTGATAATACCAAGATCTTCAAACTCGTTGTGAATATTGGTTGCTCTGAGCCAGTGAAAAAGAGAGTATGCGACAATCTCATTGTTCTTTTCCAAACTTCTAAGGATCAGCATTCTAAAGTTGAGCATTCCAGATATGTCCTTGAGCTTTTGATAGGCTTCTGGGAATTCAATGCCGCTGATACTTGCAAGGGATTCAATCAACATTAAATTTGGCTCTTCCACCATCTCCAATATCAAGGATTTAGTTGTCATTACACTCTTGTACATGGGCTCTCTCTGATAGAGTCCCTTTTCATAAATATAATTTTGAGCCAGCGGGTCAATGAGAGAAGAAATATCCCGCTTTTCATCAATATAATCTCGAATCAGTGTGGAGCTGATACTCTCGTATTCTTTAGGCAGAAGAACCCTAAGTGTGTTTGGATGCAATCTGCTGATTTTTTCGTCAAGTAGCTTCGCCTCTGACTCTGGAATTTCCATTCCGCCCCTCTCATATATGAGGTGTGGAATTTTTAAAATATGACTCACATTGCCTGGCTTATAAGCAGATGCATTTAAAACCACGTCGCTTCCCACCACTAAAAAGACCTCTGAATCAGGGAACAAGTCCGTCAGTTTTTTGAGATCTTCATCATTGGCAATATTGACAGAAATATCGCGTGGAAATGGATAGATATCAATTTCACTTGCCACTGAACGCTTGATGATGTTTCTTCGAATCAAGTTAGGCTGAGTTCTCTTGGACCATGAAAACTCATCTACATAGAGCAGCACTTCAAACCCCTTCTCCTTAATATCGGTGGCAATTTGTTTATGGCTCAATGTAAACGGATCAAAAGCCCCTGGAAAAAAGGCAATCTTTTTATTTGGCCTCAGTTCAATATCCCCGTATTCATGTTGATACTCCGAAATAAATTGATAGATGTATTTGAGACACGCCGAATTGTTGAAAAAGATGAGGTCTAAATCTTCATCCGTATTCACCATAAGCGACATGATTTTCTTTACAATCATCCTATAGAGAAACTCTCTCTTTCTGAGGTTCAGTGATGTATCTTGAAAGATGTCCTTTGCTATGACGCTAAAAGCCATTTGATTGACGTGGCTCGAAGAGTGTACAAACCCAGTGAAGAGAATCCCGTACATTCTCAGCACGCGCCTATTATGGCCGTCCAGTTCCTCTTTAAACGCATACTTATAGTCTGCATACTTGCTGATGGCAACACCGATGGTTTTTTCAATCAGGGAAATGAGCCCTTCATTGGTGGTACTCATCTTGCGCTCAAAACTCTCTAAAATTTCATCTAATTCTTTTGGCTTTATGTGGAGCAGCACCTTGCCCAAATATGGAGGAATGTACTTGGTAAATTCATAACTCTCCATTTCAAGTGCTCTAATGAGCTCTATGGCAATGTCGTTCTTCTGTTCGTAGTTCAGATGTGAAATCAGTTCAAGCAACATCTTGCCAGCGGTGTTTCTAACTGACTCCAGTGCACTGACTTTTAAGAGATTGCAAAGATGCATGGCCATATAAAAGCAGTTGTCATAATCATAAAGCAGTGTATTCCGAATCAGCAACTCAATTTGAAATCTCTTGGCGATGTCTAATGTCGCGGATTTTAAATTGCTCAAAAAGATATTAGAAGTATACTGAAGATCATCTAAACAGACATTTTTCAGAGATTCAATTAGAGACTCCTCCAGATTTAAATGCTCTGCTAATTTTAACCTTGCATAGTTTTCAGCAGGGTCGTCCGTCCCCTTTACCTCCCCTTTGAAAATTCGATACACATCACATTTTTCAAGCAGTTCAAAGTCTGTATAAGGCAGGATTGAATAAATGAGGTTAAATGCACGCAACCTCAGCTTCACATCATCACTGGTCAAAAGCTCAGAGACAAATCTTAAAATCGTGAACTTTTGCATTTCATCAAACTCTCTAAACGGAAGAATTCGAGCTGCCTTTATTAAATAAAACCTTATCTTTTCATCTGTCTCAAAAGTTTTAAAGTAGTGAACCAGTAAAGCGATGCTCTTGATTCTGCTGACGGGAACGTTGAGATGCTTGAAATAAGAGTCAATCATGTCACGAAGACTATAGCTGATGTACTTTTTATGTCGGTCAATTATCTTGTTCTCTGGAAGCAGAAACTTCTCCACATAGATGTCAAAGAGTTTAACTGTATCCACTTCTGACTCTTCTATAACAGCACTTGGCGGAATTTCCTTGCGAATCTCTTCATCGTAGGAGGCGATGATTGTCCCTATAAGTTCTGCACATTGCTTTCTGATGTCCTCCTCTGGCAAGATGAGCTTTTCATAGAGGAAGTTAATCATAATTTGCTTTTGCTTTTGAGTCAAATAATTATAATACTCTTCCAGTATTGAAATATAGCCTCTTAAACTGGTCATATCTCTGCTATTTCTAACAGGTTCAAGCAATTTGTTCAGAGAGGCTTCATCTCTCAGTCGATAAAGCAGATTGATGTTGTGCTCAATAGACGAATAGATTACGTTTTCTGTAATTTCCTTGCCCTGCATCAGTGAAAAGTACTTCCGCTTCATCTGATATCCCGGTCTGACTTGTTCTAACTGATCGGGATCAGTCTGAATTCCCAAGTCCTGCAAAAAGTGTTCAAAATCCCTTAATTTGCGATAGACCTTCTTATAGCGGTTCTCCTTAGCAACATCCACATTGTCCAGTTTATTCAATATCACGTCAAAAGAATCCTTCAAGGTGAAAAACATCATCACTGATTTGCCATTTACTTTTTCTGCTTTTACACGAAAATCACTGTAAATGAGAATCAAGGACTCAATTGGAAGGGCTTCAAGCTCCAAATCCCAAGTTGAATGATTGATGGCGACGTTCCGTATATAGACGATCTCCCTTTTTTCAAACCATTCACCTGTGTAAAAATAGTGATAATAGGCAACGCGTTTCATCTCATCTGGCTTACAGCCGAATTTTCCGATATCATGACCCGCCGCCGCACCAGATACGCGTCCTAAATCTATTGGAAATCCAGCATATTTCAACTGTCTGGCAATTCTCATAGCGAGGTGGTGAACCCCGCAAATATGATCCAATGTGGTATATCCTATGACTTCTTGATTGAGTTTCATCATTTCATAGACATACTCGTTTATAAAATACTTCCTAAATGCCAGAAACTCCTTTGCATCTTCAAGTTCACTTACTTCGTCTTCTGTGAGTAAATCAAGCGAATACTGACTTTGCCAAGTGCCGTCGCTGCTCTTTCTCTGATACTGAGCCACCACTTTTAAAACCCGCAAATAGAGTTCCGCAATTCGATTATACGAAGCACTAAGCTGAATCGTCACCGCATCTGGAAACGAAAAACTGAGAGCATAATTATAAAAATAAGTTAGCCAGTTTTCAGGTGGCGTTCCATAAAACGACCGCTCAATTAGAGGTTCAAGCATTTCAAAGACCACTTTGGCATGGAACTGTTCTTCTTCCACAATTTCATGTACATGCTGATTAAAATGCGTTCCAAGTAAAAACTCGTCTATCAGTTTTCTTTCATAATTGTACTTTTTCAAGAAACCTCGGTTTAAAATTTCCCTTTCAATATCTTCAATAAATTGCTCTATCTTGTTGATCATTCCATCACCTCACAAGGTTTTTACGTACTTATATTATCCCACATAATGACCCGCTTTACAATTTTCCTTTACAATTCTGTTCTCTGATTCACCCGCCTTCACTTCTGGTGATTCAAGTTCAAAGGCAATTATGCCGATATATCTATTAGAAGGAGGTGTATTCTCATGACTCAAGCAGCAAAAAGTTCACGGCTTTATCTATCAAAAAATGTTCCAGTCAGCAAAGTAAAATCCGTCTACAAGACAGATGGCGTCGCTGTGCTCTCTCCAAAAGGTGAAGCACACAATACGCCGGACAAGAGCTCCAGTAATGAAAACTTTCTCATCGACTTCTTCTATGCCAAGATTCACAATTTGAAGGCCTCTTACACTCGGCTAAACGACCGAGAAACGGCTATGCACTACTACAAATCACATAAACAGGAAGTTCTTTCAGGTGGGAAGGCACTGGTGCAGGCAATCAATCATCTCATGAGAGATTCAAAAGAAAAAGACCAGATTTATGGCACCCATTTTTACTTTCTAGTCGTCAGCATCCTTCACCATTATGAATCAAACCTCGCTGTCATTGGCATCCATTTCATCAAGGAAGTTCTCCACTTTGAAAAACGTAAATTTATAAATGTCTTCTGTAACGATATTGAAGCACTTACATTTTTGTTTGAAAAAAAGGGCCTTGTAGAACAACTGGTCCAAATCAACATCAGACTCCTCACCATAGATAAAAATGACGAAATCGAAGGACGGATTATAGATTATCGTGCTTAAATCCTGTATAATGGAAAAAAACATTGGGGGAATAAGTATGAGCGGGAAAAAAACATTTGACATGGTTGAAATTAAAGAACGGCTTAACGAAGAACAATACGAGAAGGACAAGGCCAAGGGTTTCAAAGTCACCACAGGTGAAAAAATTGTTCACATCGTCGTTGCTATTATCGCATTTTTGATGTTTTTATCCTTTCTCACATCCTATGGATTATCGCCAGTTCCACACTACAGCATTGCATTTTTACTCTTTGTCATCTTAATGGCACGAGTGGTTCAAGTTCTCAAGATGAAAGTTCGTAAACATTGACGTTAGAAAACATTTATTGGAGAATAATATGGAACTTAAACGAAGAAATCACTATAATACCGCAATTCTATGTGAAAAACTGGAGTAAAAACAACACTTCAATCCTAATCCACAGGTTTATTGTTTCAAACTCAAATATTAAATTAGAGGCTCGATAATTCTGTAGAAACACCAGTAAAGCCAGTTATTCAAAAATTCGACTGGGTCAGAAGTTTTCACAAGAAGAGTATAGTTTGATTAATAATCAAATCAGCGAAATTCGTGAGTATAATAAATTAGTCCCTATAATTGTATATAATGGTAATAGTAAGTGTAAATATAAATTTGTGCAGTATAATAACTTGATTATTATTAAATCAAGTTACAGAGAAATGGATGCTCTTTTTAAAAGCCTAATTCAACTTAAGTTGTACGCAATAAGTGAATTATAAATCGAGAAAACCATCCCCAAACACGTCAGTCACTGGAAATAATCAGCTAATCTATTTGAATATGAGAATTGATGGTTAATTATCCAATAATAGATGGGAGCAGAAAATGAAAGCATTTAATGAAGAATATACATTGAAAGATCAATCAAAACTTGTTTTACGGTTACCTCAATTAGGAGATGAGCAAGGCTTAATCAATCAGATGAAAACAGTTGATAGTGAAACTAAATTTTTAGCACGTGGAGCGGGTGAGTTTAATTTTACATTAGAGCAAGAACGGAACTTTATAATAGATAGTTTAAGTGACGAGAATCGTCTTTTTTTAGTAGCAGAAATTGACGGAAAAATTATTGGTAATTGTGCAGTTGGATTGTTATCAAAAAACAAAAGATATCTACACAGAGCATCAATGGGAATCGCAATATGTAAAGATTATTGGAAAAAGGGTATCGGAACTAAGATGATTAAAGAGTGTATAAATTGGTGTAAAGAGATGGGACTTGAACAATTGGAGTTAGAAGTAGTCACTGAAAATAGTCGTGCAATTTCAGCATATGAAAAATTCGGTTTTGAAACTTATGGTATAAAGAAACATGCAATGAAATATAGTGATGGAACATATGCAGATGAGTTTTTCATGATTCTATTTTTGAATAAGTAAAATTTTTTCCAGCGTTCAAATGCGCAGATTACTCCCGCTAACACGACAATTTCTACATTCCTTCCTAGGTCACAGCCCTTGCGAGGCAAGGACATGTGTCACTTTTCCTGCTAAGGCGTAAAATAAGGAAGGAGCAGCGGTAACCACTAGGACATTATAAAACACTCATACAAAACACAGACGTGAGTACAAGTAAATTTAATTTCAAAAAATTATAAAATGGCATCACTGAACATATATCAGTAAAAAACTCCCGTGACATCAGATGTCACGGGAGTTTAACGTTATTGTCTCAAGTGAGCCCTCTATTTAATTTCAATATATCGCTTTGCTTCTCTGCCTTCGAGTTTAGGAGCTACAACCCTCAAGACACCTTCTTTCAAACTGGCCTCTATGGATTCTGCATTTACATCTTTCAAATAAACACCTCGCTGCATTGAACTAACGCTTCTCTCACGGTGCAAGTATCTTTCGTTTTCCTCTTTTGTCTCTGTTATTTGACTTGTGCAAATAAATAATTTGCCATCGTGATACTCAATTTTAATTTGATCTCTTTCAACGCCTGGTAAGTCTGCTTCAACAACATACTCTCTTTCGTTTTCCTTGACGTCGACTTTAAAGCTATCATTTCGAAGGCGATTCATAACAGGAAAACTGTCGTTAAAAAAGTCTTCGAACACGTCATAAAAACTTTCAACTTCTCTCTTTTGTGGACTTAATGGTTTTAAACTCAACATAATGACTCTCCTCCTTTAATTTGATAATAAATTAATTTAAACTTCGTTTTATCAGCACTCTAATTTGTCGAGTGCTAACTTCATTTATAATTTACACCTTATCAGGTTCTAAGTCAATGCCTTTCATGGTTTTTTTACAACTATTAACACCTTGTTTAAGATTTTAAAGTTTTGATTACCAATTCCGATAACAGTCAAAAAAAGAGCCCTATAGGCTCTCTTTTGAAACAGCTCGGACACCTTCTTCAAGGCCATCCAATTTGTAATTTTTGATAATAATATCCCCCGCTTTAAGTCCAGATATAACATCTATTTCAGAATCGGTATCCATACCAGTTTCAATTTCCCTCAGCATTGCCTTGCCCGATTCCAAAACAAACACATAGGATTTATCCTCGCGCTTCATAACGGAAGTCTTTGCAATTGGAAGTGCCTGCATCTTAGATTCTGTTATGAATTTAACTTTGACTTCATATCCCGCACTGACTTCACTGTCAAGTTCAGTTGATTTGAGATTCACCTTAATCCTCTGTTCCACCAGTCCCAATGAGGACACTTTTTCCTCTGCCACTTTGCCAACCTTTATAATTTCGCCGTCAAAAGTTCGATCAACACCATTTTGCTTTAAAATTAAGGAGGCCTTGTCGCCAAGGTGGATGTTTATGGCATCTTCTGTCAGAACAAATGCCTCAATCTGATAACTGCCATCTTCGACCACTTTGCCTATGGACTGTTGAGGCGAAACCACTGCCCCCACCTTGACATCAAATTCCGCAACAATGCCATCTGAAAGTGCTCTGATTTCACAGTCTCTCAGTTGAATTTCCAGTGTGTCCAGCTGTGAGTTTAACGATTGCAGTGTTCCATCTGCATTTAACGTCTCTTTATACTGAGTGTTGGCACTGTTTAGAGAAGCCGCTAATTGATTATACGTAGACTCCGCCGTCTCATAGGTTTGTTTGGCAGACTTCCACTCCGTTTCACTAAGTGATCCCTGTTCATATAGGGAAGTCATGTTTTCAAATTGCTCATTTGCAAAGTCTTTTTTCTGCTCTGCATCTTTAAGCTGGATATTTAAATTGGAAACCTGACTCTTTAGTTGAGTCAGCGATAGACTTTTTTGCTCTTCATACGCTTTTATCTGAGCCTGTATGCCTTCAATTTGTTTTAGAAGCGCCTCTGAATCAAGGCTCACCAGTAAAGTTCCTTTTTCGACGACATCTCCATTCCTCACGTTGACAGCAGTCACCTGCCCAGATGCCTTCGGGGTGATTAAACTCTCGTTGCCCGTTACTACTTTCCCAGTTTCTTCAAGATAATCGTAGAGATCTCTTTCTGCCATTGTATAAGTTTCGACCTTCATGGGTTGTAGCTTGGTATACAAGATACTTGCAGCGCCTATGACTACCAACGCCACTATCAAAGCATTTCTCACTGATTTCTTCATAACTTATTCCCTTTCTTTGAGCACTTCAACAATATCAAGCCTCTTTATTTTGCGTTTGACATTTATTTGAGATAAAAAGATAAATAACGCTGTGCCAAGCACTGAAAGTGTAAATGCATTATCTCCAATAACTGCTGGAACAGAATAGATATCCGTTTGATACGACTTAGCCATAGCTTGCATCATGGCGTATGATACCGGTATGCCAATTAGGATGGATACAATGCCGAGAAGCCACTGTTCAAAAGACACGACTTGAAGCACCTCGTCCACACTCATCCCCAAAACTCGAAGTGAAGCGAGTTCTCTCTGGCGTTCGGACAGAGAGATGACACTGGAATTATAGACGATGGCAAACCCCACAATAACTGAAATAATCGCCATCAGATAGTTCATAAAACCATAGCTGTCCATCAAGTCAAGTAACTTTGCCATTGTTTCCGATGGTATTTCCACCACGCCAACAGACGGCGACTTGTCGAGCTCTGATTTTATCGAGGCCATTTTATCCTCATCAATACTCAGATAGGCAGTTGTCGCCAAATTGTGAAGATGTGTTTTCTCCTCCAAGTAGGCTACATTGGCATAGCCATTTGCACCGATATATTGTGGAATAATGCCCACGAGCTCCATGAGGAGATGATCGTCCGTTATGGGGTTTTCAATTCTGAGAATCATTCCCACACTGGCGTGAAGTTTGTTAGCGAGGTTCTCTGATAAATACAGTCCCGGTCGGCTTAAGTCCACTTCTCTCTTGTCCTTATCCAGCACCCGATAGAGTTTCGTCTCATCTGTCAGACCAATGATGACAGTGGTTTTTTCATACTGTCCGTTTATAACTTGAACTGGTAGCTCTATCAGCGTCTCAGCATATTGCACGCCGTCGATGTGGTAAAGTGTATTCCTAACCTCGTCAGCAGGTTGGACATCCAAAAAGCTAACCTTCATGTCATAGAGCTGAACTTCGTGAAACTGGTCGAACATCATAACATCCACCATTTCATTATAAGTCCAAGCCACGACTAAAATGCTAAAGGCAAATACCAATCCCAACACGGTAAATAAACTTCGCCCCTTGCTCCTGCTTATGTTTCGAACAGCCATCCTGCCTTGTATTGTCAAATTGTTCCACAGTATGCCAACCCTTTCAATTGAACTGTTTTTAACCCTTTTAGGCGTCTCTGGGCTCATTGCCATAGATGGCGTCAACTTCAGAACTTTTTTTGATCCTTGATACCCTGCAAAGATGCTGAAAGCAAGAGAAATCAACATGCCATAGGCCATGTATTTATAGGTGTAGGCATTTTTAAGCGTTGGAAACGAGAAAAATTCTTTGTACATCTCCGTAAATGTCATGGACAGTAATGTCCCCAAGATGCCGCCAACGATACCGCCAATTGCACCAATAGTCACTGCATAGCCCAAGTAATGAAGCATAATTTGAAAATTGCTATAGCCCATTGCCTTTAAAATGCCAATTTGTCCGCGCTGCATTTCGGTCAATCGCTTTAGCATGATGTACAAAATAAAACTCGATATACTCAGAAACAAAACTGGCATACTCTTGGAGGAACTCACCAATTGCTCAAGTTCACTTGAAAGCATAAAGTTACTGGTTTGATCTTTTTGCTCCACAATACTAACCAAGCCATAATCCTTGAGCTTACTTTCGAGTGTGGGCTTTAAGTCGTCAAAGGAAACCCCTTCGGTTAGGGAAAAGGTCAAGTAGTTCACTTGCCCTGTTTTAGAGAGCAATTTCTCCATGAGGTCTTCTGAAATATAGGCGATGTCAAAAGTCTTTGGATCTGGATAAAAATCAGCCTGATTTCTGGTGACATAAACATATTCTGGACTCTGAACAATTCCTGCAATGGTAAACGTTTGAAGTCTTCCATTTACAATTAAATCCAGTTTATCATTGAGTTCTAACCCATTGGCCTCCACGTATTTTTTCCCCACCCAAATGAGCAAATCATCTTCGGTCAGCGAATACCCCTCTTCCACATGGACATCGTTCAGACGCTGTGTTCGATGAACATCAAATGAATTGACCCTCAGATACCCACTATCCGCCTCATCGCCGATTCGAACCCTAAAATCTTGCTTAATAACACCGTCCGCCTCATCTATACCTTCGATTTTTTCAAAGTCGTCAAGTTTGCTTCGTGGAAAGGACTGAACCTGCGCAAAGACATCTGCCATCTTGTAATCATTATAAAAGGAATCTTTTGCATTTAGCAGATTTTCCATGACAATTGACATGGATGCATAGGTCATAAGGCCAATTGCCATGACAATCACGCACGCCGCATAAGCAAGTTTGTTTTCGAGCATATCTCTAATCATCTTGCGAATGAGCATTACCAATTCACCTCCTCAGGTTCCATTGGCTTTTCGTTGACAACCACTTTCTCAATCAACCCATCCTTAATGTAGAAGACGCGATCTCCAATCTTTCCGATTCCAGCATTATGAGTGATGATGATAACCGTCTTCTTATATGTTAAATTAAATTTCTTGAGAAGTTTTAACACCGATAATCCTGTGGAAAAATCCAAAGCACCAGTTGGTTCATCGCAAAGTAGAATATCAGGATTTTTGGCAATCGCTCTTGCAATTGCCACCCTTTGTTGCTGTCCACCAGAGAGCTGTGACGGAAAATGGTCTGCTCTGTCGAGGAGTTCCACATCCCCAAGCACCATTTCAATATCCAGAGGATCTTTACATAGCTCCACAGAGAGCTTTACATTTTCATAAGCTGTCAAATTAGGAATCAAGTTGTAGAACTGAAACACAAAGCCAATGGCATTTCTTCGGTACTGAGTCAGTACTTTATCTGAAGCGTTGTGTAGTGGCTTGCCTCTAAATGAAATCTCACCTTCTGACGCCTGATCCATGCCACCTATCATGTTGAGCATGGTGCTCTTGCCACTTCCACTTGGGCCTAAGACCACCACAAACTCACCCTCAAAAATTTCAAAGTCCACACCTCTCAGGGCTTTAACCGTGACTTCTCCCATCTGGTAGGTCTTCGTCAAGTTCTTTGCCGTTAAAATTGCACCCATAACACCTGCCCCCTATTCCCGATTCTCTATGAAAACCGCGTTGATTTCTGCACCCATGATGATTATAATGCCCCATATATAAAGCCATACCATAAAGGCAATCACCGCCGACAGTGAGCCGTATAGAATGGAATAATCTGTGAGTTTTGTCACCACTTTTGAAAAGACAGTATTGGCTAAAATTGTTCCAACAATTGCAAATAATGCACCCTTGTACGTATCCTTAAATTGCATTTTCCTACTTGGCAAAAACATATAGATCGATCCAAAGACTAGAATGTAAATGCCCAGAAGCAATAGATTCCTAAAAAATCCGATGTGATTAATCCAGCCAAAATCTATATTGATGTCCAAGAACTCTTTTGCGAGCAGGAGAAATTTTTCACTTACAGCAGGGATTGCAAGCGAGAGCACGATTAAAATTGTAAACATAAATGTGTAGAACATAGCATATAGCTTGGAGAGAAAAAAGCCCCTCTTTTCATCAATTTCAAGTGACGAATTCAGCGCACGTTGCAAGGCATTAACAGCCCTTGACGCAGAGTATAAAGTCATAATCCCCGATATGGAGAGAACCGCATTTCCCTCTATCCTGATTGATTGTTCAACAAATTCTGTTATCATACGGCTGATATCCGCTGGTAAGAAGCGTTGCAATAAATAAATGCCATCAGCATAATTTAAATTTAATTTAGAGATGATTGTAAAGATAAATATAATCAATGGAAATATTGACAAGACGAAGAAATACGCCATCTGAGCACAGAATGCAGTGATATGATGCTCGCGATATCTTCGACTCATTTGCTCAACATAATAGAGCACTCTTTCCCGTGTAATTCGCATACGTTTCCCCTTTTTTCTAAATTGTACCCCACACATATCCGTTTATCAATTTTATATGTCTGGTTTAATGGATTCATAATACTTTTTTAATATCATACCCTCTTGTTTTATGCCCCATTTAATGAAATCTTAAGTTGTATTTTAAAGGCTCAGAGGGTATCATTAATCTAAAGGCATTCAATTTACTTGATTTCTAATAAGCTTGAATTTAAAAGTTTCTTTGAAATTATCTCAGTTTTGATGAGATTCAAAACCATGAAGCCAAGCGTTTTAATATCATTTAAGGAGGAATACATGAAATCGGTTAAACTCATTCTTTTCGTCCCCATCATTCTGATTGTTGCTCTGATTTTCCTCAACAGTTACTACATGTTGGACAACGCAGAGGAAGCTGTCATTGAACGGTTTGGAAAAATGGCATCCGTAGAATCGGAAGCAGGACTCCATTTTAAAGTACCATTTATCGACACAGTTAAGACCTTCAACACCAACGAAGTCATCAGTTTGCAGTATGGCTATGTTCCTGTTACAGCACCTACAACAACTGAATACGCCACGTATCAGGACAACGACAATGAGGCTATTGTTCTCACAAAAGGATCTTACCTTGTCAACATCGGTGCTATTATCCAGTACAAGATTACTGACCCCGTCGCCTACTATTATAACGTAGATGACCAAGAAGGTACAATCCGCCTTGCATTTGAAAGTGCTCTCAGAAGAAATGTTCAAAATCAGGATTTAGACAATGCCTTGATCAACAAGGACAGCATCGCTAGGGAAATCCTTCCTGACATGACTAGGAAACTTAGTACCTATGGCTCTGGCATCACGATTACAGAAGTTAAACTGACTGATGTTCTGTTGCCTGAAGACGTTCAATTTGCTTATGATGATGTCAATATTGCAAGTAATGAAAAGGATTCAAATAAGAGTCAAGCTGAAAAATATGCCAACGAAATGCTCCCTAAAGCACGTGCAGATGCTTACCAGCTCGTCCAAGAAGCTGAAGCCTATAAAGCTGAAAAAGTTGCACAGGCAAAAGGTGACGTTGAAAACTTCAATCAGGTTTATGAAAAATACAGGGTTTCACAAGAGATTACAAAGAAGCGTCTCTACATTGAAACCATGGAAAAGATTTTGGGAAATGTAAATGAAAAATACATCATTGATATTGACAATGACAACGTTTTAAAATTCCTTCCACTCGAAACGAAAGGAGGCAACTAATATGGATATCCATCAAGGCGAACCAAAACAGGATTCTGTCCACAACGATCAAATGAAGTTTGAACAAAGAGCTGAAAAAGCCAAAGGCAAAGATATTAAAAAGCAGATAAAATCCAACATGCGAACTGCTGGATTCATCTTCATCGTTTTAATTGGGATTTTCATCGTCACAAACTGCATCTATATCGTTCGAGAAAACGAAGTTGCCACTGTCAGAGAACTGGGTGAAATCAAAACCATCATCGTCGATGCTGACAATTCAGACGCACAGATTCAAAACGATTTAGATTCACGGTTCAAAAACGTCAAAATCGTCTCTCAAAAGGGACTCCACTTTAAAAAGCCCTTTATAACAACAGTGGAAAAAGATACGAGCAAATTGCTCACTTATATCTCTAATCCAGCTAAAATCAATACAAAGGACAAAATCAAATACGAAATCAACATGTATGCTCAGTGGGAAATCACCCATCCTGGTATCTTTAGAACATCGCTTGGCTCTGTCAGCCGTGCAAATTCTAAAATCGACGAAGTTGCTTATGCAGCAGTTATCGAGAAAATCAACACCCTTACCAGCAATCAGTTCTTAACCGACAAAGATGCTCTCTACTCCGTTCTTGAAGACGCACTCAACGAACTCAATGAGAAACTGGCGACACAGGGCATTATGCTAAAGGATATTGACGTTTATAGAACCGTTTTACCAGCTTCAAATGTTGAATCCACATACAAAAAAATGGTCGCAGAACGTGAAGCCATCGCTCAGCAAATTCGTTCTGAAGGTCTTGAAATCTATCAAAATACAGTTGCTGATACTGATCGTGATGTCGCTGAAATCAAGTCCTCAGCAATAGAAGAATCTGAGAAAATTCGAGGTGAAGCAGATGCAACTGCACTTGAAATCTATGCAAATGGATTTAGCAAGGACCCAGATTTCTATGAGTTCTGGAGAACACTTAGTTCATATGAAAAAACCATCAATTCAGATTCTGTCATCTATCTTGACAGCAACAACGAGTATTTAAAATACTTTAAAAACAATTAAGCAAAAGCACCTAAATTAAATCTCATATCAACAAAGGCCTCAGGGAGCAAGTCGTCCACTGAGGCCTTTTGATATGTCTAAGTTCATTATTTTACTATCGGGTTTAGGGTTACAACGGCAATCCCTTTATAAGCTGTCTAAGCGTTTCAATATCTATGGTCTGCTCTTTGTCTGACACTGCCAAGTCTGGAGAGGTGTGCGCCTCTATAATCAGTCCATCAGCGCCGCATGCAATTGCGGCTTTACTCATGACCTCTATCAAATCTCGACGCCCCGTTCCGTGGCTTGGATCAACAATTACAGGCAGCCCTGTTTCACGCTTCATAATTGGAACAGCTGTTAAATCCAGTGTGTTTCTGGTGTAATCTTCATAAGTTCTAATCCCGCGCTCACATAAAATAATCTGGTCATTGCCTGCTTTTGCAATGTGTTCAGCAGCCATAATCCATTCTTTGATGGTTGCACTGATACCCCTTTTAAGCAAAATGGGCTTCTTGGTTTCTCCAACTGCTCTCAGTAAGGCATAATTGTACATATTTCTCGATCCAATTTGAATCACGTCTACTTTATCCACGAAGATGTCTAGATACTTATCATCCATAAGTTCTGTCACAATGGGCAGGCCCGTTATCTTCTTCGCTTCCAACATGTACTCAAGCCCCTCAAGACCCAAGCCTTGAAAATCATACGGATTGGTGCGTGGTTTAAAGACACCGCCTCTGAGCATGGTTGCGCCAACCTCTTTTACTGCTTTTGCAATTTCAATAATCTGATCTCTTCCCTCAACAGAACAAGGGCCTGCTATAATAACAGGCTTACCGTCGATTCCAATTGTCACAGAATCCACGCGAACATTTCTATCCTCTTTCAACAGTCTCATCACTAAGACTTCCTTTCATCATTCTAAGAATTTGAATTGTGCTAGTGTTAATTTAAGCCTTACTCGGCAGAATTAACGCCGATGCAAGGCTCATTGTAATTGCTATTTTCTCAACATGCCAAATCCACCATAAATCGGCTTCTTATCAGATACCGTAATCACGGAATTCTCCTGCGTTGATTTTATAAGCTCTACGCATTTTTTAACTTTTTTTCTTGGGACGTACATCAACAGGATATTTCTAGGGTGATTCTTACCTTCCCCCTGCATAACTGTCACCGCAAAGCCTTCATTTCTAAGTGCCTCTGACAGCATTTTGCCATGATCTGCCTTTACAATTGCCTGTATCTCTGCTGAGCCAATTCCAATTTTTTCTTCAACGATACTGCCGATATAGTTGCCCAGGGCAAATCCCAGAGCATATGCCACAATTTTAAGTGGATCAGCCATAATATTGGTTAAAACAGTACTCACAAGAACCAACCACAGCGAAACTTCAAAGAAACCTATAAAAGCGCCTATCTTCCTTTCACCCTTCGTAATCAGAACGATTCTTACAGTCGCCATGGATACTTCGACAATCTTCGCCAAAATAATTGCTATATAAATCATCTTATTCTCCTATTCTGAGTCCTTTTTTATCATTTTATCAAGTTTTCAGTCATTTGTAAAAGCATTTGCAATTTCATCTGGAATATAACCTTTGAATTGAGCTTTGTAAAGTCTTGCATATAAACCATCTGCACGCAGCAGATTTTCATGATTGCCCCTTTCAGCAATGCCCTTCTCTGTCATCACTAGAATTTCATCGGCGTTTTTTATGGTCGAAAGCCTATGAGCTATGATAATTGTCGTCCTATTTTTTGCAAGATCCTCTATTGAGTTTTGAATTGCCAACTCGTTTTCATTATCAAGGGCCGACGTTGCTTCATCCAGTACAAGAATTGGAGGATTCTTAAGAAAAACTCTGGCAATGGCGATTCTCTGCTTTTGCCCACCTGAGAGCTTGACTCCTCTCTCACCCACCATTGCATCATAATCCTCATCAAGGCTCATGATAAAATCGTGAATATTTGCCTTCTTTGCAGCCTCCACAATCTCTTCGAATGACGCATCAGGCTTTCCGTATGAAATATTGTCCTTAATAGTGCCATAAAACATGAATACATCCTGTTGAACCACACCAATATTGGCTCTGAGTGACTTTAAGGTGATGTTTTTGACATTTTCTCCATCAATGAGAATTTGTCCGTCTGACACATCATAAAAACGCGGTATCAACATGGAAATAGTGGTCTTTCCAACTCCAGATGGCCCAACAAGTGCTATGGTCTTTCCAACTTCAATGCTTAAACTGAAATTGGACAGGACGTTTTCACCGTTTTCCTCATATCTGAAAGTGACATTTTGAAGGTCTATCTTGCCTTTGACCGATTTCAGTTCCACTGCACCTTCTCCATCAGTTATGGTCGGCGAAACATTCATAATCTCAGTAAATCGCTCGAAACCGGCCATTCCAGACTGCATCTGTTGAGTTAACTGTATAAGTGCTCTAATCGGCTTTGTAAAAAATGCAATGTATAAGAGAAAGGCAACCAAGTCACCATAGTTAATCCATCCTTTAAAGACAAAGATGCCACCAACCACCATTGAGGATAAACTCATCATATTTAGAAAGAACTCATTTCCAGATGTGTACATGCCAATTGCCTTAAACGCGTCTTGCCTCGAGTTTAAATGCGCATAGTTGGTCTTGTGAAACTTCTCGATTTCAAACGCCTCATTTGCAAATGATTTTGAGAGTCTAATTCCAGATATGCTGCTTTCAAGTTGAGCATTGATATCTGCCGTCTTCTGTCTGACGCTCCGAAATGTTTTCATCATGGACTTACGCATCCTAATTGAAAAGAATATGGTCAAGAGGACAAACGAAAAAATAATTAACGTAAGACCGAGATTGATTTGAACTAAGATTATAAAGCTGCCCACCAGCATCACAAGAGAGATAAAGAGATCCTCTGGTCCATGATGTGCCAACTCAGTGACTTCATTTAAATCACCTGTTAATCGGTTCATTAGCTGCCCAGTTTTATTGTTGTCAAAAAAAGAAAATTCCAAAGTTTGCAAGTGTTTAAAGAGGTCTCTTCTCATGTCGAATTCGATCCGTGAACCCACCACATGACCATAATACCCAACAAAATAATTGCCCCCAATTTTAAGCACATATAAGACGATTATGATGCTTGAATACAGCAACATATGATGCATATCCTTGTTGGGGACTAAATCATTGATTACCGATCGTGAAAACATCGGAAAAATCAAATCCACTCCAGCCATTAAGAAAGCAATCACTAAGTCCATGGTGAATAAAAATAAGTGCGGCTTGTAATACCTTACAAAATTGCGAATCATACATTCAACCCCCTTTAAAAATGTGGTATAGTAATTAAGATAGGTTATTTCACAATATAATATTACGCTATTCGAAATAACAAGTGCCACGTTGTCTATTATAATCTATTGAGATGGAAAATACATTAAATAATGATTACATTTTGAGGTTGACTATGAATGCCATTAAAACCATACACGATATTATGAAACAGTATACGCCAAATACCACTGGCGTCAAAAGACAGGCGTCTATTCTAATTCCACTGATCCGCAGAAACGGTGAACTGCATATACTCTATGAGATGAGGGCACTTCACTTGACGAGCCAGCCAGGTGAAATCTGCTTTCCCGGCGGCAAAATAGAAAGTGCTGAGAAATCTTGCACAACAGCAATTCGTGAAACCTGTGAGGAACTCAACCTCGACGAGAGTGAAGTGCGTTTGATAGGTCAAATTGACTCTCTGTTGACGAGTTTTGATATGATTATTCACTGCTATGTGGGAGAATTGACACGCCCCTTTGAAGACATTCAGTTTTCAAAAGATGAAGTTCACGAGATTTTTACGATTCCCCTCTCAGCATTAAAAGGGTTAAATCCATCAACTTATGGCATCCAATCCAAAATGATGCTACCTTCGGATTTCCCATTTGATCATATTCCAAATGGGAAGGACTATAACTTTAAAAATTCCACATATCCCGTCATCTTTTATCACTATGAAGATCGGATTATCTGGGGCTTGACTGCGCGCATGACTCAAAATTTTATCAAGATTATTTCAGAATAGTCATCAAACAGCCCTCATCTTAGAGCAGCGTCTCCTGTAAACGCTTAATTTTCAATGCCAATATTCGATGTTCAATACCAGATTAATTTCCCAATCACATAAAAATGGACTTTCATAATCGTTCATCAGGTTCTTCACTTAAAAACCTGTGATATGAAAGTCCATTAACTGGTTGCGGCACGTTTAATTTTCCAATATTCAGTTTTGTTATACATTTCATTTAATATAAGCATTCCTCCTAACTGGTCGTAATAAGTTAAAAAAGAAGATACTTAAAAAATTTTGATACTTATCTTTTGATTCCCTGCGAATCACTATTCACTATGACGTCCCGCTTGCCAATCTATTAAAAACCTTTTGGTTTTCTATTATTATGTTACCCTATTGTTTTGATTTCTAAACATATTTTTCTTTTATTCTTCAGGTTGTTTCTAAACTTACCGAGATGTAATTATCCTTCCTATATTGTCAAGCCCAAAACATTAATTTTTAGGGCTTTTCTTTAAACGTTTACCTCAACAATCAGAGCTATTGGTGGTGAATAGTCATTGTATCTCGTACTGAATAGCTATAAATAGAGACAACCAATAAAGCATCCATACTTCTTGCTTTATTAAGGCTATAATCCTCTGTATAACTATGATGGTGAACCTTCCGTGTCTAATGGCATCATGTACCAACTTCCTTCGTCCCACCTATTCATTCACCGAGTGCCAGTTAAGCTTTCAAACAGGGTCATGCCCTAAGGAGAAAATTTCTACCGGCTACAGCTCTTCTTTGTTTTTGATTTTACTGACCCTTTTTTCTCCAAGGTACTGATTAACAGTGGACGCTATGCCTTGGTTCAATTAGTTGGTCTTTTTATCGATGGTGTTTCTTCTACTACATCGTTATCGGGTTTCTTTCCAGAACCCTGGTGGGTCTCAGAATACTCTGAAATCCAACAAGGTCCTGGACTTGTATCAGTCTGTCTTTTTCGTTATGCTGCTATTTTTTCTTTACTCTGGCGTTTTATGTCCCTTAACATTTTTTTTGGATCATATGTAACACCTTTCGTTAAGATTGTATATATCACTCTCAGCACTTTACAGGCAATAACTATTAACGACTGCATTTTCTTCAATGGGTTTTCTGCTCTTGTTGTATAATAGACATGGAGTTCTTTAAATTCCTCCGAGTGTGCCACTAATGATTTAGCCGCTTGGAATAACCAATATCTAAGCCTTTTGCGTCCTCGATAACTTATCTTAGTTTTTCCTTTGTGTTTACCTGAACTGCAGGCTACCAGGCCTAATCCGCTTAACTTCTGTATTTCCTTTACATCGTCAAACCTTGAAATGTCTCCCATCTCAGCTAAGATTCCTGCCAAGATGTTTTCTCCAATCCCTGAAATCTCCAGGATTTTTTCTGCGTGCGGGATTTCCAAACATTTCTGTTCCATTTGTTTTTCTACTTCCGCCAGCTGTTCTTCCAGTTCGATAATTTTCTTCACAAACCACTTTACAGCTTCTTTGCTTACACCTGCTCCTGCCTTTAATCCAACACTTTCATTGGCATAGTTAATGATTTTTTCGGCCCTGCTATAACCCCGTCCTCTTAGTTTTGCAGCATGCCAAATCTCTCGTATCCCGTCTAAACCAAGCGTTATTAAATCCTCTGGAAAAGGTGCTTGCTTCAGTACTTCCAAGCAAAATGGACCATTTATCTTACCAAACGCATCTTTGTATTCCGGGAAAAATATCTTCAGCTCTCGATGCATTCGATTTAAAGCTCGTATTCTGTCTTCAACTAGTTGATCTCTGAACATCGACAATCTTCGAAGGTCCCCATATAACTCTTCTGGGAGGTATGGCATTCCATAGTTGCCATCCTTGACTAAGTTGGCTATTAATTTTGGATCCTTCCGATCATCCTTCAGTTGACTGTTGTCCTCAATCTCCTTCGTTTGCTTCACAGCATAAGGATTCACCTGTACAACACTAATTCCATTAGTTATCATCCATGTAGCAAGGCAAAACCAGTAATGACCTGTCGGCTCTAGGCCTAATACTATCTGAGTTTTTTCGTTTCTGGCTGCGATCTTTATCGCCCATTCCTTTGCGCTATGGAATCCTTCTGCACTATTACTGAATGGAAATGCGGACTTACTGAGTTCTCTACCTCGGGTATCAATCGCTCTCACATAATGAGTTTCACTGCCTATATCACATCCTAATATAAGCATGTTATCACTGATAAATGTAAGTTTTTCGTTCTTTTTGAACTTGCCCTTGGTTTCTAATTCTCGCCACGTCGATGCTTTTAAGTTAACTCTTATCGCGTCTATCTTCTTTAGCAATTCCTCTTGTTCAAAAATATTCGTTGTAAGTACTTGATTTTTCTTCTTTTTGCCTTTATTATTCATTTTAGATACCTCTTGTCTTTTTAGATTTTACCAACGTCCAGGTCAGTAATAATCTAAATTTACTTGAGGTATTTCTTTGTGTCAATCATTTGACTTATTTAAAGTATACAGGAAGCTTTC
>DKFC01000005.1 GCA_002452745.1 Firmicutes bacterium UBA6806
AGGTTCGACTTTTTCAGTGCCCTCAGGCATGCCTCAGGGAGTTTTTTATTAAGGGTTACAAGTCAAAAGTTATCCCATTTGATTTATGCTATATGGCTTGTAACCGCTATATTGTTTTGATATAATGCACATGCAAAGAAAAGGCAGATTTATTGGTGTTAAGACAGGAGAGATAAATGAGACTGATTATGGATTTGCATACGCATACCACTGCAAGCGGACATGCATATAGCACGTTAACCGAAAATATTATGGCAGCTAAAAAAAATGGACTGAAAATCCTTGGCGTTTCCGACCACGCACCGATGATGCCAGGCAGTACCCATTCGTTCCACTTTGGAAATTTGAGAATTATACCAGAATACGTTGAAGGAATTCGAGTCCTCAAAGGTGTGGAGCTGAACATCTTAAATGAAGCTGGGGAAGTGGACTTAGGCGGAAAAGACGTGGAGACTTTGGATTATGGAATCGCCAGTATTCATGTTCCGTGCTTTAGTGACTTAGGCAGAGATGGCAATACTCTGGCGACAATAAACACCATGAAAAATCCCTTGGTGAAAATTATAGGCCATCCTGATGATGGACGTTTTCCGCTTGATTATGAGAAACTTGTTAAAGCAGCTAAAGAACATCACGTCCTGTTGGAAGTCAATAACAGCTCATTAAAGCCAACCTCTTACAGGGAGAATGCTGCTGATAATTACAAGATCATGCTAAAACTATGCGCAGAGTACGGCGTTTCAATTATCTTTGGAAGTGATGCACATTTTACCAGTGATATTGGAAACTTTGAAAAGGCAATGGCATTCTGTGAAGAAATTGGTTTTCCAAAAGAGCTTATTGTAAATACTTCAGAAGAAAAGCTTATGAGCTTCTTAAAATAAAAGTAGCTTCGATTTTCGTGGCAAATAGATAATTTGGATGCTTAAACTTTTTCCTTGTTTCAGATTCGTATAATTTGGGTATATATTCCAAACACATATCAAGAGTCTGGAGGAAGGAGATTACATATGGACAGGTTTAGATGGGTGCTATATAATGGCAAATCCGTTCTGTATCAAGATTTCTCAAATTTGAGAAAAGATGAGTTGGTTTCTATTTTGGAACAGTCTCATAAGAGGATTGCAGAGAAAGGAGAGACCGACATAATTGTTGTTACCAACATCAACAGCATTAATTTTGATCGAAATACAACAAAAGTTTTTGAAGAAGTATCTGGTAAGAACAAAGCCTTCGTAAGGAAATCGGCACTTTATGGTGTGGGAACATGGCAGCGTGTGGCAATAGAAGCAGTTGGGAAGTTAACAGGAAGAGAATTTGCAATTTTCAAGACATCAGAGGAGATTGATCGTTGGTTAAATGAATTGAAATAATACACCGATTCATTGTGTACGAGGGTATTTGATGAGGAAGGGTATTTGTTGATGTGTCTATGTGCCCCCAAAAAAAAGGGGTTGTGTAGGCACTTTATTATTGTCATTTTCTTATAGCGACTCAATCGGTACTTAAAAAGAGATGCAACTTGATTTAAGACGTGTTAAAATAGCGATAATAATCCGAAATAACTATGAAAGGTCAAAATTCAAATAAATTTAAATTAAATTTTCATGACTAATGAAACTTTTTTGCTTCTATCTGCGTCTAATATATGATTGATTAAATTAGGGGAAGAAAAGCGATGAAATGGAAGAATCCTATAAGGGGAAATAACCTGCTAATCATTATTGTTGGTTTACTAATGTGGAATATAGGCATGCAGGTGCATATTACAAAAATTACGAGAAACAATGACATATTGAACGATAAGCTGACATCATATAATGATAAAATAGAGAAAATTAAAAGCCGTTTTACTGCTATTGATGAACAAAATCAACGTGTTCTGGATGCGAATGCCCATGCTTATCAAGAATCCTTAAAGTATTATAAAGATGCCCTCAAACAATTAAATGATGAAATGCGCGATCAAATTGAAATTATTGAGGGCGGATATAAACTCGACAATCTGCTGGTATTCAAGCTGATTGACAACTCAGGGAAATCCTATATTGACCACTATAGCTTTATTGACATTGAGCTAAGTGATTTTGAGAAGGTGGAGTATGTCTGCCAGTATTTGAATGAACACTACTTCGAAGAAGCAGGAATTGAACTCAAGTCTCTTGAGGAAGAAAATGGATTGATGACAGCAACTGTAAACCTATATGAAATTAATCAAGATAACTCAGGATGGAATATGAGGTATTTTCAAGGAACGGCTGGTGGGCACTTAACAGAGCTGATTTTGACGGAAGGTCTTTTACAAAGAGGGTATAAAAATTGGCCTGTGGATGTTGTAAAGTTCTCTTATAATGATAAAAAAATTGAGTATGAACACGTACCGGAACTTGAAATTGCACAATATAGATAAATCAAGTCCGTGCAAAGAAGGATTGCTTATAAGAATACGATGAATAAAAGCGGGAAGTTGACGTAATTAAATTATGTTAACTTCCCGCTTTGTTTAATTAACTTTTAATGTTATATAGATACTAATTTTGATATAATAATGGATGACGATAAACTGACACAATAAGATCGAGAAAGAAGAGTTCATGGATCAGACAATTTATGAAGCAACCCTTGAACAATTTAATAGCAGAAAAAAGGCAGGCTCATTGAGTCAACTCTATGAGCATCTTGAAAGACGCTTTAAAATGAAGCTGAGTCAGAATTCTGTTATGAAACTGGAGAGAGTGGCATATAGACTTCCATATGTCCATTTTAAGCATGCTTCAAATTTAGTGTTTCCATTTGAATTTCTTGATTCTATGGAACAGGGAGCGAAGGAGAGGCTTTTGTGTGATCTTGCAAGAGAATTATCGGGGACGATTATAAAGCCCAATGAAGTCTTTTCTTTTTGGAAAAATGTGAAGAATCCAAAGAAGTATAAAGAGTCTTGGGACAATCCTGCAAGTTTAAAGGTAAGGGGAACGAATCCAATTATTTCTCAGATGACCAATCTGATCTATTGGATGGTTCTTCACTCGCCGATGGTGGTGGTTGAAAGACATCGTCATGAATTCGACTTGTACCCAGATGCACAAAGGGTTAGACCATTTGGAACCGGTGCAACATGTGTCTATAATTTATATGATCTCAAATTTCAAAATGGAACTTCCTCTGTTTTTCAACTTTACTTTGAAGTCAAAAAGGGGAGGCTTTACGGAGAACTTAGATCACTGATGACCCCCACTGCATCTTATGTTGTCTATGAGGAACGAAGCGAGATTCAAAGAAACTTATTGGGGGAGTTTATCAGGCATAATGTAATTTATAGAAGAACTGAAAACCTTGGCTTTAAGCGAGATAAAGTGGATTATATAAATGAAAATCATGCTCTTATCGTCTATGATTTAAATGGGCGGGAGCAAATAGTGGGAGAGCATACGACATGAAAAATGCGATGCACAAGATATCATGTTTTATCAAGCAACTGGTCTTTCGGACTTTGCTGTTGATGATTGTATTGGCTTCTGTTGGATATTACTTTTATTTTTACAAAGCATCTGATACAGGCGTTATTACGGGAAAAATTAGAGATATTAGATTAGGTGAAGTATCTGGAGTTGCAGTGAGCGAAGTCAATGCAGACACCTTATGGGTTCACAATGACAGTGGTCATAAACCCATGTTATATGCAATATCTGGGCGTGGCAATATCAGAGAGCGCTTTATCTTAAAAGATGTGACGTTAATTGATATTGAGGACATCGCAATGTTTAAAGACCAAGATGGCAATTCCATGATTATGCTGACAGACCTCGGGTTGAATTCGAGGCTTCGGAATGAGTCGCCTACGCGCATAGTCATCTTTAAAGAACCAGATTTACTCAAAGATTTGGACACGCTGGCGTCCCTTAAAGATGGTCAAATATATGAAATCTCAGATTATAAGACCTATGAGATTGCATATCCGGATTATCCGATTTCTGAAATCAATGAAGTAGGTATTTTTGCAAATCTAATAGAACATATGGAGTCGGATAATCCCAATATAGAAGCTGTTGCAGTGGATAGCTTGGCAAAAGAAGTATTGTTTTTTACAAAGACCTATAAAGGGAAAACGGATGTGTTGAGCTATCCATTGGACGAGTTGACACAAGATACGGCTAATATGGTGATGTATAAAGGGACTATAGATATAAAATCGCTGACCACTGGATATCATGTGGATTATCGCCACCTTATTTTTTCACCTGTAAATTTCCCATATGCAGTTACCGGAGCGGATGTCTCAAAAGATCAAAAGACGCTTCTAATCAGAACATATGGAAATGTGTGGAAGTGGGATAGGGGTTATAGTGATAAACCATTTTCTGACTTTGTCCTAGTGAGTAAGCCTCAGTATATCATGTCTGCTTTTGAACCTTTGGGTGAATCTGTTGGAGTTGATTCGGATAATTTAGGCTATTATACAATTTCAGAAGGTTTTTTTTCTAAAATCTATTATAATCGGTTGGACAAATAAACTGATAATTAAACCGTATATAAATATATCTGGGAACAGATTAGATTGGATATTTCTGATAAGTATGATATTTGGCATAAGATGCGTCATAAGTGAATAATCAATTATAGGAAATTGAATGACAAATACAGACGCTAATAGCGACGCTCAGTTTATTTTTGATGAAGAATGTATCAGCAAAATAAACTGAGCGTCGCTTGCTGTTAAACAGTTGTGGATGCAGTCAGTGTTTGAGATGATATTTGAAATTGAATCAAATAAAATAAAATTCAAAATGATAGCTTCAAAATGATAAAGTAACTGAGGATTAGAAAATAGGATTTAAAGATGCGATAATACATAAGTTTTCAAAATCACTGAAACCGTAAAGATATTGTCTTAAAGCCATAGATGTGGTAATATAGAGGAAGAAATCCAACTATTCCTCAAATGTGTATTTAGGGAATAGTTGGAGAACGTTTTTATCAGAAGATATCTTTAGGCTCAAATTATAGAAATGCAGTCTGAATTATCTGATAATTTTAAAAAATTAAAATTACTGTCCATCTTACACCTCTTCTCATAGCTTATATTATATTGATCTCATGATTTTGATTTCGTAGATAAATAAAATAATTAGATTATAATTTTAATCAATGTACAATGCTTTTGAACCTTAAATTCAATCACTTACTCTGGAGGTAAATCTTTATGGCACGAAAAAGAATTGTAAAAGAATCTATTCCTGATTCTTCTAATAAACGTCAAGTTAAAATACACAATAAATCGGATGTCCCCGACAATATAGTTGTCAAGCAAAATGAAATGGTCAGAAAATGCCAAAGCATTGAAGTTCAACTTCCCTCGTTTATGGTGGATTACTTCTTATTTCTAAAAAATTCAGTGGCTTTGAGTACGAGACTGGCTTATCTGAGCGATTTACTCTTCTTCTGCAATTATTTGATTTCAGAGTCGCCTTTGATGGCCGAATTTGAGTATGAATCTTCCAGAGATATTCCACTGGAGCAGTTTGCAAAGATAACGGCAAAGGACATCAATCTATTTATAGGTGATTTTTGCACAAGATATATCGTTGAAACTGAAAATGCAGATTACATTATGGAAAACCACAATCGCTCATTGGCTAGAAAAAAATCATCATTAAGTGTGCTCTTTAAATATATGTATCGAGATCAGTTGATAGATGTCAATATTACAGAGGGTTTCAATCCCATTAAGCTGCCAAAACCACAGCCAGATGCAATCAAGCGGCTTGAAATCGAGGAAGTTGCAACCATGCTTGAATCTGTTGAGACGGGCGCGGGTCTTACAGATAAGGAATTACAATACTGGGAAAAGACAAAACTTAGGGATAAAGCTATCTTAGTGCTCTTTACGACCTATGGTCTGCGTGTAAGTGAGGTTCAGCAACTCAATTTGAGTTCCATCAACTATGGGCGCGGTGAATTTAAAATTTACAGAAAACGTGGAAAAGAAGCAAATATGCCGCTTAACAAGTCAGCACTGGTTGTAATTGACGACTACATTAAATTGGAACGACCTGAGTGTTTAGAAGAAGACGACCCGCTGTTTCTCTCGCTGCAAGGAAAACGAATGACCGTGAGAACCATTAGAGAACTCGTAAAAAAATACACGGCAATTGCAATGAAAAAACCGCGTCATAGTGGCTATAGTCCCCATAAACTAAGGGCTACGGCAGCTTCTTCACTGATTCAATATGGATTTTCAATTTACGATGTCCAGAACCTTTTGGATCATGATAATGTTACTACAACACAGCTCTACTCTGCGCACCGCAAAAATGCGAAACGCGATGTTGTCAGCAACTATGAGCTCTTGGACGAATATCACGAAACGTCTGCTGATGAGAACAATAAAAATAAAGAGAAATAACTGACTAGTTGATACAGAGTCCTCAACAATTAAGCCAGGTAGAAAGTTCTAACAAATGCAATCAAAAATGCAAGCACTTAAACCGCATAAAAAAAGCCCATTTAAACAAAATGGGCAAGGACAGGGATTTATCAGTAAAGCTGAAAGTGTATGTTTTCAGCCACCGATCACAGTGAAATTTGAATTGCCCTTATAGGCAATAAATAGATGAGAAGAACGATAAATTATTGGATTAGAGCGATTCCTTAGAGATGGGAATACGCAATACTTGCCCAGGATATATCGAGCTACTCGGCAGGTGATTAATGCGTTTAATGTCATAAATAACCTGCCTGATATCATCTTGAAAATAATTGTACTCTGAGGCTATTTCCCAGAGTGTGTCTCCTGAAGAAACAGTTACTTCAATATACTGTTGATTGGTCGATGCTACGGACATGAAATTCCCGCTGATATATGAAAAAAGTATGCTTAACACTAATAATGCCATAACAGTAGCAAAAATAAATCTAAATTTGTTGACAATAACCAAGCGACGTCTTTTAGGTCTTCTATACATTCTGCTGTCAAAAGTCACATAAGGTCTATCATGAGTCATAATGATACCTCCTAAACGAAGAAAATATGAAAACAATAACCAAACGTTTGTTCTGTAAGATTATTATATACGAACGTGCGTTCTTTGTAAACCCTAAAATCGAACTAATGTTTGATTTTTTTTATTGTGTGTGTTATAATCATTTTAAGATTATAAAGGTTGATGGAATACAGTAATAGTAAGCGATTGAGCTAAATTATATTAGATTGTATTCTCCCTCTTATAAAGAAATAAACAAAAGGAGACCTGAAAATGAGCGCGACAATTTCTAAAAAGCAGAAACAGATTCTCGATTTTTTAAAAGAAGAAGTTTCTAGAAAAGGTTATCCCCCTTCTGTTAGAGAGATTTGTTTAGCGGTGGGTTTAAAGTCCACTTCTACTGTTCATATGCACTTAACGAAACTGGAAGAACTGGGATATATCAGACGTGATCCTACAAAGCCAAGAGCGATTGAGATCTTCGGAGAAGACAGCCATTCACCTGCTGAAAATGTAGTTTCAATGAGTAAAGATACGACATTTGTACCGATTGTTGGTGAAATTACGGCTGGACAGCCAATTTTAGCGGTGGAATCGTTTGAAGACACATTCCCTATTCCATCGGATTTTGTCGATGAAGGCACTTATTTCATGCTCAAAATCAAAGGCGATAGCATGATTGAGGCAGGTATCCATGATCGTGATCTCGTGCTTGTCAAACAGCAGAGCACGGCGAATAACGGCGAGATTGTTGTGGCTATGATAGAAGATTCTGCCACTGTGAAGACCTTTTACAAAGAACAATCCCGCATTCGATTACAGCCAGAAAATTCTAGCATGACGCCAATTTACGCTGATGATGTTCAAATCCTAGGCAGGGTTAAAGGTGTGTTCAGGAAGATGTAGAGCATCCCCCACACTGGATAAAACGTGTATTTATAGTGATACAACTTTATAAACATTTTATAAAATGATAAATGACCGCAATTTTTTTTGCGGTCTATTTAAATGCTCGAAAACGGCCTATTTTCTTATTTTTGATAAGTTTTATTATCATAGAATTAATTTTTTTTAAGAATTCAACAAAAATTGGTAGTGTTCTTTCTTTTTTTTTAGTGCTATTATTATAGGTGTGAGAGTTTTAATTTTATTTTAAAGGAGTGTTTTTATGTCTTATGTATCAAGCGTATTTGAACGCGTGAAAGCAAGAAACGCAAATGAAACAGAATTTTTACAAGCAGTGGAAGAAGTTTTTGAATCATTAGAACCCGTTTTAGAAAGACATCCGGAATACGTCAATGCCAACATTTTGGAGAGAATCACCGAACCTGAAAGACAAATCATCTTTAGAGTCCCTTGGGTTGATGATAGCGGTGCTCTTCAAGTAAACAGAGGATTTAGAGTGCAATTTAACGGTGCAATTGGACCTTACAAAGGCGGTCTTAGATTCCACCCATCTGTATATCTCGGAATCGTAAAGTTCCTTGGCTTTGAACAAATCTTTAAAAACTCTTTAACTGGACTCCCTATCGGAGGCGGTAAAGGTGGTTCTGACTTTAACCCTAAGGGAAAATCAGATGCTGAAGTTATGAGATTCTGCCAAAGTTTCATGACAGAACTCTATAGACATATTGGCCCTGATGTTGACGTTCCTGCTGGGGACATTGGTGTTGGTGGAAGAGAAATTGGCTTCCTTTATGGTCAGTACAGAAGAATCAGAGGTGCTTTTGAAAACGGCGTTTTAACAGGCAAAGGCCTTTCTTACGGCGGTTCTTTAACGAGAACAGAAGCAACTGGATACGGTCTTGTCTACTTTGTAGATGAAATGCTCAAACACAATGACAAATCGCTTAAAGAAAAGACTGTTGTCATTTCTGGTTCTGGGAATGTAGCAATCTACGCTTGCCAAAAAGCAACTGCCTTGGGTGCAAAAGTTGTTGCAATGTCTGATTCAAACGGATACATCTTCGATGAAAAAGGTATTGATTTAGAGCTCGTCAGACAACTTAAAGAAGTTGAAAGAAAGAGAATTAAAGAATACCTCGTCAAGCATCCAGATGCAAAATACGTTGAAGGGTTTGGAAATATCTGGTCAATCAAATGTGATATTGCCCTTCCATGTGCAACACAAAATGATATAACGCTTGAGCATGCCAAGACATTAGTTGCAAATGGTGTAACTGCTGTTGGTGAAGGTGCAAACATGCCATGTACAAATGAAGCTGTTAAATACTTCCTCGACAACAATATCCTCGTTGCGCCTGCGAAGGCTGCCAATGCAGGTGGTGTTGCCACTTCTGCTCTGGAAATGAGCCAAAACTCCATGAGATACTCTTGGACTTTTGAAGAAGTAGATGCTAAACTTCATGAAATCATGATTAACATCCACAAAAATTCTGCGGCAGCATCTAAGGAATATGGCTTTGGCTATAACTTAGTTGCAGGTGCCAATATTGCGGGTTTCAAAAAAGTGGCTGATGCAATGTTGGCTCAAGGTAATTATTAGTAAGAAACACAAATGCATTTTAGAATTGGCATAATATAAAAAGATGAGGCATCTTAATTGGAATTTCCAATTAAGATGCCTCATGTCTGTTCATTTTGCTGAATTACATATTTTACGAACTCGTTCACTATAGCGCTTAGATTCTAGCGATACCAGATTTAACAGCAGCATCATATACCGCTTTTGCAACTTTGCTACCGATCTCTTTATTTAAAGCAGATGGGATGATATTATCTTCTCTCAGTTCACCAGCAGAAATTAAATCTGCAATTGCATATACGGCAGCAATTTTCATCTCCTCGTTGATATCAGTTGCACGAGCATCAAGTGCTCCTCTGAAAATACCAGGAAAGGCCAGAACGTTGTTTATTTGATTTGGAAAATCAGAGCGACCGGTTCCCACGATTCTAGCACCAGCTTCAAGTGCCAAGTCCGGTAAAATTTCAGGATCGGGGTTTGCCATGGCGAAGACAATGGCATCTTGGTTCATGCTCTTAACCATCTCTGTAGAAACGACATTTTTACCTGAGACGCCAATAAAGACATCTGCACCATTTAATGCATCTGCCAGATCCCCTTTTAATAGATCATGGTTTGTGAGTGCGGCGATTTCATCTTGAACCCAGTTTTTCTGAGTGACATCTCTCGAGAGGATGCCCTTTCGATCACAGCTTAGGATATTGACAACCCCCAGATCAAGTAACATTCGGGCAATTGCGTTACCAGCTGAGCCAGCACCATTGATGACGACTTTAATTTGACTAATGTCTTTTTTGACAATTTTCAATGCGTTGATAAGCGCAGAGCAAACCACAACAGCCGTTCCATGTTGATCGTCATGGAAAACTGGAATATCCAGTATCTCTTTTAGTTTTCTCTCTACTTCAACACATCTTGGAGATGAAATATCCTCCAAATTGATTCCGCCAAAAACAGGTTCAATATGCTTCACGACATTGACTATCTCATCTACATCTTGAGTGGAAACGCATATTGGAAATGCGTCAACACCAGCGAATTCTTTAAAGAGTATGGCCTTCCCTTCCATAACTGGAATAGAAGCCTCTGCGCCGATGTTCCCAAGACCTAAGACAGCTGAACCATCTGAAACAACTGCAACGAGATTGCTTTTTGATGTATATTTGTACACATCTTCTTTGTTCTCAGCAATTTTTCGACAAGGTTCTGCTACGCCCGGTGTATAGGCAGTAGATAAATCTTCTCGGGTTTCAAGCTTTACTTTGCTTGTCACTTCAATTTTTCCTTTGTGTGTTTCGTGCATTTTCAATGCAAGCTCATTATAATTCATCTTTACACCCCTTTGGTCTTTTTAGACAGATACAGGAAGATATCTGTCTTATTGAACTGTTTTTTGTTGCTGATTTCATCATAAACCATTTTAGGCGTTTAAGCAATCGAAACGCCTGCATATGCTTCGTTAAAATTGAACCAGTGATTTCCTATAGAGAGCATCTAATGACTTAATAACGCCAAATTTAGAGTGCTCATAAGTCAAACCACCTTGGAAGTACGCTACATAGGGTTCTCTGATAGGTGCATCTGCGCTGAGTTCAATGGAGGAACCCTGAACAAAAGCACCTGCAGCCATGATAACCTGACTTGAGTAGCCAGGCATATCCCAAGGCTCAGGCGTTACAAAAGCATCAACAGGCGATGCCGATTGAATGCCTTGGCAGAAGGCAATCACCTTGTCGGGAGCACCGAATTTAATCGCCTGAATAATGTCGCTTCTGACGCTGCCAACCTTTGGATTGACATCATATCCAAGGCAGTCGTAGACAGATGCACAGAGTGTAGCGCCTTTAAGAGCACCAGATACCACTTTAGGCGCCATGAAGAGTCCTTGGAGGATTGTTCTTGTTTGACCAAATGTCAAACCACATTCTTTTCCAATGCCAGGAGAGGTCATCCTAGCGGCTACTCGCTCGATGAGTTCGGAACTGCCAACCACATACCCGCCGCTTAAAGCCAGACCGCCACCGGGATTCTTAATGAGGCTTCCAGCCATGAGATCTGCCCCCACATCCGTTGGCTCTTGGTAATCCAAGAATTCACCATAGCAATTATCTACCATTATAATCGTATCTGGAGAGCTGTATTTGACAAGTTGTATGACATTTTTTATCTCCTGAATTGTGAGTCCCCTTCTCCAAGAGTACCCAGCAGAACGCTGAATATAGACCATACGGTACGAGTCTGTCTCGGAAAGTTTTTCTTGAATTGCCTCCAAATCAAAACTGCCATCAGCCATTAATTCAATTTCATCGTATTCAACGCCAATATCCATTAGGCTAAGGCCATTTGAAGGAGATAATCCAATGACTTTTTCCAGCGTGTCATAAGGGCGGCCAGTAATGGTGAGCATTTTGTCACGAGGTCTCAAAACCCCTGTCAATGCCAATGTCAGCGCATGCGTTCCAGACACGATAATAGGTCGGACAATGGCGTCTTCTGTATTAAAAATCGTTTTGTAGACGTTTTCAACTGCATCACGACCAATATCATCATAACCGTATCCGGTATTCCAATTAAAGTGAATATCGGATATTTTATTGCTTTGTAGAGCACTTAAAACCTTGAGTTGGTTGTATTCGGCGATATCATCTATGGCTTTGAAGGCATCTGAAATTTTGGCTTCTGCTGTTTCAACAAATGCCACTACTTGTTCAGAAACACCTAATTCACCATACATTGTATATTTGTTGAGCATATATAATTAAACCTCCAATATGATTGGTAATCTTCTATTTGAGAATAATCAAAGCGTTGATGAGCTTTGGAATAATCTGTTTTTTACGAGAGACGCAGTTTTCTATAAATGTGCCCTGTGAAACTGCTTTCTCAAACGCAAGCGACATTAAGCCTTCGTTTTTAGATTCGAAGAGCATATAAGAGCCCTCATTGATGATATCTGTCACCACCATGAGTGTCAGAAAGTGGTCTCTATCGTGATGAATCGTCTGAATGAAATCCAAATACGGGTCTCTGTTATTGAGAATCTCTTCGAAATTAAGTGTAAATACTTGAGAGATAGCAATTTTACAGCCTTCAAGCATAAACTCTTTAAAGTCATTAAACAGAATATCCTCCACGGTCTGCCCAGCTAAAGACGTACCGCTCTTGAACATATCAAGGGCGAATTCCTCTGCCTTGATGCCAGTGAGAGCAGAGAGTTTTTCAACGGCCATTTCGTCAAATACCGTGGTGGTTGGAGACTTGAGATAGAGCGTATCAGATATGATGCCAGACATCATAAGACCTGCAATATGATGTGGAATTTCAATTCCCTCTTCTTTAAACAATTGATAGATAATGGTGTTGGTACTGCCAACAGGCATATTTCTAAAACTGATTGGAAGTGATGTGGAAATATCGCCAATCTTGTGATGATCGATGATCTCAAGGACATTTGCTTCGCTCAAACCTTCGGCGGACTGTGCATATTCGTTGTGATCCACTAAAATGACGTTTTTCTTTGAGGGATTTAAAAAGTGCGTCCGTCCTAAAATTCCCAAATACCTTCCCTTTTCATCCGTTACGGGGAATTTAGAATGTTTTGAGGTCTGAATGATCTCACGGCAGTTATCCAAGTATTCATTGTCCTTGAAACGAACAAGGCGCTCTCTTTGCATAATTGAACTGACGAAATTGGTTTGATTGATTAGCTTCGATGTATAATAAGTATCAAATGGCGTTTTAATCATATTAATGCCTGAGACAGCTGCTTTCTCAATTAACATCTCAGGAATGTCCTTCCCACCAGTTATGATAATCAATTGAACCTTTTTTTGAATTGCATATTCTATGATATCATATCGATCCCCTGTTATAACAACAGATTGGTGGTTGAAGATATCGTTTTTTATAATTGTAGAGTCATGAAAAGCCGTTATTTTAATTTTGCCGTTAACATCTGCATGGGCATAATTAAGGGTATCTGCCTTTAAATCGTTCTTGATATTGTTAAACGTTGTGCTCAGGGTGTGCAGATCACCGTGAATCGCACTAATGGCAATATCTTTCATCGTTACAATTCCGATTAGGTAGCCCTCAGTGTCTATAATAGGCAGGGTTCGAATCTTGTGATCGTTCATGTGCTTATATGCCGTTAATATGGAGTTAGAAGGCTTTAGTGCCATAATGCGGTCATATAGCAAATCCTTAACCTGAATTTTAACGTTGTCAATTTTACGAGGGGGTTCAACCCCAAAGTAGTTTAGGACGAATTCTGTCTCTTTCGTCAAATCTCCCAATATACATGGGATTGCCTGATACTGCATTTGATTCTTTAGATAGGCCAAAGCAACAGCACTGGTGACACTATCCGTATCAGGGTTCTTATGTCCAAATATCATTACATTTTCCATTTGAATATCAGCTCCTTGAGGATGTGATTTACTAACCTATTATAACACATGGGATACATTAGTCCACTGTGTATCCCCCACTCTTAAATTAAAAAAATATTTACAGGGTTAGGGCATTATTTGACACTATTTTATGCTATAATCAGTAAATTAAGATAGAGGTATGAGAGGGTTCAGAATGAAGTTTTATAAATTGGCACTGACTGTTTTAATTCCTATACTGGTGATTTCCGCATTGGTGGTTGCGTTTGGGGTACAAGTGACTTTTAAGGCATCAGAGGTAAATAATAACATTTACTACACCGATATGGCATACAACATGATTAAGAAGTACATAAAATATGAAGTGGATGCCGTTGGCGGCATTTACAGAGATCAGGCATTTTATCAGCTAAAAAATGATGAAATTTTGGCGAATAGCAGCAAGGACATAAGATTCTACAATGAAGAGGTAAAAACGTTTAAGAATTTGATGGGATCTTACGGCTTTAAATACTACTATATTGAGAACGTCGGCATGGCTCCCTGTACCAACGCCCCCTATGAACTCGCCACAGGTTTTTTAAATCAAAACAATGACAAATACAGTATTCAAATACAACTCTATGAATATGACGGAGAACCGTATCTGGGACTCATGAAAAATATGTATGCAAGTTACTTCTCTGACAACCAAAAGACATATCTTGTGGTCGTTCCCCTGAGGGATAAATTAAATGAAAGTATATTTAATACCATTGGAAAATTTCAAGCGATTGAACTGATGATTGGCGATCAGCTCGGTTCAAATGAGGATGATATCCTTCAAAGTGATGGTGGAAGATTTAATATTTCAAACGAAAACTACAATGAAATGTTTATTCCAGTGGTTATAAGTGGCAAGACGCTGGCAAATCTAGTTGTAAAAATGGATAAACCTGAAGTTATCAAGAATTTGAGAAATCAAACGATTGTAGTTCTGATGATTGTATTCATCATTCTATTAATCGCCAGTTTTGTGGCAACGCTTGTTTTAAGACGCATTGCAAAGCAGATTGAAAAGACTGTAGATAAAGTCAATTCAATTGCAAACGGACAATATGATATGTCTCTTGAAATGGACGGGATACATGAAATTAAACGACTTTCTTCAAGTATCAATAAACTCTCAGATACAATTAATGAGCAAATTAGTGAATTGAGAGATAAAAACGAAGAGACTCTGAACATCATGATAGAAGCTCTTGATGCAACGGATTCCTACACTATGGGTCACTCCGACAGAGTGGCTAAATATGCACAAGTGTTGGGTGAAGCCTTAAATTACGAAAAACTTGAGATTTTAGAAAAAGCTGCTCTGGTGCACGATGTTGGCAAGATAACCATTCCCGAGCAAATTTTAAATAAGAAAGGCCCTTTGACAGATGCAGAATTTCAAGTGATACAAGGGCATTCCGAAATGGGATTTAGGATTCTCCACAAGGCATCTGCCTTTAGTGAAGTTGAAGAACTGGTGTTGTATCATCATGAAAAATACGATGGCACAGGATACCCTAAAGGGCTCAAAGGAAGTGAAATTCCAATGGGAGCACAGATTTTATCAGTGGCAGATGTGTACGATGCCTTAACTAGCAATCGACCTTACCGTAAGGCGCTGAGTCATGAGGAAGCTGTAAAGTTGATAACGGGGAGTATGGAGTCGCAATTTGCACCGCGAGTTTTAGAGGGCTTTATGGAAGTTTCCTCAGTACTTCAATCACTTAAAGAAAATTAAATGGACTAAGTTAAAACAGGCATAAAATGGACTAAAAGTAAATCCAAATAGTCCTCAGAGATACAACAAATAAAAAAGTCAGATATTAAGTTCATCATAAATTAGAGCGCCTTCAAATTGAAGACGCTCTTTTTATGAGTTTAAAATCATTATTTAGAAACAGTATCAAGAACCAGTGTAATCATGTCGTTAAATGTCTTTTCGCGTTCTTCAGAAGTTGTTTCTTCAGAAGTGATAAGAGAATCGCTGACTGTTAAGACGCATAATACTTGCGCTTTGTATTTCGCAGCCAATGTATAAAGCTCAGCAGCTTCCATTTCAACGGCTAAAATATTATAGTCCATGAATTTTTGGTTACGACTTGAGTTGTAGTCATCATAGAAGCTATCTTCAGACAAGATGTTGCCAACATGGACATTTAGCCCCTTTTCCTTAGCCGTTTCATAAGTACCATAAAGAAGGCCAAAGTCAGAAATAGCAGCATAGTTGCATGTGCCAAATCGTCTGTTGTTCATATTAGAAGTTGTCGAAGCAGCCTGTGCCAAAATCACATCTCTAATTTTAACTTGTGGTTGCATTGCCCCACACGAACCAACTCGAATGAGTTTTTTAACATCATAAAATCTCAAGAGTTCGTTGACGTAGATAGAAAGTGATGGCATGCCCATGCCTGTTCCCTGCACAGAAATTTTTTTGCCTTTGTAGGTTCCAGTGAAACCAAGCATCCCTCTTACATTGTTATAGCAAACGGGATTTTCTAAAAAAGTTTCTGCTATATATTTTGCTCTTAAAGGATCACCCGGCAATAAGACAACGTCCGCGATATCTCCTATTTTTGCACCAATATGTGTACTCATTTACAGCACCTCCATTTTTATTGAAAAGATTCAAATCCATTATATCATAAAATAATACATGAGGATTTAGAGATTTTTCACAGAAGATGACTCATCTTTCTCCATGTTTTCAAAAGCAGTTGCAAGCATGAGCTTGATGCGATTTATTTGATTGACTTCACTTGCACCAGGGTCATAATCTATAGGGACAATATTTGATTTCGGATAGCTGTTTTTAAGTTCCTTAATCATTCCCTTACCCGTAATATGGTTTGGAAGACATGCAAAGGGTTGCATACAGACAATATTGTCGACGCCGCTGTGTATCAGTTCGATCATTTCAGCAGTTAAGAACCAACCCTCACCAGTTTGATTGCACAGAGACAGATGAGGCTCTGCAAGTTTTCCGAGGCTTTTGATGTGTTTAGGACCTTCAAATCGACTGCTTTCGTTTAGTGCTTTTACCATAGGTTTTCGGTAGTATTCAATCATGGCAATAAAGGCCTCGCTTGAAAGTCTCTTTTTCATACTGCCCGATAGATACTTGTGTTTTATGACGCTGTTGTAAGAAGAGTATGAGAAAAAGTCAATTAAGTCTGGCATGACAGCCTCTGCACCCTCCTTTTCAAGTAAATCCACAATATTATTGTTTGCAGTCGGATGGAATTTTACAAGGATTTCTCCAACGAGTCCAACTTTGGGTTTCTTGATGTCTAAAAGTGGTATCTGATCAAACGCTTTTACAATGGCTTTGACATTTGCCACAAATTCTTTTCTAGAACCGTTAACCAGTGAAGTTTTACAGATTTCTACCCATTTGTCATAGAGCTGATTTACAGCACCCGGGCTGGTTTCATAGGGCCTCGTTTTATAGACAAGTCTCATGAAGAGATCGCCGTAAAGGATACTTTGAACCAACTTTTCAAGTAGAGGCAGAGTCAATTTAAATCCAGGATTTTCTTCGAGTCCGCCAGCATTTAAACTGATGACAGGGACATGATCCATCTTTGAGTTCTTCAGTGCCTGTCTTATAAAGGCGATATAGTTGGTTGCACGACATCCGCCACCAGTTTGAGAAATAATCAGAGCAGTTTTGTCGAGGTCGTATTTCCCTGAATTAAGGGCTTTCATAAGCTGACCCACTACGATTATAGAAGGATAGCAAGCATCGTTGTTGACGTATTTTAACCCTTCATCAATTGCCGATACATCCACAGAAGGCAGTATTTCCATATTGTAACCCTCTGGTTTGACCGCTGCTTGAATAAACTGAAAATGAATTGGAGACATCTGCGGTACCAAAATAGTATGCGTCTTTCTCATTTCTTCAGTAAAAATAACGCGTTTTTGACTTGGCGGTTCATATACGGGAATCATTGATTTTTTATCCCGTTCATTGATTGCGGCAATTAGAGATCTCAATCGGATTCTAACAGCCCCTAAGTTATTGATTTCATCTATCTTGAGAACCGTGTAAATTTTGCTCTTTGCTTCTAGAATTTCCTTAATTTGATCTGTTGTAACTGCATCTAAACCACAGCCAAACGAATTGAGCTGTATGAGTTCAATGTCAGGCTGTTTTGATACGAAGGTAGCTGCGGCATAGAGTCTGGTATGATAAACCCATTGATCTACCACGCGGAGTGGTCTTTCAATTGTGTCGAGATGCGCAACAGCATCTTCTGATAAAACCACAAATCCGAAGGATTCAATTAAATCGGGAATTCCGTGATTGATTTCAGGATCAACATGATAAGGCCTACCAGCGAGAACAATTCCCTTGAGGTGGTTATCCCTGAGGTATTTGAGTGATGCTTCTCCATGCTTCATGACATCCAATTTGAACTGATCGTGCTCTGCATATGCGAGATCAACCGCTTTTAAAATATCTGCTTTATCAATGCCCCAAGGTGAAATCTCTTCAACGAGGCGTTTTTTCATGTGTTTCATAGAATCAAGTGGTAAGAATGGATGGTAGAAGTTAACCGTCTTGTTCTTAATGTGATCTACATTGGCATTAATTGTTTCAGGATAAGACGTGACAACTGGGCAGTTATAGTGATTTCCAGCGTTTTTATCCTCTTGTCGATTATATGGAATACAAGGATAAAAAATCTTATCAACCTTTTTCAGAATAAGATCTTCAATATGACCATGAACGATTTTGGCAGGATAGCAGACACTTTCAGATGGAATTGTCTCCATTCCCATCTCGTAAATCATCTTTGAAGAACGGTTTGAAAGCACCACACGATACCCCAGTTTAGTGAAAAAAGTAAACCAGAAAGGGTAATCTTCATACATGTTGAGAACTCTAGGCAGTCCAATTGTGCCTCTGGTTGCCTCTTCCACAGAAAGCGGTTTGTAATCAAAGACCCTCTTATATTTATATTTGTACAGATTGGGCAGTTCCACTTTTGTGGTCTCAATCCCCGCACCCCTTTCACAGCGATTGCCGACAATAAACTGGCGATTGTCAGAGAACGTGTTAACTGTGAGATGGCAGTTGTTTCCACAGAGGCCACATCTGCGGGTACTTGTGGTCGTACTGAATGAATCTAGTTCGTGACCAGAAAGCATATCTGATTGATAATCAGCTTCATATCTTTCAAATGAAATCAAAGCACAACCAAAAGCCCCCATGATTCCAGCAATATCAGGCCTTACCACTTCTCTGCCAGAAATTTTTTCAAGGGATCTCAGTACGGCGTTGTTGTAGAAAGTACCGCCTTGTACGACGATTTTATTGCCAAGATCTTCAGACGATCTCATGCGTATAACTTTAAAAAGTGCATTTTTTATAACAGAGGTACAGATGCCAGCAGAAATATCGCCAACGGTCGCCCCTTCTTTTTGTGCCTGTTTAACGCGTGAATTCATAAAAACAGTACATCTTGTTCCCAAATCAACTGGTTTCTTAGAAAAAAGACCCCGATTTGCAAACTCTGCAACTGGTAAATTCACTGATCCTGCAAAGGTCTCTATAAAAGAGCCACAGCCCGAAGAACAAGCTTCGTTTAGCATAATAGAGTCAATAATGCCATCGTGAACTCTCAAGCTCTTCATATCCTGTCCACCGATGTCTAAAATGAAATCCACACCAGGCAGGAAATGATCTGCGGCTTTATAATGTGCCACAGTTTCAATTTCACCATAATCCAGTTTAAGAGCGGCTTTAATAAGATTTTCACCGTATCCAGTGACGGTGCTATATGCAATATAGGCATCATCAGGCAACTGTGAATTGAATTCTTTTAAAGCGGCAATGGTGGTTTTTAACGGATTTCCCTCGTTAGACCCATAGTGTGAAAAGACAAGCTCTTTGTCTTGATTTACAACAGCAACTTTAGTGGTTGTTGAACCAGCGTCAATTCCAAGGTAAAGAGGTCCTTTGCATTCTGAAAGCTCTCCTCTAGTAACTTTGTGCTGATTATGGCGTTCAATAAATTGATCAAATGCCTCTTGTGATTCGAAAAGCGGTTCTATCCCGTCTTTTGAGTCAGGTGACTCGCAATATATAGAAGGCATTCTGTCATATATGCAGTGAATATCTTGCAGCGATTCTTCATTTGAAGAAATTGCTGCGCCCAGTGCGACAAAATACTGGGTGTTATCTAACTTTACAATGTGATTGTCATCTAAATTTAAAGTGACTTCAAATCGCTTTTTTAGTTCGGGCAAGAATGAAAGAGGCCCACCTAAGAAAGCGACATTACCCCGAATGGGTTTACCGCATGCAAGGCCGCTAATAGTCTGATTTACCACTGCTTGAAGGACAGAGGCTGCTATATCCTCTTTTGATGCGCCTTCGTTTAATAGCGGTTGCACATCCGTTTTTGCGAAGACGCCACATCGAGACGCAATCGGGTAAATTTCCTTGTGCATGCTTGCAAGTTCATTTAATCCTGAGGCATCTGTCTTTAAAAGTGAAGACATCTGGTCGATGAACGATCCTGTTCCACCAGCACATGTCCCGTTCATTCTCTGTTCTACTGAATGTCCAAAATACATGATTTTAGCGTCTTCACCACCAAGCTCAATGGCGACATCTGTTTGTGGTGCGTATTTTTTTATGGCTCTTGAGCAGGCAACGACCTCTTGAATAAAAGAAACGCCTAAACTCTCAGCAAGGCTGAGGCCAGCCGATCCAGTTACCATAACTTTTACCTTTGCATCAGAAAAAACGCTTTTTGCATCTTCAAATAAATTAAATACAGTGTTCTTAATATCAGAAAAATGTCGACGGTAATCCTTGAAGATGATGTTTTCTTCTTCGTCAAGGATTATCATTTTAACCGTTGTCGACCCCACGTCCAAACCAACGTTAAGTTTGCTCATAATTATGACACCTCGGTTTAAACAATAATATCCAAATATGAATAGGCCTTTTGAACAACAAAATATGAAGTTTCAAAAGGAGACAAATACTCCGAATATGCTGAAACAAATCTATGATTAGAGTATAAAATCCGTTTAAATAATCTGAAACAGACATCAAACGGAAAAGTTAGTGATTACTCACTAATTGATAATAGACAAAAATATTAATAATAACAAATAAAAATAACCTAATATATATTATAGTCCTTTTTTATAATAAAGCTATTAAAAAGCGGTTAAATAATAAAAACTTAATAAATTTGGTAAAAGAAACAATTAATAACGTCAAAACTACTATTAATACATATTAATTCAAAAAAAATGCCCTATTTGGATTTATAATTAAGGTAATTGTCTAATGAGAAGATTATGGCAAGAAAAGTGGGCATAAAAATTGCATAAGTATAAATGTTCGTGTTTGAAAATTAATATCATAAAAAGACGCACTATTTTGGGTGCGCCTTTAAATCTTTAATTAAATATGCGTAAGGTCTATTCTGACTACCGTAAACGGATTATTTTACCTTGTCCTCTACTCGCTTGGCTAGAACAGAAATCGCATTTTCTTTTGGATCAACTTCATTTGGTAGACTAATAAGATCAAATGTAATACTGGAATCTTTGATACTATATGAAATCATGAAGGCATCAATTAGTTTTGAAAAGGCATCGACAACTTCCTGTTTTTGTTCCAGTTTATGCTTAGGCATGATAATCACAGCACCGTTTGAACTATATGAATAGAGTTCATCATCCACAGAAATGTAACTCCCGATATAGTGCGTAAAGGATTTTAGAATAGCTAAATCCTTTATGCCAATATCATCAGAGCTTTCATTATCAGGATGATATAAAACAAATAGACCAATTAAAAGTTCATAACCTTCTCGTATAGCCTTTTTTACAGCATTGTAGATTGCTTGATCTACAGCTTTAGGAGACGTATTTGGTATGGCTTTAGATGTTTCGATAGCATTTATATGATAAATGAGTTTTTGCCTCAAATATTCATCAGCAAAGGGTTTCAAGACGTAGTCGTTTGCGCCTACCTTTATACCTTTGACAAATGATCTTCTCGTATTTTGTGCGGTGACAATACAAATGACTAAATCCTTTTTCATCTGTAAGATATGATTTATGAGTTCATACCCATCTTCTGAACCCAATTTTATATCTATAATGACGAGGTCGAATTCTTTGTCTGGCGATGAAATTCGGTTAATTGTCTCCATTGTAGTGGTAGCTGTACTAATATCGACATTGATGCCTTCTAATATTTTCCTAATGCGATATGAAGTTGTTGTGTTAATATCAACAACTAGAATCCCAACCATTTAATTTCCTCCCCTAAGCCGATACAAATTCACTTGGATTTTTGCATCGGAATCACTGTTTTTTGGATTTTCTTCTAACTCGGATGTATTTTTCTTCAAGGCCATCATAGCCCTTTGTATAGAGTTTCTTTTGAATATCATCTTCAATCAGAGTTTTAATCAAAACCAGTACTGGAACGCCTAAGAACATGCCGACAACACCAAAAGTAGCACCGCCAATTGTCACCGCTAAAATAATCCAGAAAGCGCTGACCCCCACTGAATCCCCAAGAATCATAGGGCCAATTACCCAGCCATCGAGCTGCTGTATAATGAGTATAATTAGCAGTATCCACAAGACGTTGACAGGTGTACTAGGTGAACCAATATAGGTTATAATGGCAGCTGGTACAGCCCCTAAAAAAGGTCCAAAGTATGGAATCATGTTGGTAATGCCAATGATAATTGCAATGAGCAACTTAAATTCAAAATTGAAAACAGACAATACCACGAAGGACAATAATCCAATGATGAAACTGTCCATGAGTTTTCCGATGACAAAATCCTTAAAAATAGAGTGTGCTTTTCTGGAAGTGTTCATCAGCCAATTTGAAATGTGATCGTCAAAGTATGCAAAAATCAAACGTTTGAACCTTGCAGCCAAGTCGTTTTTCTCCGCTAGCATATAGATTGAGATAATCAATGCTACAATAAAAGAAATAAGACCTGATGTAATCTTTTGAATTTCATTGACCAATAACAAGACCGCTGTTCCAGTGGCATTCGTTAATTTTTGGAGCATTGGCGTCAATGCATTTATGATGCTCTGCTGGATTTCATTTAAATAGATGTTGTTGAAATCTTGATTGAAAATGTCTTCTAAATTAATATCGACATTTCCTATGGCATTTATTAGTATGCTGACGGTTTCTATAATTCTAGGAACCACTAGTGCGCCAAATAGCACAATAATAGAAATAAAAATCGCAAAGGTTATCACAATGGCCAAAATGCGATTTAGTTTGAATTTTTTTTCAAAGTATCTGACGGTATAATCTAGAATATAGGCAATTATAAAGGCGTATATCACCGGTTTAATTCCCTGTACAATCATACCCCAGACAGGTGTTTTCGTTAAAAATAGGAAAACAATGGTGGCGATTGCCACGAGTCTTGCAAAAAAAGCGATGTTCCAATCCTTGAAATTCATTTAGCACCTCAATTGTTATGGTTATATTATTAATATACCACATAAAGATGTGAATATGCTTAAATTTGAACTAGAAATACATTACAACTAGATGACAGGTCTCAAATAACCAGAAAAGGTTTACGTAATAATATTACGTAAACCTTTCGTATAGTCCCTTATAAAATCTGGTGACTAATAGTCAGAATTTGAATCGGTTGCGCCAGTGACAATTGCAACTGATGATGATGCGCCAATTCTAGTTGCGCCTGCGTCTACCATTTTCTTTGCAGTGTCATAATCTCTGACAGCACCAGATGCCTTTACTTCAAGTGCATTTCCCACAACAGATTTCATCAGCTTAACATCAGCTTCGGTAGCACCACCTGTGCTGAAACCCGTTGATGTTTTTACAAACTGTGCCCCAGCAGCTTTGGAAATCTCACAAGCCTTAATCTTTTCGGCTTCTGTTAACAGACATGTTTCAATAATAACTTTCAAAATAGCATTGCCCTTTATAGCTGAAACCACTGCTTCAATATCCTTTTGAACATAGTCGTATTTTCCATCTTTTAAAGCTGAAACATTGATAACCATGTCTATTTCATTTGCACCGTCTTCAACTGCTTTTTTTGCTTCAAGTGCTTTGAGTTCAGTTGTGCTAGCGCCTAGAGGAAATCCAATAACTGAAGTGACTTTCACATCACTTCCCTTTAGTTCATCTGCTACAAGTGATACAAAATAAGGGTTGACGCAGACAGAAAAGAAGTTATATTCTCTTGCTTCAGCACAGACTTTGATAACATCCTTATCAGTGGTATCAGGTTTTAAGATCGTATGATCAATATACTTAGCCAAATTCATAATTTCACCTCATTGAGTTTGTATTAGGGATAGGGGCTTCATAAGATATATACAGTTTATGAAGTCAAGTTAATCATATAAGTTTCGCGGATAAAGGTCAAATAGAATCCTTGAAATTTATAAGAATTATACAACTATTTTGTATACACAGACTCTTTAAGTGAGGCAATAAAAGGCAGATTACGATATTTTTCAGCGTAGTCAATGCCATATCCTACGATAAACTCATCGGGAATTCTGTAACCGATGTATTTGACGTCAATATTTGCAATTCTTCGTTCTGGTTTGTCAAGCAATGTACAAATTTCAAGACTTCTAGGGTTTCTGGATCTAAAGTTTTCAATTAAGTATTTAAGGGTTAATCCTGTATCTATGATGTCTTCAACAATAATGACGTCTTTTCCCTCAATACTATAGTCTAAATCCTTGAGTATTTTCACAACACCAGAAGACTCTGTGGAATGTCCATAACTGGAAGCTGCAATAAAGTCTATTTGAATTGGGAAAGAAATTTCTCTCATCAAATCGCACATGAAGACATTGGCACCTTTGAGGACACCTATTAATAAAAGATCCTTACCCATGTAATCTTCGTTAATCTGTGACGCAATTTCTTTGACCTTATTTCTCAAATCCTCTTCACTGAAAAGAACATCTTTAACATCATTAATCATATTATACTCCTTATTTCCTGTTATTTTGCATCTGTGACTTATCACTTTAACATGATAACATAAAAGGCAGCATAAATCCCCTATATTTGAATAAATCATATCAAAAATACAAATTCACAATCTCCAATTTGAATTACTTCACCATGATGAATTTCTGTACGGTGTTCGAGGAGGCAACTATTAATTTTAGTGCCATTTGTAGAGCTGAGATCTTCTAGAAAATAGCGAGTGCCGACATGACAGATTCGCGCATGTTCCCGACTGACAGAGGGATGATTCAGAAGGACATCGCAGTTTTCCTCTCTTCCAATGAGCACTTCGTCATAGTATAAGCTGTACTGAAGCGATGGATCTGACCTAGAAATTAGCAGAGGACATCTTTTGATATACGAAGTCCTAGAAGTCAACTTAATGGGTTTGCTAATTGCTTCAGGCTTTTTTTGACGTGTCTTGGATGTGATGAAATCTTTTACAAGACTGCTATTAAATCCAACACTTGGCTTTGGCTGAGTGGTTGGTGTTGATTTGATTGACTCAGTGCCCTTCAGGGCTTTGAGAAGAATTTCAGGCGAAAAACTACTCTCCAGCAAATAAGGAATCAACCGATTGACATCAGGGGTGTCAAAACTTTCTATGAGGCAACCGCGTATAATACGGAGCAGATTTGCCTTCCAGCTTATGCCTTTCGTCTCTATTGGCATGTATGCCCATGAAACCAAGTTGTCTTCAGGATTTAAAAATATAAATGACTCATCAAATATAAGCCCCGCTGGTGTGAGCATATACTGCTCTAATATTGATTCGAGTGTGATTATACTCTCCAGTATTCGAATGACTTTCTTAGAGTCCATCTTATGGTCTGATATATAGTTTTTTAAAGATAGACCTCTCCTATGACTTACGTCATAGGAGAGGCTGAGCAAGTCTCCTTCACTCAGTGTGGTTACTAAAGGAAGGAGACTTGACAATTGAATGTTTTGATGCATTGCATATGCAATATCATCAAAAACGAATTCATGAAGTTTAGTTGAGATGACCGATTGATTCATCATAATCCTCTTTGCTTATAAATCGTGAGTATGTTAGTTTCAGATTTTTGTTATACATTTTCAGGCAACTTAGATGAAATCTTGCTAAAATAGTCTGTTATAAAGGTTTTAAAAGCAATAGCAAGGCCTACTAAGACAGCAACGAGAATAATCATTTCAATAGTCCCTAGCCCTCTTTCCTCTTGGATAAATCTTTTTTGTAGAGCACTGTAAACGCGTTTTGGCAACAGCGGCATAAATGATGACAACATAAATTATGTCTCCTTTCTATAAATTTATAACAATGGGTGATACAATCACCACAATGATACTTAGCAATGATAACATCAATAGAAAAGTCAGGTAGATTCCAACTTTTTCTGACTTAATCTTCACAAGTTGCAGTTTGTTTTGCCACAACTCATCATGGTATCGCTCAAGTGCAGTATAGGTGTTCTCACTTCCAGTCAGATAATTTTGATTGACCAGGCGAGATAATTTCCAGATTTCATGCGAATTGCATTCAACTGAAAACAGATTCAGTGCTTGAATAGAGGATGCCTGTTTTATGAGAGATTCATTAAGTGACATATAGCTGTGCTGGGATGCATTACTCTGGATAGCCAACCGAAGTGCTTTTTCAATTGTCATATCACAACTCATATTTAAAAGGATTTCCTGAATAAACTCTGGTAGAGCATGTTCAAAGGGATGAGGTTCTTTTTTCTTTAACTTTATTTGTATCAGGAGAGCATCTAATTTTTCATTATAATTTTGGAGATTACCCTTGTTTTTTTTCATTTTATCCCTCCCCTAACCTAAAAATCTATATTTGTAATCTTAGTTGAGATAACCTTCATAAAAATGACCATTAAAAAGGAAACTGTCATGATGATATTGCCAAGTAGCGTCGTGTACATGACATCCATATAACCAGGGGACATATCTTTTATCATAAAGATAATAACCATAGGCGCTAAACACAAGATGCGCTGTTCTGCCTTCTTTTGAAAGAGAATGGTGTTGATTTCCTCAAGTGTCTTTTGCTTGATATGGAGTTTATCAAGTGTGATACTGACAATAAAGGACTGATTTGCCCCTGTGGACATACTTTGACATAGAATATTGCTGAATTGCTGTGTCTCTTTAACCGGAAAGACATCATATAAAACCTTCAAGACTTGTTCTCGAGATAGATTCATTCGAATGGCTTTGATGATTTTCTCAAAGCCGTTGGAAATATGTTTATCAAATTTTGAAAAAGTATCTTTTTCATAGGATAAGATGGCATGTTCAAAAGTCATTCCCGTCGAGAGGTTTGAATTGATGTAGTTTAGGAATTCTGTTAAGTATCTACGATAATCTTGTGTTAGGCTTCTATTATAAAGTGAGGTAAAGAGCATCATTAAAGCGATAACTACAATAGGGAGTATGCAAATCAAGAGAGAGTCATAAAATGATAAAATTCCTAAAATATAGAATGCCAGATCAAAAAAAATATGTGCCCAGTCGAAGTTGTCCAATTTTAGTTTATTGATTTTTAACGCCTTCATGGGCTCATCCTCCTAAGTTTGTGCTTATTTTTAATTTCTTCTAAAAAATCTTTTTTGAAGTCTGATGAATTTGTTTCATAGTAATCGTAAATTCGATTGAGTTCATAATCAGTTGAATTCTTCAAAACCTCACAGACTTCTGTAACTTTTCTCTCTCCGTTTGGAAGCCTTTCAACGAATATGAGTAAATCAATGGCTGAAATAATCTGCCGTCTTATCAGAGTATGATTGATTTCTGAATAACTGGATGCAATAACCTCAAGCCTTGTGAGCATGTCGAGTGCTGAGTTGGCGTGACCCGTTGAAAGCGATCCATCGTGGCCTGTGTTCATGGCTTGTAGCATGTCGATGACTTCTTCACCACGAACCTCTCCCACTATAATTCTATCAGGCCGCATCCTCAGTGCATTTTTTATGAGTGCTGCTATGGAAACGCCCTGTGTGCTAGAATTGGTCTTCTTTACTTCCAAAGTCACTAAGTTATCATGATTTTGAATTTGAAGTTCGGCAGCATCTTCTATGGTGACAATCCGCTCACTGGTTTGAATATATTGAGATAGACAATTTAAGAGTGTTGTCTTTCCAGAACCGGTACTGCCACATATGAACAAGTTAAACTTGCTCTTGATGCAAACTTCAAGGAAATCAGCCAAGTCTTGAGGCAACATGCCAAGTTGAATCAATTCTTTAGGATCATTGAAGCTCTTTTTAAATTTTCTAATGGTAATAGCGGGACCATTTAGAACCACGGGGTCTATAATGACGTTAACACGTGAGCCGTCTTTTAACCGCGCATCGAGAATCGGGTTGCCTGTGTTGATCGGTCTGTCAATTTCAGTGGCAATTTTGTGAACCAAACTCATCAGATGATTCCTATGAGAAAAGACATAATGAGTGCTTTCAAGCCGTCCTGCTCGTTCTACAAATATGTGTTCAGGCCCGTTTATCATGATTTCACTGATGGAATCATCGTCAAGCAGAGGCTGAATAATATCGTATTTAAAAATGGCGTCGAAGAGGTTCTCCTTAAGCTGCATTTTTTCATCAACACTCAGGTGACCTAATTCAGAAACTTGCTCATGTATGGCTTGTTTGACTAAGTTTTCTTCAACATGAGTGACCTTCCCTAAAATGCTGTTTTTTAATTCCTGAATGTATTCAAAAGTAATCATAGTTTCAGTCCTATCCTAAAATATTTCGTGAATACTTTTCTCTAGATGCATCCCCAATTCTTCAGTTGATGAGAGTTTTAATTGATCCAACAGAATACTTTTGACTGGTTCGTCATCTCTCAGTTTCTCAAGCTGTTTTATCAGAGAATCGCCAACTTTTGTTGAGGTACTATTTATATAAATCACATGGTCTGACTTTAATGTTAATTCATAATCAAGTCGTGTCCTGAAGGGAATTATATTTAAAACCAAGTTGTATTTTTCTTGAAAACAAGTGACAATTTTTTGTATATCTTCCATTGGAGGTGCAATCATATCCTTAATACTATTGAACAGCGAAAGATGATAAAATTCATTTATTTCATCTTTGATGAGGTATTTCTCAAGTTGAGCACAGTTTAGTGTGTCAAACGTGTGCATATCAAATAATATGTCTGAATATGGATTGATGGAAAAATCACATAAAATGAGTGGCGATGATTTTGAAAGTGCCTTCGCCATCTCATAAGCATATTGAGAAACCATTTCTTCAGAAACGACTGAATAAACTTGATGATCTTGCTGTTTAAGTATCCTGAGAATATCCAAGTAACTTTGATATTTATAAATCATAGACTGTGATGCTCTAATGTTGGAATCTTCTGTGAGATAAATCACTTGATCTGTTTGGAGCCAGTTTGGAAGATTTTCATTGCTTTCTCGATCAATAATCACTTTATCTTGCTCAGAAATGAGAACAGATGATAGAGACTCTATTAGCTTTGAACTATTCATGGCTAAGGCAATCCTATCATAGAGTTTATTGATATATGCAGATTCTAAAAAGTAGTACATAATGGCCTCCAAAAGAAAATAAAAAGAACTAAATGGTAAAAAATGTATTGAACATGATGTTAGTATACAACAACTGTAATAAAATGTAAATACATATTTTGTAAAAAGCTTCATAAAAAAAATCGCTTTTGAAAGCGATTTCATTTGTTATACTTAAATATTGAGTTGTCCTATCGTTCTTGTTTTAAATAAACCATGCTGTTGTCCATCTTCAAATATAGGATAATCATAATTGTCTGTAAAGAAGTTCTTGAATCTATGTGATTCTTTAAATCCACAAGATTTGTAAAATAAAAGAACTGGTTCAAAGTCACCTGTCCCTACAAACATGGTTTTGCAGTCCAGATAATAGGAAAACAGAAATTCTATCATGCTTTCCTGCTCATCTGCCAGTGGCAAAAGATCAATATAGTCTTTTTTATTTTGTTGAAAATCATTGTATTTCTCCAATATATGCAGTTGGTTATAATCGTTCCTTCAAAAAATCTTCCATAAAGGCCCTATCGCTTATGACTTCACTTATGAGCCTTTCAGAAACCGCATATGCAAGTTCATAGTCCTTTTGGTTTATCACTTCTAATTTCAAGGCTTCTTTTAGCTCATCTTCATCAAGTAGGACGATTTCATAATTGGGTCTAACCACAACATCAAGGTATAAATCATGGTAATAATATCGACCTAAAGAATCCTTCCCCTTTGACTTTAAAATATCAAAATACCATTCTACAATTTGATTTTTGGAATCATAAACCGCATTTACACACCAGTTCTCATGCTCAGGAAGAAATGATATACATGTATAGCCATCATCAAATAATACTTTATGTGAATCTTCATATTCGCCCATAAGCTGATAATGTACAATTGTATTTTTTATAATTGACATGACACCATTCCTACTGCCATCTAATTCAATTATTTCGCATGAGTAATCTTTTAACCAATCCCAGCTTTCTCCATTCAAATACTTTATTTTCATCTTCATCTTCATTGAGGCCCTCTTAAAGCATTAAGTCCAGTTCTATATCCACAAAGCCGATACTTGCGCAGGTAAAAAGCCCTAAACTAGATTTAACTTACTTCTGTTTCTTACTTTTCAATGTTTCAACCAGTGCCTTGAAATCGGCATGGGGGATTGTTCTTCCAGGATAAACAATATCAGTCAAGTTAAAGACATCAGGAATCCATGTCGTTAAAAATTTGTGGAACGGCGAACTCATAGTGGCAGCGACTTCATCTATAAACCAGTAATAGACTCTGGAATCATATACACCATAAGGAAATGGATAAATATACAAACAGCCTATGCACTTTGAATCATCTGGAGTTACAATCGTATAGGCAAACCCTTCATTTTTGTCAAATTCATCTTGATGCTCTTGCAAATCACGATAATTTTCTTCTAAAGTCATATTATCTGACGGCCACTCATCATTTACTTGGAAAATCTGACGTAGGCTCTCTTTGCTTGACATGACGGCTTCATAATCTTTTCTGACCTCTTCTACAGTTAATTTCCTGAGGACGAATTCAGGTGTCTTTACCTGATATGGAGCTTTAAAATCTGTTGGAACAAATAAGTAGGGCATATTGACCTCCAATAGTCTCTATATTTTATTAATTGAGGGTTCTATCGCTTTCAAAATACGTATGTTATAAATTTTCGTCTCTGATCGTTGCAATTTTATTGTCCTTATTAAGTCAAATAGATTTAAAAGTACAGCCCTGTCCCCTGAAAGAGACTGCTATTTCTTCTTTTTACCATAAGGATATTTGGTGTTAAAAATTTTTTCGTTTCGATGCCATAGAATGATGCCGTAAATGACGCCAAAGATCATGAAGAAAGCCAGTGTCATCAAAAATTGATAAATTGTAAATTGAGCATTTGCCTTGGTGACAGCATTTAAAATCATCATCAAAATCCAATAGATGACAAATGTTCCTATCCCCCAGCTAAAAACACCAAATCGAATGACGAATTTCCGTTTGCCCAAATCCCTATTTGCCTGCCAGTTCTCATAGACCATTTCGTTGTATTTTTTTTTGCGGTTTGTCTCTTTTGCCATGAATGCCTCCAATTTCTAGTTCTTCTTTGATGGTATAGCAAATTATATTGTTTGTAAAGTGAAAAAGAAAGGGAACGCCATCTGTTGTCATGGCATTCCCTTTCCTTATAAGTTAAAAGTTTTGAGTTTTGATAGCAATTTATACAGGGTGTGTTTGTTGTTCTTTATCGACTAATTCGTTGTCTATTTTGTATTTTTGAGTTTGTCTGAACTTAAAGTAATCTTCAGCAACTTGTGGGAACAACGTGTATGAAAGGACATCTTCTTCTTCTTCGAGATATTCTTTCATTTTGTTTCTCTCCTCTTCTAATTGAGGTTTTATCGTATCGGCAGGTCTGCAAGTAATGACTTCTTGATTGCCAATGATTTTCTTAGTGATTTCATCTGAAATTTTCACAGTTGGCTTTCCGTACATCCCTTTTACATACTCTTTGATTTCTTTAGGAACCATTTTGTAGCGCTCACCCGTGATGACGTTTAAAACTGCCTGAGTTCCCACCATTTGGCTTGTTGGTGTTACAAGTGGCGGATAACCGAGATCTTCTCTAACGCGAGGAACTTCTTTGAGAACTTCTTCGAATTTTTCAAGCGCATTTTGTGCTTTTAGCTGTGAAACGAGATTGGATAGCATTCCACCAGGAACTTGGTATACCAATGTATTGATATCTACGCCTAAGATTTTAGGGTCAAGTAATCCAGTCTCAAGTGCCTTATCTCTAATTGGTGCAAAGTATTGAGTGACTTTATCGAGTTGTTTTAAGTCAAGCCCAGTTTCATAAGGTGTTCCTTGAAGTGTAGCCACAAAAGGTTCAGTTGGTGGCTGAGACGTTCCGCTTGCAAATGGAGAAATCGCAGTATCAATAATGTCAACGCCAGCTTCAATCGCCTTTAAATAAGTCATAGAAGCAAGACCGCTTGTGCAGTGTGAATGGATTTCCAATGGCACTGAAATGTTAGCTTTTATAGCTTTTACCAATTTCTCAGTTTCGTATGGAACCAGTAAGCCCGACATATCTTTGATACAGATTGAGTCCGCACCAAGCTGTTCCATTGATTTTGCCAGATCAACATAAGTTTCAATTGTGTGCACTGGGCTAATTGTGTAAGAGATTGCAGCTTGTGCATGACCGCCTTCTTTTTTAGTGGTAATAAGTGCTTTTTCAATGTTTCGAATATCGTTAAGTGCATCGAAGATACGGATAATGTCAATGCCGTTCCCAATAGAACGTTTGACAAATTCTTCAACAACATCGTCAGCATAGTGTTTGTAACCTAAAATATTTTGACCTCTTAAAAGCATTTGAAGCTTTGTATTTTTAACGTGTTTGCGTAATATTCTCAATCTTTCCCATGGATTTTCATTTAAGTAGCGCAGTGATGCATCAAATGTTGCGCCACCCCAACACTCAAGAGCGTGGTAACCAATAGAGTCAAGTGTTTCTAAAATGGGTACCATTTGTTCTGTTTTGAGACGGGTTGCGATTAATGATTGATGGGCATCTCTTAATATCGTTTCTGTTATTTTAATAGCAGACATGCTATCCCTCCTTGCTAAAACTTGGATATGATCATGACTAGGTACTGATAATACATGTGAAAATGCGAAATCACCATACTTTATGCCATGTTTTTATCCCCTAACTGATTCTAAAAAAATGATATCATTGCTGCGAATAACTGTACAGCGAAATTAAAAAGTGATATGATGTATATAGTTTAATAATTAAGAAGATTGAACATTATTCTTAATATAATTAGGGGGTTTTCAAATGGATGCTACTGATTTAAAGATTATAAAGATTCTTCAAGAGGATGGCCGCATCTCTATGAAAGAGCTTGGCGGGCGTGTGAACCTAACCTCTCCAGCTGTTTCCGAACGTGTGAAGAGACTTGAAGAAAATGAGATTATTACTGGGTATACGGCAATTGTAGACCCCAAAAAGCTAAACATGCATGTTGAAGCGATGGTTCATGTGGGCATGAAAGTAAGTTCTCATGGAAAATTTAAGAAATTGGCCAATGAAGAGCCTGCAATTATAGAATGCCATCACGTTACAGGTGAAGACTGCATGACTGTTAAAGTTATTTGCCAAGATACACACGAGTTGGAGATGATTTTAGATAAGATACAGACCATTGGGAGCACTAAAACAGCAATTATCTTGTCCAGCCCACTTAAGAGAAAGCCAATTTTACCACATGAGGACAATCTTTAAAGTGACAATCGGCAATATAACTTTGCTTGCCCGCTGAATAAGTCGGAGGCATTGTATAATTGCATAATTGTATTTTTTATTATATCGTTTAAACATAACAAATCTATTATATGAAAATAAACAAATTATTGATTTTTGATAAAAAAAAGCCTCTAGCTACTTACTAGAGGAAATAGGGGGGAAATTTATTAATTTTGCTTAATAGCAAGCTATTAAGTTATTTCTGATATACCCCCCTATTTTAGGTTTATTCAAAAAACAGACAAGATAAATTGAAACATTTTGTGAACAAAGATGAAATCGTTTGTCTTGGATTAGGATGGATAAAATGAAGAAAGAGATTAAAGGCAACTGGTACAAATTGGACAATGCAGGGAAACTATATCCTTCCATAGCCTCCTCACGTGTATCCACTTTTTTTAGGCTCACAGCTGTTTTAAAAGAAGTGGTGGACGTAGATATCCTCCAAGCGGCACTGGATATAAGTGCTTTAAAATTTCAAGTTTTCAATGTGAAACTTAGACGTGGCGTGTTTTGGTATTATTTTGAAAAATCAAAAGTCCCCCCTATCGTTCATCTTGAACGATACTATCCGTGTACATCAACAGACCTTAGAAATAGTCAGCCAGTTCCCTTTAAGATTCTCTACTTTGAAAATCGCATTCATTTGGAGATATCACATGCTGTTTCAGATGGTGCTGGAGGGATGGTTTTTTTGAAGGATATTTTAAAGAACTACTACGCTCTTTTAAATGGAGAAAAACCTAAAAAGAGCCCTCAAATTGGTGCAGATGATTCAGAAGGCGCTCTATCCAAGTACGAAGAAGATGCCTTCAAAGAATACTATGAAAAAAAGATTCCTTTGCCAACCAAAATTGAGAAGGCATATCACTTTCCCTTTAAATTAATTGAAAAAGGAGAATACAGAATTACCAGTGGCACTTTTTCTGCTGAGGAGTTTAAGAAACTATCGAAGAAGTATAATACTTCTCCGACAAAATTGCTATTGTGTTTGTATTTTGAAACCATTCAAACTTTTGTCAGAGGGATTCCAAATTTAAAGCAAAAAGAACTCAAACCAATTATTATCAACATGCCTGTGAATTTAAGAACAATTTTTCCTTCGGAAACGCTTCGAAATTTTTTTATCAGTGTGACGCCCAGTATTGACTTGAGGCTGGGAGATTACAGCAGAGAGGAAATTTTAAAATATCTAGATCACTATTTTGCGCTTAGTTTAGACCCTAAACATCTTAAACGATATATATCGAGGAACTTTAGAAATGAGCTCTTTTGGCATGTGAGATTGATTCCGCTAGTGATCAAGAATCTGATGATGCCAATTATATACAACTACTATGGAGAAAGCAGCTATACCAGCAGTTTATCTAACCTTGGAACGGTAAAGATTGAGGATGCTTATGGCGATATTATAGAGCGAATGGAAGTACTGCCTCCACCGAGTGAAGGCAATATCGTAAAGGCAACTGTGATTACCTACAACAATCAAACGACAATTGCCTTTGGAAGCCTTACAGATGATCGAATCATAGAGAGAGCTTTTTTTAGGAAGCTCAGAAAAGAAGGACTTGAAATTAAGATTGAGACCAACTATTAGATTTGGACTTCAATGGAAAGGAGACTTATATGGCCTATTGCAGTCAATGCGGCGTAAAACTGGAAGAACATATTGAAGTGTGTCCACTCTGTGATTATCGCGTCCCAGAGGACCTCGTCAATCAGCAGAAAAAACAGCCCGCATATCCCAATCCCATAAATGCCTATGAACGGCAAAGTTATGTAACGAGAAATAAAATTTTTTACACGTATTTTATGATTAGCTTAGCGGCTATGTCCATATTACTTGTGCTCAACTCGCTCATTAGACCGACACATAAGATATTTCAATACAGTGTAATTTGTATTGTGGCATCCAACATCGTGGTGTTTTTACTGCTCGGTTATATAAAACGGGTTGATAGAATCTTTTTGGGACTTGGACTGATGACAGTTTTTTTAACCTTGATGCTGGACAGCATAGATGCCAAAATGACTTGGTCGTTGACCTATGCCGCCCCAATCACGGTTGCCAGTACAGCTGTTTTTATGATTGTCTCTAGAAAGTATGCAAAAGGAGCTCATACAAACCACTTTATTTTCGTCCCTGTTTATATCTGTATAGCACTTGCTATTTTACTGCCTATAATTGAGATTATTATCGCCCTTAATATTATTCACAAAGTGCACTTGAGCTGGTCGCTGATATCGACAATTTCACTCCTTGCCTTTTCAGGGATTGTGGCGGGACTTTATTTTCAAATGCCAGAGTATATCAAAGAAAGAATCATACGCCTCTTCCATGTTTAAGGAACGGATGTTTAAAGTCTACTGTTGTTTATGGTTTGATAAAAGATATGGCTGTAAAGATCTGCGCCTTTTGCATTGAGGTGAACGCCATCAATTGTCAGGTTAAGGCTTCTTTCATCACTGAGTTCAGCAGCGCCATCAACTGAAATATGATTGTGAGCATCTTTGAAGAAGGCACTAAAGTAGTCATCAAGCAGATATGAAGACTGCACATGCTCCCCTAAAAAGTGATCGAAGATTTCAGCAATTTCGATAATTGTAACTGGAGACGATGTGGACTGATTAAATTCAGACACAAGTCTCCTTATTTTTTGGTTATATAGCTTTCGCTTGATGTTCGTTAGAGCTGACAAATCTTCATTTATACAAGAAAGAGTTGTGACAAATAATTTTGCATCACATATTTTTTGAATGGCTTTAAGCGTTGACGTATATGTTTGCTTAAAGATTTCAGGATCTTTTATCGGAATACTGCCCCTAGTTTTAAGAGAAAAGGCAGTGAGCTTGAACCGAATATCCTGTTCCTCAAAAGTGGGCACTAAAATATCATTATGGCCTGCTTCCAATATTACAATGTCATAATGAGGGTTTAATTTAAGGTGCTCTAAGAGCCGGTTGCCAATTCCGATGATGGTGTCGCCTCCCAGTCCCAAATTTATGAGTTCATCATCTGGCATCATTTCTTGAAGCCGCTTAAGATAACTGATGCCTGTGATGCCTTCGGTGATACTGTCTCCAGCAACTAGAATTTTCATACGTCACTCCACTCCTGTCTCAATAAGCTAAACATGTTTAAGTCCTGATAAATATCTCTAAAATAAGCATATTGTCTCAAGAGCCCTTCAAATTTAAAGTGATTTTTAAGGGCAATCCCTTCACTGGCTTGATTTTCAGGGTAAATTAAGACTTCTATTCGGTTGAGATCAAAGACACTAAATCCCCAAGTGATAATGGCTTTTAATGCCTCATCCATATACCCTTGCCTCCAAAACACCTCGTTTAATTCATATCCCATTTCTGCTCTAGAAGACATCTCACTGAAACCATGATATCCGCAAGTGCCAATTAATTTGCCGTTGGACTTTAGATACATCCCCCACCGGATAGAACGCCTAGCGGCAAAACTTTCGTTAAAACGCTGGATAAACCACGCAGCGTCCTTATATTCTGTTAATGCATACATTCCATATAGAACCATGACATTTTCCGAAGAAAAGATTTCATAAAAATCTTTTAAGTGTACGGGTTCGATTCGCCCGAGAAAGAGTCTCTCTGTCTCTAGAACCGGGAATTGACTAAATATATTTGTGTTCATATAAACCTCTTACTCTGAGTATTTGAAACCTGTAAAGGCATAGTGGACGTTGAGTGAAAGATTGGATCTAAGTTTAAAATAGCCCTCTATGCCAGTGCAGTGATTGACAAATAAATTTTTGACATTTAGTGAATCAAATTGATTGAGGTATCCATCAATCTCGTTTAAAATACCCGTATTAATGTGCATGCCTCCAGCAACCGTTTCGATTGGAGCGCCAGAAAGCGCTTCAGAAGCAGTTTTAATGATATTTAGAATGCCCTTATGGGAGCATCCAGTGAACAAGTGATTTTTTCCTGACTCCTCTATCAACATAAAGAGCTCATCTTGGAATGGATCGGAAACATAATGGTTGTCGATTTTTATAAATAAGGATTCATTAGATGAAAAACTGTCACGATATTGACAAATGTCGGCCATCAGCCAGACTCCAGGTGCAATCTCTGTATCCTCATCTATGAAGATAAACTCATTGGGATAATCGGATATCTTTTTTTGTAGCTTAAAGCCAATGGACTTATAATCTTTCCTAAATTTGTCCTCAATTGCTTTGGATTTCATAAAGACCTTTGCTTTGGAGTTAATGGATAAAAATGATTCCAAGCCACCACAGTGGTCATAATGGCCGTGACTCAATACCACGTAGTCCACAGTCTCCAAGTCTTCATCTAAATATTCTGCATTTTTTAAAATTGCACCTGTCTGACCTGTGTCAAACAGAATGGTCTTGTTGTGGGCTTTTACGAGGAATGAAAGACCATGCTCGGCAGTTAAGACCTCGCCGTAGACGATATTGTCAATTAGGGTTGTAAACTCCACAGTTATCCCTTCCTTCTAATTGGATTTTATAAAGTACTCAACACTACTATTTTAACACACATACTGAATTAGAGAACAGAAAACTTCGCCTGTTGAATGGATAGTCTATCATGAGGACTTTTGACAATTGCAAATATAAAAAAACAGGTACTCACTGAGAATACCTGTTTTGGAAACCTTGCAATTAATAACTTATAGCTTATATTTGTTGATTTGGTCATTGAGCTGTATGACCATTTCTGAAAGCGTATCGAGACTTGCCGTAATCTCTTCAACATTAGCACTTTCTTCTTGTGAAGCAGCATTTATGTTTTCAATATTTGATGCATTTTCATGTGACAAGTTGTTGATAGAAAGAGTTTCACGAGAAATCGAATCGTGAATCTCGTTGATTCGATTGATTTTTCCACTTAGTTTTGCCACACTTCCAATAATTGAATCAATGAGTTTTTCAGTTTCAGAGTATTGAGAAATAGTTGCTTCTATTTGCTGATTTGATTTGACGAGTAGTTCCCTATTGACGTTTGTGACATCATTTGATTCTCTAATTTCATTTAATACGCCTTTGATGATTTCGTCAATTTCCGCTACGGCTTGGCTGGACTCTTCTGCCAGTTTTCTGATTTCTTCCGCAACAACGGCAAATCCTCTTCCCTGTTCTCCGGCTCTTGCCGCTTCAATTGAAGCGTTTAAAGCCAGAAGATTTGTTTGCGCGGCAATGCTTCTAATCGTTTCGATGATTCCGAGGATTAACCCTGATTTTTCGTATAAATCCGTCATCTTATCGTTTAGAGTATTGAAGCCGACTTCAGTCTCCACAAATTGGGCTTTCATTTGACCCATTTGACCATTAGCGGATTCCGTACTTCTTTGAACTTGCTCTCCAGCAGTGGCTGCTGATGCAATTGAGAGGGTCATATCTTCAACACTGGTTGATAAAACGCTGCTGTCCTTGGCTAAAGTATCCATCATTCTAACTTGAGCGTCTATATTTTCAGCTGTAACGCCTAGAGCCGCAGTGGTTTCTTCGATCATGCCAGAAATGTTGTGACTTGACTCCTGCACAATATTAAAATTGTTGGTGATATTGTCAGAGATTTGGGCGACGTCCCTCAGCAGATTTCGATTGTTTTCTCTCAGTTCAGACATGGCTTCAGCCAAGAGTTTAAACTCTCCTTTATAGTCTGTTGTAACTTCATTTGACAGATCAAAGTTTGCCAGTTTATTACAGTCATCTACAAGATATTTTATAGGTCTTAAAGCTCTGTTGATGAGCAGCGTCAAGATGATGCCGATGACAATAAGCGAAAGCAGTGTCAGCAAGATGATAAAGATAAATGTATCGACGGTTTCCTTCATTTCATCTGTCACATCAAAGTCGGCGCCAATATAGGCGATTACTTCATTTGAATTGTTTAATACAGGAAAATAATTAGCAAATAGGAGTTCATCGCCAAGCTTTTCGAAAGAACCGTAAATGGGCTGTTTGCTAGCTGTGATTTGGTCATAATATGATGCATAGTCCGACTCGACTGCCTCAAAGAGTCCAGCACTATTTTCAGAACTCGACAGGCCATCTGCCAAATACACATATTCGCCATCTTTTTTTATGACAATGTGAACAAATTTTGCTGCTGAAGCATCTCGAATTGTAACGAGGTTGTTCTTGAGATTTTGATAGGATTCAGATGTCTCTGAATTGCTTGTGAGAATATTATCAAGAATATCTTGATTAAATTTATTCTCAACAGCAGTTGCCGCACCAGATGCAACTGATTTCATGCGCTTTCCAAGCGAATCGTTCAGGGAATAGTACGTTGTACTTGAGGTGAACACAAGTAAGAGCAAGATGAGAAGAAGAGCAATTCGGACAATTTTTGTACTGATTTTATTTTTGATCTTTTGATGGACCATAAGTTCGCCTCCTATATTTCTATGATAATCTTATAACAGAATATCATAGGAATATAAAAAAAAGATTAAAAAAATTCTTAAATATTTGCGTGGAAATGTAAACAAATTATGATGATTTCCAGCTGACAGACATCTTTTGAAAATTTTTAATCTCGCGTGCTTTCATCAGATAAAAACTATGGAAATTCAGTTCAATTCTTACCAGAAACTTAAATGCCACTGTCTTCCCTATGGGACGTGAGTAGAAAACCACTGGTAAGTGCTGTAAAAGGTGCCACAGTAATAAGACCAAAACTGCCAATGAGTGTGTGCAGGATTTCAGAAGAGACGTATTTTAAATTTAAAATGTTGACAATGGGTGTTCCCTGAGCCATAAAGACCATTAAGAGTGCAATATAACCGCCAGAGTAAGCCAACAGCAAAGTGGTGGTCATGGTTCCCATGATGGCTCTTCCCACCGTCATTCCCGATAAAATGGCCTCTTTTCGTGAAAGTGACGGATTTTTTTCGATGAGTTCGTTCACTGCGGAAGTGATGTCTACAGCTACATCCATAAGTGCTCCAGAAGAGGCGATAAAAATACTGGCAATGAAAATATTTGTCAGATGTAAGTGCTGATAGCCTGAGTAAAGAAGGCTTTCTGAATAGCTCATAACAGCACCGTGAATTTTAAAGAGATTGACAAATACTACAGATAAAGTTGCAGTGAGAACAGTTCCGAGAGTTGAGCCGAGAATAGCCGCAAGGGCTTTTTTATCAAATCCATATACCATGGAAATAATCGCTATGGTGAGGAGAATGACGACGAAAAGTGCAATGACAATGGGATTGTAGCCAATGAGAAAAGAAGGAATCAATATCTTCCAAATCATTAAAACAGTCACGACAAATGATAAAATCGCTCTAACACCCACTGGCCCTGCAAATGCAACTAAGGTCAGACCAAAAATAACCACGAGAACTAATTCTAAATTCAATCTGTAATGGTCGATTAAATTGATGTGCTTGATGCCCGTGGTATCGTAATCAATAACACAGAAAACTTTATCACCAGGCACATATATTTTGTCAAATTCCAGTTTGCCCATAAGAAGGTTTGTCCCTTCAAATTGCTGCCCTTTAAACCGACCAGATTGAAGCATTACGATACAGGTCTGCTCTCCTGTTTGAATAATGCCAGATTGTCTAATCTCAGAATTCTCAACAGAGAGAACCTTGGCGGCGACTCTTTCTGTCTGATCGTATAATGCCTGATGATAAGGATTTGGGATCAGCAATAGAAAAATTGCCAATCCCAATGTAAACAAAGTCGGTAGAATTTGATGTTTGCTCTTTAATAAGAACTTACTTAACATTTGTAAGAGCCTTCAATTTAACGAAGATGTCCGTATTGTCGTAATATCCGCCAAATAGAGTTGATCCCTTTCCTGTTGCAAAGACTGCTACTGGAATGCCAGTATGAGAGTAAGAAGTCCAGCCAATTCCCGATTTGTTGTTCAGCAGATGTGTAATGGTTACAGAAAGCGGTTCATAACCACCATACAGAAGTTCTTCTTCCTCAGTGAGATTTCTGTCCGCAGACGGGAGCATGCTCATTTCATAGGCTGCTTTGAGCTTGCCGTATTCATAATCCGACAATACCATATTTGAATTGGAAGTTGCATTAGGATTATTGGCAGCCATAAGTCCAAAGTTTTTATAAATATCATTTAAAGCGATTTCAAAACTCGTCTTGCTGTTTCTAAAATCAGCAACCTTTTCATCATAGCTTTCATATGACACGGTTTGTTTTGAGAGCTGGTCGAGATATGTGCTGTACTTTGTCCCTGCAAATCCGATGGTGAGTCCGCCAGTTTCGTGGTCACCTGTGACGATAATAAGTGTTTCATCTGGGTATTTTTCATAGAATTTAACAGCTTCTTGAACGGCATCGTTAAAAGCAACTGTGTCTTTAATGCTGGCCATTGCGTCGTTGGCATGGCATGCCCAGTCGATTTTTCCGCCTTCTACCATCATGAAAAATCCTGTCTCATTGTATAGTGTGTCAATACCTTTTCTGGTGAAATCAGCCAGTGAAAGCTCGCCGTTTTTTCGGTCGATTTCATAAGGCATAGCACCATCAATCAATTCTGGGTTGATGGCAATAACCTTGTCATTTGCAGAGGTGAGTTTTAAAATATCATCTTTTGTATTTGCAATTTTATAGCCCTTTTCAGTTGCCAAATCCAAAATATCCTTTTGTTTTCCGTCTTTTCCCTGTTGTTGAAGGAATCCCCCGCCTCCAAAATAGTTAAAGTCGCTGTTTACAAGTTCTTTTGCAATATCATAGTAGTTGCTTCTCGATGGTTGATGCGCATAAAATGCAGCTGGTGTTGCATGGTTGATTGGAACTGAAGACACTACGCCAATCTTATAGCCAAACTGCTTTTTGAGTTTTTCAGCAATGGTTTCGTAAGCGACTGTCTTTTGCTCATCCATATTGATGACACCGCTTAAAGTTTTATGTCCAGTGGAAATAGAGGTTGCAGTAGATGCTGAGTCTGGACAAAATGAAGTTGAGTCAAAGGTCATGGCAGAACCTGTCACGGGAAATTCAGTAAATCCGAGGTTCTTGCTCTCCACTTTTTTGCCTTCGGTTGCAACTGCTCCAAGATAGTCGTTAGCAGATGTGAACTGAGGATAGCTCATGCCATCTCCAATAAAGAGAAAGATGTATTTTGGTGCGTTTCCGTTCCATGTGTTGTCAGTTGTTATGGCTTGAGATGCAGGTGTCATCATGGTAAAGGCAAAAGAGCCGCCAACCATAACAGACAGCGCAAGCGCTACTGACAGCAGTTTTTTGGTAAATGATTTCATAGTTCCTCCCTAATTCGTTTTATAAGTATACTCTTGAAAGCCTGTTTGCTCTCCTAGATATCTTAAAAAAAACATGTTAGAAGCACATGGAATTCATGTAAAGTTTATGTTTGCATAAGTTAAATCTTCGTTGATAGGATAAAAAACAACAGCGCACTGTATGACGTCAGTGCGCTGTTGCCTTTTTATGGAATACTATGGAAAGTAAATGGCATAATAATTTGTTCTAGCGTTCCTCTCTAAAGTAAGGAACACTCAATCCACCCGGGGGTGCATTTTCCTTTGACTGTTTTACGGAACTTATCACGAGAACAATAATGGTCACAAGATAAGGCAGCATGTCCAGTAAATTTTGAGAAATGTTAAATTGTTGTAGCCTAAAGCCAATAATGCTGAGTCCACCAAAGAGGTAGGCGCCAATAAGAGCTTTATAGGGATTCCACTTGCAGAAAATAACCAGTGCGATGGCAATCCATCCTCTCCCCGCAGTGATATTATCCTGCCACTGTGGAACTTCAACAACTGACAGATAAGCACCTCCAAGTCCACAGAGTGCTCCGCCGATTAAGACGTGAATGTACTTGTAGAGATTGACGTTGACGCCAGAAGCATCAGCGGCTGCTGGGTTTTCACCAACTGATATTAGATTTTGCCCTAGCCTTGTTTTATAAAGGTATATGCCAGCTAGAATTGCGATTATATAGCCGAAATAAATAAAGACATCTTGATTAAAGATCACTTCACCCAAAACAGGTATTTTTGAAATAAGCGGAATGCCAATTGGCTTATAAAAGTCGATGATATTTTCAGGGAGCTTTTGTCCCACATATGCTGAACCGATATAACTGGAAAGTCCAGTTCCGAAAATTGTCAGTGAAAGCCCTGATACAACTTGATTCGCTCGCAAAGTTATGGTTAAAAATCCATATATAAAAGCAGAGGCGGCACCTGCAATCATAGCTGCCAGGATTGCAGCTATTGGATTGCCCGATTTAAGACCAATGCTGAAACCTGCAACGGCGCCGATGAGCATCATTCCCTCCACGCCCAAATTCAGATGCCCAGCTTTTTCTGTTATCAATTCACCAAGCGTCGCAAATAATAGCGGCGTCCCAGCAATGATAACAGCTGTCAAAAATGCAGTTATCATGCGGCATCCTCCTTTCGTCTATCGTGAACCAATTTATACTGTACAAAGAACTCACTGCCGATTACAAAGAATAAAATAATACTTTGCAGCACATCTGCAGCAGCCTGTGGAATTTGAAAGGCTGTTTGTATGAAACTGCCACCTTTTATCATAGCTGCAAACAAAACCGATACCGGGATGATAATGGCAGCATTGAGAGCTGAGAGCCATGTTGTAATGATTGCAGTATAGCCGTAGCCACCCGAGAGTGACGCTGTTAAAGTTTGATTGACAGCAGAGGCTTCCATCATGCCGACAATACCGCAAATGCCGCCGCTGACAAACAGGGCACTTAAAATTACTTTTTTTACATTCATCCCTGAATATTTAGCGGTGTCAATACTCTCGCCGACAACGGCGATTTCGTATCCCCTCTTAGAATACTTCATCATGATTGCTATGAAAATGACAATCATTAAAGTAATAATCCAGCCTATATGAACCCCAAATAGCTTAGGGAATATGGCGTTGTCGGCAAAGTTGGCAATCTTGGGAAATCCCATAGACTTTGGATCTTTCCAAGGACCGTACTGAAGATAGGTAATCCATTTAATTGCAATATAATTGAGCATTAAAGTAATAATCGTTTCATTGGTATCAAATTTAACTTTCAAATAAGCTGGGAGCAGTGCCCATAGTCCGCCGCCGATAAATCCTGCAACAAACATGAGTGTTAAAAGTGGAACTTTGGGAAGCGTACTGAAATTAAGGGCAATATAGCTAGCAAAAAAAGCACCCATTAGAATTTGGCCTTCTGCTCCAATGTTCCAGAATTTCATCTTAAAGGCAATCATGATGCCAACAGACGTCAAAATAAGTGGGATTGCAATAGTCAGTGTATCTTTGACTCTAAATGCCGATCCAAATGCGCCCATGAACATCGAAGTGAAAACTGAAATGGGATTATGCCCCATGACAGATATGAACAAACCTGCGGTTAAAAGTGCTAGAGCAATGGAAAGAATGCGGATAACAGCTGCTTTTTTGGAGGTCATGTCTGTTCTTTTGACCATTCTCATCATATGACAGCCTCCTCTCTAGTTGCTTGAATAGCTAAGGTTTCACCAGCCATCATCAGCCCAAGTTGTTCTTTTGTAACCTCGGTTGCGTTGTTTATACCAGTGATTTTACCATCACAAATGACCATGATTCTGTCGCAGAGTTCAAGAAGAACGTCGAGGTCCTCGCCTATAAAGAGAACGGCAACCCCTTTTGACTTCTGTTCATTGATTAAATCATAGATGGTGTGAGATGCCCCTATATCAAGTCCTCTTACTGCATAAGCTGTAATCAAAACATGTGGATTGGTTTCTATTTCTCTGCCGATTAAAACTTTTTGTATATTGCCGCCGGATAACTGTTTAATGGGATGATTGATTCCTGGTGTTTTGATTTCAAGGCTCTGAATCATTTCTTCACATTTTTCCATAATCGGTTTACGTTTTAAAAATACGCCCTTTTGATTGTGATGTTCCTTTAAAAGATAGTTATCTACCATATCCATTGAGGCGACAAGTCCCATTCCGAGTCTATCTTCTGGTACAAAACTCATGGTAATGCCACGTTTGATAATATCTCTTGGTGAGAGCCCGACGATGTTTTCCTGATTATAGGTGATTTCGCCTGAATCCACTGAGTAAAGGCCGGCAATTGCTTCGCAGAGTTCCTTTTGACCACTGCCGACAACGCCTGCAACACCTAGAATTTCCCCTTCATATAGATTAAATGAAACATTGTTTAGAACTTTGACCTTATCAGAATCATATGCGGTAAGCTGATTTACTTGAAGAGCTGCTTTGCCCCTCTTTACCTCAGGCCTTTTTATAGAGAGGTTTACAGACTTTCCAACCATCAAATCGGTCAATTCTTTTGGAGAGGAATTCTTAGTTTCAACGGTTGCTACAGTTGTTCCCTTGTGAAGCACTGTAACTCGATCGGAAACTTCCATAACCTCGTGAAGTTTATGCGTAATAATAATGATGGCACAGCCTTCTTTAGCCATGTTTTTGATGATTTTAAATAGTTTTTCAGTTTCCTGTGGTGTGAGCACAGCTGTTGGTTCGTCCATGATGAGGATGTCTGCACCTTGATAGAGTACTTTTAAAATCTCCACAGATTGCTTTTCACCAATAGACATATTGTAGATTTTTTTATCTGGGTCTATGGGAATGCCATAGTGACCTGATATGGTTTCTATTTCAGTTCGAATTTTTTTTTCATTAATAAAAAGCGATCCAGACTGGCCAAGTATAATATTTGCCTTGGCGGACTGCACCTCCACGAGTTTGTAATGTTGATGGATCATGCCAATTTTTTGTTTGATGGCATCTTTGGGTGAGTTGAACTTGACTTCCTTACCATGTATATAAATAGAACCGCTGTCAGGTTTATAGATACCTGACAGCATGTTCATGAGTGTACTCTTCCCTGCTCCATTTTCCCCTAGTAGAGCATGAATTTCCCCTTTATTTACACTGAAATTAATATTATAGTTCGCTCTGACAGATCCAAAAGTCTTACAAATTTCATTCATTTGTACGTAAACTTCGTGCTGCATGTTGAGCTCCTATCTATTCGATTTTACCTTCTACACCTTTGACAAACCACATCATGTTGAGCAATTCTTCATCAGTCAGTGTCTTACCTTCTTCTACTGCGATTGCACCATCTTGATTGTAGATTGGGCCACCGAAGATTACTAATGAACCATCAAGAATCTTTGCTTTTGCCGCATCTATAGCTTCTTGAGCACCTGCAGGTGCATTTTCAGTAAGAGGTGCTAATTTCACAATGTCTTTTTCCATACCTTCCCAGTACGCATGTGATTCGAACTTGCCATCCATGACGCTTTGAACTTGCTCTACATAGTAAGGACCCCAGTTCCAAATTGGAGCTGTCATGTAGGCTTTAGGTGCCATTGCACTCATATCGGTGTTATAGCCAATTGAGAATGCACCTCTTTCTTCAGCAGCCTGTTGAGGACCAGTTGTATCTTGATGTTGAGCGATTACATCAACGCCTTGGTCAAGCAGTGAAATAGCGGCGTCTTTTTCTTTTGCAGGATCATACCAAGTTGACGTCCAAACCACTTTTACAGTTGCATCAGGATTGACGGATTGAACCCCTAATGTAAAGGCATTGATGCCTCTGATAACTTCTGGAATTGGAAATGCAGCAACATAGCCGATGGAGTTTGATTCAGTTTTCATTCCAGCAACAATCCCTGAAAGGTATCTTGCTTCGTATATTCTACCGAAGTAATTTGACATGTTGTCAGTTGTTTTGTACCCTGAACAGTGATAGAACTTGACATCTGGGAATTCTTTAGACATTTTTTCAGTAAAATCCATGTGACCAAAGCTCGTTGTGAAAATAACTTTAGCGCCTTGATCTATCATGTTTCTAATTTCTTGTTCACATTCCTGTGTTTCAGGAACAGACTCTTTATAAATGGTTTTAACCCCTAACTTTTCTTCTAAGTAGAGACGACCTTGATCGTGTGAGTAAGTATAGCCACCGTCACCAATTGGGCCAACATAGATAAAACCAACAATCATATCTTCGGCAGGAATACTTGCAGAAGCTGTATCAGATGCTGGTGTTTGTTCATTTGATGTTTCAGTTGGAGTCGTTGTTTCAGCTGGCTTTGATGAACAGCCTGTCATTACAAATATGAGCATTAATGCCATTACTAAAGATAAAACTCTCTTCATTTCCTTTACTCTCCTTTAATTTCCATAGTTTACGCTTCTGAGTGTTCGATAAACGTAATTTTACCATCTTCAAATCGGTTGACAATGGCCAATGATTCCAATTTGATGTCCATTTCTCTGAGAATCTGTCCCCCGTCCTGAAACCCCTTTTCGATAACGATGCCGATCCCCTCAAGGGTAGCGCCAGATTGATTGATAATGTCGATAAGGCCAAGTGCCGCTTGTGCATTTGCCAAGAAATCATCAAGAATCAAGATACGGTCTTCAGGATTTAAATATCTCTTTGAAACCTGAACGTCATAATGAGCTTGCTTTGTAAAAGAATAGACACTGCTTTTATAGGTTTCGGCATCGAGATTCTTAGACTTTGCCTTTTTGGCAAATACCACTGGCACATCAAAATAGATGGCGGCAATTGAAGCAATGCCTATTCCCGAAGCCTCAATCGTCAAAATTTTATTGATGCCACAGTCCTTAAAACGTCTATAAAACTCCTTGCCAATCTCCTGCATGAGCGAGATGTCAATTTGATGGTTGAGAAAGGAATCCACTTTTAGGATTTCGGAGCCAACCACTATGCCTTCTTTTAAAATTTTCTCTTTTAATAATTTCATGCCATGTACCCTTCTAGATTAGATGTAAAAAAAACTCTGCCAAAGGCAGAGTTCACAAAATTCAGAGGCTAGCACAAATAAAACGCAGTGATCAGGTGCATTTTAAAAGTGAAAGTTCTCCAAATTTTACCGAACTCGTAGCCTGTAACTATTTAAGGTAGTTTGTAGAAACGTTTGAACCATATTATCAAACTTATACGAGTGATTTTCAATTTTTATACGAACATTAAACCGCAAAGGGTTTGTTCATGTTTGTATTTTAAACTAGATACCAAAATAAAGCAAGCATTTTTTGCATAATTTGAGCTTAATCCATAGAGGCGATTAAATCATATCTAGGGCAGTCCTTAGTGTGGTCGTTGACCATGCCCACGGCTTGCATGTAGGCATAACAAATTGTTGACCCGCAGAATTTAAATCCTCTTTTTTTTAAGTCCTTGCTCATGGCATCACTTTCCGGTGTGCTGGCAGGTACATCACCAATGGTTTCAAAGGCATTTTTTATGGGTTTATGGCCAACAAATTGCCATATATAGCGGTCAAAAGAGCCGAACTCATCTATCACTTTAAAAAATGCCTGAGCATTGCTTCTCACTGAAAAGACTTTGAGCCTGTTGCGGATAATACGCTCATCTTTAAGCATTTCCTCCAATGTCTCGTCAGTTAACGCCGCCAAAAGTATCGGATCGAAGTTCTTGAAAACATCTCGGTAGCCCTGACGCCTTCTTAAGATTGTGAGCCATGAGAGTCCTGCCTGTGCCCCTTCTAAAATTAACATTTCAAATAGTTTTTGATCATCGTGAACGGGAACGCCCCACTCCTCATCATGGTATTGATAATGATCTTCGTGTGATTCAGCCCATTCACATCTTTTACGCATGTGTTGTCCTCCCAGCGTTGTACTCAGATTCCAAAATTGACATGATAACCATGGAATCGTATTGACCATTGTATAGCATGGACTCTCTCAAAGTGCCTTCCTCCACAAAACCAGTGGACTTATAAAGATCTCTAGCTCTTTGGTTAAATGTTTTAACATCAAGCCATAAACGATGTGCGCCTATGGTTTCAAATGTATATTCTTGGATTAGATTTAAGACCTGACGTCCGTATCCCTTCCCCTTTTCTGTAATGACTATTCGGCGGAGTTCGATGCTTTTGTTATTGTTTTTGAGACCAGCCATCAGAACGTATCCAACTCTCTTGCCTGAGTTTGAATCTTCCAATGTTATGTGCATCTGATCTTCATCCCCTATGGCGTGAAGATGCTGTTCAATTGACCACTGAGAGACAAACCGACTATTTTCTGCATCGCTTTCAGCTGCTTTGACATACTCCAGATCAGCTGAAAGTGTGTCACGACATTTGATGGTTTCGTTTTCGATAAGTATCATGAAATCACCTCGCAAAATTTATGAACTTCAAATAAGAGGCTATGAACAAAGACCTTGCTCTAGAGCCTTTAACTTTCTACTATCATATCATATGAAACGACAGCGTGGTTTAAATTTGAATCATTTTGGCAAACAAAAAAACACGCCAATAACTTGCTTAAAGCATAAGAGCGTGTTATAATACATAATTAGAATAAAACTAAAAAATTAAAACTATCTAACTATACTGTATCACACAAATGACATCTTGTCAACCCTGTTTTAAAAATCGACTAAAAAATTTGAGGAGGTTTTATGTTTTCATTAGAGTTGATTTCAGAGCGATTAGCACTTCAAGAAATTCTGGAAACCAATTACAAATCAGGTCTGTACGGGCTTCGCTTAACCCCCCAAGATGCACTCGAAATTATTGCATCTAGAAATTATGCGCTGTCCGCTTATGGGAGAATCGAATTTGGAAGTGCCACTGTCAACAAGATCATAGAGGCATTTCTGGACTCGCCCTACATACAGCAATCTGAATACGTTGAAATTATTGATGATTTAATCGAGACATTTTATTATGCAAAATCGGAGATGTTGGAAGTGGTTTCAGATGATAAATTGATTGAATTAATGGTCATTTTTTTCAATGGAAAGTCAGGTGGGTCAATTTCACTACTCAGAGAAAGAGACTTAGACAAAGTCATACGTTCCATACACAACAAGCTCCCCTAAAGAGGTATATAAAAATGTATGCGAGGAAACTAAATTTATACAGCCTAAAGGATTTAGGCAGATTGGACTTAAAAAGAACGGAGAAGATGATGACAAATAATATGGCCCTTTCGATTGGGAAAAAATACACTGATTTCGCACCGGATATTGAAAACTATACTTTCTCTATGTTGGATTACGCCGTCAAGAAGCAACTCACTTCAGTTGAGTCTGTTGAGCAATTTCAGATGAGTCTTATGGGTGTGTTGAGTGAAAAAGTAATAAAGTACACAAAGGGGAAAAGTGCCTCTGTCAAAACAGATACAGGCATTGACTTATATCTTGGACTTGTCTTTAGCATGGACATGTACTTTAGGGGCTTTCAAACAGTGGAAGAGGCTTTTGGTATCTTGCTGACCCTGGATGCAAGGGCTTTTTATAAAGTGGGTTCTGAATGTCTCCCCCAGTTATTTGAGCGGTTAAAACTTGCATATGATTATTTAAAACACACACTTTTGCCTCTAAACATCGACGCCTATAATGACACCATCTTTTCTGGTATCCAGCTTTTTTTTGACACTTATGATATGGAATACATGCCTCACATCAACACTGGGATGATAGATTACCCGATTTTTTATGATAAAATGGACGATAAGGGAATCTCTTATATGCAAAGGTATATAAAGGGGCTGACAATTGAAAACGAATTTTTATTAAATTACTCAGAAGAAGATGTCAGAATGATTGTCAGCAAATATGCTTTAAACTATGGATTGGATGCATCGGAGCTCATGGACAATATCCCAGAGATCATTCTAAAACAATCTATAATTGCCCTGATTCTTGGCAGAGATGCTGAGGACATCTGCTTTAAGATGGATGATATGACGACTTTAAAGACACTGATTTCATCTGAAGACAATGTGGAAACCCTTTTTAAAAGTGCCTTTGATGCGGCAGTCTTGGAGAGAGCAAATTACTTTTCCAAGGGCTATGAAAAACTGTTAAATCAATTTGTGCAGAGCATCAGAGCAAATGCACTTGAAAACTATATGGTTTGCATATGAAAGGGGTTCGGCAATCGCCGAACCCCTTGATGTTAAACTCGCTAGAGTTTAAGCCACCTCTCTATTTTCAAATTAAACGCCTCCTTTCTGTCTTGATTAACCGGTCAAGTACATTGTCTCACAGTTGGCCTGTGCAATAAAGGGAATAGACATTTTAAAAGATTCTTTCCCATTTGAAGTCGTGATTTACTGTGATGTTTCTTTTAACATCCTACCAGATAACATCCGACCAGAATTTTTTATCTAGCTTTTCTGTAGATCACTTTTTTCACAGCTGATTCGCTCATATAGTACTTCTGAGCCATATCAGACAACGACATCCCCGAGTTGTAGTCAAATAAGATTGCGGAATTGCGGGAGTCCAATTCTTTTCGGATTCCCGAATCCAATCCCCAAGCCTTTCTCTCAGAGGCCTTCGGAATATAAATGAGCATTCCTTCACTGTATCTTTGCAGTTCCTCCAGTAGATCGGCGGGTAGAATTTCTGCTGCATTCTTGTAGTTCAATTAAATTTACCTCCCAATTATCATTTAAATGGATATGAAAGTTAAACATGTTGAACATCCCTCCTCTCTTTTATTGCGTATGCAAAATGCGACTTCATTTGTTCGCATACGATTAAATCAATTATATCGCATTTCCACGAAGAGAACTGTTAAATTTTAATTTCAGTGCTCCTAAGAATCAATTAAGTTATATTTGCGAGCTTTGGCAGCAACGGTTTTATGCGTTATGCCAAGAGCCTTTCCTGCCAAGTTAAAACTCTTGTACTGTTTGAGTGCCAATCGGATAATCTCCCGTTCATATTCCTCAAAGGTATAGAGCTCTGCGCCATTGGTCTCCACAATGGAGCGATTTTCACGGGAGAGTCGATAGATTTCAGAAATATGACTTGGAATATCTTGAAGATTGATCTGTTGATTTTCAGAGAGGACAACCAGTCTCTCTATGGTGTTTTTCAGTTCCCTGATATTTCCGGGCCAATTGTACTGAGAGAGGCACTTCAGTGCCTCTTCACTCAGCGAGAGTGTCTCTATGCAGTTTTCAGTCATGTACTGTTCTATAAAGTGTTTTATTAGCGTTTCAATATCAGAGTGTCGCGTTCGCAGTGGCGGCAGAAAGATTGGGATGACGTTGAGTCTATAGAATAAATCGTCTCGAAAAAGACCCTCATCTATCATCTTCTCAAGCGGTTTATGTGTGGCCGTTATCACTCTGACGTCCACTGGAATGGACTTGTTTGAACCAATCCTCTCCACCTCTCTCTCCTGTAGCACTCTGAGCAGTTTTGCCTGCATCTCCAAAGGCAGATCTCCGATTTCATCTAAAAAAATTGTACCTCTGTTAGCCAATTCGAACTTTCCAGCCTTGTCTTTGGCAGCACCTGTAAATGCGCCTTGGACATAGCCAAACAGCTCAGATTCCAAAAGGTTGGCAGGGATAGCCCCGCAATTGACTGTTATAAAGGGATACTGAGCCCTCTTGGACGTGTTGTGAATCGCCCTTGCAACAAGCTCTTTGCCCGTCCCGCTCTCACCTCTCACCATAATGGTGGTATTTGATCTAGCCGCTTTTTGAGCGATGAGAAGTTCCTTGAGCAGAGAGGGATGCTGTCCCATAATCATGGGTTCAAAGGGGTTTTTTGAAAGAGGATACTCTGGCGATTTGAGGTCGTCAGAAATTGGTTCCCTCTCATATGTGGTTAGAACCCCCAGATGAATGCGCTCTTTAAAGACGGGATATGACCTTGCAAAGAGCAAGTCATTTCCTATATGGTAATTGATTTTCCCTTCAAAACGTCGCTGAAACTTTAGGCTTCTCAATGAGAGTTCGTCTTTGAAGCCCTTGTATAAACTAAGCCCCAGTGACTTATCACGAGTGGTTCGGAACAAATCACAGTAGGCATCATTGACAAAGGTGACAAACCCCTGTTGGTCAAAGAGACAAACTCCAATATCAACGGCGTTGAGAATGGTTTCGTAGTTCATCAGTTCATCAGCTTTCACATCAAATTTCTCCACAAATGGCATGTTAATGACTTTCAAAACAATCCCCCCTTAAAACCTCACTTTACTTGGCGTGCATGGTACGTGTTGCCACAATATTTGAACCTGTCCCCAAGATGTTCTCTATGACAATATCGCCTATTTTAATGGGCGCTGTTACAGCAACTTCATTGATGAGTGTCATGGCTTCAAAAATGAGCGTCTTTGGAATGGGGGCGTCTGTCTTTACAGGCAGGCGGCTTAAATGACTTCCGGATATTTTTACAGTTGTTGGAAGCATACGTGTTGGAGCTGTCATTTCCTTAAGAGCATATGCATGTCCACGGGGACATTTATTGCCGTATATCTTATAACCGCTTTCTGCGCTGACGTCTATTTCCACAGTAAGCCGACAACCAAGTGGACACACGATGCAGATTAATTTTCGACTGGACATTTATTACGCCTCCTTTACCACTTCTATCGACAGCTTTTGCACCTGAGTATGGAGGCGTGCCTTCTCTATGACCAAGTGTTCCATTTCACCAGGGGCCAAATGCTGTCTGTTAAATTCTTTTACGATAATTCCATCTGCTTTGACAACCAGTTTTACATTGTGATATACGTTTTTCACACGCATAAACAGATGAAGTTGTTCTTCGGTACGTTCATACCGTACAATCTGTGGAACGATATAGCCAATGCCGTTTCCGTTAATTGTGTTGATGCAGTGAGTGGGAGTGTGCCAATGATGTTTCACATAAGCTGCGGCATTTTTGCCAGCACGTCGGCTCTCTTCAGTGACAAAATCCACGAGGTCATGTACATGAACCACATTTCCACAGGCAAAAATCCCATGTTCTGTGGTTTCCATTGCCTCATTGACAATTGGTCCGTTTGTCTTGGGGTCAATTTCAATCCCCGCTTGTCTAGTGAGTTCATTTTCAGGGATAAGTCCAACTGATAACAGCAAGGTATCGCATTCATACTCAATTTCTGTACCGGGAATTGGCTTGAGTGAAGCATCAACTTTTGAAATCGTCACGCCACTGACTCTATCTTTACCCCTGATTTCCGTAACCGTATGGCTGAGATATAGAGGAATATCAAAGTCATCAAGGCACTGGACAATGTTTCTGGTAAGTCCACCAGAATAAGGCTGAAGTTCAGCGACAGCAAGAACCTTTGCGCCTTCCAGCGTCAATCGGCGTGCCATGATGAGTCCAATATCTCCCGATCCGAGAATCACAACTCTCTTGCCGACCATGTACCCCTCCATGTTGATGTAGCGCTGTGCAGTTCCTGCGCTAAAAACACCTGCGGGTCTAGTTCCTGGAATGGCGATAGCGCCCCTAGTTCTCTCACGACACCCCATGGCAAGGATGATTGCATCAGCTTCTATGAGCATGTAGCCGTCTGAACTGTTCATTGCCTTAATCACCTTGTGGCGGGATGAATCGTCATTTGTTTCTATATCTAATACCATAGTATCCAGTTTGTATTCAATCCCCATACTCATGAGTTCATCTATGAAGCGTTCAGCATATTCTGGCCCAGTCAATTCTTCTTTAAAGATGTGGAGACCAAAGCCGTTGTGGATGCACTGTTGAAGGATACCGCCCAATTCTCTGTCCCGTTCTATGATGAGGATTTTCTCAGCGCCATCTCTACGAGCTTCAATGGCACTTGCCAAGCCAGCTGGGCCTCCTCCAATTACGACAATATCATACTTCATTGTCTGTCACCTCCGATTTTGTCTTTCCAATGAGAATAAAGGATTCTGAACTTTCCTGACAGATGGATTCCACTGGAACAGCCAGTTCCCGTGAAAGAATCTCCATGACTCTTGGGCCACAGAAACCTCCCTGACATCTGCCGGCACCTGGGCGAGCCCGTCGTTTGATGCCATTTAAAGTTCTGCCACCGCAATTTCTATGGATGGCGTCTAGTATTTCACCTTCGGTGATGGATTCACATCGACAAATAATGCGACCATATGCGGGCTTTTCTTTGATTAAGACCGCCTTCTCGGCATCGGATAACTTTTCAAACCGAATGCGCTTTTGTCTAATTGGGTTGAAATGTGGATTTAAAGGTGCTTTGAGAGATTTTGATAATTCGGTTGCCACGTGTTTCCCAATAGCAGGCGCACTGGATAGACCAGGGGATTTCATGCCCGCTAAATTATAGAATCCACTAATTTTACCTTCGCCAATGATGAAATCTCCAGTTGATGGCTCAGCTCTGAGCCCAGCAAAGGTAGTGATGTTTTCCCTGTATGGAATGTTGTTAACCAGCTTTGCAGCAGATTCTTTGATATAGTCAAGGCGATTGCCTGTGGTTTCAATAGCTTCTCTTTCAGTTGACTCTAAATCTTCAGAATCTGGTCCAACCAATAGATTGCCCTCGGTGGTTGGAAGGACTAAGATGCCCTTTCCCAGTTTTGAGGGACAAGGGAAAATAACGTGATTTACCAAGCCGTTTACATTTTTATCAAGTAAGAAATACTGTCCTCTTCGGGGGTGAATCGTAAATTCAGGGGAATCACAGACCATTTTATAGAGGGTATCTGCATAGACGCCGGCTGCGTTGACAATTCGTTTTGCCCTCACCGTTTGGTTGCTGCTGTGAATCAAAAATCCATCAGATTCCACATCTATTTTAATCACTTCAAAATTGAGCATCAAATTGGCACCATTGTCCATGGCGTTTTCCATGTAGGCCACTGTAAGTTCCCAGGGTTCAGTAATACCAGCACTGGGGGCATAAAGAGCCCCTATGGCCAAATCGCTTATATTGGGTTCAAATGCTCTGAGCATGGCTTGATCTATAATCCTTAAACCGGGAATTCCCAGTGATTCTCCATTTTCTTTAAGGGCCTTTAGGGTTGTCATGTCCTCTTCATCAAAGGCACAGACAAGTGAACCAATTCTATTAAACGGAACGTTGAGTTCATCGCATATTTCGCCAAAAATGCGATTTCCAAGGGCGTTGAATCGACCTTTGTTTGAACCAAATGGCGCATCATATCCAGCATGGACAATGGCACTATTGGCTTTTGTTGTGCCAATGGCAACATCGTTGCCCTTCTCCAGTACAACAACTTTCAATTGATATTTCATGAGCTCTCGGGCTACGGATGCCCCAATGACACCTGCGCCTACTATCGCCACATCATACATCACTTATCCTCCTAAACACAGTATTCATATTAGCCGTATTAATCGTATAATTTCATCAATATAAAAAGCCACCACAAGTAAACCTAATCATAAGGTTTCTGTGATGGCTCTCATTCTCTTGCCATATAATTCTATTTGTTTATATTATATCAAATTCACACATTTATGCAAAGCGTTATTCTGCATCTTCCCAGCCCTTTGCACGCTCAACTGCTTTTTTCCAACCTGCATAGAGTTTTGTACGATAAGTTTCGTCTATACTGTGGTTAAATTGTCTGCCAACAGCCCAGTTTGTTTTGATTTCCTCTTTTGATTTCCAGAATCCAACTGCAAGTCCAGCAAGATATGCTGCCCCTAAGGCCGTGGTTTCGGTGACTTTTGGACGATCAACTTGCACTCCCAAAATGTCTGATTGGAACTGCATGAGGAAATTGTTTGCCGTTGCACCGCCATCGACTTTTAAAGTAGCTAAGTTGATGCCTGAATCCTCCTGCATGGCTTCAAGGACATCTCTTGTTTGATAAGCAATGGATTCCAGTGTGGCTCTGATAACGTGATTTTTATTGGAACCCCTGGTCAAGCCCACCAAACTGCCGCGTGCATACATGTCCCAATATGGAGCCCCTAATCCTGCAAACGCTGGAACAAGATAAACCCCATTTGTGTCTTCTACTTTTGATGCAAAGTATTCTGTATCGGCTGCATCTGAAATGAGTTTTAGTTCATCTCTGAGCCACTGAACAGATGCGCCTGCAATGAAGATGGACCCTTCAAGCGCATATTCAACCTTTCCATCAAGCCCCCATGCGATTGTGGTCAGTAGGCCATTTGCCGATGGAACCATTTTTTCTCCTGTATTCATGAGCATAAAACAACCTGTTCCATAAGTGTTCTTTGCCATTCCCGGTTCAAAACAGGTTTGTCCAAAGAGTGCTGCTTGTTGGTCTCCTGCGATTCCCGAAATTGGGATTTCAGCTCCGCCAAAAGTTTGAATGTCTGTTTTTCCATAGATTTCTGAAGATGGTTTCACTTCTGGAAGCATGGATTTAGGAATATTCAGTGCCTGAAGAATCGTGTCATCCCATTTGAGATCGGCAATATTATAGAGCATGGTTCTAGAAGCATTTGAATAGTCTGTTACGTGAACTTTACCCCTTGTGAGATTCCAAATAAGCCAAGTGTCAATATTGCCGAACAACAAGTCACCTTTTTCAGCTCTCTCTCTGGCCCCTTCCACATTGTCTAAAATCCATTTGACTTTTGTGCCTGAAAAGTAAGCGTCTATGACGAGTCCTGTCTTTTCTCTAATATGGGTTTCAAATCCCTTAGCTTTTAAATCATCGCAGATAGGTGCAGTTCTCCTACATTGCCAAACGATGGCATTATATACGGGTTTTCCAGTGTGGCGATCCCAGACAACAGTTGTCTCACGTTGATTGGTAATGCCAATGGCTGCAATTTCATGGGGGCTGACGCCAGCAGTTTCAAGAACTTCACGGGCAACGCCTGATTGTGTTCCCCAGATTTCCATAGCGTCATGTTCTACCCATCCTGGTTTAGGATAAAATTGAGTGAACTCCTTTTGAGCAACTTTGACGATGTTTCCGCTCTTGTCAAAGAGTATTGCTCTTGAACTGGTAGTTCCTTGATCCAGAGAGAGAATATATTTCTTTTCCATTTTAATGCCTCCTCAAAATATTGTAGTTATATGATATGACCTGACATTGCTCTGTTGACGTTTTTAAGCAGCGTCTTGATTTAATGAGGTGTTGCTACCACCGTCAGAAAGTGCTGTTGGAACGATGTATTTGCTGACGAGATTGTCGTAGATAAGTGCACCTAGCAATCCGCCGACGATTGGGCCTACAATTGGAACCCAGAAGTAATTATTCGGTGCGGGTAGTGCGATGTTTCCCCAACCTGAAATTGCCAAGAAGAGTTTCGGCCCAAAGTCCCTTGCAGGATTCATGGCGAATCCAGTCAAAGAACCAAATGAAGCGCCGAGGATGGCAATTGTCAAACCCACTAGAATTGGACCAAAAGGTGCGTATTTTCCATTTGGTGCATTGGTGTTTTTAGCATCGCCAATGGCGAGTATAACCATGAGCAGTACTGCTGTAATGGCAATTTCTACAAACATGGCTTCGATATTGCTCAGATATGGCTTTGGGTAGGTGGTGAAGATTCCCGCAGTGGTAAGTCCGCTTTCGGCACTTCTGACGATTCCGTTTGCAGCTTCAAAGACGAAGAACCCCTGCCTGAACAGTCCATAGGTTACCAGTGCACCGGTAAAACAGCCAGCGATTTGACTCAAAATATACGGAATAACTTTGAATTTTGGAAAATCTCTAAAAGCGGCCATTGTAATCGTGACAGCAGGATTGATATGCGTTCCAGAAACCGCTCCAGTGATGTATATAGCCATTGTAACACCACTCCCCCAAATCAGACCAACATCCCACATGTTGTAGGCCTGATCGTTTAAAACCAGAGATGCCACTGAACCAGCACCTATAAAAATGAGAATAAAAGCTCCGACGAATTCAGCTAACAATTCACCAAATAAATTGTCCTTCTTTAACATAATGATCCTCCTCAACAGTTTTATGTTGCAAATCCATGGATGACATTATTAATTGCAAGTTGCGTGCCAAAGGACCAAAATGTGTAAAATCAATTGTTTCTGCTGAGGAATCAAAAATGTGTTGATAAAAATTCCCAACTTTTGAGAGGAAAGTCTCATGGAGTTGGGAATTTTTATCAAGTAATGCTGTGGACACGATATGTCCTCTCTATTTTATCAAATGAGTGTTGACATGCCTATAAATTTTTCTGAGAACTCAATGCGTCATATTCCTCGCTGAGGGCCTGATACTTAGGGTCATCAGGTGAGAGCATACTCATGTCACCAATGATTTGAGTGAGCCTAAGTGAGCGCAAGAGAAGATCATCTCCACTTTTGGGGAGAGAAAGTGATTCATTAAGTTCAGTAACAGAGCCAGTGGCTATATCTGTCATTTTATTAGATATAGATTTCTCAAAATCCCTATAATCATCTAGATTCCCTTCAAACCGTACGACCTTGCCATCTTTAAAGGTAAAGAGCGTGTTGCAGATGCAGTTGATTAGGTATCTGTCATGAGAGACTACAATCAATGTGCCATCATACTTGCCAAGTGCTTCTTCAAAAGTTTCTTTACTCATGAGGTCCATGTGGTTGGTTGGTTCATCCAGTAAGATCAAGTCATAATTGCTTAGCAGAATTTTAAGTAGTTTTAGCTTTGTCTGTTCCCCATAGCTCAAGCTCATGATGTTCTTTTCAAGTGAAAGATTTGTAAAACCCATTTGATAAAGACGGTTTGAAAGATCTACTTGTGAAGGTTTATCATAGCAATCAAAATAGTTTTGAATGGTTATATCCAGCGGGAGTGACAGGGAAAACTGATTCATATGAGCTATCTTAAGCGTTGGACTAATAAGCAGTTCGCCAGAGGTTGGCTCAAGTTCCTTGAGCATTAGTTTCAAAAGTGTGGTTTTGCCGCATCCATTATCGCCATAGAGGCCGATGCGATCCCCCCTTTTGATATAGAAATCACTGGTTTGAATCACGGTGCGATTATCAAACGATTTTGACAGGGCTTTCCCCTCGAGCAGATTTTTTCCCTTTTTGGAGGAATCGCTAAAGTGCATGACAATTTCACGTTCTTTTTCAGGTCGATCAATTCCGTTTAAGTCAATTTTCTCAAGTTTCTTTATCTTAGATTTTATTTGACGATCTCTCTTCTTTGCCTTCATCCTAAAGTATTCTTTTTTACCTTCACCTTGTCGTTGTTTTTTGGTGGAATCCTTGTGTGCTTTGTCAGCCCATTTTTTTAGCTGGCTGATTTCAGCTTCAATTTCTCTTTTGCGCTTTTCCTGATTTTGATAAGCGCTTTCCTGCGCTTTTAGAAGTTCGTGTCTTAACGTTACATACTGCGAGTAATTACCTTCGTATGAATTGACACTGCCTTTTGAAATTTCAATAATTCTAGTGGCAATTTCATCTAAGAAATACCGATCATGCGACACCATGACCACCGTTCCAAAGTAGCTGTAAAGCGATTCCATGAGCCACTGAATTCCCGAGATGTCCATGTGGTTTGTGGGCTCATCTAAAATGAGCAATTCAGGTGAAAAAGACCAAATCTGAGTCAAGGCGTGTTTCATGGATTCCCCACCACTTAAATAGGTTGAAATCCCATTTATGGCAAGTTCTTTTTCGTACTTGAGGAGATCTCCGTTAACTTCTGCGCTTTCAGATAAGAGTTCAATGCCAGAATCGGTTATACGTTTAATTTGAAATGAACCGTCTTGATTGAGATAACCCACATCCATCGGTGGATGGTTCCAGATAATGTGACCAGAGTCCGCTTTTAAGTTGTCCAGTAAAATTTGAATCAGCGTGCTTTTTCCTGTGCCGTTTGCACCGATAATGCCAACTCGCTCTCCGGGGAATACTTCTATTGAGATGTCCTTTAGGACAGATTGTGTGCCAAAGTCTTTTGATATATTTTGTACCTTAAATACAGGTTTCATAGAACCACTTCCTTTTCACTGGAAGCCCTTTTTATGAGTACAGATATTTTATCCACTATTGGTGAGTATACCTGTCTTGAAACGCAAAAAAGGATGCCGCTGAAAAGTTCAACACGCATCCTAAAGATTTGAAAATTTATAAAACAAGCTCCGCAAGAAATAGACACAGTTCCCTATAAAAAGCCATGAACGAGACGAAAAACAACAGATTTATGATCTCATGTTTTTGCTGGATTGCACTTGGAAACAGTGCAATAAAGTCGTTCTGCGTTGTTCAAATAAATCAAACCGTTATTTACATAATCTGGATGAGTGATGACAAATCATTCTCAGCACAAAAAAGCCTATAAAAAATACCTTTTTTACTAGAAAGAGCTTCTCTCTATTTTATATTTTTTAGACATTTTTATTCTAAGAACTTACTTCATCGAACTCTCCTTTTAATCTATGGTAACGGTGACTACTAAAGTTTAAAATAAATGCCTTAATTTGTCAAGTCTCTATTAATGGTTTCGCCTTCTCTCAGGCTGATGAATACTCGACAGATTCACTCTGCAATAAGAATTGATAGAATGATTGATATATGGATTGATTAATATGCATAATTTAAGTAACATTGAATTATGATGCTGTGTATTTCATCTCATGTCAGATAAGGGGGTACGATGGAAACCGGAACTCAAATTAAGATCAGCAAAGAAGACGCACGCCATTTTTTGCTAAAAAAACACGGGCTGATTGGCTCGCCAATCTTTAATGGAAAAAAAGGCATTATGGATTTCATTCATCAAGTGGGCTGTATTCAATTTGATCCAATAGATGCATGTGGTAAAAATGCAGATTTGGTATTGCAATCCAGAATAGAGGGCTATCAAAAGGAGTGGCTTTATGAATTGCTCTATGAAGAACGTCAGTTGATAGATCACTTTGATAAAAATATGGCAATTTATCCAATCGAAGACTGGGGTTACTTTACTTGGATTCGAGAGCATTTTGCGAGTCGCCATGAAGAAAAATCAGAAATAAAAGAGGTTGAATCACAGATTAAGAGCTATCTTAATGAAAATGACTTTGCCTGTTCAAAAGACTTTGATCTCGATGAAAAGGTGTCGTGGTATTGGAGTGATACGAGATTATCAAGAGCAGCGTTGGAGTCGCTTTACTACCGTGGAGAATTGCTGATTCACCACAAGAGGGGAACCATTAAGTACTATGGACTCATCGAAAAGTGGATGCCCAGTGATGTGCTGAGTGCAAATCCACCCCATTTGACAATTGACGATTACTATGTATGGGCGGTTTTGAGGCGGATAAGGGCAGTTGGAATGCTCTGGAATGGGCCTTCCGATGCATGGCTTGGCATCCATAAATTCAAGGCTGGAAATCGCAAAAATGCTTTTGAGATGCTGGTAAAAACAAATCAGATTGTGCCGATTGAAGTGGATGGTATTAAAGAGCCTCTCTATATAGATACCTTTGATATACCCTTGATTGAATCTGTTTTGACATCTCCTAAAGAGAGCGCAGTGGTGACAAATAGCATGAAAAATCGACTTGAATTTATAGCCCCGCTTGACAATTTGATATGGGATCGAAAATTGATCTCTGCGATTTTTGATTTTGAATATAAATGGGAAATCTATACACCAGAAGTTCAGCGAAAATATGGTTACTACGTTCTTCCATTGTTATATGGAAGTCAATTTGTGGGAAGAGTTGAAATTGTCAAGAATAAAAAACTCAATCGGATGGAAGTTCTCAATATCTGGTATGAGCAGGGATTTAAACCAAAAGGTGAATTTAAAAAGGCCTTTCGCAAAAAAATAAAATCCTTTGCAAAATTCAACGGATTTAATGAAATTATGTTTGAGGGTTTCTAACGCTTAAAAACCTCGGTTAGCCGTTTACACATCATGTGTGAAGCGCCGAGGTTTAATTTATTATATGTGAAGACTATTCATGATGTCTTGGATGGGACATCACGACCTCCACTGCTTCAGTTACCGTCTGTATAACATTGACTTTAAACTGTGGCGATAGCTCGCGGAGTTTTGCGTACATCTCTCCCTTATCTGAGGTGATGTACAAAGGTGGTAGTTTGTTGAGGCACATGGCCAGTATATCCATTTGGCATTGATTGCATTGACACATGCCACGATAATCGGGTTTGATGCTTTCAAGTGTGTCAAGAACAATAATTTCCATACAATTTTTCAGCATAAATTTTATAGACGACTCTACTAAATCGTGCTCCTCTATATTTGCCTTACGACAAGAACAATTATACCATAATATGGACTTGGTTAAAGAAAATTTTCCAAATATGAATACAAAGACCTATTTTATAGAGGACAGCTAGAGGACTAAACGTAGATTTGAAGGTCTCTATTGTAGTATTTTTTGAACCGATTTGCAAATCGCATGGCGGATTCGATATCCAAGTCTGGAAATTCTCTGGCCTCTAGTTTCAAGTAAACGGTGGCATCTCTGATGTCCACGTGAAGGTTTTGAATATAGCTGCTCTCCGTTCTGTCAAGCTGTTCAGCTAGCTGTAAGATTACAGCTAGTTTATAGAGATGGTTTAGATAATCCCTTTGAAGGAACGGTTCATAGCTTTTGAAGCGGTCTTTGACGTTTGCGTCTCTGTGGTTGCCCACCAAGAAAGCCACTGCAAGCTGTTCCAAGTTGCTCAGGCCATCAATTTTGCTGTTGGTGATGAGGTACATGCCGTGGAGATGATGGTCATAATAATCAATGTGGATGCCAATGTCATGGAGATTTGCCGCCACTTTCAGTAGTTTTAGTTCGCTTTCATCAAATTCATGTAGTTCACTGAGGCTTTTAAATAGTGACTCAGATAAAAAGTGAACTTGTGCTGCATGCGTCTGATTTACAGAAAAGCGCCTCATCATGTTTTCGACGCTGTGATTTAAAACACTTTCTACTACAACCGGGAGGCCACGTCTTTGATTGAGATATTCGAGGAAACAGCCTTCCCTCAGACCATAGGCGCTGATTTTTAACTTTGGACTTGAAATCATCCCCATGATGACCTTTAAGGGCATCATGCCAAGTGTCATGAGATCGGCGCGTCGCTTGTTGATGCCGCTGATTTTTTCGATTTCCTCTTGAGGAACGTTTTGAATCATAGCCATAATATCTAGTACAGCTTCTGAGGTGAGGTTGTAATTGTGCAGACTTTCAATTGGGTATTGATTTAAATTTCGATGCACTTTTCCGAGCGAGCGGATAATGCCGCCGAGGCCGATGACAGGTAAACCACTCCCCTCTTGTAGCCAAGGGAGTTTTGCAAATTCTTCACTCAGAAATTGTTCAGCAGATTCAATTTGCTTCTTCTTGTTTTTTATGGATTTAAAGTGCTCTGTCAAGATAACAGAACCAAATGGCAAACTCACGGAATTGACAATTTCACGATTTTTTACCAAGACGATTTCTGTACTGCCACCTCCAATATCCACGAGGACAGCGTCATCAAAGGCCAGAGTGTTCACAACGCCCAGGTAGTCGTAATAGGCCTCTTGTTCCCCTGTTAAAACTCTAAAATTCAACCCCAGTTTTGACTTCACAGATTCCAGAAAATAGCGTTGATTTTCTGCCATTCTAACCGCAGCGGTGCTCAGTGCAAACACGGTCTCGACGTTATTGACCTCAATCAGGCGATTGAAGTATTTAAGTGCCTTTAAAGTTCTTTCAATTGGCTCTGGTTTCAGGAATCCGTCTTCATCAAGTCCCTCGCTCAGCCGAACCATTTCTTTTGCCTGTTCAAAGACACAGTAGCCTCCTGCCTCATTGATGCCATAGATGTTCATGCGGACTGAGTTCGACCCTAAATCTATAATTGCTATCTTTTCATTCAAATAATCACTTTCTTTCTATGCTTTTTATAAAGTCCTCATTGGTTTCATATTCAAGCGCTTTCAGAATGTCATGTGCTTTGACCTCTGATTTGCCTTTTTTCGTCAGCTTTTCATAATTGCCGTCGGGGAGCAGTTTCCACGATTTTTGATTGTCTTTTAAATATAAATCAAGCGTTTTGACAATTCGTTTGAGGATTAACTTATCCTCAATTGGAAAGAGGAGTTCCACTCGCCTATCGAGATTTCGAGTCATCCAGTCAGCACTGGACAAATACAGTTCTGGATGGTTGTCACTCTGGAAATAGTAAATTCTGGAATGCTCCAAGAATTCACCCACAATGCTGATGACCTCTATGTTTTCACTGAGGCCTTCTATTCCTGGCTTTAAAACGCACATCCCCCTGATAATTAATTTGATTTCAACCCCTGCTTTTGAAGCATCATAGAGATGCTTTGCAATGTCCTTATCGACTAAGGCATTCATCTTGGCGATGATTTTTGCTGGTTTTCCCTTTCGTGCGTTTTCAGCTTCGCGGTCAATCAATTGATAAAATCGCTTTCGCAGATGATAAGGTGCAACCACCAGTGAATGGGTGTAGATGTCGTTTGAAAAACCGGATACCAGATTGAAGAAGATGGACGCATCTGCTCCAATACTCTCCTTGCAGGTGAATAGTCCCATATCCGTGTAGAGTTTGGCAGTTTGGTCGTTATAATTTCCAGTGCCAAGGTGAACATAGCGTCTAATGCGCTGTTTTTCTCTTCTGACAACTAAGGTTATTTTGGAGTGTGTTTTTAGACCATAGAGGCCATAGATGACATGGACGCCTTTTTGTTCCAGTTTCTTGGCCCAGTTAATATTGTTTTGTTCGTCAAATCTGGCCATTAACTCTAGAAGAACTGTGACTTGCTTGCCTTTTTCTGCCGCATCAGCCAGTGCTTTGACGATTTCAGAGTCACCGCTCACACGGTACAGCGTCTGCTTGATAGCCAATACTTGAGGGTCCTTACTCGCCTGTTTGATAAAGTCCACCACAAAATCGAAACTCTCATATGGATGGTGTAGGAAGACATCGCTCTCACGGATGGTCTTAAAGATGTTCTTTCGAGACATAAAGGGCAATTTCTTAGGGCAATAGGACTCTTTCTGAAGGTGCGAAAGCGGCTTTGGAGGTTTGAATTTAAACCAAACAGTTTTATCCATAAGTCCCTTGGTCTCATATACTTGAGATGCTTCCATATGAAATGCTGAAATCAATGTGTTTTTCAGCCAATCATCTGGATGGCTGGAAATTTCAAGTCGAATAGCCTCTCCCCACTTTCTGAGTTTGATGGCCTCTTCTATGACGTTGAGAAGAATATCTGTATCTTCTTGTATAACGTTAAAATCCCCATTTCTAGTAATCCTGAATTGACAGGTGGCGAGGATGGTATTGCCGATGAATAAATCCTGTATGAATTCCTCTATGACATCTTCCAGAACAACATAGGTATGTGTGTCGCTTTCTTTTGAGACGGGCATCAATCGGTTGAGCACTGAAGGCACTTCCACTAGAGCAAGTCTTTCGTTGTTTTGAACCAACAATTTAACGGCAATATATAAACTCTTGTTGGAAATCAGAGGAAATGGACGACTAAAGTCCACAGCCATAGGTGTCAATACAGGAAAGATAGTCGTATTAAATTGCTGCCTGAGGGCTGTTCGCTCCTCTTTTCCATATTCAGCTCTCCGCAGCAAGTGAAAGCCGTTTTCTTTGAGACCGTCCATGAGGGTTTCGCTGATGTTGTTCTGCAGTTCAATAAGTGAGCTCACCTTTTCACTGATGGTGACAAATAAGTCTTCTGGCACATAGCCAGAGGGGTCAGCTTGGTGGTAGCCAATATTCATTTGATCTTTGATGGCAGCAACCCGAACCATAAAAAATTCATCTAGATTTGATGAAAATATGGCGTTGAATTTGATTCGCTCCAAAATGGGAAGACCCACATCTGTCGCTTCGAGCAACACCCTTTCATTAAATTTTAGCCAACTCAGTTCACGATTAAAAAGCATGGTTATATCTCCTTGAGTTCCGGAAGAATCCCGAAAGTATTGATAAAATTTTGGATGGTGTACTCAAAACTGATTTCTTCAAGGGTGATGTCTTCTTGGTGACGGATATAAATAGTCATGCGATCATCAGTAATCTTGATAGAATCAATGGAAATTTTTTGTCGCTTGCCCTTATCAAGTGCATCTGCAATGGACATGATACAAGAGAGTTTAAAAACCGTGCCGTGATTTTCCTCTGAAACGCCGTCCAGTTCAAAATCAAAAGGCTTGGTTTCAGAACTGGAAATAAGCCTGCATACATGCGCAATAATACAGAGTTCTTCCTGAGTCACGCCAAGGACGCTGAGATTTATAATCTTATCGTATGATGTAATGAGGTAATCTTTAAGACGAGTGTACTTGCCGATCTCATGTAAAATAGAACTAAGTCTCAAAAGCATCTCATCTCGTTCGCCAAACTCAAAATGGAGATTTAAAGATTTGAAAATCCTAAGGGAATAACTTTCCAGTGCTTTTACATGTGCCTCAGAGCTTCGATAACGCTTGCTGATATTCCATGCCAGTGAGTAGATGTCGTTGTTAAAAGCAGTATATCTCGACAGTTTGTAATCGGATTCAATGAAGTCAGCTAAAATCCCGTCTCTTAGAGAGATATCTGGAATCATAATCCCCTCTGCCTGAGTCAAGTCAAAGAACATATTGTAAATTAAGATGCTGATGACGAACTCATACCAGTTGATCTGCTTGGATTCTATTTCATATCGGAAAGTCCTATGATCTTCAATTAGGCGATTGTAGATAGTCTTAAAGGCTTCTCTATCTACATGATCGTCACCTGAAAAGAGCTGTTGCTTTATGAGCTTAGCTTCTCCGCCGAGACAGATGAAGTGCTTTAGTTTTTTGCCTTGAATATCCTGCCACATGTGAGAGGTACGTGTTTCAAGCAGCTCGCTTAAAACCTCAGGATAATTCACTGTCCTCTGCTCCATTTCAATGAGGATGTTTTTTAAATTCTTCGTTCCGAGTTTAATCTCTTCATTTTTTATCAGATGGTTTCTATGATAGATGGAGACATCACAACTTCCAGAATTGATTTCCACCACCAGTGAGCTCTTTCTCAAATCTCTATAATTGGGCATGAAATCTCGAATGGATTTATATGTCAAAAACTTTTCAATACTGTCCTCTATGATCTCGACTTCTATCCCCGTTTTGATTTTGAGCATTTCAACCAGCATTTTCGCATTGGTTGCCTCTCTGAGAACACTTGTCCCAACAGCCCTGTATTGCTCCACTTCATAGGCATCCATGACGGATTTAAAGTAGTGGAGTATTTTCAAAATCTCCTTGACAGTCTGGTGGTCAATGACTCCTTTTTGGTAGACATCTTCACCAATGGCAATTTCCTTAGCCAAGTCTTCAATAATGACGATGTTGCCACTGGAATATTCTACAATTTTTAGTTTTATTGAATTTGCGCCTATGTCTATAGCTGCATAAATTGGTTTCATAAATGCCTCACTCTTTATGATTTATGGTTAATTGCTTATATTATAATCCATAACGAGGACTAGAAACTGCAAATGAGAATTAATTTACTTGAATTTTACAAAAGCGTTGACTGTGTCAACGCCTCTGCTAATCTTTTATTTTTTTAGGCTTGCAAAGCCTATCTTCACTATCTGCAACACGTCCACATTTTTTGCATACATATTTAGGTTTTTTTATGATTTCCAGATAATCATCCATATGATCCTCTAAATATTCTTCTTTGACTAGCTTACATAATTTTTTTGACATAGCCGCCTCCTTTATACAGAATATTTATACCATTATAAAGGCAATTTATTCAGCACATAGCCATTTTTATATTAAAAGCTATTTTTTATCTAGTCTTCTGGACAGTGACTCAACCCATTTTGCGTCCATTTTGACGAGTCTATTCTTTTTAAGATTCTCTTTTACAATCCATTTGATGTGCTTTCCAGAGACATCTAGAAGTGATTCGAATTGCTGCTTTCCGCTCTCTGGCAGAGCGACAATGGCGACACTCCACCCATATCCAAGTGTCTTTCGAAGAGTGATTTCAGCCTCTGTCAGCTTATCTTCACGGTAAAAAAAAGTTTCTGTGATAAGTCTTAAAACTGCCAGCGTTTTAGCAGCAATTGCCTCTTCTTTTAGCAGTGCAGGTTCACAGAGCGTCGCTGCGACAGCCCTCATTTCATAAGGTGTTCCCGATGCCCAAGGATTAATCTTATCCATTATGACAGCAGTACCAAGGGTTTGAGCCGCATTTTGAAGACCTATGCAAATACCTTCCCTAATTCGCCAATCGGCACTGTTGACATGAACGCTTACATCAGCCTCAATGGAGGCTCTTTGACACAGAGAATGATAGATAGATGCGGATGTGCCGCACATGGCAACGAATTCCTCAGGTGAGTTCGTCAATTCTTCACTGTAAAAAGATAGACAAGTTTGAATTTCCTGAGGACTCGCCTCATGGATAAATTGGTTCAAAAGCTCTAAATTTCCCCTTGGTCCAGGAAGGTTTGAGTGTTTCATTAAGTATTCGGTGGTAAATCCAGTATCCATGTTTAGTCTCCTTTGAAGATTCAATCAGTGTGCATGGGTATGGTGCATGTCTGGAAAATGTGAATGGGTGTGTTTTATAGAGCTATGGGTATGAACATGGGTATGCTCCCCCGAAACAGATGTCAGATGAATATGATCGTGGTGACCGTCGTCATGGCAATGGCTGTGTTCGTGGATTTCGTCTCCATGTACATGCTCGTGATCGTGGGTTTCTGATACGGCAAAGTATGTTCCTACTATCATAACCGCAAGGGCTAATAGGAATGTCCCCGTAATGGGTTCTCTAAGGAAAAACCATGATAGCAAGACGCCCATAAAGGGAGCAGCCGCATAAAAAGCACTCGTTCTTGAAGCGCCTAGATCACGCTGTGCTCTTATATAGAGCGTAATACTGAGTCCGTAAGCGAAAAAACCGAGGATGAGCGCCAGAACCATATAACCGATGTGACCAATGGATTCGCCCAGATAGAGTGCCACCATGAATGCTCCAACCCCTGACCCTAGTCCCTTCACAACCACGATTTGAACTGGGTTTTTAAGAGAGAGCATTCTCGTACAATTATTTTCAAGTCCCCATGATACACATGCCAACAGGACGAAAATCGAACTTGATGACAATTCAATTTTACTAAAATCTGAAATGGATAAAATCATACTTGATGCCGTGATTAAAAAAATAGCAATCCACATTCTCTTTCCAACAGATTCTTTAAAGAGAATTAGAGCAATTAAAGTCGTAACGACAATTTCAAAATTATTGAGAAGTGAAACGGTGGATGCCGTGGTTTTATAAAGTCCCATCATTAATAAAATAGGTGCGGCTATATCCAGAAGAATCATACCGAGAACATAGGGAAAATCTTTTTTTTCAATTCCAGCCCCTTTGCTCTCTCTTGATTGAAGTAAAAAGAGTACACTCATGCCAAGTCCAGCACCAAGGTAGAGCATGGATGCCATTAACGTAGGTGGCAGATGAGTCAATAGTTTTTTGGAAACTGGTGAACTGGCACCATATAGTGCCGCAGCCAAAATGGCATAGCCAATGGCTCGATAATTTTTAAAAGACATGTTAACCTCCGATTAGTCATAACGGCTATAAAAATTTGAATCGCCTTTCAAATTTATTTTAACATTCCCATCCTTTAATGTAAAAAGAAAGCGTTTTAAAATAACCAAGAATTGTCGATGTCCGCAATTGGCAGACAATGTATATCGAGTAAAATTTATATACCATTCTGCACATAAAAAATTAAAAAAAATTAACAAATTGCTTGTGTAATTTTGAGACTCTGTGCTAAAATGAGCTTGCTGTCTCACTTTAGAGATGACTAATCATTAAAATGCGGAGGATGAGTTATGTTAAGTTTTTGGAATCGTTTGAGTTTAGTCAAACGAATCATCATAGGGCTATTTGTTGGGATTGCCCTAGGTGTTGCTGTACCACAATATGCAAAACCACTTGCTATTTTGGGATCGCTATTTGTTGGGGCTTTGAAAGCAGTTGCTCCAATTCTGGTTTTCTTCTTAGTTATGTCAGCTATTTCTCAACACAAAAAGGGACATAAATCTGGCATGGAGAGAATCATAGCACTTTATCTTATTGGCACTTTTTCTGCGGCGCTTACTGCCGTTATTACAAGTTTTTTATTTCCAGTTACGCTTAAACTTGGAAAGAGTATTGAAGATATCACTCCACCAAGCGGCGTGGTGGATGTTCTCAAAAATCTATTGATGAACCTCGTGGACAACCCAGTTCACGCACTTTCAACTGCAAATTATATAGGGATACTCGCTTGGGCGCTTCTGCTTGGACTTGCACTCCAAAAGGCCTCTGAACAAACAAAGGTCACGGTTGCAAATTTATCGGATGCCCTTTCTACAATTGTGAAGTGGATTATCAGCTTTGCACCAATTGGAATCATGGGTCTCGTGATTGATACGGTGGCAACAAATGGTGCTGAATCACTGTTAGGTTACTGGAAACTGTTGGTTTTATTGGTTGGAACCATGGCGGCGATTGCATTGATCGTCAATCCGCTTATCGTCTACTTAAATATCAAAAAAAATCCGTACCCACTTGTTTTAAAATGTCTCAAGGACAGTGGTATTACTGCCTTTTTCACAAGAAGCTCAGCAGCCAATATCCCTGTGAACATGGATCTTTGCGAGAGTCTTGGGTTGGATCAAGACACATATTCAGTCTCAATTCCACTGGGGGCAACCATCAACATGGCAGGAGCTGCGATTACGATTTCTATTTTAACACTGGCAGCAGTGAATACACTTGGTATTTCTGTTGATATGGGGACTGCTTTTATTCTGAGCCTCTTGTCCGCTGTAAGTGCTTGTGGCGCTTCTGGTGTGGCTGGCGGTTCTCTACTTCTGATTCCCTTGGCTTGTAGCCTCTTTGGCATTCCAAATGACATTGCCATGCAAGTCGTTGGTGTTGGTTTTATTGTAGGCGTTATTCAGGATTCATGTGAAACTGCGTTGAATTCATCAACTGATGTTTTATTCACAGCGACTGCTGAATTTGCACAGTGGCGAAGAGAGGGAAAATCCTTTTAAGATGATTTAGTATCCTATGTTACCGATAATCGTTTTCAATTAGAGTATGATGTTCATAGAATAAAGAACTGAAATCGAATTTTGATTGACGATGCGACCTTGAGTCGACGGGAAAGGAGAATAACATGAAAGCATCAGATAAGGATAGATTTAAAGCAGAAATTGGCTGGATTCCACCGGGAGTAAAACTTTCAGAGTGTTTTGGTGAAGCGTTTCAAGAGCGCCTTTCAGATTATCATCATGAAATATGGGGGGCATCGGAAATGCCTTTAAAATACAGATACCTTATGGCTCTTGCAACTGCCATTGCCACAAATCATGATAAACGCATGGTGCTCGAAATGCGAAAAGCAATTAATGCAGGTGCAACCAAAGGTGAGATTATTGACACACTCAAACAGCAAGTTTGGATGTTTGGCTCACCTACCCTTGTTTCAATAGCACCCCTTATTGAGATGCTCAACAAGAGTTTTGATGAATTGAGCAATAAGTAGATCAAAGTATAACTGTAAAAGCCCTTATGTGGTCTTGTAAAATTGACTGCATAAGGGCTTTTCATCTTTTATTGAAACAAACTGTGGATTCCTCAGAGATGGTATGAAGATAGGAAATCCTATGGGGTCTCTTTAAGCGACAGCGTTTCGTTTTGGATGCGCCAACCAGCATCACCGTCCCTTACAAAGACAACCTGATTGTCCTCCAAGGCAAAAGGGACATCGTCTGCTGAAAATTCAACAACATAATAGATAATGCATCTGTGTCCTTCTAAGTCGATAGTGGACGATTTTACGGTGATGTCACTGATTGAGAGCTTTTGTCCTTGATGCTTGGATGGAAATGCTGAATAGAGCGTTATCAGTCTATTTGAGTAAAACTGCATAAATCCCTCTTCTGTGAAAAACACCTTAAAGTCGTCTAACTTTTGACTCACGATTTCCATGTCACCACTTGCGAGGCTTTCCACTACTTTTGTCGAGGTGGAGGTTTCAAATAGAAGTTCTTTATAATCGCTGAGTTTATAGAGAACAAGCATTCTCTCAAAACTCTCATAATAGATGGCGACTATAATGATAACACCAAGTAGCATAGCGGTTAACGTGATTAATAATTTTCGCTTCATGTGACCTCCTCTACGGTTACAAGGTTCGAATGTACTCATATACGGCATTGTCTTCACGGGAATCCAGATGATAAAATCTGCCATTGTGAGAATACTGGTTTAAGTACCTCAAAAGACGTTCTACTTTATTTTTAGGCAAAATAGCTCCCAAATAATTTTCGCTCTCTCTTCTAAAGATGTCCCGATTGATTCGAATCATCTGAAAGGACTTCTCCGCAACGGATTGAATCATGGCATCCTCCAGTTCGAGTTTGCCAGCGATTTCTATGAAATCTGCATAGCTCACCTGATAGTCTTTAAGCCCCATTTTCAAGTAATTTAATAGTTCATTGCCCTTTTTATTTCGACTTGAAATATCAATTTTTTTAGAGCTGATGACAACTTTTTGAACACAGGGCAGTTTATCACTGTCTGAAGTATTGGTAATGAGTAATGCCAATCCGCCAATATAGTTTGTATTTATGTTCAGATTTTTAAAGACCAGTGTTATGAATTCACCTGTCTTAGGTTCTTTAAGTGAAATCTGGGCATTGTTGTTGACTTTTGAAATCTCCAGTTCACCCATAAAAGCCTTTGCCGTTCCATTTAACTCCAATAGGCATTCGATTTCATTTGGTTTGCGTCTTATAGTGAGAACGCCTGGTTGAATTCGATTGTCATCTTTGATGATCTTAGCCTTTTCCACCGCCGCAATATCGTATTTTTCATTGACAATATAATAGAGGTTGTAGGGTGAAAGTTTTAGATACTTCTCATAGACTGTATTGTCAGAAGGATAGACACTATCTGCGCTCAGTTTGTTGACACTAGGCAAAATATCACTGCTAAGCGGCTTAGTAGAAAAGGCATCTACGGATGTCTCTGTAAGGTCGCATAGTTGCTTGACAGCATAAAGCGGAATGCTGGTCTTTCCCTTTTCGTAAGAGGACAATGTGGATTGCGTGATGCCCAGAAGGTCACTTACATGAATCTGAGTGCCAAGTTTTGTCCTGAGATATTTAAAGTTTAAAGCACACAGAGCTGTAAAGTCATATTCATTCATGGGGTCTCCTTCAAAGATCAAACTGTAATTATATAAAAAACCGATATTTTTATTTAATCTTACGATAATTTATACATAAATTCAATATCGAAAATCTGTCATGGTTTACAACTGCATAGCTGTGTTAAACTTAATATGTAAAGTGAAATACTTCCTCCCCGCTATTCCATAGATTGAATTTGAAAAATAAAAATCACCTGTAGCTGATTCATTCAGATGCTTACAGGTGATTTTTATGTTGTGGATATGGTAATGTCAAATTGGTCGTTTGACTGTAAAATCATTTTATTCTAAAGCAGGTTTATAATAGTTTAAATATTTTATCTGACCGTAAATGCACATACATATCCAGCCACAGGCCACCCCAATTACAATTGATAGAATACCATATCTCGAAAGCAGTGTGTAAGCAACTGAAATTCGAATGGGAATTTGAATAAAAGTTGCCCAAAGTGTAATCTGCATTCTGCCGACACCTCTAAAGAAACCTTGGTACGCATTGCAAAGTGCTGGGAGTAAATAGAATACGGAAATAGCCCTTAAGTATTTGACCCCAAGCGCAATTGAACTCATCTCTGTTTGAGGGAGAAAACACTTTATGAGGAAAGGTGCATAAAGATAAATCATCACAGATATCACAAGACAGTAGACAAGTCCCATGACAACAGCACTTTGCATGCCGCTTCTCACCCGCGCCCATAGTCCTGCCCCGTTATTTTGAGCGGTAAAAGTCGTAAGCGCCAATGCGATGCTATTTGTAGGCGATAAGATAAAGCCTTCTATTCGAGTCACAGCGCTGTAAGCGGCCACAGCATTTACGCCGAGTGAATTAACTGCTCCCTGCAAAATTAAAACGCCAACATATAAGAACGTCTGTTGAAAAGCCGTTACAGAGCTATAGGTGATTACTTTTTTTAGGAGGGTTTGATTGATTTTTAGAGCGGTTAACCTCAATTTTAATTCTGGTATTTTGACGTTAATATAGAGCAGACAAAGTCCTGCTGAAACGGCTTGTGAGATGACAGTCCCCCACGCTGCTCCTGTGACGCCTAGACCATAACCTCTAACCAATAACAGCGTTAGAACTATGTTGACGATAGAGGCTATGAAGAGGAAAGCCAAAGATGATACAGAGTTCCCAATAGCTCTCAAAGAGGATGACAGCATGTTGTATAAAAAAGAAAAAATCAAGCCTATAATGACGATGTGTAGATATTGTACACTTTGATTTAAAATGTCATCTGGTGTTTGCATGAGCTTTAAAATGGGGTTGATTGCCAGCAGCCCTAACGCTGTTAAAAAGACCGTAAAAATGGTCCCGCTAAAGATGGCTGTAGCCTCTGTTTCTTTAACCTGTTCATATTTTTTTGCACCATAGAATTCTGATATCAAAATAGAAGCGCCCATTGTCAAGCCAATCATCAAAAAAATAAAAATGTTTAAAAAAGGGGTTGCCGCACCTATTGCTGCAAGAGCTGTTTTACCAGCAAATCGCCCAATAATGATGGCATCCGCTGTAAAATAAAGCTGTTGAAGGATATTCCCAACTAAAAGCGGCAGCATAAACTGCATTAATTTCTTTCCCACGTGTCCCTCTGTCATCTGTTTCATAATTTTTATCCACCCTCTTGACATTTTATTAGATTTGAAAAGTCGAAATGATTATTGAAAATCATTTTTAATACTGTTAGACTTTAGGTAATCATAATACGCATGAAGCGGATTTGTGTCAAGCTATTTGGAGGGAAAATATGGACAAAAAAATAGAAATGAATATAGGGGAAAACAAATTCACAAAAAAGGAAAAAATCATCTTGGATTATATTCTTAAAAACAAGAAAAAAGCATGCTACATGACTTCAAATGAAATCGCAGATGAATTAAAAATAAGTGCATCATCTGTCGTTAGGATTTCAAAAAAACTTGGATTTGATACGTATACAGCATTGAGAAAGGCGCTTCAAATAGAAGAACACAATGAGACGCCTGTAGCGGAAATTCCCTATAAAAAAATCAGTCGATATAAAGCATTTTCAGATGCGGAACTCATTAATGCATTTAGACATATCGTCGTCAGCAATCTTCAAAATAGCATGTCTACAGAAAACGCTAAACAATTGGTACGGGCAGCCAACCTCATCACAAAGGCGAGAAAGGTCTATATTGTAGGTCATAGAGCTTGTAGTGGATTTGCTTCTTCATTAAGTGTGATGCTTTCCTGTATTCGTAGTGACATTATGTATATTGGTGAGCATCAGCCACTGATTGATAGATTAATAGACATAGGTGAAGCTGATTGCCTCCTAGCAATTTCATTTAGCCGATATTCTAAACATACTGTGTTGGCAACAGAAATTGCAAGGGATTCAGGTGCTGATATCATCGCCATGACCGATAGCTTCACCTCCCCCATTGCCGTTGATGCAAAAGCTGTTATTATTAACGATGTTGAAAATATGAGTTTTTATAATTCATATGTGAGTTTTGTCATGAGTATGGAGACGCTGGTTGCCCTAGTGAGCAAGCGAAATGAGGTTCTAAATGAAATTAGATTAGAAAAAATGGAAAAATATTTGGAGAAGACGGGGCAGTATTGAATTTGGAAAGACAAAGGCTATCCTATCAAGTGTGGCAAGAGAATAGGTTTATTTGGTATACCACTTATTTGATGTTTCAAGAGTTCTGGATCTCAGTTGATAGACATAAGCAGGCTTATGAGATGCTAAAAACTTTTCCTTATATTAATCCATATAAGTCCCCAAAATAGCGATATGCCAATAAATATAAAGAAAATAACTTCAATAATAAATCGTGTATTTAAGTCAACAACAGAACTATGAAGCATTGCTAACAATGCTATGGTTAGTATTAAAAAACTTAACACGATCCTTAATTTCTTTTTAGCAAAAAAATATTTCTCCACGTACTTGTATCTTTTTTCAAGATGATAACTTAAAGAAAAGCTATTCCATATTATCAAGATCATGCATCCTATTCTTATAAAATTGATTTTCATAACGACAATATCCTTTTGTTTTTCGTTTTATCATAGTGTACTGCTGTTAGCGAACGTACACTTTTTACCTTTAGGTGAAAAGTCATAGTCTTTGTTACGCAAAATGTAATATCATCATTACATAAGTGGTAATTAAATGCAAGGTTTATTGTTAACAGCCTTATTCAAAATAGGTCATATAAGATCAAAAAAAAGACCCTTAAAAAAGGATCTCTTATCTGATTATTATTCACTAAAAGTACGTGCTGTCTCTTCTCCATTCAAGATACGCAGGACGCCATTAGTGAGCGATTGCATTTCGTTTTCACCCGGTAAGACCACGACATCTGCTATGAAGCTCACTCGGTCTGTTATCCACTTGACGAGCATTTTAGAATAAGCGATTCCGCCTGTGAGGACGATGAAATCTACATTTCCATATACGACAGTGGCTAGGTCACCTATTCCCTTTGCGACTTGATAGGCCATGGCGCTGTAGACCAGCTCGGCTTCTTCATTGCCCTCCCCGATCATTTTTTCAACTGCTCTGGCGTCATGTGTGTTTAGGTAGGCCTTCAAACCACCATTTCCCCTTAGCTTTTTATGCATGGTACGGCGATCATATTGACCTGAATAACAGGCATCTATAAGCGCTTTACAAGGGACACGCCCTGAACGTTCAGGTGAAAAAGGACCTTCATCGTCTGACATGATGTCAATCATTTGACCCTTGGAATGGACGCTTAGCGATATCCCGCCGCCAAGATGAGCGACGATGCAATTGACGTCATAATAGCTCTGATTTCTTTCCTTTGCAGCCTTCATTGCCATGGCTCTGGAATTAAGAGCATGGACGGTGCTTGTTCTCGGGATATCCGGCATGCCAGATATCCTTGCGATGTCCGCCAGCTCATCTACACGGACCGAATCGTATATATATGCCTTCTTGCCGATGCCTTTAGCAATTTCATAAGCGATGACGCCGCCTAAATTGGAGGCATGCTCTGCGGATGGTCGATGTAGCAGGACATCCACCATGGCATTATTGACTTCATAAGCGCCGGATTTAACAGGCGGAAGCATACCGCCACGACCCACCACTGCATCCAGTGAGTTGATTGAATAACCCTTGTCCTCAAGTGTTTTGACAATGATCTCTTTTCTCATTTGATATTGATCTGCGATGGAATGAAATTTATCCAGTTCTACCGGATCATGGTCAATGGTCTCAGTGAAAAGTTCGAGATCGCCTTCATATAATGAGATCTTAGTTGAAGTTGATCCAGGATTTATTGCAAATATTAAAAAGCTCATCGATTTACCTGATGCATCACTTGCGGATTGCATCATCCCTTCTATAGTTTTTATCCTATCTTTTAGTTCGTACTCAGTCTTCATTTGGTACTTAATTTCAAATTTCAGTATCTATCAGATTCCTTAATTTGTATCAGCTTATTGCTGATTTGAAGCAAATGCGGAAAGTGCCATGGAAAGATATTTCTCTTCTGTAGATGCCCCACGTGATGTGATGACGATGGGAACCTTGGCGCCGACGACGATACCCGCCATTTTAGCGCCTGCCGAATAGACCAATGCCTTCGAGAGGATATTGCCTGCAGTGATGTTCGGTACAATTAAAATGTCTGCCTCACCGCATACTTCACTGGAAAAGCCTTTAATAGCAGCAGATTCCTTGCTCATGGTCAAGTCGTAGGAGATGGGTCCCTCCACGATACAATTTTCTATTTCACCCGTCAAAGACATCGCCTTTAGTTCAGCTGCATCAACGGATTCCGGCATTTTAGGATTTACAGTCTCCACAGCTGCCAAAACAGCTACCTTTGGCTTTTCATAGCCCAGTCTCAGATAGGTGTTGACGGCATTGGTGAGGATTTGCTTCTTTTCATTCAAGTCCGGATACATCATCATCCCGCCATCCGTAATACAGAGCAGCTTATGGTAGCTTGGAACCTCATGCAGAGCGACGATGCTCATGACGCTTCCGTCACGAAGTCCCGTCTCTTTATTGACCACTGCCCTCAGCATATCTGATGTATTGAGCTTGCCCTTCATTAAAAAATCAGCCTTGCCCTCGCGTATCATCTTTACACCAAGTTCTGCAGAAGCCTGATCTGAATCCGTCTCAAATATACCGGCTTCATCAAACGTACAGTTCATGTTATTTAAAATAGTGAGGATCTTTTCTTTATTTCCAATTAATATCGGCTGGACAATTTTATCTTCAACAGCTTTGAACACCGCTTCAAGCGTATGTTCGTCATGTGCTGCTACAACTGCGACGCGTTTTATGGTGGCGCAGGCTTGTACTTTACTGACCAATCCTTCAAATGATTGAATAACCATGTGTTATGCTCCTTTGACTAGTTCTTTTTTTGTGAACTTCCGATCTCTAACCCCTTGTCAAATGCTTGCCTATTTAGACCTAGCAAGGACGCTTTGCTGGCAAGCTTCTTCTCTATAGTGTGCCATACGATTTCGGGCTTCACAACCCCTGTATACCCAATATAAACACCAAGCATGATGATGTTAAGGACCTTAGCATTGCCCATTTCAAGTGCCATTTCTGTAGCCGGTACCTTTACCAGTGAAATATCATCTCTTCCCACATTTTCACTTACGATAGAGCTGTTGATGAAGAGGGTTCCACCTGGCTTTAACTGATTCAGGAATTTATCAAGTGAAGGACCATTCATGACGATAAGATCATCCATAACATCCATTAAAGGGGCGCCGATGAAGTCATCTGATATGACTACGAAGCAGTTTGCCGTACCGCCGCGTTGCTCAGCACCATAGGATGGGAAGAATGTAACGTTTTTGTCTGTTGAATCACAGGTTGCCTGAGCCAGAAATTTTCCCAGTGTCATGACCCCTTGTCCGCCGAATCCGGCAACGCATAAATTTGTTTCCATATTTGACCTCCTATTTATCTCTATAAACGCCAAGCGGGTATTGAGGAATCATTTTTTCTTCTATGAATTCAAGTGATTTGAGTGAATCTACGCCCCAGTTGGTGGGACAGTTGGATACGATTTCAACTAGTGAAAAGCCCTTGCCGTCCAATTGATTTTGGAAAGCCTTTTGGAGGGCTTTCTTTGTTTTGATGACGTTTTGTGGCGTATTGCAGCTTGTTCTTTCGATATAAGCCGGCGCAGTCAACTTGTTTATGACCTCGCACATATCCATGGGATAACCATGATCCTCAGCTTGCCTTCCCTTTGGCGCTGTTGAGGCCTTCATGCCCATAAGCGTCGTAGGAGACATTTGGCCTCCAGTCATACCGTAGATGCCGTTGTTCACGTGAATGATGGTGATGTTTTCGCCTCGGTTCGCAGCGGATACAGATTCCGCAAGCCCGATTGAAGCAAAGTCGCCATCGCCTTGGTAAGTGTAGACAAGCGTTTCCTGATTGCTTCTTTTAAGACCGGAAGCCACTGCAGCAGCACGGCCATGTGGCGCTGTGATGTTGTCATAGGCCATATAGTTCATGTGAAGACCACAGCAGCCGATACCGAGTACACAGGCTATTTTGTCCACGATATTCATCTCTTCCAAGACTTCGCCGATCAATTTCATAATGGTACTGTGAAAACATCCCGGGCAGAATCCGGATACCTTATCCTCTTGAATTGTCTTTGTTCTAGCATACATCTGCTTCATCTCTATCTCTCCTTCTCAAATCCTTTGACCGTTTGGATAATCAAATCACGTGTCATGATGTTTCCGCCTGAGCGCAAGCAGGTCTTAACCGGAATACGGTCTTTGATGACAGCCTCAACATCGTGAATCATTTGTGCAGGAATTGACATTTCAACATCAAGAATATATCTTACCCTATTTAAATCAAGGGCTTCAAATGTCTTATTTGGGAATGGATGCACGGTGATCGGTCTGATAAGTCCTACCTTGAAGCCATCCCTTCTCAGATGGTCAACAGCCGATTTTGCAATACGCGCTGAAATACCATATGCAGTGAGAATAACCTCTGCATCCTCTACAAGATAGGACTCTGCCATGGCGTCCTTCTCCCATGATTTGTAGAGCGCTTCTGCTTCTATATTGACGCGTTCCATTTCAGAGGTCTGCCATTGACCGGGTTGGATCCATGATCTGGGTTCATCCAATCCATGTCCGACGCAAGCCCATGAGCGTTTACTTGCCTTGAGTGCCTCTATCTCTTCGGCAGACATGAGGTCTGGTAATTCAACAGGCTCCATCATTGCGCCGATAACACCGTCAGATAAAATCAATACAGGGTTCCTGTCTCTATCTGCAAACTCAAAGGCTTTATAGGTTAAATCCACTGCTTCCTGAACAGAAGCTGGTGCCAGTACCATCATCTCGAAGCCGCCATTTCCCGATGCCTTGGTAGCTTGAAGGTAGTCCATTTGCGCAGGCTGGATGGATCCAACACCTGGACCTCCCCTTGAGATGTTGGCATAGACCATGGGAATTCTGGCAGATGCACAATAAGAGATGCCCTCGCTTTTAAGGGCAATCCCCGGACTTGATGATGAAGTCATGGATCTTGTGCCCCCAGCAGCAGCACCATAGACCATGTTCACTGCCGCGACCTCTGATTCAGCCTGAAGGAATATACCGTCAACCTCAGGCAGTCTTCTTGCGAAGTACTCAGGGATCTCATTTTGAGGGGTAATTGGATAACCGGCAAAAAATCTGCAGCCTGCTCTTACAGCCGCTTCTGCTATGGCTTCACAGCCTTTCATAAATATTCTCGACATGGTACTCCTCCTATTTATAGATTTCAATTGCCCCATCCGGACAGATTCGCCCGCACATGAGGCATGCGATACAGTCCTCCATTTTGGTGGGTTCAACATATTCGTAACCCTTAGTATTGACATTCGAGCCAATTTTAAGGACTTGCTTAGGGCAGAACTTCACACAGTAGCCGCAGCTTTTGCAGCGTTCAGATATAATTTTTACGACAGCCATTTTTAACTCCTTTCGCCATATAGTCATGGGATATAATTTATTAGTTGAGCCAAGGATAAGTCAGATGCAGATGCAATGACAAGAGCTCTGTTTCCACTCTTTCACGGGCCTCTTTAAATAAGGCTTCGTTTACACAGGTAAAATCAATGGGCTTGTAGGGAGAGACCATTTCATTCATCTTTCTGCAGCCTTCAAGAAAATCATCCAGAGTCGTCGAAATACCTAGGTTTGGATTGTTGACGAGACGAATGCTTTCCAGATTCAAGCCGGATGCACCAAGCACACTTACAAGTGTTTTGTCGATTTGATCAATGTCTGTAGACCAAGGTCTAAAAGCATTCAGAACATAGTATGAGACCGTCTGTTCGCTGTTGAGCTCAGATACGAACCCGCCTAAGGCCTTGGCGCCGATGTCGTCACCGCCGACATCCAAGACGACAAAGCAGGTGTCATCTTTCATTAATTTGCGAACCCCGCCCACCATTGTGGGTGCATCCATGAACTGGTCTTCAAAGTGAAAGATGATGCCTGCCTTTTCAAGATCATCAAAGGCCTCTCTAGACCTAAAGAGGGGCTT
>DKFC01000011.1 GCA_002452745.1 Firmicutes bacterium UBA6806
ATTGCGTTTTTCTTCGGTTTGATGTACTTTCTGATGATAAGACCTCAAAACAAGAAAAACAAACAATTGCAAGAGCTTAGAAATAGTTTGAGATCTGGAGACGAAGTGGTTACAATAGGTGGCATCGTCGGAAAAATCTTAAACGTGAAAGACGAAGAAGTCGTCTTAGAAGTTGGCGCTTCTAAAACAAAGCTGACTTTCAAAAAATGGGCTATTTCAACAGTTGAAAAATCAGTTGAAGCTGTTGAAGTTAAAGAAGTCGAGGAAGAAACGGACTCAGAAGCATAATTTAATCGACCATATTTCTGAAAGTGAAATATGTTCAAACACCCTTGTTGAAACATGAGAGCACAAAACTTGCCAGAGTAAAACGCTGGATGCAAGATGGTTCTAATGTCAATACGAGGGTATTTTTTTTGCCGCCAAGTGTATTTTATACTAAATATATAAGGTTATTTTGATATAGATAATATAAGGGGATAATGCATATAAAAAAACAATCTAATTTACAAAAAATTCAATAAATCTATGGCGTGTGAATGGTAATAGATGTTATAATTAGTTGAGAATTTTCAGAAGCGGAGGTCGATAAATGAATTTTGTGATTATTTCATTTATAATCATACTATGGGTATACACATATTTCTCATCTCGCTGGAAAGAAAAATTTATTGAGGAAGAAATTTTTAAAAGAGGTGGGACAAATGCAGAAGTTGATGTAATTAGCTTTAGGGAGGGCATTTACATAGTAAAATACGATAAAGATGGACACCGTGTCAATCATACAGTTAAGTATTTGGGCGACAAAATATTAGAATGGTATGAAGAGAATGGCAGTAATAGTGATAATTATGATAGGGAACATGATAATAAACATGATAAGATAAATAAACATGATGAAATAAAAAATTATGGATTAAAAGTTACTGGACTTAACCACATCACATTAACCGTTGAGAATCTAAATCAATCCATCAAATTTTATGAGGAGGCTCTAGGCGCAAAATTGCTTGCCAGAGGAAAACATCTGGCTTATTTTGATTTGGCCGGTGTATGGATAGCACTGAATCTTGAAACGAATATTTCGGCAGAGAAAAGAGAAAGAACTTATACGCATTTTGCCTTTTCTTTGGATCAGTCTGGACAGGAACAGTTGCGAGAACGACTAGAGAGGCTTGGGGTTGAGTACGAGTTAGGTCGCGAAAGAAACCCGCGTGAAGGCAAGTCAATCTATATTAGGGACTATGATGGGCATCTTTTTGAATTTCACAGCATGACCAGAGCAGACCGCCTATCCTACTATCAAGACGAAAGAAAAGATATAGAAGTCTATGAAATTTTTTAAGGGCTAAATTAGACGATATGACTGAAAAGAGGATTGTAATGAAAATAATAAGATTTACACTGATTGGCTTATTTCCGTTGATTGCAGGCAGCATTATGAACTATATGGTAACCATGTTACCTATTGCAGGAAAGATGTTTACGATTATCAGTATGCTGTTTTTGGCGGGGTGGTTTGCCATTGGATACAGCGTTGGTAAAATGAAGATCCCACTGCAACTAAAGCTATGGTCTGGACTTGGTATTGGTATTTTAAATTACTTGTTGATATGTCATCAAATGCTCTTTTTAGGCAAGTGGTATGGAAATATTTTTGGATTGTTGACACAGTTCTATATTATGCCGAGTTTGAGGTTAGTTTTCATTGTGAATTGGCTTAACTTAGGAAGTTCACCTTTTTTGTATACCACTGCTGCAACGGGCATCCTGTTTTTAGTGTTTATCATGGGGGCATTTATCGCACAAAATAGAACAAAAAATAGCTTTAAGTAAAAGGATTCATAAAGTGAAGGTAGAATTCTATAGAAGTATAGATTCAAATAAATATAGTGTTGAGGAGCATAAAATGGGTATTTTAGACAAACTATTTAGTCAAAACAAAGAACTTGGAAATTTGGTAAAAGGTGTGGTAGAAATGGTGTCAACTGAAATGACCACTGCCAGTGAAAGAATGGAGGGCAGACAACATACTTTAGACAATGATTATCAAAGTATTGTTATCAATAGTCCCACTTATAGTGTTTTGGAATCGGATTTGTGCCCAGCTGATCATATTCGAATTCCGGGTAATCCTAAACCGCAACATGGCATTGTCATGGAAGATGGAAGAATCATGTATAAAAAAGACGGCAGAATTGTTTTGACTTCTTTGGAAGTATTTAAGGGAGATCAGGAGATTGTTGGCGTTTCATCAGATAAGTTCTATACTGAGGATGAAATCTTACAAAGAGCAAAAGAGCACTATGAAGATCAGAGCAATATTGAAGTGTTCAGAGATAGTGAGCACTTTGCTGAATACTGTCGATGTGGCGACTGACGAAGGTAAAGTACATAAGTGAATAAAAGCATAAAAGCACTGAAAAAAGTCTCAGATTCATTAAATTCTGAGGCTTTCTTTTTTTATTGTTTCGCATAGTAAAAATGAGAGATTTACCCTTGTAGGATAAGGGAGGGTGTGCTAGAATTAATTAACGCGTTGAAATGTTTAAACATGACGAAATGTTCTGGAGGGGTCAACATGAAATTTAGAATACCCAATTCGTATGTTTTATTATTTGGAATCATTGTTATATTGGGATTTTTGAGTTACATCATACCGGCGGGAAGATACCAAAGGCAACTTGATCCGGAAATGGGTTTTGAGTATGTTGTTGCTGACAGCTATGTGGAGATTGACAGAACACCCGTAACACTTTTCGATTTATTTAAAGCAATTCCAGCAGGGATGATGGATGCCAGTGATATTATCATATTTGTATTGATTGCTGGGGGGAGTTTTGGGATTATTCAGGCGACGGGGACTGTTAATTATGGCATTGCCAGTGTCGTCAAGCGATTTTCAGGTAAAGAAAAAAAAGTCATCATTCTAGTCATGGTCATTTTATCATTAGCAGGCGCAATTTTCGGGACGGCAGAGGAAGCGCTGGTTTTATATCCCATGTTGATTTCTCTTTCTATTGCGTTGGGATTTGATAGAATGACTGGTGTTGCCATGGGCCTTTTGGGAACGGGATCGGGATTTGTGGCGGGCTTTTTAAATCCATTTACAACAGGGGTTGCACAACAAATTGTCGAACTACCGCTCTTCTCTGGCATTGTTTTTAGAATGCTGGCATATATTTTATTTGTATCGACTTCTATTTTCTTTGTCCTAAGGCATGCTAGGAAGTCAAATGCTGATAACGATGCGCTTACTGAACACGAGCAGGGTTTTATCTTTGATTATGGATTTCAAGATATGCCACCACTGAGTAGAAAGCATAAGCGTGTTCTTTTTATATTGGGGCTCTTATTTTTTTACCTAATATATGGTATACTAAAAAAACAGTTTTACATTTTAGAAATTGCCACAACCTTTTTTATCATGGGGGTTGTAAGCGGGTTAGCAGGAGGCATTAAGTCAGGGCGACTTGTCACTGAATTCATAAAAGGTGCTTCCAGTATGGTTTACGGTGCGCTCATTATTGGCGTGGCAAAAGGGGTAACTGTGATTATGACTTACGGGAATATCATGGATACTATCATCTTTCAATTGTCTAAAATAGTCGTGGGACTGTCCCCAATTTTTAGTGCGATTTCGATGTTTTTAATTCAAAGTGTGTTCAATATTTTTATTACATCTGGAAGTGGACAAGCCGCAGTAACCATGCCAATTATGAAAGCCCTGGCAGATTTAAGTGACTTATCAAGACAGACTGCTGTATTGGCCTTCCAATTTGGAGATGGCTTTTCAAATGTCATTAGCCCAACTTCGGGATATTTTATGGCTGCATTGGCTATTGGTGGTGTTGAGTGGAAAAAATGGATTAAATGGGCTTGGCCGTTGTTTGTAACGTGGTATGTTGAGGGAATTTTCCTCTTGGTCGTTGCTGTTGTTTCATGTTATGGACCATTTTAAAAAGTACAAATATCATTGACGAATTGAGTGATTTCTATGGCGGATTATAATCAAAATCAAATAGACGTTGAGGTTCTTAAGGCCTTGGCAGATGAGACGCGTCTCGAAATATTGGATCTATTGGGTCTTGGCGATATGAATGTAAATGAAATTGCTTCGCATCACAGGATTTCCAGACCGACTATTTCACATCATCTACAGATATTAAAACGCGCAGGCATCGTTTCATCTAGAAAAGATGGAAAGGAAATATATTATTCTGTCAACCAATATGTGTTAACAGGTTTAGCGCAAGAATTATTGAAATTTGCTAATTTAGGGCACTTCTAATGGAGGGCCCTTCATTATAAACAACGCGTTGAAATGTTTAAACACGTAAACTCAAAAGGAGGGGAAACATGACTATTTTGGATCAAGTTACTGAAGAAGAAATTGTGAATTTGGTAACTCAGCTTGTTGGTATTGAGAGTCATAAGCTGAACGAAAAGAGGGAGTCCGCTGTTGCGAACTGGATTGCTCATCAGTTTAAGGTAGAGGGCATTGCCTCGCTAATTGATGTGGTGGAGGAGAATCGCCCGAATGTGTACGGAATTATTGAAGGGAAGACAGAGGGGATAAAGCTCATGCTAAATGGGCATATTGACACAGTTCCTGGGTTTAAGATGAATTATGATCCCTTTAAACCGTTTATAAAGGATGGCAATATTTATGGACGGGGGACGGCAGATATGAAGGGCGCAATTGCTGCAATGATGGCAGCCCTAATTGGCGTCAAGAGGTCTGGTGTAAATTTAGAGCACAGTGTGATGTTTGCTGGTGTTATTGACGAAGAAGAGCGTTCCAAGGGCAGTGAACTTTTAATTCGAAAGACCATAAATCCCGAATACGTGGTGATTGGAGAACCAACTAAACTGGAAGTGGCAGTTGCACATAAGGGGATGGAGTGGGTAGAAGTCAAATTTTGCGGTATAGCAACACATGGAAGTCGACCTAAAGAAGGGATTAATGCTATTTATGCAGCAGGTTACTTTTGCGATTTAGTGAGAGAATCGCTGGAGCCAGCTATTGAAATGAGGACGTTTCCCCTACTTGGAAATGGAACGATTAACATCGGCAAAATTAACGGTGGGGATGATCCCAATATTGTTCCTGATGAATGTCGCATTGAAATAGATCGGCGTTGGCTTCCCAATGAAACATTAGAGGCAGTTCATCAGGAGATTGAGAAAACAGCAAAAAAAGCGGGTGAATTGATTGGGGCAAAGGTTGAAGTTAGAGCCATGAGAGAGTTGACTTCAGAAATGATCAATGCACCGTTCAGCCTCTCACCAGAAGATGAGTTTGTGAAAACAGTATGTAATTTAACAGAAACCATCACGGGAAATTTGAAAAAACCAATTGCCTTTCCAGCGTGGAGTGATGCGGGGATATTAGGGGTTCATACCAATGCCAAGTGCCTTATTTTAGGTCCTGGAGATATTGTACAAGCACATGCAAATGATGAGTTCTGTTCTTTGAAGCAAATTATTGAAGCGGCTGAAATCTACTATCAATTAATTTTAAATAGATGTCAATAGGGGGGACTATGAAAAATATAAAAATACCACACACGTATGCATTGTTATTCATGATTATTGTTTTAGCTACGGTGATGACTTATGTTGTACCAGCAGGTCAGTTTGCAAGAGAAAAAGACCCTGATACAGGAAGAGTATTTGTTGTTTCAGGGAGTTTTGAAACAGTGGATAACACACCCGTAACCCCTTGGGGTCTCTTTAAATCAATTCCAAAAGGTATGGAAAAAGCGGGATATATCATATTTTTTGTCTTGATGATTGGCGGTGCATTTGGAATTATTCAAAAAACAGGCGCAATTGATGCGGGGATATCAGGTGTGGTAAAAAAAATGGAAGGGAAAGAAAGGATGGTTATTCCCGTTACAATGTCCATTTTCTCACTGGCAGGTGCCATGCTGGGATCAGCAGAGGAATTGTTGCCGTTTTATCCAATCGTCATAACCCTTGCCCTTGCTCTTGGATTTGATACGATAACAGGAACTGCTATGGTGCTGCTGGGGGCAGGGGCAGGCTTTGCTGGCGCTTTTTTAAATCCTTTTACTATTGGAATTGCACAGGGAATATCAGGTCTTCCGCTATTTTCGGGGATTGGATTTAGGTTGATTTCCTATGCGATTCTACTCTCGATTACAGTAATATATGTCATGAGATATGCCGCTAAAATTCAGGTGAATCCTGAACTCAGCCCCACATATGAGTCAGATAAAAAAAAGCATATGCACTTTAATATAGAAACCTTACCAGAATTTACTTTAAGTCATAAGTTGGTCTTGCTGACATTGGTTGCGGGGCTTGCTGTACTGGGATATGGCGTGGTCAAGTGGGGCTTTTATATTACTGAATTGACGGCGATGTTTCTGATTATAGGCATTGTAGCAGGTATTGTGGGGAGGCTTGATATCAACACAATCGCGGAATCCTTTGTAGATGGGGCTAAGGAGCTGGTTTACGGAGCGCTTATCATTGGGCTTGCAACAGCCATTATGGTGGTCATGGAAGAGGGCAGTATCATGGACACCATTATCTTTAGCATGGCAAATTTGGTAAAAGGACTTCCACCTGCTTTAAGTGGAGTCGGTATGTTTGTTGTGCAGAGCATAATCAATCTATTTGTGCCTTCTGGAAGTGGTCAGGCCGCCGTTTCGATGCCAATTATGGCGCCGATGGCTGATGTAGTTGGGATAACAAGACAAAGTGCTGTATTGGCATTTCAATTTGGAGATGGCTTTACAAATGTTATCTCCCCAACCTCAGGCTATTTTATGGCTGCAATTGCGATTGGAGGCATCAAGTGGGAGAAATGGGCAAAATGGATGCTGCCACTCTTTGTAATCTGGTCAGCAGTGGGGGCAATTCTAGTGGCTGTCTCTGTGGGAATCCACTATGGGCCATTTTAATGAAAGATTAGATTGAAAATGATAAAGACCCAGTTCTATTATGAAACACTGACTTTAGAAAAAACAGAAGAAGATGTTTAAACTATTAATTGAGAATCCCCTTGAGAGTGTAAACAAAAGTTTGCGTATGCTATTGTTTACACTCTCAAGGGGATTCCTTGCATTTAAAGATGTTCAGGCTAATATCTGGCAAAAAACCTTCCAATTAGGCCACCTATTTGCCCAAATAGGACAAGACCCTACCGTTTAAATTTTAAATTTTCTATAATAAATAAGGAAGGTAGTTGTATAAATACTCATGCGGAGATTAGCGAATGAAAAATTATGTTGGAACAATTATTAAAGCATTGAGAACAAAAAACGGACTGACACAGAGGGAACTTGCTAAAGATATATGCTCGCTGCGCCAATTGATTCGGATTGAGGCAAATGAAAATGCGCCAAGCACTTTTTTAATGCAGGCCTTCTCAGCTAAACTTGGAGATGACCTGATGGATTATATGCCCTATTTTTTAGAAGAGAATGGCTATGTCATAAAAAGGGCTTTGGAAAAAGCTTATCTTGAATATAATCATCAGAATTATAAGGCGGTATTAGAGCAAATTGAACCAGTCAGTCAGACAAACTATATCCAGAGCAAATTTATCAGACAAAAGGTAGAGTGGATTGGAATCAGTGCATCCATATGCTTAAATGAACACGAGGCGCAAGAAATGGAGCTGTTGAAAACACTTAGACTCACCAAGGATATTCAAGCGCTTGATGAAATATTTCAGTTTAATTTGACTAAAGTTGAACTTGAACTTGTTTCGGCGATTATTTTTAGTATTTTAAAGGGAAATGAGGCGAAAAAAGGCGAGAGGCTTTTGAATAAATTAATTGAGTATATTGAGAATCAATTCAAGGCATCCATGACTCCAGTTTATATAAGTAGTTTACTTCATCATGCAAGTATTCAACTCAGAGATGGAAAGCATGAAAAGGCGATTGAATCTGTTGAAAAGGGCATCCGATGCGGCACTAAGTACAACCAACTAAGTTTGCTGGACAGACTTTATAATATCGGTGGACGGGCATACTATAAACTGGGAAATCAGGCCAAAGGTCAGCAGTATTTGATTACCTATATCCTCATGGCGCAAAACAAGGCTCAGGGAAAGGAACTAGACGAGATTTATGAGACGCTGGTAGATCATTACTATTTGGATTCCCTCAATATATCAGATTTAATCATGGGGAATTCCTAGAGAAAAATATGAAATTGTCTGACATTTCCACTTGCAGTGTGAATCTGCTTTTCATCGTATAAAAAGTATGTTATAATGATTTGTGTTTTTCTTTTCTAAAGATTGACTGAGGTCAATTAGACTTAAAGGAGGAAATGAGATGAAGCATATCAAAACTTTAAACAGCGGAACTTTGAAGAGCTCGGCTGCACATGGCGGTTGCGGTGAGTGTCAAACTTCTTGTCAATCAGCTTGTAAAACTTCTTGTACTGTTGGAAATCAAGAATGTGAAAATAAATAATAGCTTCAGTTTAGAAAGCAGCTTGGAGCTGCTTTTCTTCATGCCAAAATGGCAGCAATTGAAATGGAGGAATCAATGATTCATAAGTTTAAACAAGGCGATCTTCACTTTGTTCTTGACGTCAATAGCGGTGCGGTACATGTTGTAGATGAAATAGTTTTCGATGTCTTAGAGTATTATCCCAAAACCTCTCCCATTAACGTCGTAAAAAACCTCATGGAAAAATACCCAGAGGATATGATAAAAGAAACGATAGATGAAATCGACGCTCTCATTGAACATGAGATGCTCTATACAGATGACAAATATGTCAACTCAATTGAATTTCAAAATAGAAGTCCTGTTATCAAGGCTATGTGTTTGCATATAGCACACGATTGCAACATCAGATGTGCTTATTGTTTTGCCTCGCAAGGCGATTTCAAAGGTGACCGTTCTCTCATGAGCTATGAAGTGGGTAAACAGGCATTGGATTTATTGATACAGTATTCGGGAAATAGAAGAAACTTGGAAGTTGACTTTTTTGGCGGGGAACCGCTTATGAACTTTGAAGTTGTGAAAAAATTGGTGGAATATGGACGTAGTTTGGAGCCGATTCACAACAAGCGATTTAGATTTACACTAACAACCAACGGTGTTCTGTTAAACGATGAAATTATAGAATATGTCAACGAAAATATGGAAAATGTCGTATTGAGTATAGATGGCAGAAGAGAAACCAACGACAAAATGAGATATACAATTTCTGGTGGCGGGACTTATGATATCATCGTTCCTAAGTTCAAGAAACTCGTGGACAGCAGGAAGGGCAAATCTTATTATGTGCGGGGAACATTTACAAAGTACAATAAAGATTTTGCAAAAGATGTTCTTCACATGGCGGATTTGGGCTTTAAGTCAACGTCAGTGGAGCCAGTTGTTGCACATCCAGAAGACCACTACGCTCTGTCAGAAGAAGATATCGACTACATCAACAGTCAATATGAACTTTTGGCGGATGAATTAATCAATCGAAAGGGAACTGAAAACGAGTTCAACTTTTTCCACTTTGCAATTGACATGAAACAAGGCCCGTGTGTTGTGAAGAGGCTCTCAGGGTGTGGCGCTGGTTCTGAGTATTTGGCAATTACACCAGATGGAGATATCTATCCTTGTCATCAATTTGTTGGAGATGAACATTTCAAAATGGGAAATGTCATGGCTGGTCTTTTGGATTTTGGTTTGACCAATGAGTTTAAAAATGCCCATGTATACAACAAGCAAAAGTGTAGAGAATGTTGGGCAAGATTTTACTGTAGCGGTGGCTGCCATGCAAATGCATACAATTTCAACAACGACATCTACATCCCATATGATTTGGGCTGTGAACTCGAGAAAAAACGAATAGAATGTTCTGTTTACATCTACGCAAAACTCAATCAAGAGGAGGTCGAAAATGATTAAAGCGTTTAAGTCGCAATTCCCTCAAATTCACAAGAGTTGTTTTGTTGCAGAAAGTGCTGATGTCATTGGACAAGTAATAGTAGAAGAAAACGCGAACATTTGGTATAATACAGTAGTTAGGGGTGACGTTGAGCCGATTCACATCGGTGCGAGGACAAATGTCCAAGATCAAGTCGTCATCCACGTCAGTCAGGGATACAAAGCGACAATTGGAAACGATGTAACCATAGGCCACGGTGCTATCGTTCACGGTTGTACAGTTGAAGACAATGTCTTGATTGGCATGGGCGCAATTGTGCTCGATGGTGCATATATAGAAGAGAACTGCATTATTGGGGCAGGAGCTCTTGTACCACCCAATAAGAGAATTCCAAGCAATTCTCTGGTTATAGGGTCGCCGGGAAAAATCGCAAGGACTCTGACACCGGAAGAAATTGAACATATTAAGCAATCTGCTATAGGATATGTGGAATTGTCACAAAATCATAAAACAGAATAGGGAGGAATCTAGATGAAAGGAAAAAATACGATCTTGTTTTTCCTAATTGTTGCACTCATAGCAGGTATTGCATTTGTGGCGATAAATGGGTTAACTGTCGGCAGTTACACGATTAAGTCGGTAAAGGATTCTATGAATCTGGGCCTTGACATCAAGGGCGGCGTCGTTGTTGTCTATGAAGCAAAAACAGATCAAACAGGCTCTGAGTTGACAAAGACTATGGAGCAAACAAAACAAGTTATCGGAAGACGTATCAACGAACTTGGCTTAACTGAACCAGTTATCACCATTCAGGGGGACAACCGTATCCGAATCGAACTTCCTGGCGTTGGAAATGCTGAGGATGCAATTAATTTAATCGGTCAAACAGCTCAATTGGAGTTTGCAAGAGTCACTGGTGATGTGTTTGCATATTCTGGAATGACAAAAGACATGTTTGAGTCTGTAACCGTGTTAACAGGAGACAACGTTGCAGATGCGTTTGTATCACGTGATTCATATAACCAACCTGTTGTTGGCCTTAAATTCAACAGTGCTGGAACTGATTTGTTTACAGAGGGAACGAGAGAAGCTTCTGCAAACGGTACTAAAACCGGACAAATTGCGATTTTGTTAGATGGTAAAGTAATCTCTGCTCCAACAGTAGATCAAGTTATTTCAAAAAATGAGGCTGTTATCCAAGGAAACTTTACATTGGAATCTGCAAATGAACTCGCTACATTGATTAGAGGTGGTGCGCTTCCTGTTCAACTGGAAGAAGTACAAACATCTGTTATTGGACCTACTCTTGGATTGGATTCTTTGAATTCGGCAATCAAAGCTGCTGAAATAGGCCTTTTATTGGTTGTTTTGTTCATGCTTGTTTACTACAGAATTCCTGGCATCATTGCATCAATTGCACTTGCTTTATATGCTATTATCGTCGTTTACGCCATGATCGGTTTCAATGCGACTTTAACACTTCCGGGTGTTGCTGGTATCGTATTATCCTTGGGGATGGCTGTTGACGCAAACGTTATTATATTTGAAAGACTTAAAGAGGAAATGGCAGTTGGCAAATCACTTCGTGCTTCAATAGACGGTGGATTCCATAGAGCCATGAGAACCATTGTGGACTCAAATGTTACAACTTTCATCGCAGCGGTTATTTTATTCGTATTCGGTGAAGGTGCAATTAAGGGATTTGCTGTTACACTGATGATTGGTATCATTGCGAGTATGTTCACAGCAGTGCTTGTCACTAAGACGTTATTGAAACTATCACTTGGTTTCACAGACCGTAAAAAACTCTATGGATCAAGGGGGTAGCCGAAATGAAAGAAATTAAATTTACACCAAAATATAAAGTGTGGTTCGGTATTTCAGGTCTTGTTATCGCCGTAGGGATTATTTTAATGCTTGTAAACGGACTTAACTTCGGGATTGATTTCACTGGTGGTACCATGATGCAAGTGAATCTCAACAAAACAGTTTCAGTAAGTGAAATCAACGATACGCTTAAAGAGTTTGACCTGTCACCTGAAATTGTTCATGCGGGTGAACTGAAACAAGAAGTCATCATCAAAACAAAGGCTTCGCTTAACAATGCAGAAAGAACTGAAGTTTTTAACAAATTAAAAGAGACTTACAGCTTGACAGATGAAGATTTCAGGAGTGCAGAGCAATTTGGTCCTGCTATTGGAACTGAGATCAGAAATAGGGCGTTGATGGCAATTGCGGTTGCATCAATTTGCATGTTGGTGTACATCTCATTTAGATTTGAAGTGGTATTTGGACTTGCGGCAATTATCGCATTGCTTCATGACGTATTGTTCCTAATTTCAATCTATTCAATCTTTAGATTGACCATCAATTCATCGTTTATTGCGGCGATTTTAACGATTGTCGGTTACTCAATCAATGATACAATCGTTGTATTTGACCGCGTTAGGGAAAATGTCAAGAGAGATAAGAACAAAAGCCATTTTGAAACGGCAGATAAGTCTATCAATCAAACGCTTACTAGATCCCTCAATACTTCTTTGACGACGTTATTGGTTATTGGATCGCTTTACTTCTTAGGGGTTGAGTCCATTAAAGAATTTGCATTGCCGTTGATGTGCGGTGTTGCGGTTGGTACGTATTCATCTATTTTCATTGCCAGTCCAGTTTGGGCAATTATCAGAAATAAGATGGCTAAAAAAGGATCTTATGCTGCAAATTAATTTATGAGACCTAAGCGTTATGATCAAACTTACAATTTAATAGTGGGTTTGATTATAACGCTTTTTTTAATCACAGTGAGGAGGAAATTATGCAATTAAATGTGGTATTGATGCTAGTCTTTGCTATTTTCATAACAATTTTCGCAGTTTTCAATGCATCAGTGGTTACCGTTAACTTTCTATTGACTCAGGTAGAGCTTTCGCTTGCCATTGTCATTATCGTATCGGCTCTTATTGGAGCGCTTATCATCTGGTTTTTTGATGCCTTTAAAAAACTAAAAGTTAATAAGCAATTGAAAGAGCTCAAGAAAAAAAGTGTTGATTTCGAAAAAAATTTAGCTCAAAAAGAGGGATATATCAAAGAAATTGAAGAAAAGTTAAACCTCAAAGAGCAATTGATTAAAGAATTAAAAGAAAAGGAAGCGCCAATAGTGAAAGAAACTGAAATGACGAGCGCAGAAGAAAATAAGACGGAAACTGGTGAGTAAATGATTTTTCAAAGTGCAGTGTGGAAATCACTAGAGATAGATGATGACCGCATTCAGGTTTACAGCAAGAGATTTAAAACAGAACCATTGATTACAAAGCTACTACTGGATCGTGGAATGGAGAGTGAAGAAGCTGTTGAAGCATTTCTTCATCCGACATTGGATGAAATGCACGATCCTTTTTTATTCGAGGGGATGGAAATCGCTGTTAAGAGGATTCAAAGAGCGGTTTCAAGCGGTGAACAGATATGGATTTACGGTGATTACGATGTGGATGGTATCACGAGCATCACAGTCATGTGTAAATACTTTAGGCATATTGGCATCCACGTGAACTACTACATACCGGATCGGCACGATGAGGGCTACGGTATCAGTCGAGTTGGAATTGACCATATCAAGAAGAGTGGTGGAACACTGATCGTCACAGTGGACAGTGGGATTACAGCGGTGGATGAAGTGGCATATGCCAATGAACAGGGAATTGATATCATTGTAACAGATCATCATGAATGTCAGGAGACGCTTCCCAGTGCAGTGGCTGTTATCAATCCCAAACTCGAGGGGTATCCATTTAAAATGCTGTGTGGTTGCGGCGTAGCGCTTAAGTTGATTCAAGCGCTTATGAACGCAGGGTTTGAAGACTTCGTATCTGAAGTTATAGATATTGCTGCACTTGGAACCATAGCAGATATTGTACCATTGACAGATGAAAATCGAATCATCACTAAAATTGGATTGGCACAAATGCAAAAATCAACCACGCCGGGAATTAGGGCTTTGATAAAAGAGGCAAACCTCGAAGGCAAGGAGATCAATGCTGGACATATTGGCTTTGTGATTGCTCCAAGAATCAATGCATCAGGTCGGATTGGCGATCCTAAAGTCGCAGTGGAAATGCTGCTCACTGAGGATGCTGGAAGGGCGGAAGAAATTGCGGCCTCTCTCAGCGCTTTGAATTCTGAAAGGCAGGCACAAGAGCGTGTGATTTTAGAAGAGGCAGTTGCCTATATTGAGGCAAATATTGATTTAGAGCGTGAAAAAGTCATGCTCGTATGTGGAAGGGACTGGCATACTGGCATTATTGGAATTGTGGCGTCCAAACTCTGCGATCGCTATGCCAGACCTGTCGTTATCCTCAATGTGGAAGGCGATGAGGCAAAGGGCTCAGCGAGAAGCGTTGAAGGGGTCAATATATTTGAAATTTTGAATGCCTTTAAGCATTTTTACCTAAAATTTGGGGGACATGAGCAAGCTGCTGGACTGACTCTCAAATCTGAAAATGTTGAAAAATTGAAAATGGCATTGCTAGAGTATAGTGAAGCTCATCTTTCATTTAAGGATTTAATACACAAAAGGCGTGTTGATGGCGTGTTGAAGCCCCAATTGGTCAATCATAAGCTCATAGATGAAATTGACGCACTTAAACCGTTTGGACTTGCAAATCCCAAGCCTCAGTTTGTATTTGAAAATCTTATTTTAGAAGATTTTAAATGCATTGGGAAAGATCAAAACCATCTAAAAATGATTGTAAATGACAGCACAAGGGTCTACGATGCGCTTGCATTCAATCAGGCAGAGCTTTCACGGTACCTCAGAAGGTCAGATACGGTTCATCTGCTGCTGAATCTGGAGATTAATCACTTCATGGGGGTTGAGACCATACAGTTTCTAATCAAAGACGTTGTCAAGGCACACATGCCTTTAAGTGATTTAATTGAACTTAAAATGGCAAAGGCTATGACTGCTATTTTGGAAAGTGATTTCAAAGAATTAAACATCTGTAAATTTACAACAGAATCAGATTTTGATATAATATTCTCTGTCCCTCAAAATAAACGCATTTTTATTTTTTCAATTGAGGGGATGATTCGTCTAAAAGACTATGTGTTTGGGCGCAACTGGTTTGACTACACGCTACACTTTAACAAAATTGATGAGAAGGAGTGTAGAGAAGGGCATGTGGATATTATATTTATGCCATTTAAGGAAGTCATGCAGCGTGCCGAAGGCGCTGTGATTTTTGAGGAAAATTGGAACAATGCTGTTCACGTTCCGAATCGAAGCGACTTGATGCATTTTTATAAAAATATTGGAAACTTGTCTACTTTTGATATCCGTAAATTGTCTGGAAAATTGAATTTGAGTCTAGTAAAATGCTTCTTGTGCTTGGATTTATTAACGGATATGAAACTGATAGAATATTCTGAAAAAAGTGGAAGAGTATGCTTAAAGGCGTTGCCAAAACCGAAAGAGCGTATCAATTTGGAAGAGTTGGTACTTTATAAAAAAATTCACGAACCTCAGACGGTGGTTCGAAGCTAGGAGGCTATCAAATGGATTTTAAATCTAAAATTAGAGTTGTTGAAGATTTTCCGAAAGAGGGAATCAGCTTCAAGGACATCACGACGTTGTTGCTGGATGGCGAGGCTTATTCAGAAGCAATTAACAAGTGCATAGAGATGCTGGATGGTGTTGCATATGACAAAATTGTGGGACCAGAAGCAAGGGGATTTTTACTCGGCGCACCAATGTCTGTCCTGACTCAAAAAGGGTTTATACCTGTTAGAAAGCCTGGCAAATTGCCTTTTGAAACCATTCAACACAAATATGAACTCGAGTACGGTTCAGATATTTTGGAAGTTCATAAAGATGCTATTTCAAAAGGGGATCGTATTTTAGTTGTAGACGATTTATTGGCCACAGGCGGTACTGCCAAAGCTGTTTGTGAATTGGTCGAGAAGTTGGGCGGCGAAGTCGTTGGACTAGCTTTTATGATGGAACTCAGCTTTTTGAATGGTAGAGAAGTTCTCGAAGGATATGATGTCTACTCAGTTATTCCGTTTGAGTCTTAAAAAAGAGTTGTAAAATTAAAGAGTAATCGTTACAATAGATATAAATAGTGTCTGCTTATTAACTCCCAAT
>DKFC01000060.1 GCA_002452745.1 Firmicutes bacterium UBA6806
TGAAAAAGGCTGAGAGCGCCCTTGCACACCTGACAGAAGCCAAATGTATCCCCCTTCACAAAGAAAGCCACATAAAGGATAACAGGGACAATGGCAAGCATTCAGGGTCAACTGTCCTGGTCAAACAGGATGGTAACGGAAAGAATCCCATCTGCCCCATCCACAATATCGAGATGCACAAGTGGACCAAGAATGGTCGCACCTGGCATTCCCATCGCTGGGAGGATGGCTGGTGCAACGGTAAATCATCATGAATAAACCAGCCCTCTCAAAGCCCCGCAATCTCAAGGTTCAGGATGTCGGCGATTACTATCGAAAGGAGGTTATTCCGCAAATAAGACTGCAGGGCAAATGGCTGCTGGACGCAGGTCTGCAGCCAGATAAGCAAGTTCAGGTCAGCAACCCCCAACCGGGGGTTCTTGTTGTCAAATGCCTGGATTAACAGGCATAAATCAACCAAGAGGGCAGTCTTTTGAGATTGCCCTCAATTCATTTAAGGAGGTTCAAATGGCAAATCAAGTTATTGAAAAAATTGAAAGACCCATCAAGGAGCAAACCTTTCCCAAGCTCCAGTCAACCTATCCCGGAGCCACAGTTCATGGTCGGGTCATCACCACACGGGTTGTCGGCGTCACCTTCGAGGGCAGGCAAGAAGTTGTGGCTCGCTTACGGCGAGGCGATAGGGTTTGGCTTGACCGAGAGCCCACCAACCCCTATGACCGCAATGCCATCATGGTTTGCCGGGAAAACGGCGAGCAAATCGGCTATCTCAACCGCCACCTGGCAGCCAGCCTTAACCCTCTCTTTAAGGCTTATGGCTATCCAGTCAAAGGTCGGGTGACCCTGCTCACCGGCGGGAGCTACGATGGTTATTCTCTGGGTTGCATGATTAGCTTCAAACTCCCCAAACAACACCAACTCAACAACAATCACAACAGTCTTCAATTTGAGGATTGGGACGATTGGGATATCTAGATAGGAGGAACTATGTCTGATGAAAGCAAAATTTACATAAAAGATTGGAACCCCGAGAGCCACATGACTGAGCCCACCGGCGAGGCTGTCAGTATCTATACCATTGCACGCTCTATCACCCCGTTGAACTTTGCCAAGCTTTTGGAAAACTATCTCAACCTCGGCGGAAAAGGGTTCGGCGAGGGAAAGCTGGTCGGCCTGCACCTGCGGCACACCCACAGGACCTTACAGCGTCTGGCTGTCTGCTTTGCCCTCGGTTTGATAGTTGGTCTCAGTGAGCAGGAATACACTGATGCGCGTAACCAGACGGCTATCCAGACGGCTCAAAAAATTGCCCAAATGGTCCGGGACGGAGAACTCCCCACGGGATTTTTTATTTAACGACAAATTCCCATTATCGAGATGGCATAGATGGAGGTCTATGCCATCTCTTCTAATTAAATGAAAGGAATATAACATGGATACATTAATTAAACCCAAAACCACTGCCAATGATTTGAACGCCATAATCAAGGAACATTTGGAAGACCTCGCCAAAGCGACCGATAAAGCAAGGGTCAGCGATGAGATGGTCCGTTATCTTGAATTCTGTGCGAAGTTTCATCAATACAGTCCATCGAATATCTGGTTGATCATGATGTCAAGACCAGATGCCACTCATGTTGCTGGATACAATGCCTGGAAGAAAATGGGACGCTATGTAAAGCGAGGCGAAAAAGGTATACCGATATTAGCTCCAATGATTTATCGTGAAGATCCTGATGATGAAGATGCACCAAAAGTGTTACGGGGTTTCAGGGTTGTGCATGTTTTTGATGTCTCCCAAACGGATGGTCAACCTCTACCTGAACAACCAAACTGGAAAAGTCCCGAAAAGAACCTTGAGCTGCAGAAGAAATTGATGGATTTTGCAGAACAGAATGGAATTAAGGTTACAATAAAGGAATTAGAAGGAGAAACTCAAGGTATTAGCACAGGTGGACGTATTGTGTTATCTCCAGATGCAGGAACAAAAACGCTTATTCATGAACTTGCTCATGAGCTTCTCCACCAGATTGAGAATACTCAATTGTCAAGAGCTGAAAAAGAAATGGAAGCGGAATCTGTTGCTTTCGTGGTCTGTAAATATTTAGGATTTTTGGACTTAAATAGCCCAAACTACTTGGCGTTGTATGGTTTAGGAAGTGATAATTTAATGGCTTGCTTTCAGAGAATTGGTGATATGGCTAAAAAACTTATCCTTGTCCTTGAGGAAAGAAAGGAACAAGTACAAGGTTGAATATAGATATGGGGGGGATGAAAAGCCCTCCATATCCTTAAATTGATGCAATGGTTGATGAAAGGAATTTGTAATGTTATTGCCAGAATTGACTATTTTTATTTCAACTAAAACTTTTGAAACAAACTTCGAGTATTTTTTCAATAAGTATGTAACAAAACAAAATATACCTAATCTTTCACTGAAAAAAAGTGATATTGTGTCTAGTGGTTATCGATACACAATCCATTTTGGCACACAGGAATCATCAGGATCTACTCCGACAAGGGTTGGTGAAATTGATGTAATTCCAATACACGAGGGAAAAATAAAATTTCAGGCGGCGGTATACAATTTTGAGAAATTATTACAGCCTTTATTGTTTTTCAATGAGTTTTATAATTTTATTTTTGCTAATTGGGAAGTTGATCCACGTGACAGGAATCATGGATATGATGATGAATTGGCCACGAGTGAGTGGATAAGTATCGGTTGGAACACTTGTTATTTTTACTTACCAGAAGTGATTCAAGATATTAGCAAACTCCTAGAGGACAATTTTGGCTACTCGTTATCTGAAGGTTTGGAATTTTATAAAGATCATTGCTTGTCTAATACAAATTTAGAGCGTGAAGAAATTCTAAAGAAATATCGTCGTGCAATCGATGAAGGCCTTCCAAAGGAATACGGAAGTGATTTATTTCAAAGAAAAAGAAGGTCTGGAGTGTCTGAAACCACTCTGATGCGGGCGCAGAGATTAAAGGAAATCAAAGATAGTCATCTTCATTGGACTCAAAATATGGTTGTTGATGAATATAATTACATACATGAGGGGGACGACAAGATAAATACGAATACTCTCCGGAATGTTTATCGTGCTATGAAGTGGGAGTGGCAAAGAGCAGACCGTATGAGTTAATTTATTTTACGACTCGTAGAATACACCTTAACGCTTTTATAAAACAGTATCATCTATAGCAGAATAAAAAACCCACCACGGGCTGGTGGTGGGTCGAGTTGAAAACGCCCTGTGTGAAAGGAGTCTTCTATAAATTATTATAATACATTTTCCCAGAAGAATCACAAACTTTTAGTTGAGAGTAACTACAATTTTCTGTTTGGTTGGAATTGATCTGAACCGAATAGATCTAATAGAAAATTAGTGTCAAAGTATTGAATTACAGGAGAAAACATGATCGAACAAAAATTATTAAAGGCAGGACAAGTGGCAGAAATTTTGGGAATCAGCCGATCAAAGACTTATCACATGATGAGGCAGGGTGATATTCCTACAATCAAGATAGGCAAGAATGTTAGGGTCAGTCATGAAGATCTAAATCAGTATATATCAACTCATAAATCATTCGAAGGAGGCCAAAATGGCTAATGAAATTAAATTCGCAACAATTGGTAAACCACAAATTGTTCTTGAAAGGTCAGACGGAACAAATTTTAGATTGGAACTAAAAGATTATGCACTTTTTTTACGAGAAGCTAAACGCAATGGATGGGAACCTGAAGGATATGTCCTTGTTTCAAATTTTGAAGAAGGTCCTTTCAATTCGGATTTTGGAACTGATTATTTATTCCCACATTTAAGATGGATCTCAGATCAAGATGCAAAGAATATTGCCAAAGCATTAAGAAAAATGGTAACTAATGCAGATAGGTTTTCTAATAGAGAAGTGTTCCAAGTTGAATTCTATGATTTCGATGAGATACGTGATTGTAGCTTGGAAGATTTCTTGGTTTCATGTTCTACTGCAAGTGACGCGATATGTAGTATGGGGGCCTTCATTTTACTTCAGCCTCTAAATTTTGCTGATTATTTGACAGAGAAACATAGTTTGCTCATGGATTTCATCGGATTTTGTGAATTAGGTGAATTCGGTTTTGCGCAAATAATGAATGAATGGCTCGGAGCAAATAATCCCCATTAAAAAGGATAGGTTTTACGAGATCAAGTCTTCACGTTCAATGAAGACTTGATCTCAAAATTAGAGAAAGGCTTAATGATTATGAATTCTCAAGTTCACGAGTTTACTGAATTACCTCCTGATGTGAGGTTAGAAAATGTTAAATTAGAGGTTATATGTCCCCTTCTTGCAGAACTAGTAAGTTTTTTTTCAAAATGGGGTTCAGAATCTTTTGATGGATATTATCTGGCTTGTGCTATTGCCCTGGTATCAATAATTTCAGCCAGAAGAGTTGAATTTTGGTTAGGTGAACGACGAGCAACTAACTTATATATCATGTTGGTTGATACCTCAGGATTTTCTGCTAAAACTACGGTGTTGAAGCTTGTTCGATTGGTTTTGGAGGAATTGGGATTAGATTTCTTATTATTTCCAGATGTGATTACTGCTTCAAAATTATTCTCATCAATGTGTCTGAAAGTGCCTGAAAATTTTGAAAAAATGACCGTTAATGAACAAGAAGAAATAGTTAAAAACTTTCAACAGAATAAGGCATTTATTGGACAACGTGGTTGGATTTACGATGAATTCGGAAGGTTAATACGCGATATGATGCAGAAGTCTCATTATAATTCCGATTTTCGAGAACTTCTAAAAAGACTATATGACAATCAAGTCAAATTAGGTAATTCTACTCAAGCACGTGATTTGGAATCGGTACAATACCCCTTCTTAACATTACTTGGTGGAATGACCCCGGATGATCTTTCTCCATACGCAAAAAAGGGGGCTCACCTTTGGAGAGATGGTTTTCTTTCTCGGATTGCATTCATTTGTCCACCAGATGATTTTAGAAAAGATGTCAGATTTCCGGAAAACGAAAGGATAATTCCTGAGTCAATAATCTCTCAATTACAGCAATGGCATAATAGACTCGGTGTTCCTCAAATACAACTAACAACAGATGGTATTAAATTCATTCCAGCCACAGGTCATCTAATTGAAATTCCTCAAGATGTTTATGATGCATTTTATGCATACAGATATGCGTTAAAAGATTTGTATGAGGAATCTAAGGAAAAAGATCTTGTTGGGAGTTATCTCCGTTATCCTGAAATGGCATTACGTATTGCTGTCCTTATTGCTAGTTTGAATAATGAATGTCAAGTTTCTCTGGATTATTGGAGCTTTTCTCAAAACATAACTGAAGAATGGCGACGATATTTACATTGGCTATACTATGAATCTTTACCCAGTAATTCACAAAATAATAGTTCCTCCATACAAGATCCTAAAGAAAAAATCCACAACTTGATAAAACAATATGATGGTCTTACAAGCCGTGAAATACAACAAAAGACCCACTATAAAGCAGAAACAGTAGATGTTTTACTTGAAGAATTATTATTGGAAAAAAAAATAAAAACGATTCCATCAGGCAAAACAACATTGTATGTTGAAGATGATGAATTTGAAATGTAGATGTAGAAGTGTAGATTGAGCGACTGTCAAAATGATTAGATAAACAAAATTGTGCAAACAATCAAATAAAGGAGGCACATATGGCAAAAAGAGCTGCAGGAGAAGGTAGTGTTTTCAAGAGAGGTAACCGTTGGGTTGCCCAGGTAGGTTCTGGAAAAGAACGAGAGACAAAATACTTTAGTACACAAAGAGAGGCAAATGAATGGCGGCAAAAAAAGAATGAACAGAGAAGACAGGGCCTCAATGTTTTAGGGTCTAAGATTGCCCTTTCAAAATTCCTGGACGATTGGTTGATTGTCGTAAAAACCTCAGTTAGGCCGAATACACTTGATCAATATTCACAAATTGCACAGCACCACATAAAGCCTAGTTTAGGAAATATTTTGTTGAGAGATTTGACACCACACCAAGTTCAGATGCTATATACAAGTAAGTTGGAAGAGGGAACAAGCCCTAGAACTACACGTCTAATTCATTCTGTACTGCATGCAGCATTAAATCATGCATTAAAGCTTGGATTAGTTATAAGGAATGTTTCTGATGCTGTAACACTTCCAAAAGTTCCTCGTAAAGAGATGAAAACCCTCGATGATTATCAAGTTCGTCAGTTGATCCAGGCAACAGAAAGTCCACAAATGGAAGTATTATTTTGGGTAGCTGTCACAACAGGATTGAGACAAGGTGAAATACTGGGTTTGAAATGGTCTGATCTTGATTGGCAATCCAAACGGCTCCATATTCAGCGACAAGTACAAAGAATAAAAGGTAAAGGATTGGTGTTTTGTGAGCCAAAATCGGCTTCCGGTAGAAGAATGATAGTATTGGGGCAATCAACTATTGAGAAGTTACGTGAGTATAAAAGGGATCAAGAAACTACTAGAATACATGTAGGTAGTAAATGGAAGGATAATGACTTAATATTTCCATCTCCTTATGGTGAACCACTTGACTCAACAATAGTTGTAAAGGCTTATAAACGTAGTTTGAAAGCAGCAGGTTTACCAGAAATTCGGTTTCATGATCTTCGCCATACTGCGGCTACACTAATGCTGCAACAAGGCATTAATCCGAAAATAGTCCAGGAACGGTTAGGTCATTCAGATATCAGCCTTACACTAAATACCTATAGCCATGTTCTTCCAAACATGCAAGAAGTAGCAGCTGAGAAAATGGATGAATTGCTTACACTTATTGATGTCAGTGATGAGCTGAAGGAAATCAAAGAAGCACAAATGAAGTACATCGTTTCCCGGTAGCTGTAAGATAGCTGTAAAAATAGAGCCCTACACCAATTAGGGCTCTTTTTACTCCTATATATGGGGGTTAATAGCTCATTTACCGCTATATAAACCACCATTAAGGTGACATGCACACGTAATATCCTGATTCCTAATCACCTGATACCTAATTGCC
>DKFC01000033.1 GCA_002452745.1 Firmicutes bacterium UBA6806
CTAAGATAAATTTAGTATACAAGGTGACAATGGAACTTATAAAAAGTTCGCCAATTTTACAGGCGTTGCTCGCTACATTATTTACGTGGTTTGTCACAGCACTTGGCTCAGCCATGGTTTTCTTCTTTAAGGAAATCAATCGAAAAGTTCTGGATATGATGTTGGGGTTTGCAGCAGGTGTCATGATTGCAGCAAGTTTCTGGTCACTGCTGAATCCTGCAATTGAAATGGCGGAAAGCAGTGGACAGATACCTTGGGTACCAGCAGTGATCGGGTTTATGTCAGGGGGAATTTTCCTCTTTGCAGTGGACAAAATTCTCCCCCATCTTCATAATGGCTTTAGTATGGAAGAGGCAGAAGGGGTTAAGACTAGCTGGCAGAGAAGTGTCCTTCTCGTGTTGGCAATAACCCTTCACAACATTCCTGAGGGTCTTGCAGTGGGAGTAGCATTTGGTGCTCTTGCAGTGGGATTGCCAGAAGCCTCACTTGGTGCGGCGATTGCACTTGCGATTGGGATTGGGATTCAGAATTTCCCAGAGGGTGCAGCTGTTTCGATTCCCCTACGAAGAGAAGGATTCAGCAGAAAAAAAGCTTTTTTGTATGGTCAGGCATCTGGAATTGTAGAACCCATAGCTGGAGTCATCGGTGCCGCGCTTGTGGTGGTGATGCACACGATATTGCCTTATGCGCTCTCATTTGCAGCCGGGGCTATGATTTTCGTCGTGGTCGAGGAATTGATTCCAGAATCACAGCGGGAAAAGAACACAGATTTGGCCACAATGGGTGCCATGATTGGTTTCTCCGTCATGATGTTGCTCGATGTTGCTCTTGGCTAGTGCTTGGATGTTGTGCTCAAAAGATGAACAATTTATAATTATTTCAAATTTCATAAAAAACCAAGTTACTTAGTCGGATATTTTTGGTATAATGGTGCTTGAGGATAAGAAATATAAATCTGAGATTATTGGGTCATTTCTTGTTAAATTGATATCAATAATCCAGAAAGAAATGAGGGAAAGAATGTCAAACAAAAAGAAGGTTTTAATTTTAGGTGGCGGGTATGCTGGAGTTAAAGCTGGGAAGACACTTCATAAGATTTTTAAATCAAATGAAGAAGTTGAGATCACTTTAATTGATAAGAATCCGTATCATACTCTTATGACGGAACTGCACGAAGTGGCAGGTCATAGGACTGAGCCAGACTCGATTAGAATTGATTTAAGAACAATTTTCAGCGGAAGAAAGGTAAATGTTGTAACTGACACAGTAGAGAAAATAGACTTCGAAAAGAGAATGGTCAGTACAAGCAGAAAAGACTTTGGTTTTGATTACCTGATTATTGCGTTTGGATCGAGTATTAATTCATTTGGAATTCCAGGTATTGAAGAAAATTCATTTACACTGTGGTCTTATGATGATGCAATGAAAATTAGACATCATGTTGAAAAAATGTTCCAAATGGCTGCAATTGAAGAAGATGCAGCGACTAGAAAACAACTTTTAACGTTTGCTGTTGTTGGAGGCGGATTTACTGGTGTCGAAATGGCCGGTGAATTGGGAGAGGCTAAAGAGCATCTATCTGAGAAGTACGGTATTGATAAAAAGGAAATTACAATTTACAATATTGAGGCCACTTCTAGAATCTTAAACACGCTTAAAGATGACAATCAAGTGAAGAAAGTTGAAAATCGTTTCAAAAAACTTGGTATTAGACTCTTAAAAGATGCTGCCATTGTCAAAGTTGATGAGGACAAGTTCGAATTGAAAGATGGCCGTGTTATTGCCTGTAATACTCTAATCTGGGGTGCAGGTATTAAAGTCAACAATTTTGTCGGTTCTCTGGGCCTTAAAGCTGGTCGTGGCGGAAGGGTTGCAGTTAACGATTTTATGCAAACAGAAGAATATTCAAATGTCTTTGTCGCTGGCGACAATACGCACTATGAAGATCAAGACGGCATGTTGCCACAGATAGTTGAAGCGGCAGAGCAGTCTGGTCATACAGCGGCAGTTAATATAGCAAATTTAATCAACAATCAACCCCTTCACAAACACAAACAAGCCTATCATGGATTCATGGTTTCTGTGGGTTCAAGATATTGTGTATCTGATAACAATGGTTTAAAATTATCTGGATTTTTCTCTATGCTGGTTAAGCACATGGTTAACTTTTACTATTTGTTTACCGTTAGCGGTGTGGCTCAGCTGTTTGAATATTGGCGCCATGAATTCTTCCATGTGAAGAATAATCGTTCATTTGTGGGTGGTCATTTTGCGAAGTCGTCCCCTAACTTCTGGCTTGTGCCTTTTAGAATGTTCTTGGGTGTCATGTGGTTACTTGAAGGGCTCCACAAGATTTCGGACGGATGGTTGATTGAACCGAAGATGTATGCCTCCGATGCAGTTACACAGGCAAGTGAAGCAGTCGAAGAGGTAGCAGCACAGGCTCAACCGCTTCTTAAAGAAATTCCTGGTGTTGTTCAATGGGCTATTGATAACATCGTTGCGCCACATGCAGTTGTATTCCAGACATTTATGGTATTTGCAGAAATTGCGTTTGGATTGATGCTCATCGTTGGTCTATTTACATTTATATCTGCAATTGCAACAACTGGTATGACTGTGGCAATTACATTGACAGGAATGTCAGATGCTTCAATTCTGTGGTATTTCTTCGGTGGCATAGCGATGATTGCTGGTGCCGGAAGCACATTCGGATTGGATTACTACATCTTGCCGCCACTTAAGAAATGGTGGAAGAATACGGCATTTGCTAGGAAATCTTATTTGTATTTCCACTGATAACAAATCAATTAACAGTAAATATAAATCGTACCCGCATTTTGCGGGTACGATTTTCTAACGAATAATTTAATGAGGCTTTCATGAAGAGAAATGATATAATTCTGATTGTGGTGGTACTAATTCTCGGCGGGCTGTCTTATGCAGTCATGAACCTGATAGGCAAACCGTCAGGCAGTGATGTCAAGGTGGTTATTAAGCACAGAGGTGAAGTGATTCAGGAAATCCCCTTTGACGAACAAACAGATGAAGTCTATACGATGCAGGAAGATGACGAATTAAATGTCGTCACAGTTAAAGATGGAAAAGTGGCTATTACTGAAGCGAATTGTAGAGATTTGGTATGTGTCAAAACAGGTGAAATATCTGAGCCAGGGGAGATTATCGTCTGCTTGCCGCATCAGTTTACTGTGGAAATCGTCTCTGATGAAAATGTAAGCGAATTGGATGATATTGCGGAGTAAATATGAATAATTACAATCGAAGTTTTGATACCAGAAAATTGGTGTTAATATCTGTTCTTGTAGCTCAGGGAATGGTACTCGGATATATAGAGAAGATGCTTCCCTTGCCGTTTATTGTTCCAGGGGCAAAATTGGGACTGGCAAATATAATCACACTTACAGCAATTTACTTTTTAACCTTTAGGGAATCGACATCTGTTGTTTTGTTAAGGGTTATTCTGACAGCTGTTACTTTTGGTTCACTGTCGAGTTTTCTTTATAGTTTGTCAGGGGGAATCCTTAGCCTAATTGCAATGGCAGCCGTTCTCAAGGTTTTTAAGGATGAGCTGAGTTTAATCAGTGTGAGTATTATTGGTTCAATTTGCCATAATATCGGTCAGCTGTTGGTGGCTGCTTTTATCATCCATAATGTGTTGATATTTACGTATTTACCGATACTGTTGATTGTTGCAGTTCCAACGGGAATATTTGTCGGATTGGTGGCACGTGTTCTCATTCAATACCTTAAAAAGACTAATTTTGTTCAATAAGAGAACTTCAAGGAGGTAAAATGTCCTTTATACTATCAGTGGGAGAAAATCAAACTGAATTTAATGATAGTATTCAAAGTGAACTGGCTGAAGTCAAGAAGTTGATACATGTGCATACTCGGTCTAAATTCAAAGATGTTCAAAAGATTGTAACCGATGTCATGCAAAATGAGGGGAAAATGCTAAGGCCTTATCTTGTGATCTTAGGTGCAAACTTTGGGCGATATGAACGAGAGCGCCATGTGAAGTTGGCTGGTGCAGTTGAAATTCTGCATATGGCAACACTTGTGCATGATGATATAATTGACGAGGCGAAGCTCAGGAGAAATCAGGCGTCTATCCAGAGTAAATATGGAAAGGATATGGCGGTGTATACAGGCGATTATCTGTTGTCCAAGTCTATTAGCATATTAAACGGGGATAGCTTTAACGCAGAGAATTCAAGGCGTTTATCAGAAGCGATTGCCCAAATTTGTGAAAGTGAGCTGATGCAATATCAAAATAGATTTAGGGCATTGAGCATAAAGAACTATTTGAGAGTGATTTCTGGAAAGACAGCGGCTCTATTTGCTGTGAGCCTATACGTGGGAGCAGTTGAATCAGGCTGTGATGAGAATCTTTCAAAGATGCTTGGACGAATTGGCTATGAGCTGGGGATGGCATTTCAGATTATTGATGATATCCTTGATTTTGATATTAATCAAAGCAAAGTGGGCAAGAGTACGATGAGTGATTTTATAAATGGCTATTATACGATTCCTATTTTATTGGCACTCCAAAAGGGAACTGGCAATGTGGATAGCCTGTCGAAAGAGGCCATGATGGATTTTGTCAAGGCCAATCGAGGACTTGACAGCGCCAGAGAACTTGCTCATAAATACACTGAAAGAGCGTTTAAGAGAATTGACTTATTACCTGACTGTGATGCAAAGGCAGTGTTGAATTTATTTGCCAAGAAGCTAGTTGACAGGGAATATTAAATAGTGAAAAAGCAGTATCGCATGGGTTTCAAGCGATGCTGCTTTTTTAATGATTTTTATTTGGGCCACTGGATTGCATTGGAAAGATATGCTGCAATTGTTTCGAGTCCGAGTTTATCAGCATCTGAAAATCTTCCGATTTCAGGACTGTCTATGTCTAAGACGCCAATGAGCTGTCCGTTTTGAACCAACGGAATGACGATTTCGCTATTGGAAAATAAATCACAAGCGATATGTCCTGGAAACTGATGAACATCTTCAACGACAATAGTCTTTAAAGTTTCAGCACTGGTGCCACAAACGCCTTTTCCCATTTCAATGCAAGTTACAGCTGGTTTGCCCCAAAATGGCCCTAATTTAAGCTGCTGATTACGATAGAGATAGAACCCAGCCCAGTTTAAATCATGGAGCAGGAACCCAATGGCAGCAGCAGAATTGGCGGCGTTTGCCACCCAGTCTTCTTCGCCTTCGAGCAGCGTTTTGATTGTATCGAGCATATAGGGATAAAGTGTGCTGGGTTCCTTGCTGGAACACGGATAAATACAAGCCATATGTTGCCTCCTCAATCTATTTAGTCTTTCGAATTATCTCGTTATAGTATAAACGAAATTGTCCTTTGATTCAACTGTGAGTGTGATTGCAACAGTCGTCAATTTAATCTTTCGCATTTCGAAATATATGATATAATGATTTGGGGGTAGTCATATGAGAGGCCTTGTATTGAATTACAGAGATTACTTTAAATCCAGTCATAAAAATATTCGAGTTTATTTGGCAATCATGCTCTTTGCAACAGTTTCAGTTGCGGCATATGATGTGCTTTTGAGCATCTATTTAAAACATATTGGATTTACCGAAGAAATCGTTGGGAGAATTCTCTCTCTTAGAACTATGGGCATTGCCTTGGGGGCTGTTCCCATGGCAATGGTGGCAGAGCGCTACAGTAAGAAAAAAGCTTTGAAGGCTGGGTTGATTATCATGCTCTTTTGCGGCATGGCGATGATTAACTTAAAGTCGCTATTTATGATGGAGGCAGCTGCAATTGTATTTGGAATTGGACATGCTACGCTGATGGTATTGCAAGCCCCGATTCTATATGAAAATTCTTCAGACTCACATAAAGTAACTGCTTTTAGTATGGCGTTCGTCATACAAAATGTCGCCATGGTACTCAGCAGTTTTTTTCTCGGGCATCTATCAGGTGCTTTGGCGCAACAGTTTAATCAGACCACTGGAAACTTAATTGTCTTAAACTTTGCAACGCTATTAATCGTGCTTCCCATTGTGATGACATCCTATTTCTCAGGTGAATCCATGACAGCTCAAAAGAACGATGTTGGAACAAGACATCAGAACATTGCAGGATATCGAAGTGTTTTGAAGGGAAGGGCACTGGCCTATTTGCTTCAAGTGGCACTTGTGGGTGTTGGTGCTGGGATGATTGTCCCCTTTTTTAGCATGTATTTGAAGTATTCGCTTGAGATATCAGATGGTGTAGTTGGAACGATTATGTCCATCAGTCAAATAGGAACGATTATAGGAGGACTGTTGGTACCAGCTATTTCAAAGAGATTTGGTCAGGTTAAAACAGTTATTATCTGTCAGTTGATGTCGATTCCGTTTTTAATTTCGATCTCCTTGCCACAGGGCATTACACTGATTACTATATCCTTTTTCTTCAGATCATCGCTGATGAACATGGCAAGTCCGATTATAAGGAGTTTGTCAATGGAGATTATAGACAAGTCTGAACGGACTTACATGAGCAGTCTCGTGTCGCTGACGAATAATATGTTTAGAGCTATTGGAATTTATTTGGGTGGCATTATTATGTATACAGTTGGGTATAATGCCCCTTATTATTTGACGATTTTGTGCTATCTATTGGGAACCTTTGTGATTTATAAAGTCTTTGGTGAAATGGAAGATCCAGTGACATCTCAAAGCCAATAAATATAAAAAATAACCGCATATGCGGTTATTTTTTATTAGAATACTTCTAAAACTTCAATGCTAACATTTCCGTTTGGTGAAGTGTATTCAACTTTGTCTCCTGCTCGTTTACCCATAATTGCAGATCCAATAGGCGATTCATTGGAAATCTTGTTCTCGAGTGGATCGGACTCAATTTTGGTGACAACTTCAATGGTCTCAACATCCTGTGTATCTAAATATTTAATCTTTACAGTTGAATTGATGCTGACGGCATCTTTTTCTAATGATTCCTGAACCAATTCGTAGCTGTCGAGGATTTCTTTAAGTTTAATAATATCAGTTTCATTATGAGATTGAGCTTCTCTTGCTGCATGATACTCAGCGTTCTCAGACAGGTCACCAAATTCACGGGCATGTTTAATCTCTTCTGAGATTTCATGTCTCTTAAGAATCAAGTCATCGTATTCTTGCTGTAGTTTAGCTAGCGCAGCTTCAGTTAATAAAGTTTTTTTCATACCGCCATCTCCCCTAAAGTAGTTTGAACATATTATATCTTATCAAATTGCAAGTTATTTGTAAATTACAATTTTTTGAACAATATCTATTTCTTTTTTGAGGCCACTTGTTATAATGGTTAATGAGGCTATTAAGAGAGGTGTTGTGATGCAAGGTATTTTGGAACAATTGATTTTGGAGAACAAAGCCATTACAAAAATGGGAAAGGTAGCTGATTATATTCCAGAACTCAGCAAGGCGCAGGCAGATGCGCTGGGGGTGACGATTTATGACGTGCATGGGAATTTATATCAGGCAGGAGATGCGCTGGACAAGTTCACGATTCAAAGTATTTCCAAACCCTTAGTGCTGTTGTTGGCACTACTGGATAATGGAGAGGACAGGGTTTTTAGCAAGGTTGGTAAAGAGCCAACTGGCGATCCATTCAACTCAATCGTGAGACTTGAAACCTTTAACGAACACAAGCCATTAAACCCGATGATTAATGCAGGAGCAATATCTGTTTCAGCTTTGATACATGGAAATTCTGCCGAGGAGAGAGCGACAAGAATTTTGAATTTTATACGGGAAATAGCTAGAAATGATTCATTAGAGGTAAATCGAGCTGTATATGAATCCGAATCGAGAACGGGGAATCGCAATCGGTCTATGGCGTATTTTTTAAAGGACTTTGGAAATATTGAAATTGATGTGGAAGAAGCGCTGGAAGTTTACTTCAAACAGTGTTCAATTGAAATTTCCACAAGAGAACTCGCTTATATTGGAGCTGTGCTGTCCAGAAACGGAAGGGATATTATCAGCAACAAGCAAGTTATTCCAGAGAGATACTGTCATATTGTGAAATCGTATATGGCAACCTGCGGCATGTACGACGGATCGGGAGAATTCGCCATAAATGTCGGCATTCCAGCTAAGAGCGGTGTTGGTGGAGGAATCATGTGCACTGTGTTTAATCGGATGGGAATCGGTGTTTTTGGTCCAGCTCTCGATTCGAAGGGAAACAGCATTGCAGGAATCAAAATCCTAGAAGCGCTTTCAAGAGAATTTACGATGTCAATTTACTAGTAACATCAACGCGTTAAAAAACATTCCACTGTGAGAGGGATGTTTTTTTGCTATAATAGATTCAGAATGTAAAGTGGGGTATATAGGAAATATGAGAAAAGCGATTGCAATACTACTGATGATGTGTTTAGGGCTGACAGGATGTGGCAAGAGTGTAAATCGAGTCTATGATGAAGCATTGGCAGCCTATCTTATTTCTGAGCCAGCATCTTTTTATGGTGAAAATGGCTATGTGCATGAAGTGACTTCAATAAACCTATCTGATAAGCAAAATCACTTGATTTTAGAGGTATCTGGAGAAGTCAAGGACAATGAGAAGGGATATACGGGAAAAAACTATAAATTTCTCATGACATTTGAAGTGACAGATCAAAGTATTTATCAGACGATAGACAATCCAATTTTAAATGATTCTGAGTTCGTCAAAATGGAAATTCTGAGGTTGCCATTGACTGCGGGCAATACATGGAAATTCAAAGCGAAGGATGATGCTGGGAACACGAAGGAAATTCAGGCGGAAATTGAAAGTGTATCAGAAGATGGCGCTATTTCAGTGAGCTATACAGCTGGTGAGTACGTTGAAAAGAGAAAATTTGAAAAGGGACTAGGCGTCACATCTTTTACCAAGACAGTGAGTTACAAGGACGCAAAGGGCATCAGCGGTTACCATCGTTCCACGGATCTCGTTGAAAAGGCGAGCCAGAGCGAATCTGAAATTCAAGATTCAATAAATTCCAATGATTATGATGCTGTTAGGACTGCATTTGAAGCTCAGTCAGAAGCATCTGTTTCCACTGAAATTCGTGAACTGATGGTGGACTTCAACAAGGCTTATTCTGAAAAAATTAATGAGGGATCAGATGCATTTTTGGCATATTTAATGCCAGAATCACCTGCAATGGAGAAACTGTCAAATCTGGAATCCATGGATTCTTTTAAAATGACTTTCTTGACTTTAAAAATCTTGGAAGTGACACTGTCTGATTCAGATGTCAAGTTGTTGGTTTCAGAACTGTATGAAATAAATGAGGGAGAACTTTATGAAAACAAAGTTGCGTATACGCTGATGAAGTCAAAGGATCACTATTATATATATGAAATGAAGTAATGAGGTTTTTATGAAAAGAGTTAATACATTTGCCTATCTAGCCATATTGCTGATGATAGCTATCATGGTGGTGATTGGTAGCGATGCGCTGATGAGGGCGTCTATTGTAGTGCCAGCTTTGAAGACAAATGAATTCTACAATGCAACGTCTGATGAAATCAAAGACATGATGATTATCAATCAACAGATGAAGAAGTCCATTTCCATGCTCTCAGAAGAGGAGTTTAAAAGACATAAAACGAACAATCCATATTTGCAGTCTGAATCGGAGGTGTACTTTTGCTTTTCCATGCTGGCGGATGGGACGTATTTGACTGGAGGGAATTATCTTCCCAATCAAAGAATCTATGATGCCATGGACTTAAAATGGTTTCGAGCTGTTATGAAAAGTGACAAGATAGAAGTCTTTCTCGGCAACCAGTACAGCGAAATTGCAAAAAACAGCATTCTATTTGGACAACGTGTGACTCTAGAGAATGGGGAGCAGGCTGCTATTTTTATCGAACTCAAATTAGATGAAGTGATTCCCGATAATCAAATTGACGCTGTGGACAGCCTTGTCTATGATGCAAACGATAATTTGGTACTGAGCACGGTGCATGGAGGCGCTGCGATTCAATCTCTGGATGAAATTTTCACTAAAAAGGAGGAAGTTCTAAGAAGCAATACAAGTTTGCAGGTCTACAAAGCTTGGATTGATAAGAGAACTTATTTGCTTCTTTCATTTTACGATGAGGAACTGGGACTTCAATTTGGACAGCTATACAATTGGAAAGAAGTGTTTAGCCGCTATAATTGGGTGATGATGACGGCGTTTGTACTTTATGCAGTGATTGCGCTTCTCATTGGCATGGTCTTTAAAATTTTCCCAGAAAAGCAGGCTCTCTTAACAAAACTGAAACGACGTGTGCCTGAAGAAATCAATTTAGAACCAGATGATTTTATCTCCTACTATGAGGATGAGATGAAGGTTATCATAAGGGCTCTTTATCTGATGAATAAATCCAAGACACCTGTTGAAGCCATTGACGGGGATTTTATAGAACTGATGATTGACTTGTTAAATCAAAAAATCAACCAAATTAGAAGTCGAGATGATCTTTCAAAGACAGAGAGTCGAGTCAGAGAATTTGACATCAATTTGTTAATCAATTTCATAGTTCGAATTTCACAGCTCAATGCGGAGGAATTAAACTGCCGATTTAAATTGATTGTGAACACGGGGAAAGTGGGGATGGTAATAGGACACAATACATTATTGCTTACCACGATGTTGGATATGGTTTTTAAAGTGTGCGGAAAGGGAAAGAACTGCACATCTGAAATCAAGTTGACTCAAGAAGGGCTTAAAATGACTCTAGACGGCGCAAGTGGGGTTGATTTGAGCTATTTGGAAGCCAACTTAGAATATATGAGCGGACAGCATAAAATCAGGGAGGACATTTTAGAAATAAAAATCCCACTGCTGATGACGAAAGAAGATCTCAAGAACGTTAAAAAAACAGTGAGCAGTGAACTTAACGCCGAAGCTTTAAATCTCAGCGAAGCTAAGTTATATGGGGCGTTCAGCCAAATTTCAAACCATCTGATTATGGAAAAATATGCCTCTGTATTTAATTACACCTACGGTCAGATGGAGAGGAGGAGCGTTTCTGAAAATATTGTCCTTATCACGGATGAGGGGATGGTGGATGAAATTGAAATGAATCACGGCATCTTATTTGTACTGGTAGAAGATAAACAGAAATTTTCTAGAAGAGGAGAACCTCAGATTTCAGTGATTGAGAAACCGCTGACAGGAGATAAGATTATTCAAATACTCAAAGCTGCTGAGAAGTTGAAAACAGATAAGTGACATTAAAAGAGCGATGCCCATCATAGGCGCATCGCCTTTTCTACTTTTTGGTGGTGAAAACATTGCCTCTGTATTTTACGTTATTTCTTCCTGCTTCTTTTGCGGCGTATAGTCCAGTGTCGGCAACTTCAAGAAGTGATGAAAATGAACGACCATCATAGGGATAGGTTGCAATTCCCATTGAAATTGTGAAGTTTGGAACGGACTTCGTTTGAATCTCAAGTCTCATTCTCTCTGCAATATCCAATGCACCAGGAGCATTTACATGGGGCATGATGAAGACGAATTCATCGCCTCCATAGCGACCAATGTAATCAGTCTTGCGGTTGTTGGCAATAAAGGCGTAGGTTAAATATTTCAGGCATTCATCACCGACAATGTGTCCCTTGGTGTCATTAATCGTCTTGAAATGGTCGATGTCAAACATTGCAATTGAAAATATTTTGACGGTACTGTCGTTGATTAAATCATTTATAATGTCTACAAGTCCGTTGCGGTTATAGGCTTTCGTCATAGGATCTTTTTGCGACTTTTCACGGATGTACTCAACTTTATCAGCCATGTGAGATGTGCGTTTTTTTGCTTCGAACTCAACAGTCCGTTCAAATTTGTTTTCAAGATCGCTCAATCGTGTTCTAATTGAAACCTGTGACGCCCTATAAAATTTTAATAGAACTAAAAGCTCAGAGAGCTGATAGACGATGTAGATAATAAATCCAAAATTGATGAGGAAATAGGAATGACCGTAACTCATGACGATGACACCAATTAGGGCAATCATATAAACTTCGGCAATTTCCTTGTGCTGCTTTAACTTAGTGGCCTGATACTGCCTTATCTGAAGAATAATTACAGTGGCCTGTAAGATAATATTTGCACCGTTTAACACAGTTAGTGGTATGTGAACGTTTAATGACGCACTGAGAAGGGTGAGCATGGCCAGTAGATAGGCCAACAAATGAAGTACGTTTGTGTCCAGTTCCCGCTCGAGGAGCAAGTATAGTGACTGCGCACTGAATAGGACGAATAGCGCCACTTTATAGACATAGAAATCACTGATAAAAACTGGTAGATTTGAAGTTCCCATGATAATTACAAAGGGAATAATATCAAAGAATTTATATTGGGTTGCTTTGTCATCGGCAGGGCGAATAAATGCGTTAAAAATATAGGATAACAGGAAAAATGAGGCACTGATGCCAAGTAAATTTAATCTCTCCATAAATCTCAGCCTTTCAATTGGGTATAAGACAATAGTATAAGAAAACCATATAAATATCAATGTTATATTTTGACTTAATGTGCGCCTTATATTATAATTTATATGGTAAAATCATATTATAGGTGTGACGTTTACCTACCTTTGAAACATTTTAAATGAACTGTACAGACACTGGAGAAGAAACGACGAGAAAAAGCCTAGTGGTTTTTGAGAGTATAAATAATATGACGACGGAGGAAGAGATGGAAAGTATTTTAATTAGAGATATGTATAAAAATCCTCAAGCATTTGATGGGAAAGAAGTGACGGTATCGGGCTGGATCAGAACTGGACGTGCTTCAAAGAACTTTGGTTTTATTGAGTTAAACGATGGAACTTATTTTAAAAATGTTCAAATTGTCTATGAAGAGGACTTATCTAATTTTGAAGAAGTATCTAAGCTATCTATTGCATCAGCTTTGATTATAAAGGGAATGTTTATCTTGACACCAGATGCAAAACAGCCTTTTGAAATCAAGGCGTCCGAAATCTTTGTAGAGGGGCATTCAACACCAGATTATCCACTTCAAAAGAAGCGTCACACCATGGAATATTTGAGAACAATTGCGCATTTGAGACCGAGAAGCAATACGTTTTCGGCTGTATTCAGAGTGCGTTCTGTTGCAGCTTATGCAATTCATAAGTTTTTTCAAGACAGAGGATTTGTCTATGTGCATACTCCAATTGTAACAGGCAGTGACTGTGAAGGTGCTGGTGAAATGTTCAGAGTGACCACCTTAGACATCAATGATATTCCAAAGACAGAAGATGGAAAAATTGATTACACAGATGACTTCTTTGGAAAAGAGACAAATCTTACAGTGAGCGGACAGTTGGAAGCGGAAACATTTGCACTGGCGTTCAGGGATGTCTACACATTTGGCCCAACTTTTAGAGCAGAAAATTCTAACACGAAGAGACATGCTGCTGAGTTTTGGATGATTGAACCTGAAATTGCCTTTGCAGATTTAACGGATAACATGGCACTTGCAGAAGACATGGTAAAATATATCATCGACTACGTCATGGAGCAATGTCCTGAGGAAATGAACTTCTTCAACGATAGAATTGACAAAGGGTTGATAGAGAGACTAAGCCACGTTTCTAGTGCTGATTTTGGAAGAGTGACTTATACAGAAGCCGTTGAAGCACTAAAAAATGCAGCAGTTGAATTTGAATATCCTGTCTTTTGGGGAGCGGATTTACAAACAGAGCATGAGCGATATTTAACAGAGGAAGTCTATAAAAAACCAGTGTTCGTCATTGACTACCCAAAAGAAATTAAATCGTTCTACATGAGGGTGAATGAGGATCAAAAGACTGTTGCGGCAATGGACTTATTAGTTCCTGGTGTTGGAGAACTCATTGGTGGTTCCCAAAGGGAAGAGAGAATGGACGTCTTACTTGACAGAATTCATGAAATGGGATTGGCTGAAGAAGACTATTGGTGGTATCTTGAACTGCGTAAATTTGGTGGAACGAGACATGCTGGTTATGGATTGGGTTTTGAGCGTATGATTATGTACCTAACAGGCATGGGCAATATCAGAGATGTTATACCTTTCCCTAGAACTGTTAAAAACGCAGAATTTTAGTGTGATGGATTGGGTCTGTTGGTTTTTTAAATCAATAGACCCTTTTGTAGTATATGGAACCAAATGCTTATTTGTGATTTTGACGTTACAGCGGACAAAAATAGTGTATATATTAATAAGAGTATAAATAAGCTGGAGGGAAATCATGAAGTGCCAATCGAAGTGCAAGATCAACATCACACTAATCATCTTATTGATTGTTGCGGTTATCATACAATTAAATAGTACATATCGTGAATTAATGGATGAAGTGATGTTGAAAAGTGAATTTTTAAAGCAAAGCATCGAAAAAATGATGGGAGCTTCTATTCAACAACTCAGTCTACTTGGGATGCTCATTGAAGATGAACTCAGTGGTACAGCTCGTCAAGCGTCACAGAGTGTTTTATTCGATGGAAGAAATTATGAGTCGGAATTATCAGATTCCTCTTTAATAGGGGTTGCTGACAGTGGACGACTTGATAATACTGTAAAATCTGAAATCAATGATATTTTATCTCATCAGGAGATGTTTAAACAAATTAAGGGAAATCTCAAAAATATCGAGTGGATTTACTATCTATCTGAAAATGGCTTTATCAATGTCTTTCCAAAGACTGCCATGAAGGGAGATGAGTTTATACCGGTATGTTATACTTATGAGTTTTACAAGTTGGCTCAGCCAGAAGCCAATCCCAACCGTGAGGTTCGTTTTACCAAAGTGTATGAAGATCTGATGGGGAAGGGAAACATGATAACCATAACGCTGCCGATTTATGATGATAAGTCATTTAGAGGCGCTTTGGCAGTGGATTATACCCTTAAAGAACTATCGGTACAGTTGAATCACGAGGCAACATCACTTTATGACTTTTTAATTGTCAATGAATACAACCAAGTGATTGCCTCAGATGAATTAGATGCTAGCAATCAACAGCAGGACCTTTATTTTAAAGAGAGATTTGGCTTAAATCCAGAGCAGATAAAGACGGATGAAATAACGGCAGCAGGTGATTTTTATATTTTGGTATTGCCGCTGGATGGTGTGCCGCTTCGGTTATATGTAGTGGTTAACCGCATGGCGTTTTATCTTTCAGTGATTGGCAAAATTATACCAATTATTGCGTCGCTAATTGGCATTTTGGTAATTCTAAGGTTGTATTATAAGACTGTCAATATAAATGATTCACTTGAAAAGAGCGAGCGAAAGTTTAGAGACGTCTTTGACCAATCAGCTGCATTTGCAGTTATACTGGATGACACAGGCAGATTGATTTACGCAAACAAGTCTGCACTTCGGATGATTGGCAAGAGCATTGAATCTGTCAGAGATCGAAACTTTGCCGAACTCGATTGGTGGCAGCATTCAGAAGAACTAAAAGAGTTTATAGATGGGGCGGTTCGAGACGTCATCAATGGTGATTTCGTGAAAAAAGACGTCCTGCAAATTGATCTTAAAAAAACAGAACATTTTTTGACGCTTACCATGTTTGGCATCCGAGATGATATGGGCAAGCTGGACTATATTGCGGCAACGGGGATTGAAATCACCGATAGAAAGCTAATGGAAAATCGCCTGGAGGGACTTTCTAAAACTGATTTGCTGACAGAGACCTATAATAGACGGGGCATGTATGAAATGATGGATAGAAGCGTCAATCTGTTTAGGCGAAAGGGAACGCCCTTTGTGGTCATGATCTGTGATATTGATTATTTTAAAAACATCAATGATAACTATGGACACATGGTTGGAGATGAGATTTTGAGAGATTTGGTGACACTTCTCAAAAAATTTGCAAGGCCATATGATGTGGTTGGCAGATGGGGCGGTGAAGAGTTCACACTCCTATTAGAAGATACGGAAATCGGGGAGGGTGTAAAAGTAGCTGAGAGAATCAGAAGGGAAATTTCCAGACATCCTTTTAGAAGTGATTTGACCAGCCATGTTGTCTATCTGAATATAACAGTTGGCGTGAAAGCCTATGACCCCGCTTACGACATAAGACAGATTTTAAAAATGGCAGATGATGCACTTTATCATGGAAAGGAAAACGGAAGAAATCAAGTTGTTAATTACGATGAAATCCACATCGTCAACCCATAAAGACTATTTTATATCTTTTAACATGAGAATTGAGGTAAAAATGATTGTAAAAAAACAAACAGAAGAGGACAAATTAAGGGAAATTGGAAAAATTGTTGCTGAGGTTAGAGAGGCAATTTTAAAAGCGGCAAAAGCGGGCGTTACAACCAAGGCGCTAGACGAGCTGGGAGGGACTATTTTGAGCAAATATGGCGCAAAATCAGCACCTATCAAGGACTATGATTTTCCTGGTTATACCTGCTTAAGTGTGAATCAGGTTGCAGCTCACGGCATTCCAGGAGGTTATGTCTTGAAAGATGGAGACATGTTCAATGTGGATGTCTCAGCTGAACTGGGAGGCTACTATGCAGATACAGGAAAGAGCATTGTCATAGGATTGGTAGAGCAAGAGGATGATGTAAGGCTCAGACTTTGTAAGATAGCTGAAAGTGCTTTATACGAAGGTATTGCGGCGGCAAGACCCGATAATAGAATCAATGATATAGGCAGTGCTATTTTTAGAGAGGCAAAAAAACATGGTTTTACAGTCATTATGAACTTAACTGGTCATGGAATAGGAAGGCATCTTCATGAAGCACCTCAAGCCATTTCAAATTACTATTGCGAATCCGAAAATCAGCGCATAAAAAAAGGACATGTACTGGCAATTGAGACCTTTATTTCAAATGGATCAAATATGGTGAGGGAAGAGTCTGACGGGTGGACTTTAAAGACCATTGGCGGTGGTCTAGTGGCGCAGTTTGAGCACACAGTCATTGTAACAGATGAAAATGCGATTATCATAACGTAATTCAAAACCAATAAAAAACGGCGATGGGAACTTTTGAAAAATTCCATCGCCGTTTTTATTGGATGCTGATGAGGTCGTTTATGACTCGTGATTGTGTTCGTGCTCAATTCGCTGGAGCTCTACTTTAGAAATGCCGTTCATTTTTTCTATTTTGTTGATGATGTCTAAGTTCTTACCACCATAGGGCAGGATGTAGTTAATCTCTATGATTGTATACTCCGTGTGAATGAGGGATACTTTGTTGATCCGACAGTTGTGATCGCCGAGGATACTGGTGACAGCAGCAATCCTTTCGGGATTTTCATCAGCAGTGATTTGAAGTGAAAAAAGCCTTTTGGTGCGTGTTAGTTTATTTTCAATCTGGCTAAATGTTTTGAGCGTGATGAGCATAATCACAGCTGCAATGCCAGCAATGGCATAATAGCCAGATCCGACGACGAGGCCGATACAGGCAACAGACCAAAGGCTTGCGGCAGTGGTAAGCCCTTTTACAGAAGCGCCTTCCTTGATGATCGTTCCAGCACCGAGAAAACCCATACCGCTCACTACCTGAGCACCAAGCCTGGTTGGGTCTATGTTCATCTGAGCATAGGAGAGGGCAAGGTTGAGGTTGATGTCCATAATAATAGCCGAGGCGACGCAGACGAGTATATGGGTTCTAAATCCAGCGGGGCGATTGATGACTTCTCTTTCAAAACCAATAATGCCGCCAATAAAAGTTGCCAATAGTATTTTAACGATAGACTCTATATATAGATTCATATGAAGTTCTCCCTTGAAGTGTGTCTGTGAGTATTATACTCTAATTATTACGCATTTTAAATGCTCTTTAATCATGGTATACTCATTTTATGACTTAAAGGAGTGTGTAAAATGTTAGAAAGATATGTACTGATCTATTTGACACTGATAAATTTGGTGGGGATTGGTTTTTATGGATTTGATAAACTTAGGGCAATAAAGCGAAAGTGGCGGGTCAGAGAGAGTGTTTTAATCGGAATAGCTTTAGTGGGAGGCGGTATAGGCTGTTTGATGGGGATGATTTTGTTCAGACACAAACTCTCTAAAACTGCATTTAGAATATGGATACCATTTAGCATTAGCGTCTATTGGGGAGTTGCATTTTACAAAATATGGATTAATACGAAATTTTAATATTTGAAGCCTGTTTTTTGACCCTAGAGTGTTTGACAGGGAAAGACATTCATGTAAAATAGACATGAAGGTAAAAATTTAAAGGGGAGTGTCACATGAAAAAAATATTGATTACAGGGGCATCTGGACAAATTGGTACGGAATTGACCGAGATGTTGAGACACCAATATGGTGTTGAAAATGTTGTGGCGACGAATTTACATGACGGTATAAATGAAACGGTTGAAAAAAACGGAATCTTTGAAGTTTTAGATGTAAAAGATGAGAAAAAGCTGTTTGATCTCGTCAAGACACATAAGATTGATACAATTATGAATTTGGCGGCCTTGTTGTCTGCTGTTGGTGAAAAAAATCCAAATTTACTTTGGGATGTAAATATGAACGGCCTTTATAATTGTCTTGAAGTGGCAAGAGAAACAGGTGCTATGTTGTTTACACCTAGTTCGATAGCAGCTTTTGGCCCTAGCACGCCTGCTGATAAGACACCACAAGACACGATTCAACGCCCAACTACAATTTACGGCGTTTCAAAAGTGGCTGGTGAACTTCTGTGCGATTATTATCACTCAAAATTTGGTGTGGATACAAGAGGGGTGCGATTCCCAGGTCTTGTTTCATATAAAGCCTTACCAGGCGGTGGTACGACAGATTATGCAGTTCATATTTATTATGAAGCACTTAAGGCTAAAAAGTACACATGCTATGTAAATGAAAATACGTTTATGGACATGATGTATATGCCAGATGCACTGGATTCAATTTTAACACTTTGTGAAGCGGATGGTTCAAAACTCATCCACAGAAATGCCTTCAATATTACAGCAATGAGTTTCAATCCAGAAGACATCAAGCGAGAAATTCAAAAACACATACCGGAATTTACCATGGATTATGAAATTGACGAAATCAAGCAAAGAATTGCAGATTCATGGCCGAATTCTTTGGACGACTCGTGTGCGCGTCAAGAATGGGGATGGAATCCAAAATATGATCTTGAAAAGATGACAATTGATATGCTTGAAAAGCTAAGGGTTAAATTAGACATCAAGTAAGTTTACCCGCGGATGGAAAGAGAGGCAAGGTCTCTCTCAGCTTGACGACAAAAGCCAATTAAGGCGTCAATTTCAAAAGCCTGCCTTCTTACGTATGTCTAGATACGCTGCGAATGCAGGCTTTTTCATTTCCTTGTCCTTGACATTTCTCGACAAGCTCACAGACTGTAGACTTTGTCTACAGTCTGTGAGAGTCAAGGCCTCTCTTTTTTTATCGCCGTTTGCTATGGTCTATTTCATAGGAGAAGTGGACGTTAAATAGACGACACTTCGTTACTATTGAGACAACAAATACATTTTGGAGGCAAATGCAATGAACAAAATAATTCAATGTGTACCAAACTTTAGTGAAGGTAGAGATTTGGACAAAATCGAGCAAATCGTTTCTGCATTTAGGGGTAAAAACGGCGTCAAATTGTTGGACTATAGCAATGATGAAGATCATAACCGTACAGTTGTCACACTTGTTGGAGAACCTGAACCGTTAAAGGCTTCAATTATAGAAGCAGTTGGAACGGCAATCAGACTAATTGACATGACAAAACACGAAGGCCAACATCCGAGAATGGGTGCAGTTGACGTTATTCCTTTTATTCCAATCAAGAATGTCAACATGGATGAGTGTATTGAACTGTCGAAGGGCGTTGCAAAGGCACTTTATGAAACATATGAATTACCGAGCTTTCTTTATGAAAAATCAGCGTCGGCACCTCATAGAGAAAACCTTGCCAAGCTTAGAAAAGGTCAATTTGAAGGAATGGCTGAAAAAGTTAAGGAAGAAGAATGGAAACCTGATTTTGGGGTAACTATACATGAAACTGCTGGTATCGTTGCAGTCGGTGCAAGAATGCCGCTTGTGGCGTTTAACGTCAATTTAAATACAAATGACATAGAAATTGCAAATAAAATTGCCAAAAATGTAAGACACTTAAGTGGTGGACTCAGATATTGTAAGGCAATTGGAATCGAACTTGAAGATAGGGGAATCGTTCAAGTATCAATGAATATGACGGACTTCACTAAAACGCCTCTTTATAGATCATTTGAACTTATCAAAATTGAAGCGATGAGATATGGCGTTACTATTGTGGGCAGTGAAATCATCGGTCTTGTTCCTATGGACGCTTTAATTGGAACTGCTGAATTCTATTTAGGAGTTGAAGATTTCTCATACGATCAAGTTCTTGAAAAAAGAATTATGGAGTAGAATATGAAAAGTGGAAATATGATAATCTCCAGAGCATCTGAACTGGTGACTTGTAGTGGGTTCAAAGGAAAAAGAGGCTCGGAGATGAACGATCTCAAAGTGCTGCATAATGCATCTGTCATCATAGAAAACGGACTTATCAAAAGCGTTACTGAAAGTGCTGTTGATTTAGAGTCTTATGCTAAAAAGGGATACGAAATTATTCATGCTGAAGGGAAATGTGTGTTGCCGGGATTTGTGGATTCGCATACTCATTTTGTCTTTGGCGGTTATAGACAAGACGAATATGATTGGCGGCTTAGAGGACAAAGTTATATGGAAATCATGTCCAAAGGTGGTGGAATCGTAAATTCTGTCGAGGGAACACGCAACGAAAGCGCAGAGGAACTTTATCAAAATGGTGTCAAAAGGCTAAACAGCATGGCGAGGTTTGGTGTGACTACAGTTGAAGGCAAGAGCGGATACGGTCTTGATCTCGATACAGAAATAAAGCAACTGGAAGTTATGAAACGCTTAAATGAAGCACATTCGCTGGATATCGTTCCAACTTTCTTAGGCCCGCATGCACGTCCGAAAGAACATAAGGAAACACCAGATTTGTTTTTGGATTTCATGATTGATGAAGTTCTGCCCGAGGTTGTGGAACGTGATCTGGCAGAGTTTGCAGATATATTCTGTGAGGAAAATGTCTTTTCAATTGAACAGAGTAGACGTTTTTTGACCGCTGCTAGAGAAAAGGGCCTCAAGTTAAAAGTTCACGCAGATGAAATTGTGAGGCTGGGTGGTGCTGAATTAGCGGCTGAATTGGGTGCTGTATCTGCTGACCACTTGCTTCAGGCGTCAGATGAAGGCATAAAAAAAATGCATGAGGCGGGTGTTGTGACAACCTTATTGCCTTGTACTGCATTCAGCCTAAAAGAGCACTATGCAAGGGCTAGAGATATGATGAATGCGGATTGCGTTGTGGCACTTGCAACAGATTTTAATCCAGGGAGTTGTTTTACAGAGTCAATTCCACTGTTGATTGCTCTGGCTACAAATCAAATGGGAATGACAATTGAAGAGACCATAACTGCATTGACGATAAATGGTGCGGCGGCACTTGATAGAGCTGATAAAATCGGTAGCATAGACGTCGGTAAAAAAGCGGATTTGGTCATCCATGAATTCCCGTCATATAAGTTTTTACCTTATCACATAGGCGTCAGTACGGTTGAAAAAGTCGTCAAAAATGGTGTTGTGATTGTTGACCTCTTCAACGATCAACCGTTATAATGGTGTCAGACTGAATACAAGGAGATAAAAATGCTTAAAGATTTATATTTAAAAGAATTTTTAGATAAAACAGAATCAAATGAGCCAGTCCCAGGTGGTGGAAGTATAGCAGCTCTATCATCGGCAATATCAGCAGCATTGTCTGCAATGGTTGCCAACTTAACTGTTGGCAAGAAAAACTATGAAGAGGTTTCGGAAGAAATGACGGAAATTGCTTCGAAGATGAGTGCATTTAAATCTGAATTTGTAGATTTAATTGATAAGGATGCCAATTCTTTCGACAAAGTGATGAAGGCGTATAAATTACCAAAAGAGACTGATGAAGAAAAAACTGAAAGGTCACGTCAGATTCAAGAGGGAATGAAATACGCTGCAAGTGTGCCCCTTGAAGTTGCTCAAAAGACTTCAGAACTGTTTGGAATGATAGAAGAACTGGTTAAAAAGGGGAATCAAAATGCTCAAACAGACGCACTTGTTGCAGCTATGATGGCTAGAACCGCTATTTTGTCGGCTCTTTATAATGTCAAAATTAATTTGGGTTCAATTAAAGACGAAGTCTTTGTACAGGATATTACATCTAAAGTAAAGGCTCTTGAGACTTTGGCGACTTCCAAAGAAGCACATATTCTAGGATTGTCAGATTTATAGTTCGTCTAATATAAGTGTTTAAATCAAGCAGAGGGGCCACCTGATTAAATGTTGGCACTCTGCTTTTTTATTTTGTTCAGAGGGGAGGCCTTATCGGTTCTGCGGGATTAAAGGTTTGTCTTTAATTAAATTCTGGCGTATAATAGGATTATATGTGAGATATACGAGCATGAATTAAGTCTGGGAGATGAATATATGTATAAAGTAATTGCGGATAGCTGTAATGAAATTGATCGGGAGTATCTTGAAAACTATCCTGTTGAAATAGTACCATTCAAATTATTTATAGATGGAGAAGAGTTCATAGATGATGAAAATCTCAATGTGGATTCATTTGTTGAGAAGATGGTGGCGTCTCCTAATCTGCCAAAGTCGGCTTGTCCATCACCAAACGATTTTATGAGACATTTTGAAGGGGCGGAAGACGAACTGTATATGGTCACGATTTCCTCCAAACTCAGCGGAACTTATAACAGCGCTGTGCTCGCGAAAAATATTTTTGAAAATGACCATCCGAGCCAAAAATTCATTCATGTCTTTGATTCGTTGGGAGCAGCTGCAAGTGAAACACTGGTGACAAAGATGATTCATGAATGCAAGCGGATGGAAATGGATCCGACAAAATTGGTGGAAACTGTTGAAAATTATATAAAGGATATGAAAGTCTACTTTATTTCAGAATCCCTTGATAACTTGATTAAAAACGGCAGAATCTCCAAATGGAAGGGTATGATTGCGTCAACGCTTAAAATTTTGCCTATAATGGGTGCTGACGGAAACGGTGAGATAAAACTCTATGAAAAGGTCAGAACGCCAAATAAGGCCTATCAGAGACTTATAGAGATGCTGCAAGATGAAATTGTAAAAAATGGCAAGAAAATCATGGCTATTACGCATGTTGGCAATTATGAAAGGGCAAATCAAATTGAAGACGAAGTCAAAAAGAACACTGGAATAGACGAAATCTTTAATATGAAATGTGCTGGATTGGCATCGTTATATGCAGATGCTCGCGGGATAATTGTGGCCCTGTAGTGTTGAAATCAGCTTGTGATAATACAAGTTTTACATCGAACAAAATGACACCAAGTCTTGGTCTTCCAAGGCTTGGTGTCATTTTGTCTTTTTTTTTCAATTATTAAAATAAATTAAGAAGAAAAGTTTAAAAGAGTGTGGGACAAATGTTGTTATTGGGCGGATTAAATGATATGATAATCATGATTTAATAATTTATTTTGAGGTGATTTGAATGCATAAGAGATTGTTTATTCCAGGACCAGTTGACGTAACTGAAGACGTTCTTCAAAAAATGGCAACACCGCAAATTGGACACAGAACTAAGGAAGCATCAGCACTACAAAGAAGTATTTCAGACAAGATGAGAAAAGTCATGTACACTGAAAATGAGATTTTATTATCGACTTCATCAGGAAGTGGTTTGATGGAAGGCGCTGTAAGATCTTGTACAAGAAAGAAAGCTGCTATTTTCTCTGTGGGGGCTTTTGGAGACAGATGGTATAAAATGGCACAGGCTAATAATGTACCTGCTGATATCTTCAAATCAGAACTCGGAAAACCAACAACGCCTGAGATGGTGGAAAAAGCACTCGCAACAGGAGAATACGACTTAATAACCATTACTCATAATGAAACTTCAACTGGTATTATGAACCCAGTGGAAGAAATTGCTGAAGTGATGAAAAAATACCCTGAAGTTATTTTCTGTTTAGATACAGTGAGCTCAATGGGCGGCACTAAAATCGAAGTGGATAAATTAGGGGTTGATATCTGTATCACTTCAACTCAAAAATGTTTGGGATTACCTGCTGGGATGGCGATTTGCTCGTTCTCTCAAAAGGCGCTCGAGGCATCTAAACAAGTTGAATTCAGAGGACTCTATTTTGACCTTCTCGAAATCTACAACTACATTCAAAAGAAGGATTACCAATATCCGTCTACGCCTTCTTTATCACACATGTTCGCCTTGGATTATCAATTGGATAAAATCATGGACGAAACACTTGAAGCAAGATTTGCAAGACATTTAGAAATGGCTGAAGTGGTAAGAGCATGGGGCGCAAAACACTTTGAATTACTTGCAGAACCTAAATATGCGTCAAATACATTGACTACAATTAAAAATACAAGAGAAATCAGCGTATCGGATCTCAATAAAGAACTTGCTAAGCGTGGCTTTATGATTTCAAACGGATACGGCGACCTAAAGGATAAAACTTTCAGAATTGCGCATATGGCAGATACCAAGATGGAAACGCTCAATGAGCTCTTGAGTGCTATTGAAGATATTTTGGGGTTATAAGACTCGTAACTGTAACTTGTTGAAAAATCAGTAAAGTTAACTTTAGGAGGCATAATAGTGGGAAGTTTAAGAATTTTAGCAAATGATGGCATGGATCAAAGTGCAGTTGATGCTTTGATTTCAGCAGGACACTCGGTGGATACCAATCATTATGATGGAGATGCATTGGTAGAAAAAATGAAAGAGTCTGATGTAATTGTCATTCGATCAGCGACTAAAATTAGAAAGGACTTAATTGATAAAATCAAGGGCGGTTCTTTGAGGCTGATGATTAGAGCTGGTGTTGGCATTGACAACATTGACCATGTCTATGCAGAAGAAAATGGCTTTGCAGTTAGAAACACACCGAATTCAAGTAGTGCTGCTGTTGCAGAACTTGCAATTGGTCATATGTTTACACTTGCTAGATTTATGCATCAGGCAAACGTGACGATGAAAAAGGGTGAGTGGAACAAAAAACACTACACTGGAACGGAGATTTCTGGAAAGACTTTAGGGCTTATTGGAATGGGACGTATTTCGTATGAAGTGGCTGTCAGGGCTAAGGCTTTGGGGATGACAGTTATCTATACCAATAGAAGAGGCAAGCTGGATCAATATCCAGAATTTGAATATGCTGAAATGGGAGAACTCCTCAAAAAAGCAGATTACATTTCGCTTCACATTCCATTTGATAAGTCAAAAGGTGCAACGATTGGCTCTGAAGAACTCGCAATGATGAAAGACGGCGTGTACTTAATTAATACAGCAAGAGGTGGTGTTGTGGATGAAGCGGCACTCCTCGAAGCCCTCAACAGTGGCAAGGTTGCTGGTGCAGGCATAGATGTCTTTGAAGAAGAACCGACTAAGAATGTGGACCTTGTAAATCATCCTAAGGTTTCATGTACGCCACATATTGGCGCTTCAACTGCGGAAGCTCAAGAGAGAATTGGAAACGAGACAATTGATGTAATCAATAAATTTTTTAACTAAAATTATTAATTGGAGGTGCCAGGGTGGCAGTAGTTAAACCATTTAAAGGAATTACCCCTAAAAAAGAATTGGCGTCAAAAGTAGCATCTTTGCCATATGATGTTATGAATCGTGAAGAAGCTAAAGAAATGGCCGGCGATAATCAATATTCTTTCCTTCACATTGTCAGATCAGAAATTGATTTGCCGGAAGTTGAAAACGCATATGACAAAGTGGTCTATGAGACTGCACGTAAAAATTTGGATAGATTTATTGAAGAGGGAACACTTGAAACAGAAGCAGAACCGATTTTTTATATCTATCGTCAAATTATGAACGGAAGGGTACAAACGGGTTTAGTAGGGTGTACTTCAATTGATGACTATATGAACGATGTAATCAAAAAACATGAGTTTACTAGACCTGCAAAGGAACTGGATAGAATCAATAATTTTGATCATTGTGATGCAAATACAGCACCGATTTTCTTGACTTATAGAAAGAATGATGAGATTAATCAGATTGTAAATGACTGGATTAAATTTCACATGCCGGTTTATAACTTTACATCAGAAGATGATATCACTCATATTGTATGGAAACTAGATGAGCAATCGCTGGTTTCAAGAATTGCAGAAATTTTTGACGGCATTGATTATCTTTATATTGCAGATGGTCACCATCGTTCAGCTTCTTCTGTAAAAGTAGGCATTAAGAGAAGAGAAGAGTTCCCTAATTACGATGGAACAGAAGAGTTTAACTTCTTTATGTCAGTTATATTTCCAGATGAAGACCTTTTCATCATGGACTATAATCGTGTGGTTAAAGATTTAAATGGTCACAGTAAAGACGGGTTTATGAAACTGGTTGAAGAGAAGTTTGACGTTGAAAAAGTGGATCAATCAGAACCATATAAGCCGATGAGCAGATCGACTTTTGGAATGTATCTAGATGGCGCATGGTATAAGTTAACAGCTCATAAGGGTATCTATGACGAAAACGATCCAGTGGATAGATTAGATGTTTCAATCCTTCAAAAAAATCTATTAGATCCAATCTTAGGAATCGAAAACCCAAGAACAGATGAGAGAATCGACTTTGTTGGTGGTATTCGCGGATTAAAAGCACTTGAAACAAGAGTTTCAAATGGCTTTGAAGTTGCGTTTTCAATGTATCCGACAACGATGGATGACTTGATTGATATTGCAAATGCTGGTGAAGTAATGCCGCCTAAATCTACTTGGTTTGAACCTAAATTGAGAAGCGGCCTATTTGTTCACAGATTGTTCTAAGCAGACATAGAGATCGGATATTTAAGTTGTTAAGAACACAATAGCCCGAACATTTAAAATCCCCGAGGTTCATTTGAACTTCGGGGATTTATCGTTAACATGAGAATGCAACTTTAAATTGATATCATTTGATCAAAGGATATTAATCTTCTAAAATAATGAGATTTCTCTTATAATCCAAGTATTGTTTGGTCAAGAGAGTCATTGTTTCGTTCATTTTAATTTGAAGATCTGAAGCTGTTTGATAGTCTTGTGCGTCTAAGGCTTCTCTGATTCGCGTAAACAGAGATTTAGACGAAAGGGAATCTTTCATCAAGTATGTCTTCAATGACTTGATTTTTTCCCAATTGACAACATCCAAATCAGATATTTCGTCATTTCCGTGCAATTTGCGCAAACGGCGAATTGTATTGACGTTTGTAGGGATGATTCTTTCTTTTAATTCTATAGACCACTCAGAGAGCATGAAAGCACGATACGATGCAATGATTTTATCTGTGAACACGCCGTTCTTTGTGAGTAAATGAACTTTATCAGCAAAGTGATCAAAGGCCACCAAGTTTTCATAAACGGTCTTTGGTGGAATTCCAAACAATTGATCTCTTTCTTCTGCTGAGAAATCTTCAAAGACATCCTCTTCGCTTCTATAAGCACGGTCTTTTTCTAAATAGAAGTGCTCTTCGCCGTATGCTTTATTAAAGGCCTTTTCGATTTCAGGTAAGCTGAGTTTAGAGTCCAGTGTTGCTTTGATACCGTCTAAACCAGCTTGGCAAACAGCAGCTAATAACAGATAAGAGTTTGAATTAGGGTTTGGAGCTCTGAGTTCAAAACGCGTTGCATGTCTGCTCTTCATATCTCTGACTAAACCCACTAGAACAGTTCTGTTTCTCGATGGAACTTCTGGACTGTGACCGAGTGAAGAAACAATACAAACTGGTGCTTCAAATCCAGGTTTCAAGCGATTTAAACTGTCATTGGTTGAAGAGACAAACGGATTGATAACTTCATAGTTCTTAAGAAGGCCCATTAAAACACCGTAGCCGATTTTGCTCATAAAGGCTTCGTTCATGATCTTTGGAGCAAAGAGGTTCACGATTTTGCCACTTGTCAATTTCACAGCAGCGCCTATATGGTGATGCTCTCCGCTACCTGCAACGCCTTCAAGTGGTTTCGCTTGGAAAGTTACACTGAGGCCATTTTTTTCGAAGACGTCTTTGATGATGTCTTTGGCAATAAGCTCTTTGTCGGCGGCAAGTAGAGTTTTGTCATATTTCCAGTCAATCTCAAGTTGTTCCATGACATGGGTAAAAATATTTGTTCCAGCGAGTTTAGACGAAACACCGCCAACTTCTTTGTGACCCATTTCAGGTTCAAATCCATATACTTCAAGGAGTTCAAGAGATTGCTCCAATGAGGTTCTAACTTGTCCGTAGGTTCTCTTCCAGTATTGTTCTTTTAGATTTTGAGAAGCTGATAATTTTTCGATATCAGTTTTTGTATCGGGTGTTTTAACCCAGAATTCGAGCTCGGTAGCACTTGTGAGAACAACGTCTTCGATGTCGTCGGCACTGTTGATGTCATCGTATTCGTCGAGTAGAAAAGGATAGGTTCTAAACAGAGAGATAATCTCTGATTTAAAATTTGAAACGGCATTTTTTAAGACGCTTCTAGAACAAACTTCTTTGCCATCGTGAATTAGAAAGGCAGGGATTTGGAGTGTTCCGACGGGCTTTCCATCGCATGTCATGTTGCTGTAATTGTAGTCTACAACCCAGTTTGCATCTAAGTCTGGAATTAAATCAACTTTTGCATTGTTGATAGTGGCGATTTCTGGTAGGTAAACAGAAGAACCGTCTGTCTGAAGGCCGCTCTCGAGAAAACCATCAACGTCGTCTAAAAACTGGCTTACTGGCACTTTTTCATCTGTATGATTATTTCCGAAATCCACAGCAAGTAATGAGACAAACTGAATTTCAGGATGTTGTTTTAACAAGTCCGTGAGTTTATCGTTGTTCTTATCATGTTGTTCAATATGATATAATAAGCCTTTCATATATTCCTCCTTGGTTTGAATCTGACACCTTGATATAATGAATTATTATAACATAAGTCAGTTAAATGTAAAGATTTATTTTTGCAAAATATAGCTTCAAGATGTTGTAAAATAATCTCTTCAAGAAAGTATTATCGAAATTTAATAATCAAGTATACAGAATAATGTTCGTGTTTTTGTTGGATATCCCATTTTTTTGATTTTGATAGAATGCATATTGTAGTCGTCTTATACATGGGAAAACTGCAAAATCAACTCTTCTGGCAATAGCCCCAAAAGTTGAGGTGCATAAAGAAGAGGAAGCCATTTGCTTTAAAGAGGGAAATCACTTCATTTTTATCGTGAATATTCGGGGATATTAGGCTTCGGATAAATTGGCGAAACAGATAGACATCAGTGCGATTGTACTATCCATGAAAAACGGATTTATGGTATAATCATTATAGTATTTTTACGATTAGTATAAAAAGGATAAGGTGACGCTATGAAATACTATGATTTTAGAAGTGATACTGTAACTCAGCCGACAGATCGTATGAGAGAAGTCATGGCAAATGCAATCGTCGGTGACGATGTCTATGAAGACGATCCCACTGTAAAAAAATTGGAAGCCATGAGTGCAGAAATCTTGGGAAAAGAGGCGGCACTTTTTGTACCGAGTGGTACGTTTGGAAACCAACTTGCTATTTTGACGCATACAAAGCGCGGAGATGAAGTGATTTTAGGCCACGACTGCCATATCGTAATGCACGAAGTCGGTGCAGCCGCAGTTATCTCTGGCGTACAGCTGAGACAAGTTCCGACGGTAAATGGGAACATAAATCCGTCAGCAGTTGAAAAAATGATTCGTGAAAAGGACATCCATTATCCGGATACGGGACTGATCTGCATGGAAAACGCACATTCAAACGGGACAGTTATTTCCGTTAAAAATATGTCAAAAATATATGATGTTGCCAAAAAACATGATATTCCAGTTCATCTGGATGGTGCTAGAATTTTCAATGCCGCAAAAGCGCTTGATGTATCTCCAAATGAAATCGCATCACAGACTGACTCCGTTATGTTTTGTTTGAGCAAGGGACTCTGTGCGCCGGTGGGATCAATTTTAGCTGGCAGCCAAGACTTTGTGGAAAAGGCAAGAAAGATGAGAAAACTCATGGGTGGAGGTCTTCGACAAGTTGGGTTCCTTGCGGCGGCAGGAATCGTTGCACTTGAGGATATGGTCGATCACTTGACAGTGGATCACGAAAATGCTAAATATCTGGCTGAGAGACTCAGTGAAATTGAGAAAGTCGAGGTTCTAGACAGCAGATTGGATATCAACATGGTCTTCGTTAAATTTCATAAGGAAGTTGAAGCGGAGCATTTTGTGGAGACATTACTTGGAAAAGGTATTAAAATCAATGGTCCTGAAGAAGGTGAATACCGTTTTGTCACCAATTATTGGACTGACAGAGCAAGTGTTGACAATTTGGTGGATGCCATCAAAAACTATATTTAGGGGGAACAGATGAATTACAACATTGAAGATCTAAAAGAGGCGGTTGAAAGACTGGAAGAAGCTCTTTTGGCACATGAGGCTGAAGATGTTGATATGTGTGTAAGGCTCATAAAAAATATATCTGGTCAAATAAAAAATGATTACTGGGCCAATCACGTTGAAGCTGATAACATCGTAATCCAGCCAGTGCCGAGCCAAAATCACGAATATAAAATTATCAACACCATTGAGTTTCTCTATAAACCCATGCACTTTACAGACATCTATGAGGGCAACGAAATAGAATACTTTGCAAAAGAGCGGTCGGAAGAACTCATGGAGTCGGGGACAATGGAAGATCATAATCAATTCTGGTCGTCTCATGAAATTATCTTTGGAAATGTCTACGGTTCTCTACCTTCTGAGTTGCTATCAGCAGATAAGACCTCAAAGCTCTTGAGATGTGGATGGAAAAAAGCGAATGTGGACGTTGTTGAATTTGAAGAGGGCACCACTGAGGCGAGAATTAGAGAGATTGCGGATTTTAAATACAGACACTATATCATCATCAAAGAAATTGAAACAAGTTCGTTTTTATTGCTTCGTTACAATTTCTGATAAAAGCGATCATAACAACTGAGGAAGCATATGTTTATTAATAATGAAACCCTTAAACTTGAATACATGGTCGAAGAGGCTGACGATGGTCTAAAAGTGATTGACGTTTTGGCAACGAGTATGAACATTTCAAGTCGATTGATTAGAAAATGCAAAAACAATCACAATATTTTACTGAATGGACGAGATGGCTCTGTAAACCGCCAGGTTAAAGAGGGCGATATAATCGGTTTGATGCTGGACCATGACGAAAATACATTTGAACCAAATGATATTTCCATAGAGATTTTATACGAAGATGCAGATATGCTGGTGGTAAATAAGCCCCCTTTTCTAGTGGTTCATCCTACAAAGGGGCATCCAGAGGGGACTTTGGCAAATGCCATATCACATCATCAATATAAGGCAGGGCAAGACTACAAGGCTAGATTTATCAATCGCCTCGACAGAGATACTTCTGGAGTTGTTTTAATTGCAAAAAATGCGTTTGCACAGCAGGTAATTTCTGAACAGATGCAGGCGAATGAAGTGGATAAGAATTATTACGCAGTCGTAAATGGCGTGATAAAAGCGGATAGAGGGACAGTCAACGAACCCATAGAACGTGCTGAGGAAGGTGATGTGCTTCGCATTGTCAGACCAGACGGATTACCTTCTATTACACACTATGAAGTGGTGGAGCGTTTTAAAGAGCACACTTTTGTAAAGTTAAGACTTGAAACGGGCAGAACGCATCAAATCAGAGTTCACTTGGCCCATATCGGTCATGGCATTGTTGGCGATCACTTGTATGGAACGGTGACAGAGCTCATCAATCGTCAAGCGCTTCACTGTTTTGAAATGTCTTTTAGGAAAGCAAGAGGTGGCACACCTACACGGGTGATAGCTCCTATTCCAGAAGATATAGATAAACTATTAAAACATCTCCGTGAACATTTGTAAAATGGCTCAAAAGGTGCTATAATTGTATAAAGTGTTCTGGGATGTTGGTCGCCTTTTAAATTCAACCACTGTTTATTCGTAGGGAGAACGTGTTCTACTGCGTATGACAAGCTGCATATTGGTAGAAGTCAGAAACAGAAGATAGTCCACCCACCTTTTGGGGTGTGGTGTGAGATTTATTGGGTGACGGCATTCTGGGCATCCATCTTAGATGATAAATTCTCAATTGTATGATTGAGAATTTTTTTATGCCCATTTTTGAAAAAAACCATAGCATGTTATGGGTTTTACCGCCAATTTTCAAACAATTTAATCAATCAATGTGTTCAGCTATTTAGGGATTGATGAAGTAATCTGGATGAAGCTGTTGACAAAACCTTTTTCAAAAAATACAATAGTTCTCAATACCAAATGATGACGAACTGGCATTGGGGGAAAAATGAAGCGAATTGTATTGATAGCATTTAAAAAGTTCACGAAAGAACACTATTTAAAAAAGTTAAATGAATTCTTGGGAAAATATGTAACTGTCGAAGGATTCAGTGTGGAAGAGGGCATCAATGATATAGGTGTGGCTGATTTAGTGTTGTTTACTGGTCTGGGTGTTGCAGAACCCTTCAAGAAGAAAATTATGGAGAATACTGAAATTATTTATATGAGGCGAACTTACACAAAGCAGAGCATCAAGAAACTCTTGGAGATTCCAAGTGGAACAACAGCCATGTTTGTCTGTAATGAAATGATTTCGGCAGTTGAAAGTATTTCAATTTTGAACTCAATTGGCATAAAACACATTGACTTAGTGCCTGTGTATCCCAACATGGAGATTGTGCCGAATTTGAAATATGCCATTACACCAGCTCAAATAGAATATGTTCCTGAGGGTGTGGAACATATTGTGGATATAGGATGGCGGGTTATAGACACAGCTACGATGATTGATCTTGTGACTAAACTTGGAATTGTCAACAAGGCCATTAACAATGAAATCGCCATGCGCCAGAAAGAGATTATGCCCATTAACTTTGGACTTCAATACATGTTTGAAAATTCCAATATGGTGCTGGAGATGACCAATGAAGGGGTTGTCTATACGGATGAAGAGTTTATGATAAACGACTATAATGACTCTATGATGAAGATTATTCCCATGACTCAGTACATTGGAACCAACATATTCGGCAGCATCATTCCCCATGAAAACGCCCCTGTTTTTGAAAAAAGCGGCATAGTGAATAAAGTGCTGTTCAAGCATCCGATTTTTGAAAAGACCTTTGAGGTGACTAAGAAGCCACTGACAGTGGATGAAAGGCGCTATGGCTATATTTTTCTTATTGAAGATGTCAGTGAAGTGAAGGCTTTGGAGGTTCGGCTGAAAGAACTTCACATCTCCAGAGGCTATGTGACAAAGTATAGTTTTGAAGATATTCTTGGCGAGAGTGAAGCTATTGAGAGCTGTAAGGCAAAAGCGAAGAAAATTGCAGTTTCAGACAACGTCGTGTTGCTCATTGGCGAAAGTGGCACGGGAAAGGAACTCTTTGCACAGTCCATTCATAATGCGTCGCTTAGAAAAAACGAGCCTTTTTTGGCCATAAACTGCTCTGCCCTCTATCCTCAACTGCTTGAGAGTGAACTTTTTGGCTATGAGGAAGGTGCTTTCTCCGGGGCGAAGAAGGGCGGGAAAAAAGGTCTTTTTGAACTGGCCGATAAAGGGACGCTTTTTTTAGATGAAATTGGTGAGCTTCCTATGAGTGTGCAGGCGAAATTCTTGAGAATTCTTCAAGAAAAAGAGCTGATTCGAGTGGGTGGGTCTGAAATTATAACGGTGGATGTTCGCATTATTGCAGCAACCAACAGGCGACTTACAAAGCTCATAGAGGAGAAGAAGTTCAGAAAGGACTTATACTACAGGCTCAGTATATTTCCGCTCTTGATTCCAACTTTAAAAGAGCGGCGTGAAGATATCTTATATCTGATAGACCGGTTTATGAAGGACTGCAAGGCAGAAGAAAAGGTACTCAGTAGTGAGCTTATGCATTTTTTAATTCACTATTCTTGGCCTGGCAACATACGGGAGTTGAAGAACTGTATTGAATACATGGCATTTATGGGAGAAAAGTTTTTGGATATGCCCGATTTGCCGCCGTCAATCATCCTTGAAGAGTCATCGAATCAACAGACAATTTGCAAAGAGGTGCAATTTCCAGACCTTATAGGTGCTGAATCAGAGGTGGCTTATTTTATATTAAAGACTCTGAGTTTTAAGGCCATGGGAAGGCGTGCTTTACTGGATGAGGCTGATAAAATAGGGTATGCTGTCTCAGAATACAAAGTGCGAAGTGTGATGGCTTATCTGACTAAAAATGGATTTATAGCGTATGAGACCGGCAGAAAAGGGGCTGTTTTAACGGAAGCGGGCAGGGCGCTTATTCGATAATTATAGGGATGAATTTGGTTTGGTTTTGGGATGATTTCACCCTTAAATCATCCCTAAGAGTCAAGATATGCCTTTATCATGAAAACGCATATGGATAAAATTCAAATTAGGAATTTTCTTTTTAAATCGCGAATTGGGTCTGAAAGACTTAATTTTAGCGATTTTTGTTTTTATAAAGGCAAAGAAAACATCAAATTGATTTTGCATATTAACAATTGGCATGGTTATTGCTCTTATACAATCACACTAAAATGATAGGAGGTGTGATGAATGGATGAAAAGTATGTTGTAGAGACGTATAAGCATCTGCACTCTATACCGGAGAAGGCACTGATAGAAAAAGAGACTGGAAAGTACATTGCAGCAGCACTAAAGTCATTTGGATATGAAGTGAAGGAAAACTTTGCGGGGACTGCTGTAAAGGGAGAACTGGGTTCAGGTGTTCCCGGACCAGTGCTGGCTGTCAGAGCAGATATGGATGCACTCGAATTCTTTATTGATGGAAGGGAACAGATGATTCACGCTTGCGGGCATGATGCCAATTCATCAATGGTGCTGGCAGCGGCTAAGAAATTGTCCGAACAAGGTTTTGAAAAGGGAAGGCTCATCTTTATCTTTCAGCCTGCTGAGGAAACTGGCGAAGGGGCTATTATGGTCAGCAAGAGCGGTCTACTAGACGAAGTGGAAGAAATGGTTGGTATACACTTGAGACCTATTGCAGAAGCTAGGGTTGGAGAGGCAACTCCCGCACTTTGCCACGGCGCTTCCCGCATGATGGCGTTCAAGATAACAGGTAGAGCGTCTCACGGGGCTAGACTGCATCTCGGTGTAAATGCAATTGATGCAGCGGCACTTGCGGTGAACGCAGTAAATGCAGTTAGGGTAGATCCTAGAGTTTCTCATTCTGCAAAAGTCACTGGCATCTACAGTGAGGGAACAGCGTTTAACATTATTCCTGAAGTTGTACATTTGAAACTCGATTTGCGTGCTCAGACAAATGAAGTGATGGACACCTTAGCAGAAGGCGTTGAAAACGCAGTGAAAGCGAGTGTCCAGTCAAATGGGGCTGTGGCAGAAATGACAATGAACCATGGGCTACCTGCATCGGATTACGATGGAGCGTTGATTGAAATTGCCAGAGAATCCATTGAGGAAATTCTCGGCAGCTCAATGGAGCCAATTGTAACACCGGGAGGTGAAGATTTCCATTACTATCATGAAATGCTGGGGATCAAAACAGCTTACATTGGTATTGGTGCTGACTTGACGCCAGGACTTCACAGACCTGAGATGGCTTTTGACTTAAAGGCACTTGAAAATGGTGAAGAGATACTTGTTAGATTTATAGAAAAGAGATTGGGAAAAAAATAGGCATCGAAAGAGATGCAGTGGGGGGATAACATGGAGAAGAAAAGAAACAAATTCAAAGTGCCAAATGCCTATACATTGATTGTGATGTTCATAATCGTATCTGCATTGGCAACTTTTATCGTTCCAGCGGGTGTTTACGACACTTATCTGGATGAAGCAACAGGCAAGCAACTGGTGAATTCTTCAAGCTATCATTCTGTGGAGAGAACGCCAGTGGGCGTTGTAGGGTTTTTGCTCTCAATCCCACAGGGAATGATGGGAGCTGCCAGTATGATTTTCTTGGTATTTTTAATCGGAGGCTTTTTCCAAATTATAAATGACACTGGTGCAATTGATGCCTCTATTAATATATTGGTTAACAAGCTGCAAGATAAATCCTTCTTGGTAATTCCCATTGTCATGGCGATTATGTCGCTTCTGGGAGCTCTTGGAATTATCGTCAATGCAGTTATTGCCTTTATTCCAATTGGACTTGCGCTAGCCAAAAAACTTAAACTAGACCCAATTGCAGGGATGTCCATTATGTATTTGGGTGCTTTTACAGGCACAACGACAACACCAATGGGTTACTATAACACCATGCTGGCGCAGACGATTTCAGGCCTTGAACCCCTTTCAGGGTTTGCCTTTAGATCAGTTGTGTGGTTCATTGTATTTGTCGTTACAGTGGTCTATGTTCTAAGGTATTCAAAAAAGGTCAAAGACGATGTCAATAACAGTGTATTAGATGACTATCAACATGGCGATCACTCCGATCAACGGATTGAAGCTCCAAAATTTAACTGGAGACATGCAGTGGTTTTAGTGGCTTTAGTTGTTGGTTTTTCCATCTACTCATATGGCTCATTTAAGCTGGGATGGGGGATTGACTATTTAAGTGCTACTATGCTTGCGGTTGCCCTTATCAGTGGACTTGTAACCAAAACACACCCTGATAAAATGTCAATTTCGTTTATTGAAGGTTGTAAGAGCATGGTCTTTGGTGCACTTGTTATAGGTTTTGCAAAATCCATTACCATTGTATTGACAGATGGACAGATTATTCACTCAATTATCCATTACATGTCAATTCCACTGCAACAGTTGCCATCAACTCTGTCTGCTGTCTGCATGTTCTATGTGAACCTCATCTTCAACTTCTTTGTACCATCAGGTTCAGGTCAGGCAATGATTGTCATGCCGCTCCAAGCACCACTTGCAGATGTTGTAGGTGTCAGCCGCCAAGTGGCTGTATCAGCATATCTCTATGGTGATGGATTCTCAAATACAATTATACCAACATCAGGTGTCTTGATGGGCGCACTGGGGGTTGCCAAAATTCCTTGGGAAAAATGGCTGAAATTCCAGTTGCCTCTATTTGGCTTATGGACATTGATCGGAACAGTTTCAATTGCTGTTGGCGTGTTGATTGGTTGGTCGTAAATAATAAAAGCATAACTGCCGCCGGCAGTTATGCTTTTATCCATTTTATAAGTATGTGAACTTTAATAGGGCGCCAACAACTAGAAGCGACTACGCCTTTTTTATGTCGTCAGAAATAATCTCATCTGTTGAGTCCTGAGATTTTTCCGGTTTTTGCTTGGATTCTTGAGATTTCTTGAAGTCGATGAGGTTGTCGTTTAACTTGTCGAGATTGGTCTCTGAAATCAAATCATCCACTTCTATTTCGATGTCTTCATCAGGGTTTACAGAGCAACTGCCTTTAAAGCTGGCACCTTCATCGGTGTTGAAGCTCTTGCAGATGATATCGCCGTTAAGAGAGGCCTTGTGATAGAGATTGATTTTGCCTTTGGTGCTCATGTTACCTTCCACAACGCCGTAGATATCCGCACTTGTGCAAGTGACGTTTCCATTGACATATGCATCCTCTGTGATGATGATGCTTCCGAGAGAGACGATGTTGCCGATTACTTTTCCGTCAATTCTGATGCTGCCTTCGCTTTCTAAATCACCTTTAATCAGGGAATTTGGTCCGATGATGATATCAAATTTGAAATCAATTTCTTTCTTGGGAAACATAGCTAACCTCCAATTATTTTTTTAAGATATTCAACGGATTCACTTGAGAATCATTAAATCGTACTTCAAAATGCAGATGCGTGCCAGTGCTTTTACCAGACGACCCCATATGTCCGATTAGAGCGCCTTTTGAAACGGTATCCCCCTTGGTAATATTGATTTCCTTAAGGTGTGCATAAACAGTTTTGTAACCGTAGCCGTGGTCGATGATGATGACATTTCCAAAACTGCCATTCCAACCAGCAAAGATGACAATCCCGTTGCCAGCCGAACGAACCCTTGTTCCAGAGACGTTTGCAATATCAATTCCATTGTGTTTGGCAGTTTGTTTTGTCACAGGATCTTTGCGATAGCCAAATTGAGACGTCAAGATACCTTCGGCAGGGTAGAGGTCAGGGCGACATTCAAGATAGGTCATTTGACTCTGAATATCTTCGATGAGCTGAGTGTATTGATCCTCTTGATCTTTTATAATTTGGGAGAGTTCATCATCTGTGACGAGATTTTCCACCTGACCGAGTAGGGCATCATCCATCGGAATTAGAGATTCAGATGATTTGTTCAAATATCTGTCAAAAGAGCGACTGACGGGAATAGCAATGCTGGAACTGGTTTCCCGATTGAACATGGTCACGAGCTCTGCAACATTTTCCTGCACAGCGTTCATCTCTCTAAGTCTGGTATCTACATAATCCAGTGTATCCTCCAGTGAGGTTTTGAGAACTTTGATTTCCTCAGCGCGGAGAGAATTGATGTTTTCAAGTGCGCTGATTTTATCTTCCTGCATATTTAAATTTTCACTTAAAAATTGATTTTCATAAGTTATTTTTGATGATTGAAATTTAGAAGAAACTGTCGTCGTAAGCAGAGCAATGTTTAGAATGATTAGTAAGATTAGAATTGAGAATGCAATTGCCAAGTTGAAATGCCATTGCCGTATGCTTTTCTGAGATTTAGGAATAATCATAACAGTTACTTTATTTTTTCTAAAGTAATCCCTTATTTTGTTCATAGAGCCTCCAGAAAGCGCAAATTCATTATTATTTTATCATAAATCTTTACAAAAATTCAATGAATCAAGAAAATTTAGTTTACCTAAGTTCTTTTATTCTGTAAAATAAAGATATACGGAGAAAGTTGTTAAAATATGGTTATTTATATAGATATCATAATAATCACTTTTTAAACAACTTTATTAGTTTGAAAAAAATTATGTTGCGAACATGGATAACTATATAGGTGACAAGTCCGAGAAACGACTAGAAAATATAAAATGGAGGCCAATTGGAATGGATGAAAGAACGGTTAGAATCGAAGAGAATTTAAGAAGAGTGTGCTATAAAATAAAAAAGAAGGGTAGAGAAATCTTAAATGACGTCGATATAACACCACCTCAATTTGAAGCCTTGCAGTATTTGATTTATGAGGAGAATCTCACAATAGGGGAACTCAGCAATCGTATGTTCCTAGCGTGCAGTACAGTGACGGACTTACTGGACAGGATGGAACGGAACGAACTGGTGAAGAGAGTAAAGGATGAAAATGACAGGCGAATTGTCAGAATCTCAGTACTTGAAAAGGGACATCATCTCTTGGAAAGCGTCATGGAAACCAGACAGAACTATGTGGCGGAAATCTTATCGGAATTGAGCGAAGACGTCATTGCAAATGTGGATGTCAGCTTTAGAATATTCAATGAAAAAGTGGAGTTATAAAAGTGCATCAAGTTGGGATTTTGAGCTGGGGATACACAATGGAACTGTCGTGGATGAACAAGCGCGCTTGACCCTGCCAGTGTGATGCATTTCAGATAAATTCGATGGGGGAAGAATCTTTTGAAGATCATTAACAATCGCTATCATGTCCTTGAAACGCTTTCAAGGGAGAGCAGTGTCGTAGAATATCTTGTTGAAGATACTAAAAAAAATCATCAAATTAAGAGAATTCGAATATTTGATACTGAAATTTCGAATTACGAGTTCATGAAGTCGATGGAGGAAAATTTTGTAGATATTTCCACATACATCCATGACAATTTGTTAACTGCTTATGAGTTTAAACCGATTTATACCATCAATGGGAGCAGGGTGACGCGTAAACAGTTTTTTTATACGTACGAACACTATGATGAAAATTCGAAAGTACCCTACTATGAACTGAATAAATCAGAAATCAACAGCGCTATCAATCAGCTGTGCAAAGTCATTCGTTTCCTTCACTTCAGAGGGGTTATTTATAAGTATCTGGATTTTAACTCCATCATCTTCATAAGAGAGAAGGGGCAGATTAAATTAAAACTGAAAGATGTGGCGAATAATTATATAAACGATTATTTTTTTAAACTTGACCACGATCGCTTTCAGCAATTTATTGCGCCTGAGATTTTATGGGGAGAAGACGTTGACTACCGCGCGGATATCTATTCACTGGGAGCGGTGTTCTACTATTTGTACTATCGTGTTGACTATACGCTTAAATCGCTTCAAGGACTTGTAAAGAACACCAATACCACGGACATACACAAGTTTATCTTGAAGGCATCCAACCATATTAAGGATGAACGACATGCGAGCATTAGTGAGTTTATAGAAGAACTCACTAAATTGATATGGGTTGAAATTGACTTTGACGATATTAAGTTCTATGACAGAATTCATGGAAAGACTAAGATTATTGGTCGTGATGAAATCATTGCAGATGCCAGAGGCATCTTATTTGATAAGATGAAAAAAGTGGCTGGATTTAATGGTGTGTATATTCAAGGCGAGAATGGTATGGGGAAAAGCCGTATTCTCAAAGAGCTAGAATATATTGCCAAGTTCAATCGGATTGCCTATGTGGCAATAGATGCCAAAAAATCTGGCGAAGATTCATTTTATGCCATTAAGGAAATTTTATCCTTTATTTTGACTCAAGATGATGTGTCTCCGCTATTGATTCAGAAATATGGTCAGGAACTGATAAAGATACTGCCGGAGCTAGGCAATAAGTGGAATATTAAAGAACTCAAAGAAATCAACATTGATGAACAGAACTTGCGGCTTTTAAATAGGGCCTATAATTTCTTTGTTGAGTATACGAGCAACAAGTACATGGTAATATTGGTGGATGATGAGGAATTTGTTCATCCAAATGAGCGATACTTTTTCGACCAATTGGTTCAACACAAAGGCTATGCAAACTTCCTTTTGATTTTCACTGGTGTCGACCCCGAACGGCCTTACCAAAAATTGACGGAGTCGGTCAAGAACATTAAATTGCCGTTTCTCAACTTGGAAGAAACGGGGAAAATTGTCCAGAAATCTCTTGGAATCAGTACAATTCCCTATAGATTTACCCATCGCATCATGCTTGAGACTATGGGGAAACCAAGCAGTACCAAAAGACTGGTCAAAAAACTTTGGTATGAAGAAGTCATTTATTTTGATGTGGAAACGTTAAGCTGGAACTTGGATCAAGTGGATGACAGCTATAAATTTGAGTACTCTGAAGAGTACGACGTGGAAATTACAAAACTCATAAGGGACATTTCCCCTGATAATATTGAGGTTTTGAAACAAATTTCTGCACTGAAGGGGGCTTTTAACCTCAATGTTTTGTTGCAATTTGCAGATTTAGATGAGGAGAGAGCATACTACTTTATCTATGAAATGGAGACGCTGAAAGTTCTGAATAAGAGAATCAGCGATGTGGAGTACGTCTTTGGATTTTATAAAAATGAAGTCAAGAAGTATTTTCACGATCTGCTTTCAGAAGAGGAGCTCAAACAGCTTTCTCGAAAGGCGGCTGAAATTTATGAGGCGAGATTCTTAGATTACAACGAAATCAACGAAAATCTAATTGACTATCTGATTGCATCAGAGGACTTCATGAAAGCGGCGTCCTATTCTGTTCTCTTTGCCGATTATTACTTTGATAAGTCCAACAGCCATAAGGGCATTGATTTGTTAGAACAGGCTAATCAGCTATATGAACGATTTGAAAATACAGCCCAAATTATAGAAACCACCATGCGCCTCGTCAAACATTATATCAATCTTGGCAAAATCGACAAGGCCTATGAAAATGTCGTGTATCTATGTGGACTCACTGAGGCGAATTTTCCACTTGAAAATATAGATGCACAGCTTGAACTTGCTGATATTTACCTCTTTAAAAGCCTTCCAGACAAAGCTGGCGAACTCATTACAGAGCAATTTGAAAAGGTCAAAAGGGTCGGACACGATGAAGGTGAGCTCAAAGCCGCTAAACTCATGTCTAGATGGTATGCCGCAAAGGGGATGTTTGCAGAAGATAAAGAACTTGTGGACATGTATTTGGACAAGTCGAAAAGCAGCGGAAATCGCCTATATGAAGGTATCTTTGAAGGCGAACTCGGTCGATATTACTATTTTACCAACGATTTCGAAAACAGTTTGGAGGCATTTCAAAGGGCGCTTGACATCTTTATAGAAGTTGAAGATGAAGAATATGTCATTAAAATATACAATAATTTTGGTGTTATCTATCTGGATGAACTTGGTGATTATGTTGTTGCCAGAGAGTATTTTAGAAAGGCGTATAATAAGGCAAATGCCAGAAACTACTATGTTTCCACACCAATTTACCTCAATAATTTGGGAGAGACCTACAGAATAGAAGGGCGTTTCCAGACGGCCATCAAGTATTTCGAAGAGTCCTACTTTCTGGCTGAGAATGTGGGCGATAAGAGCATGGTGATCCTTTCGCTTTTAAACTTAAGTCATGTCTATCTGCTCAAGGAAAACTATGCCAAAACACACACACTGATTAACCGATTGGAACATGAAATCCACGTTATCAGAAACAAGGAATTTGATAAATTCGATTACTATATGCTTCACTTTGAACACTTTATCTCCATGAACAGTATGTTAAAAGTTGAAAAATGGCGATACGAGTTTGATGCTGATGAAATTAAAGACGATTACAGGCGATTTAGAATTAAGACCATTGACCTGATTATTCAGTATCGAAAGAGTGCTATTGTGTTCTCAAATAGAACTGTGCCGTTTGATTCAATTTCAGAGCTTTGCCGATTGGTTACGAATCCATCTGAGGCAATGCTTCTTAGGAATTTTGTCATTGACATTATGATTGATTATGTGGAGAATAGTGACTATCTTGAAATTGATAAACTCATAAAACTAGACAATAAACTGGTTCACCTCTACAACACGAAACACGTTCGCATAAAGCGGGATTTCATCGAGAGCTGCATCAGTGACAACTGCTATGAAAAAGTGATTTCCTTAATTCCTTCACTAAAGGAAGAATCACAGGAACTCCTGTGGAAGGCCTATAAATTTTTAGGGGACGAAGAGTATTTTTCAAACAATCACTACCATGCGTTAAAATACTATTTGATGTCACTTGATATTATTGCAGACTTGTCATCGGAAATCACTCAGGAATTCAAGGAGACTTACATCCTGTACGACGATTCCAAGATGGCTCTCAAGAGTCGAATCAACAAGATTATTAAGGGATTCATGACCTTTGAACACAATGCCTCCATGCTCGATGAGAGAATAGACACTGTTGAAGATTACTTTGACCTTCAGCAAATAAACATGCTGTATCAAAATCAAAGCTTTGTGAAAATGGTCTATGACAATTACAAAGGCGACAGGGGAATGACTTTCGAATCGCCAACGGACCTGATTAAAAGCCTTGCCAGAGATGAAAAGGCCAATCTTCAATTGATATTGAGCTATTTTATACAGATGACTTTGGCTGAGCGCGGTATGATATTCTTGCTCGATGATAATGACAACGTTGACGAAGTCATTAAGAACAATGAGTCGGACAGCAACTACGATGTCATGAAATTTATCAATAGCGTTGGAAATGACCTTGAGGGAATCTATATCTCGAAACTGGATTCAGATACAAGTGTCCAACTATTAGGTGAGGAGCAAAAAGGGGTTATCTTCTTTCCAATCTACGAGACCTCAATAGAGAATGCTTATAAATACAACCGAAGAGAGGACTTGTTGATTGTCAGGAAAAAAGTAGTTGGTTACGTTTTTTTGGATACAGGAAATGTCATCAACCGGTTTAACAATGACATGTTTGACCTCTGTAAATCATTTATGAATCTGACCTATTTGATGATAGACAATTACAACTTAAAGCGAATATCTTCAGTGGATAAGTTGACAGGGGTTCAGCTTAGAAAGTCCATTGAAATGGATTTCACCAGAGAGTTAAATCTGGCGAGACAAAACAACACCAACTTGTCTGTGATTATGTTGGATATAGATAAATTTAAAAATGTCAACGACACCTATGGTCACAGAAAGGGAGATGAGATCCTCTCGAATATTGGCGAGCTGATTAAGGGCTCTATAAGGAGTACGGACTATGTCGGCAGGTATGGTGGAGAAGAATTCATCATTATTCTTCCGGAGACCAATTCAGATGACGGCTACAAAGTTGCCGAGAAGGTTCGGAAGAAGGTTGAATATCAGAAACTGCTAGGAGATGACATGCCTTTGACAGTGAGTCTTGGGATATCCACCTATCCTGATGATGGGGTCAACGAAGAAGAATTGGTTGAAAAGGCGGATCAGGCTCTCTACTATTCAAAGAACAACGGACGAAATCAATCCAACAGCTGGAACGAAAAGCTAGTCAAGGCAGGTCACCGATACGATAAACTGGCAGGTATCCTGACTGGAAATATCTCTTCCGATACGCGGAATGTTCAAGCACTTGTGGACATTTTATCACAGCTAGAGGGCTCTCTTTCAGCAGAGGAAAAGATTAAAAATACATTCATTACCCTTTTAGATATAACAGAAGCTGAAGCGATTAGCTTTGTGAGTTATGATGAAACAGGCAGTATGGAAAAAGTCATCACGAAGAAAAAGGGCTATGATACACTGATTGATGAACTCTATATCAATGAGAGACTGCTGAAAAACTTTAGAGGAACCTCTCAAAGTCAGTATTTTATCGACTGGGAGGAAAGCGTAAGCTATGATGAGATGACCAATATCCCCAACTGGAAATCATATATTGTTCTGAGCTATGATGAACCAAATAGAAGGGGAATCCTGGCCATATCAGTGCCAATCCATGATAAAGAACTTGACTTTAGCAATTTTAATTTTGTGGAGACGCTGAAATCAGTGCTAAGTTATATATTATTTTAACATTTATTGCAATTTGAACAGGTTATGACTATACTTAGATTCAAAGTATAGTCTTTTTTTTAGAAGAAACCCATGTAAAATGAGCCTGTTTTTAAATGGAATCGCTAGGTGAAAAGCGATTTCGTTTGAATTTTATAATTTGAATCTTATAAAGTGAGAGAATGATTAAGCTATACGGTTATTGAATTAAAGATAGATTGAAATGAGGAAAATGAATGATATTGAATGAATATTTGCCAGTTAATCGAAAAGATATGGAAGCACTGGAATGGGAACAAGTGGATTTTGTCTTGGTTTCGGGTGATGCATATGTTGACCATCCGAGTTTTGGTCCAATTGTAATTGCCCGTGTTCTCTTGGATGCTGGTTACAAAGTGGGGATTATTCCTCAGCCTGATTGGAATGACCCGGAGAGTATTGGCGTTCTTGGAGAGCCGAGACTCGGATTTTTAGTTTCCGCTGGGAACATGGATTCCATGGTCAATCACTACTATGTATCCAGAAGGCATCGGGAAATGGATAATTACTCAGTTGGCGGGGAGATGGGAAAGCGCCCTGATAGGGCCACCATAGTGTACACAAATCTCATCCGCAAAACATTTAAGAATAAGCCAATTATCATTGGAGGCATAGAAGCATCACTTCGGCGATTTGCCCACTATGATTATTGGGAGGATTCCGTCAGACGATCCGTTCTATTTGACAGCAATGCGGATTTGCTCATTTACGGTATGGGGGAAAATCAGATTGTTGAAATTGCAGATTACCTGAATAGTGGAATAGACATTCAGTACATCACCCATATACCGGGAACTTGTTATCTTACTTCATCACTTGAAATTGTGGATCGGTATGTTGAGCTCGCCTCATTTGAGGAGGTAAGTACAGATAAAGTCAAATATGCAGAGGCTTTTAAAGTCCAATATGATGAACAAGATCCAATACGTGGCAAGACACTTGTTCAAAAGCATGCAGATCGCTATCTAGTGCAAAACCCGCCTACCATGCCACTCGATCGGGATAGACTCGATTGGGTTTTCAACTTGGGATACACCAGGAACTATCATCCAATGTATGAAGCAGGCGGCGGTATTCCAGCTATAAAAGAAGTCAAACTCAGCATCATAAGTGAGAGAGGATGTTTTGGCAATTGCTCGTTCTGCGCACTGGCCTTTCATCAAGGTCGGATTATCACTTCAAGATCGCATGAGTCAATTATAGAAGAGGCAAAGCTGATTCAACTGGATACAGACTATAAAGGCTATATTCACGATGTAGGCGGCCCTACGGCGAATTTCAGACATCCAGCTTGCAAGAAACAGTTGAAACATGGTGCTTGTAAGCATCGCCAATGCCTCTATCCCGAACCTTGTGAGCATCTGGATACAGATCATTCCGACTATGTGGAACTACTCACAAAACTGAGAGAACTGGAAAGCGTAAAAAAAGTCTTTATCCGAAGTGGCATTCGATATGACTACCTCATGTATGATGACAGCGATGCCTTTTTTACAGAACTTTGCATGCATCACGTCAGCGGTCAGCTCAAGGTCGCACCAGAACACATAGATGAGACCGTTCTAGATTATATGGGCAAACCCAGTGGCAAACTATATGGACGCTTTGTAGATAAATTTAATCAAATCAATCGAGAAATTGATAAGGAGCAGTACATTATCCCATATCTCATGAGTTCGCATCCAGGCAGTACGATTAAATCTGCCATAAGATTGGCAGAGTACCTTAGAGACATCAACTATACCCCTGAACAGGTACAGGACTTTTATCCGACACCGGGGACGTTGAGCACTTGCATGTACTATACGGAACTCGACCCTAGAACTATGAAGCCTGTGTTTATTCCAAAGAGCAATCGAGAGAAGGCCATGCAAAGGGCGTTACTTCAATATAAAAATCCTAAGAACTACGATCTGGTCTATGAGGCGTTGACACTTGCCAACCGTCAGGATTTAATAGGATTTCACGACAAGGCACTCATAAAGCCACGCTCAAAAGGAGAGAAAGTTTCTCAAAAAGGTGGTAATTATTCCAAAAAATTAAGAAAAGCGTCTATTAAATCTTCAGAGAAGACTAAAAAAAGACGCTGATTCGTTAGTATAGTATCAGAAAAGGTCCCGCGATAAGTGGGCATAAAAACAAATTTTGAGGGGTGCAAGATATGAAAGATCAAGTCGTTGTTATTGATGGAAAGAGCCTGACTATTGATGCCGTTGTAAATGTAGCAAGACATCATCATAAAATTCAGGTGGCAGATGAAGCATTGACAAAAGTGGACAAAGCTAGAAAACTTGTTGACGATTTTGTCGATGAAAAACGCGTTGTATATGGTATTACCACTGGATTTGGTAAATTTTCAGACGTGGTTATCTCTAAAGAGGAGACTACTGATCTTCAGACGAATCTCATCATCAGTCATGCCTGCGGTGTGGGGACGCCGTTTGCAGAAGAGGTGACAAGAGCAATCATGCTTTTAAGAGTCAACAATTTGGCAAAAGGACACAGCGGTGTCAGAAGATTGACTTTAAACACGCTGGTTGACATGATTAACAAAGGGGTTCATCCGATTATTCCAGAAAAGGGTTCGTTGGGCGCCAGTGGCGATTTAGCACCACTTGCACACATGGTATTGGTTATGCTTGGACTTGGAGAAGCCATTTACCAAGGGGAGAGGATGAGCGGCAAAGCGGCTATGGAAAAAGCAGGTATTGCGCCGATTCAACTCACTTCAAAGGAAGGGCTTGCACTGATTAACGGCACGCAAGTTATGACAGCTGTTGGAACGCTTGTTACTTATGAGGCGATTCAACTTTTAAAATTGGCTGATATTTCAACTGCACTTACTGTGGAAGCGCTCAAAGGCATCACAGATGCTTATGATCCAAGACTTCACATGGTCAGACCGCATTTGGGACAAATTAAGACAGCTGAAAACTTGCTGACGATTTTAAAAGACAGCAAGCTCACAACTAAACAAGGTGAAATTAGAGTACAGGATGCATATACTCTTAGATGCGTGCCGCAAATTCATGGTGCGAGCAAGGATGCAATCCAGTATGTTGTAGATAAAATCAATATAGAAATAAACGCAGTTACAGACAACCCAATTATTTTCCCAGATGATCAAGTTGCATTTTCGGGTGGTAATTTCCACGGTCAACCAATGGCACTTCCATTTGATTTCTTGGGAATTGCACTTTCAGAAATCGCAAATGTCTCTGAGAGAAGAATTGAAAGACTGGTCAATCCACAACTCAGCGGTTTGCCAGCGTTTTTAACACCACATGGTGGTCTTCACTCTGGATTTATGATTGCACAATATGCAGCAGCTGCATTGGTTTCTGAAAACAAAGTGCTTGCACATCCAGCAAGTGTGGATTCAATTCCTTCATCTGCAAATCAAGAAGACCACGTGAGTATGGGAACAATTGCTGCTAGAAAGGCAAGAGATATCCTGTTTAACGCTCAGAATGTTGTGGCAATTGAGCTTCTCTCTGCTGCACAGGCGATCGACTTTGATGATGCGAGCAAACTCGGCAAGGGTTCAAAGGCAGCTTATGATATTATTAGAAGAGAAGTTTCAAAAATTGAAGAAGATCGTGTAATGTATGTAGATTTTAATAAAATCTATGATATAATTAAAACTAATGAAATCGTAGAAAGTGTAGAAAATGCTGTAGGAGCATTGTCTATCAATTAGAAAGGTGATTATTTGTTATCTCAGGAAAAATTAGATCGAATTAACTTTTTGGCAAACAAGAAAAAAGTAGAGGGCTTGACAGAAGCAGAACTCAGCGAACAGAAGACATTGCGTGAGGAATATCTAAAGGCCTTTAGGAGTAGTTTCCGAAAACAGTTAGACAATATAGAAATTGTCTATAAGGATTAATTTTTGGGTAAGAATCCCTTGAAACGATTAAAATTTCATTGGAGGTGATTATATTGGCTGAGAAACAGTATATTGTTTTTAAGTTAAATGATGAAAAATTTGCAGCAAATATCAACCATATTGCATCAATAACCGAATATGCTTCAATCACATCTTTACCTAATGCGCCGGCTTATGTGGACGGATTGTTAAATTTGAGAGGGGATATTATCCCTGTGGTGAATCTCAAAAAGAGATTTAAAATGAATGATACAACTGCCAGAGATAAGCGGATTTTAATCGCCAGAAAGGGAGAGTTACTCATAGGGTTTTTAGTGGATGATGCATCGCAGTCGATGACAGTGGAGGAACAGGCTATACTGCCACCGCCTAAAATTGCCATTAAGCGAGATAATGCATATATTTCTGAAGTTTGTATCCACAATAATGAGTTGGTTATTGTCATTGATTTGGATAGAATTCTATCTGATGATGAAATCAGCGAAATTATGGATATGAGTGAATGAAACTTTAATAGGACCTAATTACTAAAAAAGCTCGCGTTATTTATTAACGCGAGCTTTTATGATATAATAAACATCAGTCAAAATGTAGTGGAGCGTGTAATTTGAAGAAGTTTATAGAGATAAAGGACCTTGATCAAATTATCAATAAAACAGCCGTATCAATCGAAGATGGTAAAAAGGAAATCTTCGAAATTTCTGAAAAGACCAGACAGGACTGCAATCACTATGAACAAGATCTTATCAACATAAAAACTAAACTGACATTGATTGTCAATGAGATTGACAAACTTGAAATTCGCGCAAAAATGGCAAAAAACATGATTGCTACCATTAACGCCCATTTTGATGAATTTCAAGAAAAAGACATCCGAGATGCTTACGAACTCTCACAGAAAGTTCAGATAGAGCTGTCTATGAAAAGGCAAGAGGAACGTGAACTCCAAGAGCGAAAAATGGAGCTTGAACGGTTGCTGGATGCCTCAAGAGATGTCATGAAAAAGTCTGAGACCTTTGAGACAAAGGTAAGTGTGGCTTTGGATTACCTCACCAATAGTATCTTTGAACAGATTGAAGATCACAAGCACAAGAAAGAGGTGAGCCTAAAGATCATAGAGGCTCAAGAAAATGAGAAAAAAAGAATATCGAGAGACATACATGACGGGCCTGCTCAGTCTTTGGCTAATCTGATCTTTAAAGCAGAGTACCTGTCTAAAATTATTGATGTCGCTCCGCATAAGGCCAAGAAGGAAATTTCAGAATTGCAAGAGGACATTAGGAACACCCTCAAGGATATCCGAAAAATCATATACGATTTAATGCCGATGTCCCTAGATGACCTGGGATTGATACCGACATTAAATAAATTGATTTCCAACATAATGGAAAGTTATCCTGTTAAGATTGACATGAAAATTGGGCAGATGGAAACGATCAGTGATTCGCTGATTAATTTAACCGTGTTTAGAGTGATTCAAGAGAGCTTTAACAACATTGTCAAACATTCAAAATGCAAATACGCACTACTTGTCATAAACTGCACAGATGAATTGATAAAGATAGAAATAATAGACGATGGCATTGGATTTGATGCTCAGAAATCTTTGAATAAGCCGAGTGGCTATGGACTTTATAATATGCGTGAGCGCATAGAAATGCTCAATGGAACCTTTGAATTGATATCTGACTCCGGTAAAGGGACGAAGATTAAAATAGAAATTCCAAACAAAATATCTTAAAGGATAAAGTGGAGGACGTAGATGAAACCTATAAAAGTAGCAATTGTGGATGACCATGCATTAATAAGAGAGGGCATAAAGAAGCTCCTTGAGCTTGAGGAAGGGCTTGAAATTGTTTTTTTAGCTGAAGATGGAGAAGAGGCAATTGCAATGCTTGAAACCCATGAACCAGACATCATACTGCTCGATATTAACATGCCTAACATGAACGGAATTGACACATTGCGTGTTTTGAAAGAACAGTATTCTGACGTAAAAGTCATTATGCTCACCATACATGAGGATGCACAGTATTTGATTGAGACCATAAACATAGGTGCAGAAGGCTATGTGCTAAAAGATGCTGATGTCTCTTCGCTGGTGAAGGCAATCCACAAAGTCAAAGAAGGAGAACTCTACATCCATCCAACTTTGTCTGGTATTTTGGTCAAAGAGTACAAAAAGAAAGATCGCTCAATTGATGAAATGATTGGAACAAATCTCACTAAGAGAGAATATGAAGTCATCAGATTGATCTCTCAGGGATATAACAATAAAGAAATTGCTACAGAGCTCTATATCAGTGAAAAGACGGTAAAAAATCACGTTTCAAACATCTTTAAAAAGATTAAAGTTACCGATAGAACACAGGCAGCTTTGTATGCAATCAAGCACAATATTACGAAAATTTAATTGACTTGAATCCCCCAATTTATTTCGGTATCCTATATATAGGTTACTCAATACGGTTGAAAGGGGATTTTTTTATGGAGACAACAACAAATTATGAAGACTTGTCAAAAGCCTTAACCCATGATTTTAAGAACGCTTGGGAAGCAATGGATGAGGCAGAGACAAAGATGTGCTTTGAATTAAGCGAAAAATATAAGCAGTTCTTAAACAGGGGGAAAACTGAAAGAGAAAGTGCTAACGAAATTCTGAGACTTGCCAGTGAAGTTGGCTATAAACCAGTTGAAGATTTCATTTCTGGCAAAGAAAAACTCGCACCTGGTGCTAAAGTCTATGCGATGAATCGCGATAAGTCAATTATCCTGTTTGTCATCGGTAAAAAACCTCTGAAAGAGGGACTTAATGTGGTCGGTGCACACATAGATGTTCCTAGAATTGACCTAAAGCCATTTCCGCTTTATGAAGACAGCGACATGGCGTTCTTCAAAACGCATTATTATGGTGGCATCAAAAAATATCAGTGGACAGTTATACCGCTTGCCCTTCACGGCGTTGTTTTCAATAAGAACAACGAAAAAATTGAAGTGGTTATCGGCGAAGATGAAGATGACCCTGTTTTGGCAATCACCGACTTACTGCCTCATCTTGCAAAAGATCAAAGTGGAAAGACATTGGCAGAGGGAATTGATGGTGAAACGCTCAACGTACTGGTTGGACACAAGCCAATTGGAGACGAAAAAACAAAGGATAAAGTCAAATTACATGTCCTTAAGATACTAGATGAAAAATACAATATCAAAGAAGAAGATTTCCTGTCAGCTGAATTCGAAATTGTACCGGCAGGTAAAGCCAAGGATCTAGGATTTGATCGAAGCATGATTTCAGCTTATGGACACGACGACAGAGTTTGTTCTTATACAGGACTTGCGGCAATCCTCGAACTCAGCGATGTAAATACAACTGCCTGTGCGATGTTTATGGACAAAGAAGAAGTGGGAAGCCAAGGAAATACAGGTTCTCAATCAAGATACTTTGAAAATATCGTTGCAGAGTTAATTGCCCTTCAAGAACCAAATTTTAGTGATTTATACTTGAGACGTTGCATCTCAAATACAGCTGTTTTATCTGGCGATGTGGGTGCGGCATTTGATCCAAACTATGCTGGTGCTTATGAGAAGAGAAATTCAGCTCATATAGGAAAAGGTGTTCAACTGGTTAAATATACAGGGGCTAGAGGTAAAGGTGGCTGTAATGATGCCAATGCAGAGTTCTTGGGTGCTGTTCGAAAATTGTTTAACGACAATGACATTGTCTGGCAAATAGGAGAACTTGGAAAAGTCGATCAGGGTGGCGGTGGTACAATCGCCTATATTTTAGCAAATTCCAATGCCGAAGTGGTGGACTGCGGCGTCCCTGTTTTGAGTATGCATGCACCGTATGAAATCGTCAGCAAGGCCGACGTCTATATGACGTATAAGGCTTACAAAGCATTTTTAAACAGATAGACACAATCTATTCATATGAGATTTACATTCTGGATTGGAATCGCCTGTTAAAATGTTGTATAATAAACGTATATATTAAAAGAGCATTTATGAAATGCTCTTTTTTTTTAAGAAAGATAATAAATGATTATATATTTAGGAGGTCTTATATGAACAAGAGGGTTTTTATTGTTGATGATGAGGAAAACATAAGAGAACTGATTTCTCTTTATCTGGCGAAGGAAGGATATGCAATTGAAACGTATGGATCAGGCGAAGCATGCCTTGAGGCGTTCAAGCAAAATGCACCAGACTTGGTGCTTCTGGACATTATGATGCCGGGAATAGATGGTTACGATACCCTTAAGGAAATCAGAAAACTAGGAACGGTTCCTGTAATTATGATAACGGCAAAGGAAGAGACTTTTGACAAAGTACTTGGTCTGGAACTCGGTGCAGATGATTATATCGTCAAGCCTTTTGATCCTAAAGAACTCACTGCCAGAGTCAAAGCCGTTATCAGAAGATTTCAAAACACAGATAAGACAGAAACCGAAGGTGTGGTCACTGTGCCGAACTTGACCATTAATATGGTGGATTATAACATCGTGTACTTTGGAGAGACCATGGAGCTACCACCTAAAGAAATCGAATTGTTGAACTATCTAGTCAACCATCCGAACCGGGTTTTCACAAGAGAACAACTTCTCGATCACATCTGGGGATATGATTTCTTTGGCGAGACCAGAACCGTGGATGTTCATATTAAGAGGCTGCGTGAAAAATTTGACAGACCAGACAATGGCTGGGAAATAAAAACAGTATGGGGCGTCGGCTACAAATTTAAACTAGATTAAGAGGTGTTTCATGAAAACAATTTTTCATAAATTCGCCTTTGTCTATATCCTGATTTTTTTGATTTCATTCATTTTAATTATTATTGGTGTGAGAAGTGTCCTTGACTATTATTTTGTCAGTAATGAAACAGAATTGATACTGGAGAGGGCGCACAATTTTGAAGAACTTGTCAACAGCAGGTATATCACTGGGTTTAGTCTAGACCTTTTTCAAGAACAGATTATTTTACTGGATGGCTACACTGGTGCTAACATTTGGATGTTTACAGAAGAGGGGGCATTTTATACAACCTCAAATTCAACTTCTGATATGAACTTGGCGGATTATCCAAATTTGATTGATGATATTCATTCTGTCTTTCAGGGGAACGAAATCAGTAGAGAAGTTATCTATGAAGGTATTTCGGCGGATCGAATCCTCAGAGTGGGCTATCCATTTCACATTGGCGATAAAATTTATGCCATGTTTATCAACGTTCCGATGCCAGAGCTTGAAGATACCATCTCAAAGGTCTCTGTGATTATCTTTATCTCTCTGTCTATTTCAGGCCTTTTGGCAGTTGTCTTAATCTTTATGATTACAAGGCGAATGGGACATGAGATTAAAGTAATCAACGATGCGGCAAAATTCATCGCTCAAGGGAATTTCGAAAAGAAAATTATCATCAATCGAAAAGATGAACTTGGCGAACTTGCACAGAGTTTTAATGCCATGGCGGATGAACTCAACAAACAGGAAAATACGAAGAGAATGTTTATATCAAGCCTCTCACATGACTTGCGTACACCACTGACAACGATCAAGGGATATACTCACGGAATGCTTGATGGGACAATAGATTCAGATAAGCAAGAGCGTTATTTAAAGATTGTCTCTTCTGAGAGCGATCGTCTGATTAAAATGATTAACGATTTGCTGGATTTATCCAAAATGGAAAGCGGTGCGCTTATTTTAAATCGGACAGATTTTGATCTCAATGAAGTTATTGTCAATGTACTGGACAGTTTTGAGCAGAAGATTGTAGATAAGCGAATTAAATTGACAATTGACCTGACCGGCGAAAAGGTGCTTGCACATGGTGACATGGCATCTATACAGAGAGTGGTCTACAACCTCATGGACAATGCCACTAAATTTGTCAACGAAGATGGTTCAATTAGTATCAGAACGGAATTTAAAAACGACAAGATTTATGTCGGCATCAGCAATACGGGAAATGTTTTATCACCTAAAGAACTCAGTATGATATGGGATCGTTTCACCAAACTTGACAAATCGAGAGGACTTGAAAAGAAATCTTCTGGGCTTGGACTTTCCATTGTCAAGGAAATCATAAGAGCACACAATGAAAAAATCGAAGTCTATAGCAATGAAGAAATCGGTGTTGCCTTTATATTCACCGTTGCAACACAAATCTTTAAAAAGTCAGAACAATCATAAGAAATTCGAGTGCAAACAGGGGAAGCCTCATGAGCAAATATGGGGCTTCCGCTTTTGTGACTGGAGAGAAATTTAGATATATTTATATTGTTATGATAAGATTTCAAAATTGTTCATAAAAACTTAAAATTAATGGTGTACTATTATCAACGTGGGAGGTGTATAGAATTGTTCAAAATAAATCCTGAAAAGAGACATAAGAATGCACTCGACCAGCTTTTCTACGATGTAATGGAAGAAAAAGTCAGCTGTGCCGTTAAAAAAGGTGAAAATGTGATCAATACTTTCGATGTAGATGTCAGTGAGACTGACAGCGGCTATATCATCGAAGCAGAATTACCGGGGTTCTCAATTGATCAGATCACCATTGTTTATGAAGATAATTATCTCAGTATAATTGCTCAAAAACAGGAAAACAATAGGGGTAATTTTATACGCCGCGAAAGAAGAACAGGGTTGTTTAGACGCAATTTTTTTGTCGAAGATGTAGAGAGAGAAAATATCAAGGCAACTTTAAAACATGGCGTCTTAACCATTGAACTTCCGAAAAACATGCATACAGTTTTTTAAAATTAAATGAGGTGATGACTATGAATGAAGAAAAAATGAATCAAGACGGGTATGAGCCTATCAACGACTCATCTAATGTTCAGGAACCTATGTATGTTGAAACTAACGAAACTGACATCAGCATCGAACCAAATCAAGAGCAGGAAGTCAGCCAGAAAGTCGAAGTCAAACCAAGCGTCTTCGTAAGTGGCGAAAATTCAAATGAGACGAATACTGACCAAAGTGGCAGGATTAATGTTACGCAGTCGGGAGAGGCTCAAAACGTGCCAATACACAAAGGACCTAAATTAAAAAGCGTTCTAGCAGTGATTATGGCAATGGTCTTGGTGGGAAGTTCCACTTTTATGGTGGGATACTATCAAGGTCAAATTAATTTGCAGGATGATAAGATCGCAGATCGAGTCAACCAGATTTTAGACAAGCAGATGAATGAAAAGGTTTATCAATCGGTGGTTAAATACTTCGATGAAAACGGTAATCCGATAACAGTCGGCGATGTGAATATTGCAAGCATTTATCAAAATGTGAGTCATTCAGTGGTTGGCCTAACCAGCAAACTGAAATACTTTGACTGGTTTAACAATGAACGCTATACAGAGGGAACAGGTTCAGGTGTTGTCGTAAAAGAAGAAGACGACCGCTATTATATTGTTACTAATTTTCATGTGGTAGACGGCGCAACTGAAGTAGTGGCTGAAATTGTAAGCGATCAAATCGTACCAGCTCAACTGATTGGATATGACTCAGATTCTGACTTGGCAGTGGTTTCAATTATGAAGAAAGATATTCCAGCGACATTGGTCAATGAAATTCAACCAATCGAAATTGGTGTTTCTAAAGATCTTCAAGTTGGAGAACCTGCCATTGCAATCGGGAACCCACTTGGTTACAATAATACGGTAACTTATGGCGTTGTCAGCGCAATCGACAGAAAGTTGAGTTCAGATCAAGCCAATGAATATATTCAGACTGATGCGGCCATCAATCCGGGTAATTCAGGTGGAGCACTGGTCAACAAAAAAGGTGAACTCATTGGAATTAACACATCTAAAATTGCAGATACAAATGTAGAGGGAATTGGATTTGCGATTCCGACAGATACCATCATGCCAATCGTGGCTGAACTGATTCAAAATGGATACGTCTCTAAACCTTACATGGGCATTGGCGGCGTCAATATAGATGAGGATACGTCTAAACTATATGAGATTCCAATTGGCGTCTTGGTAAAATTTATTTATGATGATTCTCCAGCACTCAAAGCAGGGCTTAAGGAAATGGATGTTGTGATTGGCATAGACGATCAAAAAGTCTACACAATGGACGATTTGACAGGAATCCTCGCAACCCATGAGCCAGGTGATGAAATTACCGTTAAGGTCATACGTGATGGCAAAGAGAAACTTGAAATCCCTTTGACTTTAGGAGACCGAAATAAAAATAATCCTTCAAATAAATAATAAAACTTCGGAATAAAGTGTATAATTTATGTATACACTTTATTTTTTTGAAAAAAATCAGGAAAATGCGATTTAATCGCAGTTATCCATCGGGGGAGGTTCTCAAATGTCTTTAAAAAATGTCTATTTTGTCCCACATCCACCTATTATAATGGCAGAAATAGGCCAACAGGATACGGCCTATGTGCACGATACAATCAATGCCTACCATCAAATTGGCCGTTCTATTGCAAAAGATAAACCGGAGACAATTGTCTTTGTCTCTCCTCATGGCATGTCATTTGAAAATGGAACTTGTTTTTATGACGAGCCAAATTTAAAAGGTGATTTTGAAATGTTTGGCAATTCGTCGGTGATGTTTGAGAAGGAAGTGAATGTTCCTTTGACAGAAAAAATTGAGCTCGCTTTGGAAGCAGAAGACATTTTAAATATAAAAATCAATCGTGAGGCAGCATTGAGGTATAAAAAAACGCTTAAGTTGGATCATGGCGTCATGGTTCCCATGTACTTTATTGATGAATACTATCAGGAATATGATATTGTACATATAACACCTGGCAATACATCTCTTTTAGAAAACTATAGAATAGGCATGCTAATCAATCAATGTCTTTCTGACAGCAACTATGTATTGCTCTGTAGCGGTGACCTGTCCCATGCATTAAAGGATTCGGGGCCATACGCCTTTCATAAAAACGGTCCTGTTTTTGACCGGCTTGTAAAGGACAGTATTGTCACCAAAAATCCCGAAAATTTGTTGACCTTGACGGAGGATTTTATAGAGTCTGCGGCACAATGTGGTTTGCGTTCTCTGTTAATCGGATTTGGGGCACTGGATGGTCTTGGAATTGATGCCAAGGTATACAGCTATGAAGGGCCGTTTGGTGTAGGCTACTTGCTGTCAAGGTTAAGTCCTCAGGAAGAACTGGCATCTTTTTATGCGCTCTACACTGAAAAACTCAATCGGAGCTACGAGGAGAGACGGTCTAAAGAATCACTCTATGTAGCTCTTGCCAGATTGACCATGGATAAGTACCTGAGTGAAAAAAAAGTGATACGCTGGGAGACATTTGAGAACACAATTGGAATCGGACAAAGGTCAACGGGTTTGGAGTCAGATTTGGAGTCTCTTTTGAATACAAAAAGTGGCTGCTTTGTGTCTATTCACAAGAACCATCAACTGAGAGGCTGTATGGGAACTATAGAGCCGGTCATGGGTTCCCTGTTTGAAGAGATTGCTTACAATGCGGTTATTGCGGCAACTGAAGATCCAAGATTTGACGAAGTCACCGTCGGTGAGATGAGAGAACTTGAGATTTCTGTGGACGTTCTCATGCCGAAAGAACCAGTTGACACTCTAGAGGCCTTTGATGTAAAGCGCTATGGCATGATTGTGGAAAAGGGAAAGAAGAGAGGCCTTCTTCTACCTAATTTGGAGTCAATCGAAACCGTTGAAGCTCAATATCGAATTTGCCTAGACAAAGCTGGAATTCTTCTGGATGATGGCGTAAAGCTCTATCGATTTGAAGTGATTCGATACCACTAGTTCATTTGTTGCAGTTTTGTAGGTTTTAAGAGGGTGTTTTAGGGATATATATTGATTAAATCGTAAATTTGGGTGCATTGTCACAACATATAGTGTACAATATCACTTATAGCAAGAGTATTAATACAGTAAGGAGAAAAAAGTGAAAAGAAAATTTAAGACGAAAATAGTGACAGCAATAATTCTTCAATTTGTTTTAGTGCTTGGAGTAGTGAACTTTCCTCTCTTTGCAGACAGCTTGAAAGATGTCTCAGTGAGCGACGAAATAGGTGATGGAATCATGTTTCAGTCGGCTGCAGAAGGTAGAATTCTCTACATGAATGAAGATGGCAAGTACGGTTATACCGATTATCTCGGCAAAGTCGTAATTGAAGCTCAATATGATGAGGCGCATGACTTTGCTTCTGGCATTGCAAAGGTTGCAATTGGCGATGAAGTCACCTATATCGACAAGTCTGGTAAGACTCTATTTAAGCCAGAAGATATTGAATTGCCAGCAGATGTGGATTTGGACGAACTTTACATCTATGATTTTAATGATGGACTTGCCCGTGTGGAGAGTTATGATTACATTGGCTATATCGACACAACTGGACATTTTGTCATACCATTTGGAACCTACTATGATGGTTCTGACTTCATGAACGGCATTGCATTTGTACATGATGAAAACTACGATACATTTGCAATAACCACAGATGGAACAGTTGCATTTGAAGGCGATCCCGAACTTGAATACTATAGTTTTTCAAATGATAGAGCAGTTGTCTATGACTATGATAGCAATCAATACGGCTATGTCGATAAAAAGGGAAATCTGGTTATTCCGTTTACACTGGATGATGCTTTTGACTTCCAAGGCAACTTGGCTCTCTTTGAAGAAAACGGCAAATATGGCGTTATCGACAACACTGGCAAAATAATTGTCAAAACGGTGTTTCAAGATGCTGAAATCATTGACAATACCTACATTTTATTGTTTGATGGGATCTATACAAGAATTGTCGATGAAAAACTGAATCCCGTGGGCAAATTTTTAGGAAACCACGTTTCATTTACCTACGGTCATGTCCTTGCAGAGTATGGTGACGGTGACTATGTGATTCGTGATTTCTCAGGGCGTGAAGTTATGCGTTCTCTTGAATTGAACTACCTAGGCGACAACCTCATGTTTGAGGATGGTCAACTGTGGGATTTCAGCAAGGTTAAAGCGTCAGCAAACCCGTCTATGAAGTTCAATCTCTATGCGGATTATTCTTATCAGTTTATAGATAACACTGGTAAAGTGGTCTATGACTTAAAAGATTATGACAATGTAAATCCTTTTAGTGAAGGTCTCGCAGTTGTAGAAAAAGATGGAAAATTCGGCTATATCAATACAGATGGCGTCTTGGCAATTCCGATGCGATTTGACAGTGCTGCAAGTTTTGAAGGTAGCAAAGCATCTGTGACAATGTCAGGTGATTATTTCAGTATCGACAGCACAGGTATGAGACTTGAAGACGACTGGAGCTATGATTATGATGAAGACACTGATGACTCAGATTATTACGTGATTTCATCCAATGATTATAGACAAGGGGTTGCAGATAAAACAACTGATAAAGTCATCTTGAAACCAGAATATGATTATGTGGATGACTTAGGTGAAGGCCTTTTCCAAGTGACAACAGATTATAAATATGGTCTGTTCAACGCCAATAATCAAAAAATCATTGAGCCTCAATATGAGGACATGTACGTCTACAATGAGTATAAAGTTGCAGTTGTGGAAACAGGAGATTACCTCTATAAACTCATAGATTTTGATGGGGCAGTCATTATGGATGATTGCGATTATATTGGACTTATAGAAGATGGTCTATTTGAATTTGATAAAGACGGCAAAACAGGTCTTGCAGATTCAAAGGGGAATGTGGTCATCAAACCTGAATATGATTCAATTTATGCATATGATACTGTAGATCAGGTTTTGGTTCTCGAACTCACAAATGGAGAGCTTTATTACACAGGTCTATATGACATTAAAAACAAGAAAATGATTAACAGTTCCATTGACGGTTATCCTGTTGAAGTGACTGACGGTCATATTGCGATTTATGAAAATGACGGCAAGAGCAGTATTTTCAGCCTTGGCGGATCGTTAATTCTAGAAAGTGATAGTGATTATATCACATCTTCAGGCGATTACTACAAATTCTACAATTCAGAAGGTTACTATTTCATTATGGATGCTAAGGGAAATGTGTATTTGAACAATAGTGGATTTGAAAACGTATATCTTCCAGTTGATTCTGATAGAGTCATCTACACGCAAAACGGAAAATATGGAATCGCAACACTAGAAGGCGACATAGTGGTAGAAGCGGCATACACCAATGCTGCATCGCTGAGAGATGGTGTTATGGCTGTTTATGAAAACGGTGACTTTGGTTATATTAATGTCTATGGAAAACACATATTGCCACTTGGTACAGTAGACTATCTGTATCAGTTTTCAGATGGATATGGATTGATTATTAGAGAGATAAACAAATAAAGAACATGTGAAAAAGCATGTCATAAAAAATGCAACCTTCGGGTTGCATTTTTTATGACATGAGAGATGATTAAAGCAGTATAATATGATTAGTAGAGACTGGGAATGTAAAGACAGGGAAAAAGGAGATGAACACATGCTTTCAGAAATGACACTTGAAGAACTTTGGACATTATTTCCCATCATATTAAAGCCACACAATCCGCAGTACGCAAAGTGGTATAATGAGGTGGAATCGGAGTTGAAAGGCGCATTCGCCCCAGGGCTGATACTGAGGATAAACCATATAGGGAGTAGCGCTGTGGCAGAACTACTGGCAAAACCAACAGTAGATATTCTCATGGAAGTTAGTGACGGGACAGAGGTCGAGGCTTTAAAAAAACAATTGGAATCTTTAGGATGGACGCTGATGGCTCAACGAGATATTTCACCAGTAAACCTATCTTTCAACAAGGGATATACACCTCTTGGATTTGCTGAAAAAGTGTATCATCTGCATGTGAGAAACTTTGATGACTGGGATGAACTATATTTTAGAGATTACCTGATAGAACATTCATCGGTGGCACTGGAATACGCAGCGTTAAAAGAGTCTCTTCTAGTGGCGTTTGAGCACAATAGAGATGCTTATACACGTGAAAAAAGCGAATTTGTCAACAAGTATTCCAAAGAGGCAAAGAGGCTTTATGGAAGTAAATATGCTGTCTTAATGCAAAAATAGAAAAAAGAAGTTGACAGCGGGCAGCGCATTATAATGCTCCCCTCTGTCAAGACAGAAGTTTAGAAAAAATAAGTCAATACTCCTTTCAAG
>DKFC01000030.1 GCA_002452745.1 Firmicutes bacterium UBA6806
AGGTTCATGAATAATTCAGGTTTAGCTATATCAATTGAACAAACATGCTCATAGAGCCTCTTGGTCCCCCATTTACATATCTATGTGAATGATACCTCGTCGGCTCACAAATTGTGCATGCAGATTTGACTTCAACACTGCCTTCCAAAAGTCCATTTTCATTAAATATCATCTGGTTGGCCTTCTTTAGGTCTACCAAATACTTTCCGCCGCCTCTCTCCTCAAATAAGAGTGATACCTGTTCTGGTTTAAACGCACTCTTAAATATCTCCACAACGGGTTCATCTACCTCATAACAGCACTTTCCAGCAGACTGTCCAATGCCTGCAATAAGAGACTCTGCATTTGATTCGTATTGCTTTTCCAACATCTTTATAGCCACCTCTCCAATTCTCTTCGAAGTCCCTCTCCATCCACTGTGAACAGAGGCAACGACCTTTTTTTCAGTGTCATAGATAAAAAGTGGCACACAATCCGCATAAAAAGTCATGAGAACAATATCATTTCTATTTGTAATTAAACCGTCAGTCCCATCCACTGAGTAAAGTTCATACCCTTTTAAATCGGTATTTGAGACATCATAGGCCTTCAAACCTTTAAACTCAAAATTCTCATCTATTATGAGAAGGTTACTTGAATGCGTCTGCCGTGTAGCTACAATGATCTTCGCTGTAATGCCCAGAGAATCAATTGCGATCTTTATGTCTGAACAGGCCGTCTGGAATTGATCTGGATGATAGAAATTGGTGTTCATGCATCCATAAGGGCCTTGACTGATGCCACCTAATCGGTCTGTAATGCCAAGTCGAATTGGATATTGATCTATTATATTAAATTTTACCATTTGTTTGCCTCCACTTAATTGATTACATCTATCATATAATGTTTTTACGTCACTGTTAACCTATTTTTCATATATTAAAGAACATTTAAAAAGTCGCATGTACACATGAGTTCATCTCTGATTAATTGTCTGTCAATTGGGTATTTTAAATACTAAAATATCCTCCATAATGATGTCAAAAATCATTCAATATGCAGGAAGGAGATGAAGTATGTTTAGAGAATTAAGTGTTACTAAGAAAATGCTGATGATGGTCCTGCCGCCACTTATAATCCTCGTCGTTGTTATGATCGTCAGTTCTCAGCAGATGATATTCATCAGTACCAGCGCCAACAACTCCATCTATGAAGAGGCCTTTGTCAGTACGAGCAAAATTTTAAATGCAGACAGAGATTTTTATCAGGCAATTCTCGCACAAACGCAACTCTTGAGCAATTATAGTGCAGAGGACATGTCACATGATGAATTGGTGACTATGTATAAGGAAAATGCCGATCAAGCCTATACTCGGGTTAAAGATGCCCTGGACAACATTCGGAAAAACGAAGTCATGTTCTCACAGTATAAACACCCCACTGAAAACGTGACCATTGCAGAACTCGAAAAAAACTTTTTTAAAGAATATGATTTATGGTATAAGAGCTTTGACATTGACTCTCTGTCTGGTGATGTTGCTGAAAGTTACATACATTTTGAAAATGCCAGGGAACAGATTAATCTCATGACCGAAATATTAGAAGGCTATGCCGATTACGAATCTCATAATCTAGTTGACATCACACGCCGAAACACTATTATCCTCGCACTTATAATCGCCCTTACCATCCTTGTGGTCACAGTGATTATGTATCGAATTGCACAGTTACTCAGACGGTCTATCATCGCCTTATCGGGAAATATTCATGAAATGGCGGAAAAGAATTTGACCGTTGATTTTGATAATTTTAATTTCTCCTCAAAAGATGAAATTGGCGTACTTGCCATTTCAAGCAAATCCATGCTCCACACATTTAGGCATATGATTCAGGAAATAAAGCACTCCGTTGACAATCTCGTCAAAACTTCTGACGTGATTTCAACGGGATCTGTTGAAATCAACCATGCCATGAACGAAGTGACAAATGCCGTCACTGATGTTGCTCGTGGCGCTGGCTCTCAGGCACTCGAAACTCAAAAGGTCACTGAAGATGTGAAAGCCCTAGGAGATATCATCAACGACAGTTACAGCACAGCACATTCTCTCTCAGAAAAAAGCGCCTCCATAGACACCATCACTGGTGAAGGCCTAGAGCTCATAAAAAATCTCAGTGATGAAACACAGACAAATGTACAGACATTTGAAGATATCTTCAAAGTTATTGAAACCACCAGTGAAAGCACTGCCAAAATAGGAGATGCCAGCAAGCTTATCTCGGCCATTTCCGAGCAGACAAATCTATTGGCTTTAAATGCCGCCATCGAAGCCGCACGTGCGGGTGAAGCCGGTAAGGGTTTTGCAGTTGTTGCCGATGAAATCAGAAAATTGGCAGAACAAACTTCATCGTCTACTGAACTTATAGATACCATGCTCAGCGATTTGATTCAAAACGTTACAAGTGCTAAAAACAAGAGCAATGAGGTCCGTGAAGCTATTAAACGTCAAGAGCATTCAGTAAAATCCACTGAATCAAAATACAATGAAATCGTCTCTGTCGTCACAGATATGAAATCAGAAATCCAAGTTCTCAATAACTTGAGTAATATGATGGAGCAAAACAGGAGCAATGTATCAGAAGTTATCTTCCAACTGTCTGCAATTGCAGAAGAAAATGCCGCCAGTACCGAAGAGACCTCTGCATCTGCTGAGCAAATTTTAGCAACGGTCGAGGAACTCAACCACATGAGTGATGAGCTAAAATCTCTTGTGGATATTCTTGAATCTCTCATTAAGGACTTCAGAGTATAAAATCACTCCTACTCTACCAACACAGTAAAATCATAGAAAAAGCCACGTTTAATTAAACTATTGAACGTGGCTTTACCTATTATAAAGGGCTAAATTACAAACTTCTTGGTCTCATCAAGTAATTTTTCAGCACTCTGTTCTGTTCCCGACACCTTGACAACCATCTCAGATGCATACTGGTTGATATCGCTCACCATAATAGCAATATCCGTCGTCCCTCTTGCACCTTCTGACGATGCTCTCGAAATATCCTCTATAGATAACAAAATACTGTCTATTGATGCCAACAACTGCTGCGATGTGGCACTGAACTCACTGACCAGTCCCTCAACACTTACGGCATCTTCATTATAATAATTTGCAACCTCCAGCATAACCGAATAATCCTTGCTCACGTCATTTGAAACAAATCCCAAGAGATTATTGGAGCTATTTGCCAAATGAGTAACAGACTCAACCACATGTCCAGTAATTTCTTGAATCTTCAAAACGGTGCTCTTTGACTGTTCAGCAAGTTTTCTAATTTCGTCTGCAACTACTGAAAAGCCTCTTCCGGCCTCTCCTGCTCTTGCGGCTTCAATTGCCGCATTCAATGCTAGCAAATTCGTCTGTTCAGTGATCTGCATGATAGACGTCGATAATATATCTATTTGACCTACTACTTTAGATGCCTCTATGGCTTCTTGGAGTTGTGACTTTGTCTCCTCTAACATGGTGCGAGCCTTTATTTGAGCTTCTTGGACTTCTCTTTGCGTCTTATCAGCTCTTAGGCTGATTTCACCTGCCAGAACTGCCCCTTCTTGTGCTCTGCCCGCCATAGACTGAACTGCCAATTGAATTTCATGCGATGTCTCGTTTATTTGATCCGAAGTTGCCGCTGTCTCTTCCATGCTTGCAGCAAGCTCCTCAGTGGTTGCAGAAACAGATTCAAGGTTCTGCTTTAGTTCAACTGCGCTTTGATTGACCTCATCCACCTGTCTCTTGATTTCAACAGACTCTCCATTGATGTTGGCAACCAAGTGTTTTAAACTTTCCTTCATCCGGTCAATGCTATTGACAATGGTTCCAATTTCATCACGCCTTTTCAAATACGAGGCATCAATCGGCACACTGAAATCTCCTTTTGCAATTTCATTGACATGTGATGCCGATAATTTTATCGGTTCGGAGATGGTCTTTGACACAAATGTCAAAATAATGATCGAAATTGCCAATAACAAGATGCCTATAATAAAGTTTCTTCTATACGATCCATAAATAAAGACCATGGCATCACTCTTCTTTTGAACCGTGATGACTGCCCACCTATCTGAATCGCCAGGCAGTTCAATGCTGGTATACCCACTTATAACTCTAATGCCCTCACTATCGTCATATTCAGCTACCCCCTGCTCCCCACGAAGTGATGCCTCTGTTATGCGCTTCAGTTCTTCAGGAATAATAATTTCCTTCTCTTCCGTCAATTGATTTCCATCTTGATCTTTCTCAACATTGCCAGACGCATCTAATTTTAAAACTGTCTTTGTCTGCTTTAAGTAATTGTAGAGTTCAGAAACCTGTACTTTGTCTGGATGGGCGATGACAACGCCTTCTCCATCAATGACATAGGCATATCGAGTGCCAGTGCTAAATTTTTCAACAATTGTCTGTAGTGAATCTAACTTAATATCAGCACCCATAACCCCATTTAAATTCTGACTACTCCCGTATATAGGCAAGATAATTGACGTCACCGGCACATTGCCACTAAGTGAAAAATACGATTTGCTGACAAATGGCTGTTCTGTCTCTATCATCTGCTTGAACCACCATCTTCCCGAACGATCACCAAGGGTTCCCTGCGACCTAGCTGTCTGCATACCATCCTTACCCTGAATATACAGTAAATCAAAGAACGTATTGTCCTCTGCAACTGCCTTCACCATTGTATCTTGTCGTTGTACATCAAATTCCCTGACATCTTTATTCTGTGCAATTAACGCAGTAATCGTATAAGCTTTTTCCATAAAAGAAGCTACTTGTTCAGAAATTGCCGATGCCAGCATGGTATTATTGCCTTCCAATTCTCCCTTATACGCCTGTGAGAGATAAACGGCATTTATAACATTCGACAGTATAAATGGTATTGAAATTAACAACAATGTAATAACAACCAATTGCATTCTTATAGACTTCATTTGCCCCCCTACTCTTGACACTTTATTTAATTTTTAGCCCTATTATGCTTCATGTCATATCCATTTGCATCGCATACCCCATAGAATAATAAGCCGATGCACGATTCAGAATATGAACATAAAAAAATCGGCATACTAATAGTATACCGATACCTCTCATTTTCCAACGTATTCCAACAAAATCCGACAGAAATTAACCATTTGCCTTTTCATTTAGAAGTTTGGTCAGTTCGTTTACAAATGTATTGATGTCTTTAAATTGCCTGTAGACAGAGGCAAACCGAACATAGGCAACTTCGTCTAAATCTTTAAGTCCAGACATAACCAGTTCACCAATCCATTCTGATTCGATTTCTTTTTCCATAGAACTGTGAAGTCTCGTTTCAATTTGGTCAATTAAATGCTCCATCTGCTCCATGGACACAGGTCTTTTTTCACATGCTCTTATAATTCCGTTTAAGACTTTCATACGATTATAGGATTCACGATTTCCATCTTTTTTTACGATAATAATTGGAATCTCTTCAACCTTTTCATAAGTGGTGAATCTTTGCTTACAATTGATACACTCTCGGCGTCTTCTAATGACATGGCCATCGTCTGTAGGTCTTGAGTCGATGACTTTTGATTCTAGACTGCTGCAATAAGGACATTTCATTTTCTCACCTCACCAATGTATTCTTTGATATGTAGGTCTCGCTTTCGCGAGCTGTTTCACCCTGTATACCGCATGCACATATCTCTGATAAGACAAAACCTTGCAAGATGCAAGGTTATCTTTTTTTTCTCAAAAATGTTGGTATATCAAATGTGTCGTCATCATTTGTCTCAGCTTCAACTTGTTGAACCTTCACCGGTTCAGCTTTAACTTGCTTAATTTCTGCCTTAGGTTCAATTTTAGCTGTTTCAAAACCTGTTGCAATAACAGTAACTGTAATTTCATCTTTTAAGGATTCGTCAATGACGGCACCCATAATTATATTTGCATCTGGATCCGCTTCTCTGTATACCAAATCAGCAGCCTGTTGAATTTCCATCATCCCCAGTGACTTTCCGCCTCTGATATTGAGTAGAATGCCCTTAGACCCTCTAATTGAGGTTTCCAAAAGTGGACTGTGAATCGCTTGATTTGTTGCATCTATCGCACGATCATCTCCACTCGACGAACCGATTCCCATGTGAGCCAAGCCCTGTTCAAACATAATCGTCTTAACATCCGCAAAGTCAACATTGATGAGGCCAGTTTCAGTAATCGTATTTGATATACCTTGAACCCCTTGTCTGAGGACATCATCTGCTATTGTAAAGGCATCTAAAATAGAAGTTCTCTTTTCGACAATTTCAAGTAATCTGTCATTTGGAATTGTAATCAACGTATCGACTTTCCTCTTGAGTTCTTCAATCCCCTCTTCGGCATGTTTCATACGTCTCTTTCCTTCAAATGAAAAGGGTTTAGTGACGACGCCAACAGTTAAAATGCCCATTTCCTTTGCAATTTCCGCTACTATCGGTGCTGCTCCGGTTCCAGTTCCACCACCCATACCAGCAGTAATAAAGACCATGTCTGCACCTTGAAGCGCCTGATAAATATCATCACGACTCTCTTCAGCTGCTTTTTTACCAACTTCCGGATTTGCACCGGCACCAAGCCCTCTGGTGAGTTTTTCGCCTATTTGTAACTTGTATTCTGCAGCAGAGCTATACAATGCTTGCTTATCTGTATTAATCGCTATAAACTGAACGCCTTTTAGATTTGACTTAATCATTCTGTTAACAGCGTTATTACCCCCGCCACCAACACCAATTACTTTAAGCTGGGCAAATTCTTCAACAGCAACATCAAATTCTAACATTAAAAATCCTCCTTATCCCGCAAAGTAATAATATATAGGTGTTTACATCTCTTCTCTATCAAAAACCGTTTTGCTCTTTTATATGATTTAACTGTTTAAAACCTCAGATGTAAATTGTAAAACCACAAGCAATCATCAACATCTATTGTCCAAAATGCCTACAATTCTACTACATATAGTATATACTCTTTTGTGTTTTTTGGGAATATTTTTTTGAAAAAAACTGGCTTTTTTTCGCATTTTCAAGCGTTATAGGCCTTATTCCTTATGTCTTTCCTTACTTTTTACCCGATATTTGTCGATTGAGTATCGCCTAATGCTTCCAATGTTGTTAAACAGCCTTGTTCCGAATACAAAAATGGCAGCATAATAAATTGGTACACCCAACTTGTCACCCAAGTATGACAGTGATATTGCCATAAGTGCATTGACGATAAATCCTGAAATAAAAATGACACTGTCAAATTTTCCTTCAAAACTAGAGCGAAGTGCTCCAAGTATAGAATCAATTGCCGCCAGCAATCCCACTGATATATAGAGTGACGATATCGTCGTAAATTCAAAAGGGATATAAAATCCTATCAAAATGCCCAAAACAATTCCTATTATTGCAATTAACATAACGCATTTTCCTTTCTAATTGACATATTGGTTGGCCATACTTCCATCATAGGCCGGAATTGAAACACTTACAGCTGTATTCACTTCCACAAAAACACCCCAGCTTCTCAAAGTCTCGCTATAACTTCCAGGTGCATTGATGGCGCTCTCTAGATATTTCCTGTCACCAATTGCCCGTATTATAAAAGGTGCTGCAAATACTTGATCGTTTATTTTCATCGTAGGTCCTGTACATTGAATGTTGGACTTGTTAAAGATAACCCTCTGTCCATTTATGGAAATAGCTTCCGCACCTGCGTTTCTGAGGTCATCTACCATGGCCCGTATGTCTAAATCATGTACGATTAAAATATTGGGATCTTCATTTTCAAAGAGTTCTCTGGTGCCATCGCTTACAATAATTACAATTCCCGGTCCTTCTACCTCGGTTAGACCTGCGGCCTTTTTTAAGTTGCTAATTTCATCATCTAGAACGCTCTCATAGTTGATTTTGTCGTCATCACGTGCGGTTTCAAATGCCTGTATCTTTGAATTGATTTCATCTGCCTTTTCCCTTAGCTGAACTAACTCTGCCTTTTGATTTTCAAGCTCTATGCTATTTGCATACAAGTCCTTAATCGACATGTATTTATAGCCCGAGTTTACAGCCCTGAATTGCATCGCAGATAAAATCCCCAGTAGAACCGTCAGCGCAAATGCCGTCTTTTGAAGTCTTGTCAATTTCATAACAAACCCTCTCTATTTAACTGTCGTTGCATATTTAAACTTCAAAGTTCCATTATATGCTGGAATTTCAACGTTTTCAATGGCTTTCACTTCCACATAGTACCCCATGTCTCTCAGGTTTGCCACTATCCCAAATCGTTGATTAAGTGCCCCATCCAAAGTTCCAGAATTTCCAATTGCCTTGATGACAAATGGTGGCGAAATCGGAATGGTATTTACATTCACCTTTGTTCCAGCAAGTCTCACTTCTGTACTGTTGATCATGCGTTGTTCATTTATGGAAATCGCTTCTGCTCCAGCTGAATTGAGTTCATTGAGAAGTTCGAGCAGGAGCTTGTAGTCATAGGCAATATTCACTTCAAGTCCATAACTGTTGTCTGCAGGCGGGTTGTCAATTGTCACGAGAACCCCTTGCCCAGATACCTTTGTCATACCGGAAAAAGCCTTGTATTTATTGAGCTCATCCGTAAGATTCTTGATAACGGCACTTTCACCAGAAGCAGATTCTTGAATATCTTCAAGTTGTTTCTCCAAACTCTCCACCTCTTCGATAAGAGACTCCTTCTCAGCTTTCACGGCTGCCATTTCATTTAAAATTTCAGTGGTCTTTTGTGTTGGTGTAGAACCATTTAAATAAGTTCCCTGAATAAATTTCATCTGAAAGGCGATAAACACGCCCAAGATCACACACGCAGTACCAATCCATATCTTGTCTTTTTTCAATTTAACACCTACTCTCCAAATGGTCTATACACAGGAAGCCCATCGGAACTCACGTCTATGACCCCCGATGCTACACCTTCCTTGCTAAGCGATTCATATATTGTTACGAAAGCATTAAAACGCTTTTCGATATTTTCCCCATTCCCAAATTTGACGTTCACAGCTCCAATTCTAATTCTAATATTCGATTGGTTATAGAGAATCGTCTTTTGATACTCAAGTCCGCTTTGATTCATCAAATCAATTAAGTCGACAATATTTTCAAGAACGTACTCCTGCTCCACATCTATTTTCTTACCAGTGGAAAATCCGTTAAACTTAAAGCCCTCAACAGTATACCCATCGTTTTCGGATTCTAACACCTTTAAAACATCTAAGTCTGAATCCAGTGACAAAATAATATCTGAATACTTTAAATTGAAACAGTGCTGTTTGTATGTCAGATTAAAAATCACTTGATCTGGAAAATTCTTGTTGACCGCAACTTCCTTTACAAAAGGATGTTGCAGCAATCCAGATTTAGCTTGATCCAAATTGACGCTAAAGTACGAATCTCCGTAATGAATCCCGGAGTATCTCTGCAATTCATAAATATCGAGCTCTTCATTTTGATTGTATAGGATGGTCTTCACCGTTAGAAAATCCGTCTTAAAAACCAGATACCAAAGTCCGACACCAATCAATATAAAGGGCAGCAACCATTTGAACAGTTTCATCTAGCATACTCCAGTCATATTATTTTCGGCATTAACCTTACAAGTCACCATGCTCTTTTAGCACAGCCTTAACTTCGTTCATGATGAGATCCATGGAATTTGTCATTTCATGCTTTTCACAGTTGTTTCTCATGATTTCCAGTTTTGACGGCGTTTCATGAAAGTCCATAATGGTGTGAAGCATGAGTTCCGGCGTCAAATCCTCTTCTTTTAGAATAATACCCATGCCATTTCTATCTACAACTTTTGCATTGTGAAACTGATGGTTATTGGCCACGTTCGGAGAGGGAATAATGATGGACGGCGTCTTTGCCGCCATTATTTCAGAAATAGTAGAAGCACCCGCCCTTGAAATAACAAGGTCAACCCCATTGAGGTACATAGGCATTTCCTTCATATAAGCCACCAATTTAAAATTGACACCCACTTCGTATTCACCAGAACTTATTTTCTCTGAAATTCTCTCGTGGTAGCGATTCCCTGATACGTGTATTATTTTTATATCCGATATATCCTTAAGTTTGCCATACGTCTCCATCATAATTTGATTGAGCTTCAGCGCACCATTGCTTCCTCCAACCGTCATGATGACAAATTCATCTTTTCCAAAACCAAGTCTTTGTCTTGCATAATCCCTTTGAATTGTAAAGAAGTTTTCTAAAACGGGCATTCCAGTATAAACTGTTTTATCCGTTTGTTTAAAATGTGCTTTGGCCTCTTCAAAAGTAAGCAATATCCGATCTACATGACGGCTCAACAGTTTGTTGGTCATCCCTGGAAAGGCATTTTGTTCATGAATAATAGTGGGAATACCCGATATGGCGCCCATCATTACAATTGGCCCTGCCACATAACCGCCTGTTCCAATAATCAAATCTGGTTTATATCGCCTAACTTCTTTCCTCGCCTGCAAAAGTCCCTTAACCAAAGTTCCCAAGGCTTTAACCGTCTTGAGGGAAATCTTTTTATTTAGAGGGGCTACATCAATCTGCTTAAACGGGATGCCACTCTTTGGAACGATTTCCTTTTCCATGCCGAGCTTTGCCCCGATATATAAAATCTCGATGCCCTTATACTCTTTTTTTAATTTTTCTGCTATGGCCAGTGCTGGATAAATATGTCCGCCTGTTCCCCCACCTGTGATTATAACTCTCATTTTCTTACTCCACCCCCGGCACTATTTGCTGGGTTTTCTGTCTAATTTAACTAGAGACCATGCAGTCTCTAAGACATCATTTTATCTTGACAGCCGTTTGTTGTCAAATCACTTCTGTTCATTTTATTTAGTGTCCCCTGCTGTAGCAATGCTTGGATATATTCAGCATAATACCCATAGATCCCATTAAAATGACCATACTTGTTCCGCCATAGCTTATAAACGGAAGCGATACGCCGGTAACCGGCATGGATGATGTTGCAACTGCAAAATTCATAATAATTTGCAGCGTCAGCATAGAAGTAATTCCCGATGCCATAAAAAACGAAAACAAATCTGGTGCATTCATGGCAATTTTGACACATCTGTAAATCAAAATCAAAAAGAAAATCAACAAGAGAACCATTCCAATGAAACCCAGTTCTTCACCCACAGTCGCCAGTATAAAGTCATTTTGGGGTTCTGGAATATACAGTTTATTTTGGGTGCTCATGCCAAGCCCCACGCCTGCAACGCCTCCTGTACCAAGGGCGTATAGCGACTGTATAACCTGATAGGAGTCATCATCCTTGTATTTGAAGGGATCCATAAAAGCCATCCAACGATCAAGTCTATAACTGGCCTTTTGTACTAGCATCCAAGCAACTGCCACTCCACCAGCTAAAACCCCCAGTGTGTAGCGCCACTGCAATCCTGCTACAAACAGCAAAATACATTGAATTCCCGCCACAATAACAGCCGTACTCATATTCGGCTGTTCCATAATCAAGAATACAGTGGTCGCTATAATGGCAACGTAAACACCCAAAACAGATAATTGATTGAGTCTAGTATAGTTTTTCTCCAAGCTATAGGAAAAGAACATTATGAGTCCAACTTTGGCAATTTCCGCTGGCATAAAATCCTTACCTGCTATGACAATCCAACGTTGAGCATTATTTCTAAATTCACCAAACAGCAAGACAAAGATCAGAAGTGCAATACTGATAATCAATGCAGGCAATGCCAATTTTCTATAAACTTTATAGTTAACTTGGGATGCTATAAGCATCGTAACAACGCCAATAAGAATCCATCTAAGGTCTGTCAGAAAGAAATGCGTTTTTCCTTTCATCTGGTCAATGGCATAGTAATAACTTGAACTGAAAACCATCAAAAGACCGAAGGCCGCCAACAGTAGTGTTACAATTAGGAGCGTATAATCCAATCGGTTCGTCTTCATAAATCAAGTCCTTAATTGATAAACACAGCGCTTAAAGTGTTCACCGCGCTTTTCAAAATTTTCGTACATATCCCAGCTTGCACAGGCTGGTGAAAGTAAGATAGCGTCACCTGGTATTGACAGTTTATACGCCCTTTCAACTGCTTCATCCATATTCTCAACAAAGCAGTATGAGCTATAGCCTTGTCGTTCTGCTTCTTCTGCAATCAGGTGTTTTGTCTCTCCCAAAAGAACCAGTGCCTTTATCTTGCCATCAAATGCGCCAAACAATTCTTCATAGGTACTGCCCTTATCCATGCCACCAGCTATGAGCACAGCCTTTGTTTTCATGGATTTAATAGCATTGACTGTGGAATCCACATTTGTTCCCTTTGAATCGTTGTAAAAAATTCTATCCTCTATTGTATCCACATATTCAATTCTATGTTCAACCCCTTTAAAGTCTCTGAGGGCAGTTCTTATGTCTGCCATCTCTATCCCTGAGAAAAAGGCAATTGCAATAGCTGCCATGGCGTTTTCCACATTGTGATCCCCGAAAATAAACATATCTGATATATCACAGACTTTTTGGAGATTCCTATTCCAGTTCAAATAAATGCTGCCGTCTTTGACGTAGACGCCATTTTCAAGCGCTTCTCTTCTGCTGAAAAAGGCAACTTGACCTTTAACTCTATCTGCCAGCGCCCGTGTCAGCTCATTGTCATAGTTGAGCACCACGACATCTTCTTCAGTCTGATTTTCAAAAATCCTCGCCTTTGCGTCAATGTAATTCTCCATGGTCTTATGTCGATTGAGGTGATCTGGAGTCACGTTGAGAACAGCCGCCACTTTTGCTCTAAAGTCAACTATGGACTCGAGCTGAAAACTGCTGAGCTCTGTTACCATCACGGTTTCCAGTTTAGCTTCTTTAGCTCTGGAAACTGCCGCTGTTCCAATGTTACCGACCACAAAATAATCTTTTCTCGCAACATCAAACATCATTCCCGTAAGTGCCGTTGTGGTCGTCTTACCATTTGTACCGGTAATTCCCACAAAACTGCCTTTACAAAGTTGATATGCAAGTTCTATCTCACCAATCAAAGGGATTTCAGCTGCTTTGATTTTTTGAATAAAAGGAATATCCAGCGGAACCCCTGGGCTCACCACAACAAGGTCATAATCAGACACCACATCAGGATGTCCACCTAAAATCATCTCATCCACAAGCGGCTTTACCTCGTCAACCAGTAAACCAAGTTTGTCACTTTCCTTATTGTCGTTGACAATGACGACAGCGCCCTCTTCACGCAAAGCTTTTATTGCAGAAAGGCCTGACTTTGCAAGGCCAATTACCAGTACTCTCTTCTCTTTAAATTGCATGTACATCCTCCAACTATAATACCAAGACTCCGACAACAGCCATCAGTGCGGTTAAACCTGCAAACGTCAGCACAATTTTTACCTCCGACCACCCAGTGAGTTCAAAGTGATGGTGAATTGGCGACATTTTGAAAACTCTCTTCTTGGTGCGTTTGTAAACACTCACTTGAATAATAACAGACAGCGTTTCAATTACATAGATTAACCCTACAATTGGAATCCACAATGGCATCTTTAAGACAATTCCAAAAGCAGCAACCAGTCCGCCCAGTGCAAGAGAACCAGTGTCTCCCATAAAGACTTTAGCAGGATACCAGTTGTACTTCAAATATCCAATTAATGCACCAGCAACGCCAAGCGCCATCATCGCCACATAGGGTTGGGATTGCATATGGGCCGCATACGCAAAAAACAGCATCACCACTGTTGTAACCGATGAAGCAAGTCCATCTAGTCCATCTGTTAAATTCACAGCATTGTCTACTGCAATATAGTATATGAAGATAAAAGGCACAAAGAAATAAGATAAATTCAGCGAGTAACCTATTACAGGTATTTTAATATCCGTTCCAAAATGCAGCGCTAAAATCGCCATCAATAGGCTCATTCCCACTTGAAGTGACAATTTCTGCTTTGCCTTCAAACCGAGATTGTGCTTTCGAACCACTTTGATATAGTCATCCAAGAATCCAATTGCACCAAACCCTGCCATTGCAAGTACTAGATAGAGCACTTCAAAACTATTCATTAGAAAAAAGCAGACCGGTATCAGCGAAGCCACAATGAAAATCAGCCCACCAATGGTTGGTGTGCCGCTTTTCACAAGATGAGATTGTGGCCCTTCTTCTCGAATTGCCTGTCCAAACTTCAACTTCCTGAGCCTTGGAATAACCACTGGGCCAAGTAAGAGCGCTGAACCCAATGCAGATGCGAAAAAAGCGACATAATAAACCATATTGTTATATTGAAAATTTGTTAACATATTTATTCCTTTCACCGAATTGATTCGGTAGCTCCCTTGCTAAAATAATCTTGCGCCACTTCCTTATCGTCAAAGTGTATTTTCGTTTTCCCGATAATTTGGTAGTTCTCATGACCTTTGCCTGCAATCAAGACCACATCGTCCTTTGAAGACATTTCAAGTGCCAAGTAGATTGCTTTTCGCCTGTCCACTTCAACCTTTAACTCGCTTGATGGACTCATGCCCGCCAATACGTCTTCGATAATATCTTCTGGCTGTTCAGTTCGAGGGTTATCACTCGTTAAAACCACAAGATCAGATAGCCTTTGAGCAATTTCTCCCATCATCGGCCGCTTTTTCTTGTCTCGATCGCCACCACAGCCGAAGACTGTGATTACTTTCCCCACAGAGAAATCCCGAATGGCCTTCAAAACATTTTCAAGAGCATCTGGCGTATGAGAGTAATCCACAAGAATGGTTCTCTCCTCAGGGTTAGGAACAGTTTCAAGTCTTCCACGTACTGGTTTAATGGTCTTTGTTGCCTCAACAACTACCTCAGGTTCAACACCATCTAAAAGCATGACGCCAATACAAGCCAACAAATTATAGATATATATTTTCCCTGGTATCGGAATCCTTACAGCATACTTCTGCCCCTTCCAGTTTAGAAAAAAGCGGCTTCCCATTCGATTGGATTCAATTTTATCTGCCCACAAATCGGCCTCTGAAGTCAGACCATAAGTCACAACAGACGGACAGGATTCACCCTCTCCTTTATCGTGCATTTTTTTAACTGTTTGTACAATTCTAAGGCCATAATCATTGTCAATATTAACTACAGATTTCTCAGCCATTTTAAAGAGTTTTAATTTCGACTGAAAGTAATCCTCAAAATCCGGGTGAAAGTCAAGATGATCTTCTGTTAGATTTGTGAATACCGCTTGTTTAAAAGTTATGCCATAGACACGTTCCATCTTAAGCGCATGTGAACTCACTTCCATAAAACACTTATCGACGCCCTTCTCTACAGCTCTATGCATGAGTCTAGCTAGTTCCAACGCATCTGGGGTAGTATTAGCCGTTGGGATTTCCTCTTGATCTATATAATTTGCTATCGTACCGAAAACTGCGTTTTTTGTGCCTTTCGATGCATATAAATTATTGAGCATTTGAGTAATGGAAGTCTTGCCATTGGTCCCTGTAATCCCCACCACATCCATTTGTCTGCTCGGCTCTCCATAAAAACGATTGGCAATTAGAGCCAATGCACGCTTGGTATCCTCAACCAAAACAACTGCAGTGGCTTCAGGCAGCCCCTCTACTTTCACCTCTTTTTCGACGACAATTGCCACTGCCCCTTTCGCTACCACGTCTTCAACAAAATCATGACCATCTCTCTGATATCCTGAAATTGCCACAAATAGCGTTTGGGGTTCAATTCTGCCTGAATGATGCTCCACATTCGAAATTTCCACGTCATTCTGTCCACGAAGCAGTTTATACGTCAATCCTTCCAACAGATCATTTAATTTCATATTGTTCTCCCTGTCTTGCAACTGTATTTAATCGCTCTCATTGGAGACTTCTTCATCTCCAATTGAGAGGATGATCACAGCCCCGTCAGATATTTCAGTTTCCGCTTCTGGGAACTGATCCACTACCATTAAATTGGTGTTCTCAACGGTCAATGGATCTGTCGAGTAACTGATTTTCATTTTATTGAGTTTCTTTGCCGCATCTTCATAAGACATGCCTACCAAGTTGGGGACTTTAATTACCTTACTGTCCACAGCACTTGGCATGATTGCCTTATATCTCAGTATATCCTCCAAAATTGCTTTGACAACAGGTGCTGCAACACTGCCGCCACCAAATTCATCTTGTGGCGCATCCACCACTACATACACGATGAATTGTGGATTATCCATAGGGGCAATCCCTATAAAGGAAGCGACAATATAATCTTCCACATATGCCCCATCCACAAATTTACGGCTTGATCCTGTCTTTCCACCAACTCTAATACCTTCTATATAGGCATTATGGCCTGTTCCATCCTTTACGACAGCTTCCAGCATCGTCTTCATCGTCTCTGACGTCGAATTGCTGATAACCTGTCTGACCTCTGTTCTTGGAAACGACTGCACCACATCCCCATCATCGTCGATAACTTCCTTAACAATGTGCGGTTCCAGTAAATAGCCTCCATTTACAAGTGCTGACACGGCTCTTACTATTTGAATCATCGTAACATTGATTCCATGACCGTAGGACATGGTAGCAAGCTCAACAGGCCCAACCTTGTCTTTTGGGATGGAAATAGAACCTGCCTCCGCAGGCAGGATAATACCCGTTTTATCGAAGAAGCCAAAGGCCTCTAGATATTTATAGTAGGTGTCGAGTCCTATAATTTCAATAGTATCCATAAACACTGGATTACATGAGTTCATCAACCCTTCCAGAAGTGTTTCTTCGCCATGAGCTCCTGGGTAAATCCAACAGTGAAGTAGGACACCCGCTACATTCTTGACGCCTCGGCAAGTGAACTTGGTGTTTATATTTACCAAGCCTTCATTCAGACCAATTGCGGCTGTAATGGTCTTAAATACCGACCCTGGCTCGTAAGTATTTCCAATGACGATATTTCGCCACATCTCGTTCCATACATCCGCCTTTTCTTCAGCTGTCATAGCATCAAACACTTCAGGCGGATATCTATCCCCTATGTTTCTGGGATCATTTAAATTATAATCTGGTTTTGCCGCCATGGCTAGAATTTCGCCCGTCATAGGGTCCATGACAATTGCTGAAGCAGAAATTGGCGTATGCTTTATCATTGCCGCTTCAAGGCGTTCTTCCACAAAATACTGAATTGTATCATCAATGGTCAACTTAATTGAATTTCCATTGATTGGCGCTACCAATGTATCCTCACCATAAGGAAGCTGTCTCCCGTGAACATCAGTGGTGACAAAATACTTTCCCTCCGTACCTTTTAAGACAGAGTTCATCGCATATTCTATCCCTGTAAAGCCATTGTTATCCGCATTTACATTTCCGATTACATGTGACGCCAGATTGTCATATGGATAAATCCGCTTGTTGTCTTCAGCTACAGAAACCCCTCGAATTCCCTTACTTCGAATAAGATCTCCCTGTCCTTTGTCCAAGTCGGAAACCAGCTTTACAAATACAGTGCTGGAATCCACTATTTTTCTCTTGATTTCAGCGGCATCCAATCCAAGAGCATCGGCAATCAGTTTCGCCGTTTCATCTGGATTTTTTACGTCAGAAGCCTTTATCCAAACAGAAAACGTCTTTATGCTAAAGGCCATCTTATCACCATTTCTATCTAGGATATCCCCACGTTTTGCGGGAATCGGTATGTTCTTATTTTGCTGGCCTCTTGCCATGGCTGTCAAATCATCTTTCCATATGACTTGTATATAGAACAAACGTGCAACCAACCCCCCCATGAGGAGACAAGCTATCACAAAAAATACAAGCAGCCTATTTCTAAATTTGGTCATCTGTTTTCCTCCAAATGATCGCTACTACTATTATAACCGAAACAATGAATTTATCAATCTTTTCCATGAGATGGACAAACATGCCATATAGTGTCAAAAAAAGCCTGCCGAAGCAGACTTAGTAGGTACTCTAGAATATTTATCAGTATAAAGGAATCATCAAATGCCGCTTCATTTATTTGCCTTAAACAATGCAGCGACGATATCTTCTATACTGTGTTTATCCCCTTCATCTGATTTAGCCAACATTTGTGGCGCTTCCACTTTTTCTGTTAGGGCATATTTTGAGCCAGATTGCACATAGACAATCTGCTCTTTCGTCGGATACTGCATTTTCAGTTCTTCGATAGCTATTTTTTCAACTGCTTTGAGTTCTGTTTTTTGTTCAATGTCCGCATTGAGTTCTTCAATCTGAGTATTCAATGCCTTAATTTGAGTTTTCATGTAAAATATATCGTATTTTGCTTCACTAACCAATGAGTTTCTGTAGATAATCATACTTAGCATTGCCACGAAAATGAAAACCAATAGCAGGGACTTTATCACATTGACAAAGGTCGCTTTAGCCTTTTTCTTTTGTTTTTCCCGTTCCAACCGCTTCTTTCTTATGTTTACGATTTTGGCTGTCTGAGACTTATTGAAATCATTTATATCAAATTCGTGATCTGATACTCTCGCAGTATTCATACTACCCCTCCTTGGGTATTATTTAACCTGTGCAACCCTTAGTTTCGCACTCCTTGCCCTTGGGTTGTTTTCAAGTTCTTCTGCCGACGGTAAAATCGGCTTTTTGGTAATGATCTTTATCTTTGGCTTGTTATTGCATACACACACTGGCAATTCCTTAGGGCATATACATCCCTCTGCCAATTTCTTAAAGGTATTTTTAACAATTCTATCTTCAAGTGAATGGAAAGTTATAATAGCAATCCTTCCGCCTTTATTCATAACCGAAACAGCGTCTTCAATCGTCTTCTCTATAATTCTCAATTCGTTGTTGACTTCAATTCTAATGGCTTGGAACGTCCTTTTAGCAGGATGAGGGCCATCTTTTCTGGCCTTTGCGGGAATTGCGTGTTTTATTATTTCCACCAGTTCATAAGTGGTTTCTATACTCTTTTCCGCACGTGCCTCTACGATAAATTTGGCAATCCGGGACGCCCAATTTTCTTCACCATAGTCTCTGATAACTCTAAACAACTCACCTTCCGAGTAAGTATTGACCACATCCCACGCCGTGAAATCACTGGTTTGATCCATCCGCATATCGAGAGCGCCATCGTTCATATATGAGAATCCTCTTTCAGCCTCATCTAGCTGATAAGAGGAAACCCCTAAATCGAGACACATTCCATCTATTTTTTCAATGCCTAGCTCTGCTAGGACATCGACTACATTTTCAAAATTACTATGTGCAGGAACAAACCGGTCTCCGAATATGGACAGTCTTTTAGATGCGGCATTCAGTGCATCTTGATCTTGGTCAATGCCGATGACCTTTCCAGTATCCAGCAACTGAAGAATCTTGAAGGAATGTCCGCCTCCGCCTAAAGTGCCGTCCACGTAGATTCCGTCTGACTTGACATTTAACCCTTCTATTGTTTCGTTCAACAAGACTGTCACATGACTGAAACCCATCGGAACTCACTCTCCTTCTTCCTCTTAATCACCATATCAAATGGCTATTCTAAAAACTGATGCCCAAGGATTCCATATCCTCAGCTAAATCATCCATATTGGCTGTCATGAAATCATTGTACGCTTCCCAAGCATTTTGATCCCAAATTTCAATTCTGGAGCCTGCACCGTTTATGTATACTTCCCTATCAATCCCGGCATAAGTCCTAAGTGGTTGCGGCAGAAGAATTCGACCTTGTTTGTCCAGCGAGCACTCTGACGCGCCTGCAAAAAATGAACGAGCAAACGCTCTTGCCTTTTTATTTGAAAGCGGCAGCGCCTTTAGTTTTTCTTCGAAGAGAAGCCATTCATCCATGGAGAACACGAATAGGCAGTGATCTAACCCCTTGGTGATATAAAAAGTCTCTCCTAATTTTTCTCTGAACTTTGAAGGTATGCTCAGCCGATTTTTAGCATCGACGGCGTGTCTGTATTCACCGGTAAACATCATCCACTCGCCTTTATATATTTTTCATGGTCTTTCTACCCACTTTACCACATTTTATACCACTTATTATCAATATTTTAACTGTTTTCTGCCTAAAACGCAATAAAAAAAGCGACTTTATCTTAAATAAAGTCGCTTTTCCCATAGTCCTAGGGCTATAGTCTCAATTGTTGAAACGATTGAAATTTCAATCTTTTTAATTTTAACACTTTTAAAACCACAACTGTTTATTGGCTTTTCTTCGATTCATCATCCAAAGGGGTACTTTCCATCGTTCCATCAGGTTCAATCACATCTACTTTTTCTATTTTCCATTTGCCAGTTTTTCTGGCGTATGCAATCATACCAATACCGAACAGGATAAATCCAAGGCTGATAACTTGAGCCATTCTAAGTGGCCCAAGCATGAGACTATCTGTTCTGAGGCCCTCTATAAAGAATCTTCCAATTGAATAGAATATCATATACTTTAAGAAATGTTCTCCATAAAATTTGCGTTTCTTGAATGTCAATAACAGAAGCGCAAATACAGACAGATTCCAAATGGATTCATATAGAAAAGTTGGATGAACCTTTACACCATCCACCATGATGCCCCAAGGCAAATTTGTTGGGCCGCCATGGGCTTCTTGATTGATAAAGTTACCCCATCTTCCAATAGCCTGTCCTAGGATAAGCGGCATGGCCACCATATCAGCCAAATCCGAAAAATTCAGTTTTTTGACCTTGCAGACAATGTAACCTCCAATAAGCCCGCCGATAACACCGCCGTGAATCGCCAGTCCACCTTGTCTAAAGGCAAGTATCATATCTGGGTGGGCACTGTAATACGACCATTCAAAGATAACATAATAAGCCCTGGCGCCAATAATTGCACATGGCAATATTACAAGAGCCAAATCTATAATGTCATTTTCCTCATATCCATATCGTTTGCCCAGCTTCGTCAACATAATCGTTCCAAGCAACATAGCAGTTGCTATGATTATGCCATACCATGCAATACCTATCCCAAATATTTCAAATGCATATCGGTTCATCAAATCACCTTTTTCCTTATTTCGCTTTCAAACACTATTTCACTGTCAAACGCCATGTCTACTCTTCTACAATCAGTTTAGACACAGCAGAATAATCACCTTCAAAAAAATATCTATATGCCTGATTTACAAAATCAAGTGTCAAATTGTTATAGGCTTCAATTTGTTTAAAATAGTCTCTCTTCCGAGTGGACTGATACGTAAAATTATTGGCGATGGTCTGTAGTGAATTATAAGAGGAAATAACCTTTCCAACCATTTTACGTTTTTTCTGTTCAAAGGATTTTTCGTCAATCCCCTCTTGCTTAAACTGTTCAACAGCAGTCCGAATCAGTTCTATGCATTCATCAACTTTATTTGAGTCGTTGGCAAAATAGATACAGGAAACATCATCATCCAACTGTACATCAAACGAAAACACATCTTTGACGTATTGTTTTTCATAGGCCTCTTCAAAGAGTCTGCTCGATCTCCCTGCAATGATATCAAGTGCAATCCTAAGGGCCGCATTGTATTCATAGATTGAGTTCAAAGCCGGCTTAACCGATTTATACCCCAGCTCAAAATAAGCTGTAACAACTTTTCTGCGCTCTATCATTTCCCTTTCCGCAATTTCCATCGGTTCTTTTCTATAATAGCGCTTTGGCTCTGCACGTCTGCTCTTAAACGCCTCCGATTGAAGTCCATCGACGTATTCAAACATCTCGTCTGGATTGACATCACCGAAGATGAGTACTTTGGTGTTTAGAGGTGTGTAAAACTTCTCATAACAATCCTTGATGGTTTCCGTATCTATTTGAGAAATGGATTCAACTGATCCTGCAATGTCCTCTCGTGAAGGATGATACTGCATAAGCGCCTTCATGAGGTTATTAGAAACTGCCCATTGCGGTTCATCTTGGTACATGAGGATTTCCTGTCGAATAATCCCTCTCTCCTTTTCCACGCTCTCATCAGTGATATTTAAGTTCTGAACGAGGTTCATCAAATAATAGATGGATTCCTTTAGATTGTTCACCGTATCGCAATGATAAACGGTACTATAGTGGCTTGTATAAGCATTTACACTTGATCCAATCTCTTCAAATTTTTTAAAGAAATTAATTTCCGGATCTTCAAACATTTGATGTTCCAGGTAGTGCGCAATTCCCTGAGGGGTGTGTATAAGCTCACCATCTGGCATTTCATATGAACTGTCAAAGCTGCCATATCCCACTGTGATGTTGACGAACTTCTTTACAAATTCTGCTTTGGGGTAGATGATTACTTCCAGACCGGAATCCATTATCCCTTTATAGTAGAACTCATCTACATATTCATTACGAATCTTTTCTATCTTCATTTCCAGCCTCCTTTCCAATCATCACTACTGTGTCCAGCACAAACTTCTGCGCCGCTTTCATCACTTGTTCCTTAGTCACTTCTTTGACCTGATTGATAATTCTTTCTATATTATATTCTCTTCCAATCATAACTTGACCATAGTAATAGTTGATGAAGCTATTTTGATAATCCGATATGGATAAATAACCTGCCACGATCATTTCTTTTACAGCATCCAAGTCAGCATCTGAAACTTCCTCTGTCTGGAGTTTGACTAATTCCTCTGCCACAATTTCCATGACCCGTTTGTAATTTGCAGCATCAAGGCCTGCGTAAAGGAGCATAATCGACTTGTATTTATCCGCTTTTGCGAAAACTGCATAGCTGAGGGACTCCTCTTCTCTAATCCTCGTAAAAATCTTTGATCCACCCCCGCCGCCAAACACGTTTACAGCAACAAAGGCTGGTAAAAACGCCTCAGACTCAAATGGAATGTTCATGCGATATCCCATAACCAATCTGCTTTGAGTAATTGGAAGATACTCATTTACATAGGCCACTTCTTTAATTTCCTTATAGATATTCTCCCTTTGAATTTCACTGTAAGTCTCGCGTTTAAATGGGAAAAATCGCTCCACCAGCGGCATAAATCGTTCTTCAGAAATATCCCCATTGATGATGATATCAATTTCCGCCTCTGCGAGTAACAATTGAAGGTGTTCGTAAAGAGATTTTGGAGTTATACTCTCCACCCACTCAATGGTTCCGTACTCATGAATACTGTAATAATCATCTGCCGACATATTTTCTATGCATCTGCCAATTGCCCAGTTCATGTAGTCATCTTTACGCTCTTCTATATCCGATATCAGCGTTGCCTTTGCCAAGTCAAAATACGATTGTTTAAACCCACCATTTTCTATCAGCGGATCAAATAGCATATCAGACATAATCTTAACAGGTCCTTCATAAAAATTCTCTTCATTGATATATTTCTCATTTGGAAAAGACATCTTCAATTGTATGGTCTGCCTCTCCCCATATTTATGAGCATCTGCCACAATCACCGATCCATATTGATATTCCAGTTCATTTTGAACAGCGGCTATTGATGGAAGTTCTCTTGTTGCATTATCAATAATTCTAGTGAGCAACGCATTATACGATGCTTCCACTGGTAAAAGAGGTCGTTTGATGTACAGACCTGTCAAAATGGTCTTGAATTTGTCAGATTTGACAAAGTGTACATGGACGCCTTCAGTCAATTTAACTTTCTTGGTTTCCCTTATCATATTTCACTTCCTTATGATTAATTTTATCTACTGAAATTTTCTTGATCCACAGGCTTGACTATCATTTGCTTGTCGTTCATGCCCATCAATATGTGTCAGCTATAAAGCGCCTTTCTAAAAAATCACAAATCACTTTTGATATCCTCTGCAAAATTGTAAGAAGGACTTTTATCTGTGTTCCAATTTGAGGAATTTCAGGCAAAACAATTGGTTACGTATCTTCTTATTATATAATATTTACAACATGTTGTTAATGGTTTATAATGATTTATGCATGACGAAAGAAAAATTGTAAAATTTTAACATACAAATAGAAGGAAGGTAAAAAATGAAGTTAGGTATCGTTGGTTTGCCAAATGTTGGAAAAAGCACATTGTTCAACGCAATCACAAAAGCAGGAGCTGAAAGTGCCAATTATCCCTTTTGTACAATTGAACCAAATGTTGGAGTCGTTTCTGTACCAGATGTGCGTTTAAATGTCCTCAGAGACATGTATGACTCAAAGAAAATTGTTCACACTGCCATAGAATTCTACGATATTGCAGGGCTTGTAAAAGGAGCCTCTAAAGGCGAGGGTCTCGGCAACCAATTTTTAAGTCATATCCGTGAAGTCGCTTCCATTGTTCATGTGGTCAGATGCTTTGATGATGAAAATGTCGTTCACGTCGATGGCGAAATTGGCCCTCTCAAAGACATCGAAACTATTAATATAGAACTGATTCTCTCTGATGTTGAAATGCTTGACAGGCGAGTTCAAAAAACTCAAAAACAGTTAAAAGGCGACAAGACATTGGCGCAAGAATTAGAACTGCTGGAACGCGTTAAAAAAGTTCTCGATGAGGGGTTATCTGCTAGAACAATGGACTTAACTGAAGATGAAGAGGATTTCGTAAAATCGTTAAATCTTCTTTCTTATAAACCAGTTATATATTGCGCAAACGTCTCCGAAGAAGATGTTGCTTCTGGCGTTGAAAACGATTATGTGAAACAGGTTCGCCAATTCGCCGAATCTGAAAATGCAGAAGTCGTTGTAATCTGCGGTAAGGTTGAACAGGAAATTTCTGAACTTGAAGACGAAGACAGAGAGGCCTTCTTAGAAGAACTCGGCCTTAGAGAATCTGGTCTAGATAAGTTAATTCGCTCCAGTTATCACCTGCTTGACCTCATCAGTTTCTTAACTGCTGGTCCGCAAGAAGTTAGAGCTTGGACGATTAGACGAGGCACAAAAGCACCTCAAGCGGCTGGTAAAATTCACTCCGACATTGAACGCGGCTTTATCCGTGCAGAAACCATTGCCTTTGAAGACCTCAAAGCATATGGCAATATGGCAGCTGCAAAAGAAGTTGGCAAAGTTAGATTGGAAGGTAAAGAGTACATCGTTCAAGATGGCGATGTGATTCTCTTCCGCTTCAACGTGTAAATAAGTACAATCATTTGGTTGCTTGTATCAAGTAGCTGATAAAAACCCCCATTATCGCCTATATACCCTTCGGATGTGTAGGTGATAACGGGGGTTTTATTGTTTTTCACTCTAATTTACCTTTTCAATCGTAAATATCAGCTTGAAGTGATTTTGAGATGTCTTATCATCAGTGAACAATAGCTTACTTCCAGAATTATACAAAAATCCATCATACGAAACCTGAGACTTAATCAGCATGTCCTTTTCTCTAATCTCAAAATTCTTAAATTGATTCACAGATATGATCTTGTTGATACGGCTAAAGGCAGACAGGTCAAACCCGACTTCGTCTTGCGCACAGGCAAAAGAAAAAGCCGAGATAATCATCTGAGTTTCATTTGAAACCAGTGCGCCTTTTACATTTTCCACCTCCACTTCAAAGGAAATTGCCTGTAAGACGCCATTTTCCACCTTATATGCAAACGGCACTGGTTCATTTTCCTCCCAGAAACGTATTTCAAGGGCATCTTCATCGGTGTAATTGGGTATCTTAACCCATTCTCCCGAATCATTCAATTCGTATCCTGAAAAACTAGCCTCATAATATTGAGTATAGTATTGAAAATTGTGTGCAAACTCCTCAACTGATAAATCGCCTCGATTAGGGGGAAACTGCATGAACAACATCAATAACACTGTAGCGGCAAATATCATCGCAGTCATTAAAACAAAACCGACAGCCCGATACCCCTTTGTATCCTTGATGGTGAGATATGTTTCATCTTCCCACGATAGTTTTTCACCCTCTCTTGACCTATCGTAACAGTTGGCAAGACGAATTAAATTGTAGATGGGAATATTAAATCCCATTCCACTCTTTATGACATCAAAAGTTCTCGCAAATCCCAACAGATAAGAAGGATTTTCTCCAGTCTTACTGCGGACTTTGATCCCCATGATTTTCTTCCCTGGTGTCGTCCCAAATCGAGCTAGAAAAAATGGTTCAATCAATAGCATCATAGCCGTTACTACCGCAACATCTACAATTTTAACCAAGCCTGTCCTGTGAGATAAGTTTATATGTAATCCAAGTCCTAACAGGACTAGCCACAAGGTGTTGTACAATGACAAATCAAATGTTCTCGCAAAATAGCGACGCCACGGATGTTTTATCCCAGGGGGCGTTTTGGTCTCTTCCACTTCAGACAATAGCTCATCGTCAGTTATTTCTCCGTCATATGCTGCCAAATCATTTTGTGTTTCCATCGTTATTGCCTCCTAAGTGTCTATTTTATTATTTTGTATATTGTTCTCATGACATGGCTTCTTGTATTCCCAGCCCTCATCATTGTGATAAATCATCTGTTTGCTCATACCACCATCTATGACGATGTTCTCCCCTGTAATAAAGTTCGCATCTTCCCCTACAAGAAACAGTACCATACGACTGATATCCTCAGGCCTGCCCACACGACCAGCAGGATGTTGGCTACAGTCAGCTCCCGAAAATGAACTCCCTGTTGTATCTATCCACCCTGGACTAATGGCATTGACTCTCACCCTACCGCTTAAGCTCATACTCATGGCATGCGTCAAAGCTACAATGCCCCCCTTTGCAGCTGAATAACTCTCGGTATCCGCTTGAGACATAAGTGCCCTCGTCGATGCAATATTCACAATTGCCGACTTTCCCGCTGGCATGATTTCCATCAAACCCATTGTGAGCAAATAGGGAGCTGTTATACCTACTGTCAAGACATCATTAAATGCCTTGAAATCACATCGTGATAAAAGGCCTTTATTGCTAAAACAGGCGTTATTCACCAGAATGTCCACTGCTTTGCTTGTCTTCTTTATCTCTTCAACAGCATTTTCTATTTGATTTGCATCTCTCAAATCGCATTTGATAAAGCGCAGTTCTGTGCGGTTTTCCTCCTTGGGCTCAATAAAGTCCAAATTGTATACAGTTGCCCCTTCCCCTATGAAGTCTGCTATAATCTGCTTACCGATACCATTTGACCCGCCTGTGACCACAACCGTCTTTTCTTTAAAATTCATCTTAAACCTCCTGTTTCTCTATTATAGCATTCTACTTTAAAAGATACACTCTCATTCTCTAACCGCCTCTATCTTAAAAAAACACCCTGCAAAGCGATTTTATCACTTCACAAGGTGTTTCATTCATCTTTGATTCTAAAATCTAGTTATTTTGCCTCAGTTCCCTCTAAAAGCATTTTGCCAATTAAACTACAGCCAAGGTGGAAAGAAGGACCATCGCTAAATGTAGCAACTACGTAATCCTCTTGTCCATAACTGTGAATAAAAACACTTCTGCCATCTTCAAGTTCAATAGTCATTGTCATCCCAGTAATCATTTCGATATACGCAGTGTCCATAATGAAACTGTCATTAAACGCCGTTTGAATCTCTGCAATTTCTTCGTCAGTGAAGGTTCTATCTACCGGGTTTCCCTCTATGTCACTCATGGAAATGCTCTTAATACCGTCAATCGACTTCGCTTCTTGCATCGCTTTTGCGGCATCCTCAGTTAACTTGGGACTCGTTCCACTAGCTGCCCCTTCGTCAGTTGGGAGTTCAGAAGATGGTTCTTCAACAGCAGGCGTTTCACTTGCTGGCGTTTCTGAGTTGGCAGGTTCCTCTTTAGGGCTACAGCCAAATAAGCTCAAGCTCAAAACCAAACATCCTATAATAAAAATTCTTTTTTTCATTTTCAACTTCCTCTCTTCTCTTCATTTTGAATATACTTTTGATGAATCGACCATGATATTAAGACGAAAGAGTTGCTGAAAAAGTTCCATTTAATTTTTATTATTTAATCAAAAAGTCACCTCGCCTGAATAGATATCTCATGAGCACAATCCAGCCCCACGATAGCGAGATAGACGGCATAATGGCTAATATAACTGCCTCAATCGGTGAGATTTCAGTAAACTGAAGCGGTCTAAAAAAAATGGCGAAGCACACAACCAGCATGATAAACAATACAATTCGTTCAAAAAGTCTATTTGGGGGTGCAAAGAAAATTTTTGTCAAATTGATTTTCATAAGGATCACTCCAATTTCCCAGTAATGGCTTCCACCACGTTTAAAACGTCTCCACAGTGAATCATCTCTCTCAAATGTTCTATATAGCCTTGAATAAAAGTGTCTTCTTCTATCATTGGTATCTGTTTTGAAATTTCATCCATCAACGACTGAATTGCAGCAGCAGGGGCAAATTCAGTGTTAAACTGATGTGCCTGATATGCTGAGAGCAACTCAATTGCCAAAATATACTCTAATTTTTCCGAAGCCTCAACGGCCTTTTTAGCGGCATTATATCCCATGGATACATAGTCTTCCTGCCCACCGCAAGTGGGAATACTGTCAATAACTGCTGGTGTGCTTAGCAGTTTCATCTCGTTTAAAAGTCCCGCCTGCGTGTACTGGGGAATCATAAGACCCGAGTTAACACCAGGATTTTTTATGAGAAACCACGGCATCTCTGAATGTGTCGCTGTGATTAGCCTATAATTTCGTCGTTCAGACATCTTCGCCACCATTGTGGCTGCTATGCATGCTGAATCCATTGACAGCCCCACATATGACGCATCGCAATGACATCCTGAAAGTGCTTCTTCTTTTTTTTCACCTGTTTCATCCCGCCATATGATAGGATTGTCACCAGTGTAGTTCAGTTCCTCTTCAACTGTTTTAAGCGCCTGCGTCAAAGTTCTTCTGGCAGCGCCATGAAGTTGAGGAATCGCCCTAACTGAAAGGGCATCTTGTAGCCTATAGTTGATATTTTCTCTCGCCATTTCGGAATCGCTGAGAATGCGTCTGACATTAGCGGCAACACATCCTTGTTCTGCATAGGGTTTTGCCTCCATCAACCTTTCATCAAAGGCTCTGAGTGTCCCCTTTGTGATTTCAAGACACATTGCCCCAACAATATCTGCTGTGACACTTGCATTTACCATGTCGTGTATTGCTAGTGCAGACAATGCGGTTGGACTGGTTGTTCCAGAAATCAAGGCCAGCCCCTCTTTCGCTGCTAATGTAACCGGCTTCATTTCAAGTATTTCAAGTACCTTTTCTGTTTCATGGAGTTCACCATTGTAATATACTTTTCCAAGTCCTATTAACGCCAATCCAATATGTCCTTCAACACACAGATATCCCACTGAACCACTTCCTGGCGCATAAGGTGTAATCCCCAGATTTAGATACAATCGAATCCTCTCCAATAGTTCGAGTCGAACGCCGCTGTATCCCTGCCCCATATTTTGAAGCATACAGAACATAATTGCCCGCACTTGCTCTATCTCCAAAGGTTTCCCAACAGAAGTCGAATGGGAGAGGATAATGTTTCTCTGAAGTCTTTCCGTTTCCTCTTTAGAAATAACAGTTGTGCTGAGTGCGCCAAATCCAGTGGTGATGCCATACATGACACGTCCCTCTTCTATCCATTTTTCCACCAGTGCCCTTGATTTAAGCACCCTTTCTTTATAGCGTTTTGAAAATGTCACTTGGCTGTTGTTCCTCGCTACTGAAACCAGGGCTTTAACGTCTATCTGTCCGCCTAATTCAACCTTCTGTGAAGCACTGTCAAAAATTTCTCTCTGTGTCATTATTGCCTCCATTTACTTCTCTACTTTGTCTAGCAAAAACATTTTGATCCCAGCTGCCACTTGAAGAACAAATATAAAGAGCACCATTGAACCGCCAGCTGCTGCCAAATACTTAACACCGTCAACCCCTTGAGCACCACCTGCAAATGCCACCATAAAATATGCAATAGCACCAATTGAAAGACCCCAGAGCAATTTTTGCCATTTCGGCGGTTCTTCATTGTACTCCATATTTTTAGTACACAAACTTGCAATGGTTCTCGTCATTGAATCGGCCGCAGTTGAAAACGATAAGATCAAAGTAATCATGACAATCGGTATAAAAATCATGCCGAGCGGCATATGTTGAAGAAATGTCCATAGTCCAGAGACAGCACCTGACTCCGTAATAGTCGCAACCAAATCCAACTGTCCATTTTGTTGCCAGTAGATGGCTGTTGATCCCCAAACACCAAACCATACGATTCCAAAAACAGAAGGCATAATCCAGTTGATAACCATAAATTCACGAATTGTTCTACCATATGAGATAACTGCGAGGAAAATCCCCATCAAAGGTGCATACGCAATCCAAATTGCCCAGTCATAAAGCGTCCACCACATAACCAGCGGCTCGCCTCCGATGTCGATTGGATCGAGTCCCCATCCCCAGAAGTTTTGAAACCAAAGTGCCATCCCAGCTGTTGACATACGCAGCATGTAAACGGTCGGTCCTATAATAATCAGCAAACCCAATAAGAGATAAAAAACTTTTGCATTGATATTTGAAAGTTTTTGAATGCCCTTATCAATTCCCGCAAGTGATGAAACTAAGAATGTTGCGGTGATTACGCCGCATAAAACCAACCAAAGGAGCGGCCCTTGTGAAATGCCATATGCCGTTTCAATACCCGATCCTACCAGTGCAAGCCCCGCACCAAGCGATGATGCCAGCCCAAGCGCAATGGCAAGAAGTGAAAGCGTATCAATAATATTTGGCCAAATTCCCTTTGTCACCCTATCGCCAAACAGAGGTACAAGAGAAGCTGCAACTGATAAAGACTGCCCTTTGTTAAAATAGAGATAAGCAATCATCATGCCGCAAATAGAGTACATGGCATATGGGATGAAACTCCAGTTGTAAAAAGATCTGCCAATGGCAAATATACCTGCTTCCACAGTTCCAGGTTGAATCCCAAGTTGTGTTAGTTCTCCATAGATATTGCCAAAGTAAATAATCGGCTCATTGACACCATAGGTTACAACGCCTGTTGCGATACCACCTGTCAAAGCCATTGCAAACCATGCCATAAATGGATAGCTAGGTTTTGCGTCATCCCCGCCAAATCTGATTTTGCCAAGTTTTGAAAACGTCATGTACCCAGCAAATAACAGTGCAACAATCGAAATAATTTGATATAGCCAGCCAAATGTTCTCAACGAAAACATGAAGTTTGTCATCGCTACTTCAGATAACAGCTGATTGTTGACAATTCCAAGAATCGCCGCACCACCCACGACTATAAAAGATGGTATAAAGACCCCTTTTCGAATGCCACGGTTTTCATTCTTTGATTTACTAACCATTGATTCAGTTGACATATTTCCCCTCCTAACAAATATTAATCCGAATATAACAATAATCACATGCATATGATGTCTCTTATTATTGCAATTATGACGCCAATTTTATATTATTTTTCATTTTTTTGAATTATCTAATTTTAAAGTGCTGAAATTCAAACGTTTTAAGGCCTTCTTTTTATTTTGAATTTGACAAATGCCTTTCATTTCATTTTAAAGAATAAAAAAAAACAAGTGCAAAATAAATTTGCGCTTGTTTCTCCTAATTGATTCAAAATGGTATATTATGTTATTAATCGCAAATTTATTTTGCTTTTTACTGGATAAGTGCCAATTTTTTTTGCACTTCCATGCTGGATGTCATGTTCGCAAACACCCATCATTCAAATTTTGACATTCTGTATTGCAAGCTCTGTCTGCTGAGTCCAAGACTTTCTGCTGCTTTTGTGACGTTTCCAAGATGATCCTGTAGTGCTTTTTTGATAATGACTTCTTCCACAGCTGCCAGTTTCTCGACAAGGGTTTCATTTTCGTCCACTAAAACGGATAACTCTGTCTTATCCCGCTTGACTTCAATTCCACTTGTGTCGTTTAAATAGTCTGGCAAGTCAGTAGCACTCAATGTTTGGGCGCCATCTGGCATGTGATTGATTGCATATTCAACTATGTGCTGAAGTTCCCTGACATTTCCAGGCCAATCATGCAATTCCATGATTCGCTTAAAGTGTTTGGTATAATCAAGCTTTCGCTTGCCATATTTCTTGGATAAAACACCGATGAAGTGATTTAACAGCAGTTGAATATCCGATTTCCTCTCCCTGAGCGGCGGAACATCCAAAGACATATTTGAAATTCGATAGTATAAATCCTTCCTAAATCCATTTTCAGCTGACAGTCGTCTCAAATCTTCATTTGATGCCGCTATAATCCTCAGATTGCACTCGATGTATTTTTGCCCACCGATTCGCTGAAATCTGTTTTCTTGCAAAGCTCTAAGCAGCTTGGACTGCATATCCAGTCCCATAGAATTGATTTCATCTAAAAAGAGGGTTCCACCATCTGCAAGTTCAAGCAATCCTTGCTTCGTGACACTACCAGTAAACGCGCCCTTCTCTGTGCCGAAAAAAACACTTTCCACTAAATTACTTGGAATTGCACCACAATTGATATCTATAAACGGCTGATCTCGTCTGGGACTATAATGATGAATGCTCTGCGCAAAAAGTTCCTTTCCCGTTCCCGTTTCCCCAGTTATGAGCACATTTGTATCAGTAAGCGAGATTTTTTTGGCAAATTTAATGAGAGAAGCCATCTTTTCTGAATCGTGAATAATATCTTCAAAACAAAAGCCCCTTCTTTCAACCACAGGCTTTTCATTTCGAATAAAGGCCTCCAAGCTAAAGGATTTATTTTTCATATTGTTGATTAAAGTCAAATCCCCTTCAAAACTAACCGCTCCAATTAATTTCCCATTTATTTCAAGTGGATATCCCGAATTAATTGTAATTAGCTCCTTGCCAGACTTTTTTCTAAAGGTATCACAGCGATTTAAAATAGGGGCATTGCTTCTAATTACAGACAGTGTCGTGCTAAATTCTTCAGACAAATCATAGATATCCAGCAAATGCCTCCCCATAAAGTCGTTCCTATTATAATCTCCAAGTTTCTCACTTGCTTGATTGCTGTATACAAAATACCCATTTTTATCGTAAATCTGAACGCCTTCAGTGACTTTTTCAAGGGTTTGCATGAACAAATCCTTCATAACCATCTCACTGCTGAAATAGTATGTGACGCCTCCGCCTTCTTCCTCATCTATGGGCATGCACTGATATCTAAAAAAAAGGCCGTGAAATTCTATAACTTCAGATTCGCTCTCTGCTTTAAAAATCTCCTTGAAGTGTCTACCTCTGTAGACATTCCACTCGACCCCATCAAACCACTTCTCACTACAACCAGTGTTTTGAATCACCTCAATTACCCCATCAAAACTGGTTTTGACCACTAAATCTATATAAGACATCGTTTCCCCTCCAATACTCAAAATATAGTTCATATCGTGGGTTCTGTCAATCACCTCCTAAAAAACGCCCTCCAATCAGCATTCTTTTATACTAAAAGTCTGCCATTTGGAGGGTCTTCATCTTTGTTAGTTATGGATTTAAATTCAAATGTCTTCGGATTTCTTTCACAACTTGCCATGCGCCACTGGTTGTATTGGACATCACTGTAAAGAGAATCTTCTCAGATTCAATCCAAACAGATTTAAAGGAAACGCCCGCATCGCATCCGAGGATATACACTTCTCTCGGGAACTCTGGGTGATTCAATATCCAAATTCCAAGTCCATATTCGTGATACTCGCCTTCACTAAGCGCTTTGATCTGAGTGCTCAAACAACCTTTGAGAAGTTCAATAGAAATGATATCCCCTTTCAAAAGATGCTCCCAGAGTTTAGCAACATCTTCTAAACAGGTAAACAGCCCCCCGTCACCGCCACCGATAATTGGCAAACTGTAAATATTGGAATGCCATCCTCTTTGGTCCTTTATATAACCAATTGCTGTATTTTCAGGGAGTCTATCGAGTTCAAAGAATCCCGATTTATCCATATGACACTTTTGGAGAATCTCAGTCTCGATGAATTCATGATATCCACAATTTGACACAGCCTCTATAATGGCCGCCAAGATGACAAACCCACCATTGTTATATGCAAAAGCCGTTCCCGGTTCAAATTTCATCGGTTCAATCGGAAAAACTTGAAAATAATCCGCTGGTTTCCTCAGTAGATTCCAAGGAACCTCCGGTTGAAAAGTTCCAAATTCGTCGCTGACATCTTCTTCAAAGTAATCTGGAATCCCAGAAGCATGCATCAACAAATGTCTTATTGTAATCTCTGGAGAATAGATTTTCTCCAGTCCTCTTTCTTTAAATTCAGGGATTTCCAATAATATAGGGAGGACATTCTGATCCAGCGATAATAATTTGCGTTCCACTAGGATTAAAATTCCGAGTGCCGTTAAGAGTTTTGTCCCAGATGCAATTCCAAATCTTGTATTCGAAGTATTTCTAATTTGCCACTGTCTATCTGCCAATCCAAAGGCCTTTTCAAAAATAGATTCATGGTCAACACTTATGGACACAACACCTGAAAATTCCTTTTCAATCAAGTGCGCCTCTAAGTCTTCTCTCAGCATTTTAAATTTATCCTTTAGCATAACCCCCAACTTCACTCACTCATAAAGTGCTGCAAAGGGGTCGTCTGAAGCATCTTGATTCCATCTGTATTCGATACGATTGCTAATCGCAATTGCCTCATCATATCCAAGTAGCTCTTCCACAAAGGCCAAAGTCATATCCATTCCTGCTGAAACGCCTGAAGAGGTATAGAATTGATCCGCCACTACCCACCGTGCCTTCTTAACCCATTGGACATCAGGGCCTTGTGTCATAACCCAGTCAAATGCCCGTTTGTTTGACGTAGCGTGTTTGCCATTTAGCAGTCCCGCCTTTGCCAAAAGCGCAGCACCAGTGCAGACACTGAGAACATAGTCACATTCGTCAGCCATCTTTTTTACATACTCTATAAATCGAACATCATCCACTCTATTTCTTGTTCCCGGCCCGCCTGGAATCAATAAAATGGCCTTTTCTTCATCGCCTTTTCTAAAAATTTTCGATTTTATTTTAGCCTTTTGAGCACTCTGTATCATATAGCCACTGAGTGAGATATACTCAATCTCAAATAAGTCCTGTCTGACCCCGAAAATTTCAACAGGCCCAAAGACATCTAAAGTTTCGAAATCATCAAATAATAAAATATTTACCTTAAACATGTAATACTCCCTTTCTCTCTAATACAAACCCCTTTTAGCTCTGCAATATCGTAGACACCGGTGATTTCGTTTACGGTTATTAAACTTAACACGATTATCTTGTCGAGATCGTTTGATACCAACGACTGTTTTTGGCTAGTTCAATATGCCTCTTGAAAATTCCAGATTATTATACTAGCCAACTTGTTGCATGATATAGATAAACGGTTACATAATTATTATATTATAAATTTGAATAAATAAAATTAGAATTCTCTAATTTTTTCAAATTAGTGCTTCCCTATGTAATTTTAATACGCTTCAAGTTATTTTTTAAATTCTCTTTGACAATAAAAGCAGTGATAAAAAGAACGCCCTCACCTGCAAATCGCATGTGGAGGCGTTCTTTCTATTTATCATGATTTACAAAACAGTGGATACTCTCTATGACAACTAACACACTATATGCTGATATCTTTTCCCTTCGTAACTTTAGAAAACAGCAATAGCGAGAGAATCGTAAAGATGGTCAAAACAGTGGATAGCGCTGCCGCTATACCATAATTGCCTCTGATAACTTCCGTGTAGATTGCAACGGTCAGCGTTTTGGTCTTTCCCGTATAGAGGATAATAGCTGTGGACAGCTCGCTGATCATGGTGACCCAGCTTAAGATTGCGCCCGATAAGATGCCTGCTCTCATCATTGGCACAGTAATCTTGAAAAACGCCTTCATCTTAGTTGTCCCAAGTGATATTGCCGCCTCCTCAATACTCATTGGAATCTGCTGCAAAATAGCGACCGATGACCGAATGGTATATGGAAGACGCCTGATAACCAACGCAATAATCATGATTAAAAATCCACCACTGAGAAGCAACGGTTTTTTATTAAATGCTGTCAATAGGGAAATACCCACGACAGTTCCAGGGACAATGTATGGCACCATTGAGATAATATCCATGACATTGGTCAGTGAATTTCGTCGTCTGACAACCAAATAGGCAATCAACACAGCTAAGAGAACAATGGCGATTAGCGCCATAATTGGAATGAATAATGAATTTTGAATACTCTTGCCCAACTTGTCAAACATGTTGGTATAGCTGTTTATAGAATAGCCATCGACAAAGATTTTTCCCTTTGTATTTTTAAACGACGTATAAAAAACATATACTTGAGGCAAAATCGCAATTCCCACTGGAATATACGCCGCCAGATGAACCAAGACATTTTCTGTACCAAATGCCTTTTTTGCCTGCATTGGTCGAAGCGCACTCATTGAAAACGATTTTCTGCTTCCAATGTACTTCTGTAAAAGAAACACCACTGTGGTGATTAAGATTGCAATAATCGCAATTGCCGCCGCAAACCCGTCGTCACCGCCCACTTCACTTATGAACTCATTATAGAGTGTCACTGGGAACGTTCTGTATCCCTCTCCAATGAGCATCGGTGTCCCAAAATCTGCAAACGATCTCATAAAAACCAAGAGTCCTGCCGCCAAAAGCGTAGGGACAATTAACGGGATGATAATTGTAAAAAATAACTTTGCGCCTCGGCATCCCATGCTCTGACTTGCTTCGATTAGAGAACTGTCTATATTTTTAAGCGCGCCTCGCACGTAGAGAAAAACCAGTGGAAACAACTGTAGTGTCAATACAAATAGAATGCCTGTAAAGCCGTAGATGGTTGGGGTCGTTACCCCCAAGTTGCCGAAGAATGTGGTGATGACACCGCTTCTTCCCAGTAGTAAGATCCAAGAATACGCTCCGATAAATGGCGCTGACATGGAAGCAATTATAATTCCAATATTTAAGATACCCTTCCCTTTGATTTCATAAATTGTAAAGAGATAGGCCAGCGGCGCTCCCAATGCCAAAGACAAGAAGGTCGCTGCTAAAGAGACTTTAAAACTGTTGAATAGAGTTGCAAAATAATATTTTTTGGAGAAAAACTTTATAAAATATGCCATGGACCATGCGCCTGAATCCACATCGTACACCGCTTGTCGCATCAGATGCGCAAGTGGATATAACAGAAAAAAGGCATATAGCGCAAGAACGCCTAAAGTTATAAATCCCCAAATGTCCAATTGAAATTTATTATTTTCTTTCAATTTAATCACACCTTAGAAGATTTACACTTCCCCTTTCATCAAAAATGTTAATTTTTTCTTTTTTTACTTTAAGTGATACTGCTTCATTTTCCTTTATGAGTACCTCTTGAGACTCTTGAATCACTTCCACAATGAGGTCAGTTCCAACTTCCACAAAATAGTGTGTATTCATTCCCAAATATGAAGAATCTCTGACAACGCCACTAATTCCCTCGCCTTTGCCAGCGCTGATTGTGAATTCCTCTGGTCTAATTGAAGTGAGTACTGGTTGGTTCTCAACTGTCGCAAGTGATTCCATTGGCACTGCATACCCACTATCAAATTTCACTGTACCGCTCTCAAGCGTTGCAGGTATAAAGTTTGAAGTCCCAATAAAGTTGGCGACAAACGCGTTCTTAGGTCTTTTATATATGTCTTCAGGTGTTCCAAGATGTTGAATAACGCCATCTTTCATCACGGCAATCTTATCGCTGATGGCCATGGCTTCTTCCTGATCATGTGTGACATAAACAGTTGTTATACCAACCTCTTTTTGAACTTTTCGAATAAATCGACGCATTTCCAATCTGAGTTTTGCGTCTAGATTTGAGAGTGGCTCATCCATAAGGAGTACATCTGGCTTGATGACCAGTGCTCTGGCAAGTGCAACCCTTTGCTGTTGACCTCCCGAGAGTTTCTCGGGAAGTCTTTCAGCATATTGGTCAATTTGCATTGCCTTCAAGAACTTATCAGCTTCTGTCTTCATAAGTTCTTTATCGTATTTACGATTTTTTAAACCAAACTCAACATTTTCTCGAACAGTCAAATGAGGAAAAATTGCATAATTTTGAAATACCATTCCGATATTTCTCTTTTCTGGTGCCATGTCATTGATTCTGGTCTCATTGAAGTAAAAATCTCCACCCTCAATCGAGTTAAATCCAGCAATCATTCTGAGAAGTGTTGTCTTTCCACATCCTGATGGCCCCAGCAAGGTAAATAGTTCATTGTCTTCAATCTCAAGATTCAGCCCTGAGACCACGACATTGTCGCCATATTTTTTTACAGCATCCTTGATTATAATTTTACTCACTTGTGTCCTCCTAAATTTGATTTCCGACTTATTCTATGCTTGTGAAGATATCAATGTACTTTTCAACAATTTCTGGTTTGTGTTCATTGACATAAGGAATATCTTCGTTGATAACATAGATATCTGAAATCGGAGTCAAGTAAGTACCAACTTGAGCACCTTCAACAACTGGTCTATTGGTCAGTGTTGTTCCATAGATATTTTGAACTTCTTCACTAATGATAAAATCGATGAATAATTTTGCATTATCGAGGTTAGCACAATCTTTTACAATTGCAGCTGTCGCCGGCAAGTAAACTGTTCCCTCTTCTGGATAGATGATTTCCACATCTGCACCGTCTCTGACAAGGTCAGCAGATGGATCTTCATAAGTGAGACCAACGACCATTTCTCCATCGGCAACACTTTTGTAAACTTTACTTGAACTGCCCATTACTTTGCCGTCGATATTTGTGTAAAGTTCTTTAACATAGTTCCAAGCTTCGTCACTTTCATATCCGCCATTTGCAAGCAACATATTTGTCAATTGAGCAAAAGCAGATGATGAATTGGCAGGGTCAGCACTTGCAATTTTACCTTTTAATTCTGGGTTTAATAAGTCTTTGTAGCCTTTTACTGGGATGTCGCCAATTAAATCTTTGTTTACGATTAAACAGCTACCATCGAGTACATAACTTGTCGTATAGCCAGTTGTATTTCTATATGCTTCGATGACATTTGAATCATTTGGCGATACATAATCTTGGAATAAATCAGCATTTGAATAGAATTGTGAGAAAGAACCGCCGAACATAACGTCTGCATATGGAGCGTCTTTTTCAGATGCAAGTCTCTTAATCAATTCTCCAGTTCCAGCTTGGATCACTTCAACTTGAATGCCGTATTTTTCTTCAAACAAAGGCACTGTTGCATTCATGAGGCCTTCACTGTTTGGTGAATAAACAACTAAAGTACCACCTGTGGTAGCAGTTGACTCTGCTGGTTCTGTTGCTTCTGGAGTTGTTTCACCAGTTGATTCAGCAGGTTGTGTTGGCTCAGCAGCTGGTTTAGAGCCGCAAGCAGTCATAAAGACGAGCATCAAGCTCAATGCAACTAAAAGTATTGTCTTTTTCATAAGAATTACCCCCTAGTATTTGTCCCAGATGTTCTCGCTGTCATATTCTTCGAGAACAATTCGGTTTCATGTCCTAATCATACCAAGACAAATCCTATCCCGATACCTAAAATCTCAGACAAAAGGATAAAATTCCTCACAATTTGTTTACAATTTTAGACTTTACATATTTTTATTTTATTTCTGACAGATACTCTTTTGGTGAACATCCCATGTATTTCTTAAAGACGATTCCAAAGTATTTGTAGTCAAATATCCCACATTGATATGCGATTTCCTGTATGGTGTACTCCCCATTGTTTAAGAGTTTGAGGGCCTTTTGTATTCGATATCGGTTCAAATACTCAATAAAGGTTGTTCCAACTGCCTCTTTAAATTTGGCATTCAGATAAGATTCACTGTAATTCAAGTGATTTACAACATCTTGAATGTATATTTTCCGGTTGTAGTTATCCGAAATAAACTGAATCATTTCCTTGACAACTTTATCTTCCTCCATATCAACCGAAAATTCCTTCAAAAGCGACGTATTTCTGAGTTCATCCTTTTGATAGAGCTTATCCAAATAACTTTGTCTTATATCACACTGCATCTTAGCTCTGGCAATGGCTTCTTTCATTTCATCCATCACCAGCGGTTTGAGCAAGTATTCGATGACCCCATGCTTGATGGCCTCTTTGGCATAATTGAAGTCAGAATAACCTGTGAGAAGAATAGAGACATAGTCATACTCATCTGTGGTGCTCTCTATCATTTTAAGACCATCCATAATCGGCATGTTAATGTCTGCGATGACGATATCTGGTTGATATGTCTTTATTGCCTCTATGCCCTCTATGCCATTTCGTGCTTCAGCAATGACCACACAGCCCATTTCATCCCAAGGGATATAATAGACCAAATTTTTTCGGATAATGTCTTCATCTTCCACAATCAGTATTTTATACATTTTCACCCTCCGCGTATCCACTTCATCAGTTTGGGACAATATAAATCATCACCTCAAGGCCCACACCATAGTGATTGATTAATTCAAGTCGACTGCCCTCTCCATAACTTAAGTACAGCCTTCTAGCTATGTTGTGCAGTCCATTGTGCTCTGTTGTATTTTCAACCTGCAAAAGCGATGCTCTCAGTTTTCGTTCCTCATCTTCTGGAATCCCGTGACCATTGTCCGAAACCCTTAAACATAAAATGCCATTATTCTCATGAATTTCAATGTCTATTTCAAGCTCCATTCGCTTTAAAAAACCATACTTGATGCTGTTTTCCAAGATAGGCTGAAGCAACAGCTTTGGAATCATGTGATGATGACACGCTGCATCCATTTTCACACTGTACTTAAACCGATCCCCATATCTGATTTTTTGAATTCCCAAATAATCTTCTATATACTTCATATCCTCTATCAATCTGGTATCCTTGCAACTATTGTCAATGCTATACCGCAATATCTGAGTCAAACTGACAATCAATTTATCTAACCTTGCAGAATCCTGAAAATCAAGACATCGGATGATTTCAAGTGTATTATAAAGAAAATGTGGGTTGAACTGAGCCGTCAATTGCTTGAGTTCTATAATGTTGTTTAACTCTAATAACTTAGTGTTTTTTTCATTTAGTTCCTTCACTGTGTCCAGCATCCGATTAATTTGGATAGCCACTTCTGAAAACTCATCGTTTGTATCCATCTGAATTCGATATTCGCTATCCTCTTTCCTGATAATTTTGATTTCCTTCACTAGTTCATTGACAGAAGAGGCATTCTTCTCAGCCATGGCATCTGTCATCTGCCTTGCCAGATGAAACCAGAAAAGTCCAAGTGCAATGATAATCAAAAGTCCCACCGCAAAAAAAGAGTTGTTCTTTGGATAGTATACCAAGGCGTAAATATAAACTTGATACCGATTGAGGTATTTGGCTGCCGTCCAGTAACGATTCTCCCCCTGCCTAAAAATATGATTTTCGATTTTAGGGTTAAATTTATTGATTTTGGCGACGAGGCCTTTTCGACTGCTGATGATGACATTTCCCATATCATCGGTTATGACGCTGTTAAAATTGAAATCTGCAAGGTGATAGTTCCATTCATTTCCCGATAGATAGATATTGGCATATCCTATGAGATCTTCATTTTCATAGATGGGTTTCGAAAAAATATAACTTGAATAATTTCCACCAAAATAATAAATAGCGTTGTATATATTGCCGCTTTCTGGTTTAAGTGAGTTGTCGCAAACCACTCGGTTAAATTGAATTTGATGAAGATTAAGTTCCTCCTCTTTATAAGAGGTGTAGACAATTTCATGGTCTTTGTTCGTCAAGATCAAATCGCTTTTGATAAGACTTTCCACATTGAATTGGTAAAACGAATGGGACAGTGTGTTCAACCCCACATCTTCAAGCAATACTCGCTTAAAAAGTCGGTCTGCATTTTCACCTAGTAAATAAGTGGCAGTATGATCGTAAATTGTGTTGAACTCACTTTCCAGCGCTTCGAGGTGTTTCGTGGCATTGGACTGGTTGGTGCTGTAATTCATCACGTAAACACCCACCGAAAACAGCAGACAGCCAATGGCAATCAATAGAAATATTTTTTTATTTACTGCCTTCTGAAGTTTGTTTTTAAATAGTTCCCGTCCCGATTCCAACGTTTGTTTCATCTATTCAATCCCCCCATTTTGCTTCGGCTCACTTTTGCATCCTAAACTGAGTCAATTATAAAGTACAATGAATATTTCGTCAATTTAAGACTGACTCCAATCCACTAAAAAAAGAGTCCTCAAAATTCACAGGGGACTCTCAAACGCTCTCTTTATAGAAATTCATTATTTGGGCATGACGACAATATAGCAAACTGCATTTGCAATAAACAAAGCTAAGAATAGTAAATTCACAGGATCCTTTATCCCACCTCCATCTCGACGTTGCTGTGTCGTCCCTGCGAAGGCCTCTTCAGCCCTCAGTTCATTTAAGGCCGAGTTGCCGCCATATAGTCCTCCACCGCCGACGCTTCTGCTCTTCCCATCTGCAACGATGTTAAACACATTATAGATTAACAAAAATAGGTAAAAAAGCGTCCATCCGAAGAAGAACATTTCAAGATTCTTCACTTTGAAGTACCAATAATTCAAAACTTCCAAAGCAATAAAAATTAAGAGTCTAAGGTATTTTCCATTTCTTTTCATTCAAAGTCCCCCTCTCTATAATTTTAATTTCATCTAAATTATATATATTTTATCTTGTTCTTCATCATATCCAAAAAGTATTAGATTTCACTTAACAAAGGCTAAAGTTTCAAATTACTTTCGAAAAACCGCCTAAATCCGTTTTTGATATCTTCATTAGCAAGTCCCACATCGTCTATATCCAAGTAATATTTACCCGACCTCATATCCACCGAAAGTGAATCCAGTGGAAATCCTGAAATTCTAGAAGGGTGAGCCCTATCGACAATATAAAATGCCGTTTCATCTATTGAAGCATCATCGTACTCTATTACTGTCTCGTCATCCAAAATCAGACAGACTGCGTTCTTATAATAAGCCGTTAAACGACCTCCATATTTTTTAGCAAGCGCACTGTAATAATCAATCATTTCTTCATCGTTCAATCTGACTCTCCCTGGCCTTCTAATCCGGACACCCGGTTGCTCTTCATCGGTCACCTCTTTGAAAAAAAGACCGGAATCACACGAAAAGAGTGGCTGTTTCAACTGGTCATAATAGTACCTTGCTTTTATTATTGCATTTTGTATGGGCTGTTTGCCATCCTCTTCTGGTTCACCCTTGATTTGAGCATAATCACTTAAAGCGAGAATCTCAATTTTGAGTCCCTCTAGCATTCTGCGCATGCTGCTGACTTTTCCCTGATTGTATGTTCCATAAATGAGCTTGAACACATATTTCTCCTCGTCTTGTATTTTCACACCTTCATTTGATTTTACTTGACCCGTTTAATCATCCTTCCGCCAGAATAAATCGCCCTCACCTTTCCCTCTGTATCTCTCAAAATTGGTGCATAACTGTCTACCATCTTGTTGTGAACCCACATAGCATTCTCCTCTATTGGTGTGATTTTAAACTGCTCTTCTCCTATTTTCATCACGGGTAAACCGCCTGTCTCGACGATTTCAAAAGACGTTCCCTCGTCACTTTTGTAGAGTCCTACGATTTTTTCAAGCATCTCAGCTGACCATGTTCCTGATACGACTTCCGCCTGATGCCAATCCGGCTTTTGATTGTTTATGAGCTTTAACGCCGCATAGCCTATAGCCGTTGAAGGCACATTGCTTGTGTTGCAAAGCACCACTACACCACGCCCAGTTTCTCTTGTAAATCCAAAATAACTGGAAACCCCTGTAAGTCCTCCACTGTGCCCAGCATAGCCAATGCCATTGATTTCTCCAGTTAACAATCCATAGCCATAGCCCTCAAATGGCTTATAAGAAACACGAGGCTGATACATACTCAAAATAGCCTCTTTTGAAAGAACCACCTCACCTTTGTACATGCCATCACTTAAATACAATCTCGTGTACGCCATCAAATCTCTCAGTGTGGATTTAAGCGCACCTCCCCCTAGAAGCACAAATCCCTGATCTTCATAGTCCAAAGTCGCATTTTCCGCACTGTGATACAGCGTCGCAATGTTGTCCTCTTCCTTTGTCCGCTGAAATTCGAAGAAGGATCGCTCCAAATTCAAAGGCTTCAAAATGTGTTTTTCCACGTAATCACAATAATGACCTTCTTCACCAAATTTCTGAACCAATTCAGTCAACAATCCAAAGCTGAAATTGCTGTAGCTGTGATATTCACCTGGTCTTCCTGTAAAATCCGTCATCTGATTGACTCTATCAACAATTATCTCTATCCCCTTTTGAGATAGTTCCTTATTTCGAGAAAGCTCCTGTCCTTCTGATATGTTTAAAGACCTCGCCACATCTTTCATGAGAAATCTCTCCTGAGGGTAAAACCCCCCTGCATGACTCATGAGTTGTCTCACTGTTGGCATATGCTCTTGCGGTAGTTTGATGGCAGGAAGATATGCATCTATCTTCTCATCGAGATTGAGAAGTCCCCTTTCAGCAAGTTGAAGCAGTGAAATCACAGTAAAAGACTTGGTGATAGAGGCAACTCCAAAAATTGTATCTAGGTCAATTGGCTTTTGGTTCGCAACATCTCGATAACCTCTATAACACTCATAGAGAATGTTTTCCATGTCAAATCCAATAATACCAACACCTTGCGCTCCGTAAGTCACCACTACTTCGTCTACAAACCGCTCAAACTCAGTAGTTTTTGTTAAATCAAGCCTCTCTTTATCGTTCATATGCCACACTCCCTATCATCACTTGTCTTATGTTTTTATTTAGTTATGAGTTCCAAGTTGCCATCCATCAATTTTAAATAGCCAATTGGTTCCTCTGAAATCTTTTTTAAATCATCATAATAGCTAAATACGTCCAACTTCTCTCCCGCTGGTTTTAGAGCAATGCCTTTATTGTCATTGTAATAAGTGATATTGGACATCTCATCACGCTCAAAGTTATAACAACCAATGGAAACATATCGCATGCCTGAACCAAATTCTGAAAGGTAGATTAACTCGGCTTGTCCATCTGCATCTAAATCAGCCAAATAGAGTCCAATAAAACTCATTCCGGGAATGATTGCTTTAAGTGATGGTTTTTCCCCTTCAACTGCTTTATAGACCAACATTCCATCTAGCCAAGCATAGTCGAGTTTAACCCTTGCCAGTGCATACCCATTCGCAAGCGATGATTTGACGGGAATCAGTTCAAGTTCCCTTTCAATATTGCCTTCGACACCACTGGCAGAGAGATTTTCCACCACCAAAGGCCTTATCTCTTCCAAAACCTCTAAAGACTTATCGTCATACTCCCCCTGCGTGAATCCAGCATCTGTGTTTTCCCTCTGTTCAGCAAGAGTCGTCATTTTCATCTCTTCTACTTTTTTGATTCTCATACAGCCTGTGAGAAGCAACCCCACCACCAGCGTACAAATCATCACTATTATAACATTCCATTTAAGCCTTTTACGATTTTTCATAAGCATTTCCTCCATTTTTTATTATACGATTTTCTGCGAAGGTTGCCTCGTGATTGGTACTAATTTTAATCAATTTTTAAAATTTGATAGATTATAACACAAAAAGGACTTCCCTCTTCAAAGGTAAAGTCCTTTTCCATTTTACAGCTTATTCTACTTCATCCCAACAGTCATCTCCGCCTTCATCTTCCTTCACATATTCCAGAATATCACCAGGCTGGCATTTCAGAACCTTACAAATGGCATCTAGTGTTGTAAATCGAATTGCTTTGACCTTCCCGGTTTTTAGATAAGAGAGATTGACATTTGAAATGCCCACTTCTGCCGCAAGATCATTCAGCTTCATTTTTCGATCTGCAAGCACCCTATCAAGTCTAATGATAATCATAACGTATGCTCCACCTCATCTTGAAGGTAGATGCCATAGTGGATAATATACGCCGCAACAATAAAAGCAATATTGGGAATTAAATCATTTAGAAGATTTTGCCCAGTTGCAATTGAAAGTTCACTCCTCGTAAAATGATTGGTCAAAAAGACAATGAACAACTTTATAAAGGGAACAAATGCGGCAACAGCCATTTGAATCAAACCGTAGTAGAGCAGATAACCGGCATTTTCATCTGTAAAAATCTGCCCCCTGCTGACATTTTTAAAAACTCGGCTTAAAAACCAAAAACCCATTGTCAGCGGAACGACATTGATCGCATACATGGTAGAAAGTCCAATTTGAGTTCCTAAATCCACTTTGTCTCCGTTATATGCCCTTACCCGGACTTCATCTTTTATTGAAATCGTGGGACCTCTAGAAGTCCATTCATGGCTTTTTTCAGAGTAAATAGCACTGTTATAGATTTCATCACTTGTATACAAAATAAAAGTCTGTCGACCCATGAAACTCAGCATCAGTCCCACTATAAAGAAAAAGATCACAAAATAGCAGATGAGTTCCATAAGTCGTGCTGCTGATTTTGCATACTGTTCATCCATAAATTGCTTAATTATTCTCATGTATTTCACCTCAACTTGAGGATAACATTAATTTCAAATGTAGTCAATAATTTTTAATGTTTATCATTAATTTTCTAATTTTTATTTTTAATTTTTGCAGATTTCTCTTTAAGATAGTTCATCTAATATCCAATCTAAATCGCAATCAAAAATGGTTCATTTCGACTCGGAATTGAGTGACGTGAAGTGCATCCATTTTATCTATTTCTTTCTCTCCCAAATTCTGTCCACATTCTGAGAACATCCAATCTTGCCCCTTTTGGATGATCGCTGTGCTCCGAATGACCACAAGAATAATCTTTCAAGTCTTCACAGGGCATTTCTGAACATTCACCACAATGCGTCAATCCTTTTGCCTGAGCACAGGCAGCGATTTTACAAGTTCCATAAAAGGGCATGCCATTGGATTCAATACAGCCAGTACACTGATTGGGCTCCTTCCACTCGCAGCTATTGCACATCAACCCGCATCTAGAAGTTACTTGCCTAATTTCATCCATTTCAAATTGATAAACCTGCTGATCAATCCACATGGATACTCTCTCTGTTTTAAACCTTACAACACCATATTCAGGGTCTTCAATGCCTTTGGTGAAATGATTGATAAACCAATCTACCCATACCATTTTTTTCATTTCCAGATCTTCCACAATCTCACTGACACCAATTAAAGTGATATTATCCGCACCTTTATGAAAACAGACTGATGACTTTGGATTTTGGCGTATAGACTGAATCAAATGTCCACTTGTCCCAGATGAAAAATATCCACCCATAATCCCTAATGGTTTAACATTTGATCTGGTCGCTACTTTTGGATAACCCATTTCATCTATAACCGAAAAGTATCCTTCCTCACATTGATTCACAATATCCGATGCCTTTTTGTAGATGTTTGGCAATTTGAAAATTCGCATGATTTCCTCCAGTCTGAAATTTATTGAATTATTTATAGCCCTTTCAATTCAGCTATGATGATTATAACAAATAGAACATGACAACTATATGTCATGTTCTATAAATTCGTTTTATTAAGATTCTATTTTTTTCGTCTGCCGCTTAACAGCTTCAATGAGTTCTGGCGGACTCATGACCTCTGCATCCTTGCCAAAACTCAGCAACCACCTCACAATAAAGGCCTCATCTGTGTAATGCCCGCTAAAGAGAAGACCTTCATCAATCTCCACATAACTTTTAGGGCCATAAGTTTCAATGACCAAATATTCAATTCGCTTGTGAAACAACACTTCAAAGGGTTTGTCATCACATAAGTGGGTCCCCATAGCCAATACCTCATCCTCTATTTTTTCAGGAAGAAAGGACTCTGCTGTAACTTGAAGCTGCCAAAGGCGATTCAACTTAAAGAATCTATAATCCTGTCTCATGAGACACCAACCAACGAGATACCAATTTGACCATCTGTATAAAATACGATATGGCTTGACTTGTCTTGAACTCTTACCCGAAGGGCTATAATAGTCAAATTCAATGATTTTTCTCTCTAAAATAGCTAATTTGAGACTATCAATTTTTTTCGATAGACTATCCTTATAGTAAGATGCCAAATCAATTGAAAGGACGCTGTCAGAATTGCTGATCCCCCTTTGCAAAAGTTTTCCAGAAGCAGGAGACGCACTGACGCTTTCAATTCCCTTCAACCCTGCGACAATATCCGAGCGCTCCACTTCATTCAAAATGCGCTTGTCTAAGGTGTATCCTTCTAATATAGAGATGCCTCCATTTTTACCTTGCTCAGTGACAATGGGAATCCCAGCCATACTCAAACTGTCAATGTCTCGATTGATGGTTCTCCTTGAGACCTCTAGATAATTTGCCAATTCAGGTGCCGTTACTTTGCCCTTCTCTGCTAGGATATTCACTATGGCCAGCAATCTATCAACTCTCACGGCCTTGCCTCCTATATCACTTCTGTCTGTTTGGATTCCAACAGAGGTTCATACATCATCAACGCATGATTTTCGCATACAAATTCATCACCGATTTTTTCTGATTGGACAGCATAAATTTCTCTGCGAATCTCATTGTGCCTCACATAAGCACCCCAGTACTGAGGCAGTATCTCATGACAACTTTCATAAATTCGATATTCAAAATACGGCTTGCAATTTGAACGGATTGATCCCTTCAATTTGTCATCTTCAATCCAAATTCTAAACTGATAGATCTCGTTTGTCTCATTTTTTATCTTTAAGTCTCTATAGTTATAGACGCACGTTGCCCCACTGCCAAACGGCTGTGTTCGATTGGCGTCTGGAAACACATCGAAACTGTGCCGATGCCTTTCCGTAACTGTCAGAGGCGTATGAAGCGTCATCCAATAGATGAGGTTGGACAATTGGCAAAGCCCGCCACCAGCACCAGCCTTGAATCCTCCATAATGTAAAATCATCCCATCTTGATATCCTTTTTTATAAGTTGGATTTCCAATTCTTTTCCAGTACGAAAAAGTTTCCCCGGGATATAGCATAACGCCATCTATCTGCTTGAGGGCAATTTTAAGATTTTCAGCCTTATTGTGCTGTAGCCACATGTCAACATCTTTAAGTCTTCTAAAAAGAGGGGTTTCATGTGCCATCATCACATATTCTAAATTTGTTGGCTCAACTCTAGAGGCATACTTTTCTGACCCCATATACCACTGAGCATATCGCCTATAAGTGTAGTATTTCTTGCCGAAATAACTTCTTAACCCACTCCGTCGCTTTGGCTTAAGTATTTCGTAATCAAATAGTCCCATCTCTGCCTCATCATCCCCCCATTTATCTCATTAGGCAATTTGTCACCTTAATTTTGCACCACATTTAGGGCAATAGTCAAAATCTTCAACCGTTTGGAATCCACAGCTATCACAGGCTTTTGCCTGAATGCCGCCACTGAGAATTGACGCATCTAAAGTTACGGATTCACCCCGTTCGATTCTGCTGCCGATTTCCCTTGGAAGCTCAACGGCAGAATGACAACAGTTTGAAACGGCGAAGTACTGTTTGCCCCACTTGAAAAGCGGTATGAAGAAAAACATAAAATACTGATATACCATGTAGACTTCAACTTGGCTCAATCTTCCACAGTTTGCACAGATAGCCATCTGAGCATAATCTAACCGTTTCTTCTTTTGACTAATTCCCATTATAAAAAACATTTATTTTCTCCTAAATTATTAATTTGATGCGGCCTCTCCCAGTTGAACTTGGCAGAAATCCCATGTTCCCCTGTTGAGATAAGACAGCTTACCACCTTCGATGGAAATACTGGCCATATCGGTGGCGTCTGACGATTTAAAGACCATTTGGTTCTTATCGTCCACCACAATGATTCTATAGGGAACGATTAATGCCTCATCAAACAAGAAGACGAGGTAATCCTTATCCCCTTCTATTTTTTTTAACCCCTGACTGCTCTGAGGCTGATTTTCAATAAACAGCTCTGCAATCCCATCTGTCTCCTCAGACACTTTATAAATTGCCAGTGAATCATCTAAAAAATAGACAACACCGTTTAAAACTTCAAAACTTGCAATCTTCTCATCTGTTTTTTTGATGACTTCGTCTTTTCCAGTTAGAATATTGTAGCGATTAATATGGGTTGTCCAGCCATCTTCCACTGCTGAATAATAAATATAATCTCCCTCTTTTCGTATACCACTCACGTGGCGTTCAATTAAACTTTCCGTTTCTCCTGTCTTGTAATTTAAACGATATAGAGTTGAATATTTCGAACTGGTTCGGTTAACACCCACTAGATAGAGGTTATCTCCCACCGCATAGATTGGATTGCCTGGACTTCCACCTTCTCCACCACCTGTGGTTGACCATACCCATCCAAATTGTACCTCAGGGTCACCTATTCTTTCATAATGAGAATCGTCATATCCCTTGGACAAATCTCTCAGAATACTTAGATTACTTGGAGAAGGCATCGGACCTCCCCAATATTTGATATTGAACGTTTCGAATTCATGGACAACTTCATAACTGTCGCTAATCAATCTGCTGGTACCATCTGGATTCAGTTCGTAAGTAAAATCCGAACCCATTATAGCACCTCCCACATGGTACGTTAAAACAACTTTGTCCCCTTTTAGCGCCAGGCCACTAAAAGCCGTATCTTCAGGCAGTTCAAAGACTTCATTTGCCTTGTCTGCATCAAAAGACCTAAAGAAAACGCCCTGATTATCGTTGATAAAATAGACCCCTTCCATTCTGATGATTGCTGAATTTCCATAGCCCTCTCTATTTAAAATTCCATTCATATCCTTGACTAAATTCACTTTTGGATTGCTAGTTTCTATCGTTAAGACACTCTGCGATTTTCCTGTGGACTCTTCTACAGCCGTTTCATATTGAAGTTGAAGGTTCAAATCGCCACAGTATTCATAGGTCAAGGGCAAATAGACAATCCCATTATACATAAATAGCGGATAATCTGTATCTAAAGGCTCTTCTAAATCCACTGGAAAAGTCAAGGCTTCCACGGTAACCTTAGGTCTAACGCGGCTTTGACTCAACTTCTCTGGTGCATATTCCGCAGAAATTCCTGTCGATAATAGAGAAAGCCCCTCTTGCGGACTCCAATTGGTCTCAATGCCCATAAATCTTGCCAGATTGTAAGTTAGCGGGACATATGTAATGCCATTATAATTCAAGATTGGGTACTTGAGCTCCTCATTATTAATTTTCTCACCATTGATGACAACTGCATATCCTGGCCATGTGACAGTCCACTTTTTAGAATTGCCAACACCTGCAACTGAAATGATATTAAAACACAACAGCATGCTCAATAAAATCACACTAAATTTCTTTTTCATCTCTGCCTCCTTATTTCTATGTCAAATGTTTAACTTCCTTTTTCGTTCCATTTTTTAGTTCATCAAATTTTACTTTCAGTATTTTCAAAAATCCACATGGCAGCCTGCCTCAATACCTGTCTGGCATTTTCATGAGACAGTCGCTCATAGGCTCTCTGTTCCGTTTCCCAGCTGAATGCACTGACTTCATTTTCTTGCATACGCACGTCTTCCTCAGTGGCTCTGCCTAAAAAATAAACCACTTCCTTGTCCACCAGTTTATCAGCTTTTTTTAAATAAACCTTATAGTTCACAACCTCACGAAAGCCATCAATTAGCGTTGGCGCAAGCCCCGTTTCTTCCAAAACCTCTCTCAAAGCGGTCTCTTCCTCGGTCTCGCCCTTTTCCACATGTCCCTTTGGCAGTCCCCAATCGCCATGTGTCCTACTTTGAATCAACAGATATCGTATCTCCCCTTCTATGGACTTAAAAATAACAATTCCACATGATTTTTCTCTATTCATCTATAATCATCTTCTCCTCATTCTAAATTGAACTGCTGGTTTCCGCAATTTTTACAACCCCATGAATCATCATTGGTGTATGTTTTGCCTTAATTTCATATTGAATTTCAAGTGGTCTTTTGGTGAACATTAAATGCGTCGGAAACAGGATATACGTTCCCTGCTTGATGTATTTCACCTTAAATTTGAGGATGTTTTTCCCATTTTCTTCATAGACATTATAGCAGAAGTACCTGTTGATCCTCTCCAGATAGGCTTTCTTTGAACCCATATATTTCTGTTTAGAAGAAGTACTGAGATAATCCAGATTTTCTTCCATCTGAATCTCACCATAATTCGAATACCGCTCTAAGTCAGCTGTTTCGTTGGGCACAAAAAAAGTATCAAGAACACCGTTAATCACTTCTAAGATGTATTCCCCAGGCAAGGGCATGTCCTTTATTTGAAACATCTCCCCCTTCTCCATCACCAATTTGACGTCGATGTCTTCATCATAGGCACTGCCGACATTTCCAATTGCAAGCGTTAGGAACTGTAGTGTATCTATTCGATTAAAGTAGAGGCGAAACTGCTCATATGCCCTTATTTGAGTGTATAGTTCTATTATCAAATTATATTTATTTTTTTCATCTTCAGTTCCAATCAGTTGCTGTACCTGACCAGTTTCAGTAAATGGCTGAATTCTGCGCTTTAACCCACCTAAATGATAAAAAGTTCTATCGTCCATTTCAAATTCAATGAGTTTTGCATATTCCGTGATAATTTGCTTCATTTCAGGTTGAAGCTCAACCGCTTGTTCTGAAATCATTCCACTTGATTTTTGAAGGGATTTCAGAGTATCGGTAAATTTGAAAAGCCCTTCAGGTTTACCAGATTTTTCTGGCTCAGGAGATATCTCTCCAACTTGACTGACTGGAATTTCAATCGTTTCGATTTCAGTAAAAATTTTGGGGATTTTCTGTTTGATATTGGTAATGTATTTTGAATAGAGAAATTTCGTTCTAAAGAGTTTAGGCGACTTTACCAGTTCTCCCTCATCAACACCCATGACAATTAATTTGCTTTTATTTTCCTGTAGCAGATACGGCACATCCTTCAGCAAATTTAAAAAATATAGACTCAACTGGTTGGTTAGCATTCTCTTAAATTCAGAAATCTGATTGTATGACTTCTTAGGCCCGTATCTCTCTCTATAAGCCAGAACCGTTTTATAGCCATCTGGTTCAATGCGTTCAGATTCCATGTGACAATCACTAAAAAACACAAAGAGTTTTCCCTGTTCTAATAGGATGTCCATTAAATCTCCAAGGTCTCTTGCACTCAATGGAAGCTGAGTCTTGTAAGTTCCCCAAAATAATGCAATCACCGCATCATATTCCTCCGATAAAAGCTCTGACTCTGTCGCTGAAAGTGTATCCGCACTTGAAACCTCTGAAATCTTTATTTCCACATGATTGATATCACCATACATCTGATTAAAATCAGCTACTACTTCTTTTATAAGCATCTTTTCTTCACTTATGTCTTGAGATGCCAGTACTGCAACTTTAAATTGTGTAATCTGCCTTGCCATTGAGGATTCCCTCCTTCCATGTCAGTCTATCTATTCTCTCGTATGGTTATCATTTAATATTTACTATTTTCAATAGCCACTTGAAAATGTTGATTAAGCTCAGCTACAAGTTGAGGGTTGTCATATGCAGGTTTTCTCTTTGTCCCCATGTATTTATAAGGCATCAACACCTCTATCATCAAATCATCCATACATTTTTTCATAGCTTCTACAGTGTATCCCATGCCCTCTTCATCACCAGCACTGACACCAATTATCATTGACCTTATGCCCTCACCCAGCCGTGAAGCATATCCCCCAGTATAAAATTCGTATTGACTGAACAGCCGATCTAGGAAGCATTTCATCTGTGCTGTCACATTGTAATTATAAGAAGGTGAAATTAGGATTATGTTCTTATGCACTCTAATGCTTTCTACGATTGCCTGAAAGTCATCTTCAATGTGACAATAACCACGCTTAAGGCAAAATTCACAGCCTGTACAAGGGGCAACTGACAGATCACTTAATTTATATCGTATAAATGAACGCCCCTTAAACACAGATAACTGTTCAAGTGAATCTATGATATAGTCAGAGTTTTTGCCCTTTCTTGGGCTACCATTTACAACAACCCATTTATCGTTCATTATCAGTCTCCGGTAATTCGTCATATTTGGCTGAATTCTCCAGTTCGAAGTCCCAATTGGCGCGATGCGCATAGAATATATGTCCATTGGGTTTAATCTCCACTGACGTGTCTAAACTTCCAGCTGGAACGGCTAAAAGCACTCCATCCATCTGTATTGTAGGTACTGCTGACCCACAGTGCTGACAAAATCCTTTGACATGCCCTGAGTTCAAATGATTGTAGATTTTTACTTCATTCTCTCCAGTCACCCATTGGAGTGATGCCGTGGTCGAAAAAAGTGTGGCTGCATGTGCCGATCCACTGTCTTTTCGACATCTACTGCAATGACAGAGAAAAAATTGTTCAAATTCGCCCTCTATTTCAAATTGAATTGTCCCACAAAGACAACTGCCTTTATAGTTCATACGTCCCCCTTTTATTCTAATCTGGTCTATTTCAACCTATCCACTAACTTTCTGTCTTTCCTTTAAACCTATTATCGCTTGAATTTATTGTCTATTATTAGAATACCATATTAATATAGCGGAGAACACACTGTGTCACTGATTTTTAGTTATCTTGTAATCAAACAGTCATATAGATAAAAAAAGTTTTATTCCAGCCGTGGCTTATCAAGTAGAACTGAGGCGATTAAAGAAGAAAAATCGTCTAGAAGAATAAGCACTTCTAAAATTAAAAGAGCTGATCTCTTTGAGTAATCAGCTCTTTTAATTATTCGATAGCGTTTGCTAAAGGCTAGAATCCAATTGATTCAGATAAGACCAAAATTTTCATTCTGCCACTTTGGTTTTGCCCTCGGATGACCGAAATCAAATTACATACTCTGACCGTTTGATTACACAAATCACATGGTTTTCCAAGGCTACATGGAGAGGCGATTTGAGCCCTTCTTGCATTTTGGGGCGTAGCAACTTTAAGCGCCCTCACAATTGCTTCTTTTTCATTTTTGACAATCTTATTTTCTCCAATCACGATTAGGACTCTATCTGGACCGTAATTCAGCGCTGCCACACGATTGCCACTGTGATCTACGTTGACAATTGTACCTTGCTCCGAAATTGAATTACTGCTTGAGAGGTAACACTCGGAGAGGAGCGCTTTTTTCTTTAGCTTTTTGATCTCTTCTAATGACTTTCCAAGCGTTTTATCATAAACCGTCTTTCCCATTTCTATTGCTATTTCAGTGATGCCCAGTTCTTTAAGCGTCTGTGAGTTTCCAATTCCCACCGTATTGACTTTCATCAATTCTTCTCTGATGCTTGAAATCAGCGTTTCCCTAGAATCAAAAAATTCTAATTCAATATTTCTTTCCATGTATACTTTTGATATTCTATCGCGTTTTTCCAATCTATTCATCATTACACCTCATTCCCATGAGTCATTGTCGGTTCTATGGACTTTGGCGATGAGCCAATAGACTGCATAGGATGCAATTCCATATATTAATCCTAAAACGGACATAGTCACCAACACAATCGGCAATATGATGGCAAGACCTGCTACACCAGTTATCTCATGTTCTCCTATGGATACCCCTATGTCATTCGTGGCAACAAAAAGTCCAACTATAAAAAAATCAAAAACCAAGCCGATAATCAATCCACCTCTAATCCGATACTTAACATATGATTTAAAATCCATTTCACATTCCCCCGCCAGTTGTCCTTTTGAGATAAACTCTAGAAGATTCTCCCCAAGGATGATAGCCATCTCCTATATAGTCAAATCCAGCTTTTTCATAATAACCTATATGGTCTGTACAAAGATGTACAGTTTCATACCCAAGTTTTGCCGCTTCCTTCACTATCATCTGAACGAGTTTCAGTCCCAACCGTTTTCCCCTGCGGGCTGGCTCTACATAGACAGCACATATCCAGGGACATAAATCCATGCGGCTTATAAAGTCATTGGTAATAAGCCCCGCGCAAGCAACAATCTCATTTTGACTTTTAAGTAAATACCACTGTGGCAGTGGAGATTCTGCATTTATACAGTGTTCCATGCAGTTCTCATAGAGTTTTAAAGTGTCTTCAGTTGCCCATTTCGACTGAATATAGGCAAGCATCTCGGGTAGCACTTCTGGTGTCTTGCGTAGCGATACAAGCTCCATATTCTCAACCACATCCCAAAGCCAGTTTTCAACTGTCTTTAGCTGCGACTCAGTGTGGTAAAAGTGCTCACCTGTTTCATCTATCACAAGCGCCGCCAAATGCGTTTTTGCAAAAATTTTAATATCATGACAAGGAGAAATCTCATCATTTAAACTGTGAAGAATAGATACAGACTCTCCCCAATTCAACAAAACAGGATTTTCCCTGACGAAGGTGTAATAATCCCAGTCAAGAACTTCTCCAATTGGCAGTTCGACCCGTCTCTCTCTCTTCAATTTTTCTTCTGAAACACCAAAGCCTGCCATCATGCCAGAAATAAGCTTTTCCATGTCTACCACAGGTGACAAAAACCAAGCTGAATGTATCGACTTCCCTCCATAAGCAAGCAAGCTAAAATAAGCGCCTAAGCTACAAGCAAATAAACTGATTTCATTAGCTGTTTTTTCCGCATATGCATAGACCGCCAATAAATCACTGATGCAATTTTGAGGTGTCAGTTCATAATCGGCCTCATGACGGTCTCCGTGGTTTGGAAGATCAAAAGTCAACATCTGATAGCCACATTGGACTGCAACCTTCGAAACCAAGTTCATGATATCGTCTGCTTTATGAGATAGATTCCCATGAACACCAATTACCATTTTATCACTTAACTCTCCCCAGAGAATCGCAGGAATTTTATGTGTTCCATTTAGAATTTCTATTGATTGTCGCATTATTTTCTCCTATCTTGTTCTTGATTTTATGCCTCATCATGTGGAAAGCCTCATCATGATATTTATCCCAAGTTCACCATAAAGGGATTTCAACTGTTCCATAAATTTGTCGAGTTCTTCTCCGCCTATGGATTCAGCCTCATATACTAGCCTATTTCTAAACTTTCGAATCTCATCAAACTTTGATAAATATGCGCGAAAGACCAAGCTCTCTTCAGCGTGTTTTCGATATGCTCGATTGATTGAAACATAGCCGTCCACTACGGCGATTTCCCTGACATAGGCTTCAAGGCGATTCCATAGCGCCAAAAAATCACCTGTCTTGTCTTTATGAAAACCCCTTCTCCTAAGGTCAATTACCTCATCTCTTATATGGCCGAATTCATCCTCCACTGGGTAGATGAACTCAGAGCTCAAAGGAGAAAAATCCCGTCCCCAGAAATGCTTATTATTTATAATCCTATATTTTGCAACTAGGCGATTGGTGGCATCCAGTTCTCTCTTTCGGTCATAGTCAATGGTTATATCTGGCGTCCCCATAACATACCCCTCTTGATAAAAGGGTCGCTTTGCCGCCGGAGGTGAAATACTTAAAAGCCTAACTAGAAGGATATCTTCCTCCGAATTATACGTAATCCTATTGGTCAAATACGGCAATGCCAAAACATATATGTATCCATACTCGTTTTCTTCCGCTAAAGCGAACGTACAGGCAACTCTTAGCGAATGCGTTATATCCAGTAAAGGCGTATCACAGATTTCATAATGTTGGAGAACACCCCACAGAATTTGCCTCTTCTTACGCATTTCTGAGATGCCTTTCAAACTGTATTTTTTAGAAACGTCAATCAACGCATGGGCAGATGCATCCAGAAGTCTAAATCTCTCTTTCAACAGTTCCTTGGAGAGCATTCCCCTGTAAATTGACGGGTATAGAGTACTCCTTCCTTCACTTGTTGTGTAATCCCGAGTTTGTCCTCTAAAATAGAGAATATGCCTTGGGTAATCATATGACAAATCCGCGATTTTTTCGAGTAATTCTGTGTAAGAGTGTATTGTCAATCCGCTGTCTTTTGCAACTTTATCATAGAATCCGTCAACTGCCTTCATATAGTTTCACACCCTTTCCAGATTTTTGACATCATTCTGAATTTGTTTTTTAAATTAACTTTCACCAATTTCAGCGCCAAAGCCTTCTTCGATTTAAATCCAAATCATTAGAAGTCGCATGTATCATCAGTTCTTCCAGCGCAGATGCACACCCCATGAAGCAAAGCATGTATTGATAAAACCCTGAAAGTGAAGATTCCATGAAAAAAAAGAATATAAAGAGAGCAAGCCCTGTCATTTTATTACCCAGCGTATGCATCATTGCCACTTGTCCGAATTTTAACTTGCATAGAACTGCTGATATGCCCCTTATGGCAACAATGAAGATTATCAGGGCTGGCACGTGTTCTTGAAAAGTGACAAATGGCAGAATCTTATAGAGCGCCACCATGCAAAAAACTAAATCTGCCAACGAATCCAATCTAGCACCTACAGTAGATGTTGTATTTGTTGCACGTGCTATTGCGCCATCTAGCATATCGCTGATACCAGTGGCTAGATAAAGCCCTTTAAACAGAACACTTAGAGGGTTTAAACCAATCAGGGCTATAGAGATTAATATACGAATAAAAGTCACCAGATTAGCTGTCACGCTCTCCCCCTTTACTCAACTTGCTTTGATGTAACCACTTCAAGCACTTCAAATGGTGATTGAGTTGCATCAGGCAGTTCCATTTCTACTTTAAAGAGATTCACTCATACAAAAACCAAACACGCTTGATCTTTGTTCCTTCAACTTTATAAACAGCTACAGCCTTGACAATTTCACCCGACTTGATGCCACTTACGTGCTCATGGTCTATAACTTTATCGCCAATGACAATTCGATTCACAAGCTCAGCTTTTACTTTTTGAATTTCAAACCGCTCTCGATATTTCTCTCTCAGTGCATCTAAACCTTTTAACACCAAGACGTTATCCTCTAAATTCAATATTTCAACGTCACCATGATATGTGGAAATAAAGGCTTCTAGGTTATTTTCGTTGTAGTAATCCAACTGTCTTTGAACAATTTCTTCTGGGGTATTCATATCCATTACACCTCCTAATTTAATGAGAATTGGCTACCTAGGGAACTCTATATCTAATTAAAGGGAATTATATTCAACATTCCAAGTAAGCCAATCACCACAGCCACCATACCAATTATATAATAGACAACTGAAGTGGCCTTGTCTCCAATCAGATTTCTCAAACGCCTTGCCTTTCTATTTTCCCAATAAAAAGATGGTTTAAAAAATGTCCCATATAAAGCAAAGACACCAACCAGTACTAATACGATACCCATTTCGCCTCCTAAATTCTTAATTGCCTTGTTCATCAAAACGCTTGTATTTCACATAGCGTTTAATCTCTACCTCATTGTACTCTCTAAACAACGTGCATTCTATTTCATCCTCTATTTTCAAGTTGATACGATATATCATTTAATGCATTAATCTCTTCTATACACTCAATCTCATATAATTTATATAGTAGCTAGAACCCATCAAGGGTTATTCCTACGTTCACCAATTCTCATAGGTATTATTATTCCATAATTCTGAACAGAAATCCATAAAATATTCCATGAACTGGTTCCTTTATAAACGAAAAGCCGCAGCATATACCTGCTGCGGCCTTTAAATTTCATCAATTAGAATTAGATTCTACTGATATAATACTTATTCAGCTTTACCAATTTCCATGTTTCCGTTTACAGTTGCATCTTCAGCAATTGCAGCAGAATCCATGTATTCTTGAGTTGCATAGTAGATATTTCCTTCTACTGTAGCTTTAGTGACTTGGAAACCATTTGCTTCCACATAGATATCACCAACAAATGTTCCACCTTGGAACTTGAAGTTTTCGCTTTTTACGATCATTTTAGGAGCAGTGATTGTAAAAGAAGCAGTGATATTGTGATCAGCGTCTTGTGTGTAAGGTGCTAATTTTCTAGCTACTTTTTCTTTGTTGATGAATTCGCCTTCAACAACTAAATCTTCTGTTAAAGTGATATCATTTAAAGTTGCTGCAATCCAAGTACCATTAGCACTCATTGCATTTACAAGAGCAGCACCGTCTGTAACAACAGAAGCAGTTGTAACAGCATCAGTTGCTTCGCCAGCACTTACTTGTGCATTTGCGATATTGCTATCTTCTGAGAAGATTGCTGAATCTCTGTACTCTTGAGTAGCAAAGTAGATTGTTCCATCTATAGTTGCTTTAGATACTTCAAAACCATTTGCTTCTACATAGATATCACCAACAAATGTTCCACCTTGGAACTTGAAGTTTTCGCTTTTTACAATCATTTTAGGAGCAGTGATTGTAAATGACTCAGTGATATTGTGGTCAGCATCTTGTGTGTAAGGTGCTAATTTTCTAGCCACTTTTTCTTTGTTGATGAATTCGCCTTCAACAACTAAATCTTCTGTTAAAGTGATGTCGTTTAAAGTTGCTGCAATCCAAGTACCATTAGCGCTAAGAGCGTTTACAAGTGCATCAGCGTCTGTAACGACTGAAGCTGTTGTAACGGCATCAGTTGCTTCGCCTTCAGTTGCTTCAACAGGTGTTGTTTCTGGAGTTGTTTCAGCAGGTGCTTCTTCTTTTTTAGCACAGCCTGCAAACATGGATACCAATAGTGTCAATACAACTACTAATCCAATATACTTTTTCATTTTAATTACCCCTTATCTTTCTAAATTCTTATGTTAAATAAATAACATAACACAGACGTTATTATACCACAATCCCGACTGCTTTTCTAGGTATTTTTAGATGGACTCTTAAAACATTACAAAAATACACAATTTACCATTTGCCGAATTCTCTGTGATTTTAACGTATTAACAGAAATCCATCTGGCAGTTTGGAAATACAAGCTAATCTATTTTGTAGAAACGGCGTTTTCCAATTTTTAGTATATTGCCGCACTTAAGCTCCTGATGCTCATTTAGAACTTTAACGTCATCTATCCTAACACCCCCTTGCTTAATTAATCTCCTGATTTCTGACCGGCTTGCATATAAATTTAGATTTTCTATAACCTCTATCAGTTCAGTGCCAACTTTTACGGAAATAGTTTCGATAGTTTCTGGTATTTCTCTCTTGCTGAAAACCTTTACGAAGCTAGTCTCTGCCTCATTCGCCAGTGCTTCTCCATGATATAGCCTAACAAGTTCTCTTGCCAAGCGCATTTTGGCATCTTTGGGATTGAGCTTCCCAGATTTTAGTTCATCCTCCAAAGCCACCAGTGTCTCTGGCATAATATCAGTTGTCAATTTGAAGTAACGAATAATCATTTCATCTGGTATTGACATAGCCTTCCCATAGATTTCATGTGGCGATTCTTCTATGCCAATGTAATTGCCCAGACTTTTACTCATCTTTTCTACCCCATCTGTTCCCTCAAGCAAGGGCATGAACAAAGCCACTTGCTTCTGTTCTCCCATAGATTCTTGAAGGGTTCTGCCCATGAGAATATTAAAGGTCTGATCTGTCCCACCCATCTCGATGTCTGCCTTGATGGCCACAGAATCATATGCCTGCATAATCGGATAAAAAAACTCATGCAGTCCAATTGGAAGTTCCTGTTTATATCGGTTCTTAAAATCGTCCCTTTCCAGTAATCTAGCCATGGTGAACCTTGATGCCAACTTAATAACATCTTCAAAATTCAATTTTGATAACCATTCGCTGTTGAACTTCACCTCTGTCAAATCCGGATCTAATATTTTAAAAATCTGTTCCTCATACGTTTTCGCATGTCTAATTACGTCCTCAGTTGAAAGGGCAGGTCTTGTCTTAGACCTCCCTGTCGGATCTCCAATCCGCCCAGTAAAATCCCCGATAATAATAACCGCTTTGTGTCCAAACTCTTGAAAGTGTTTTAACTTTCTAAGGACAACCGCATGTCCTAAGTGAATATCCGGAGCTGTTGGGTCCAGCCCTAATTTTACAGTCAACTGCCTCCCAGTTGCCAATAAAGCCATCAATTGGTCTTCCTGTACAATTTCAGCTGTTCCCATTTTTATTCTGCCAAAGGCCTGAACGCCTTCTTGATTTATATCTCTATTTATGTTTTGATTCACCTCTTTACCACCTTTCGTCTATCAAGTGTTTTGCCTATTTTTACATTACCTTTTCTATTTCTCTCCATGTTTTCTTCCTTCCTATTCAATAGGTTACTTTGATTGTGTCAACATGAAACTTCAATTGTAATCGAACAAAAATATAAAAAACCCCCACCTCCTAGATCACATCTAGGAGACGAGAGTTTATAATCCCGTGGTACCACTCCGGTTTATGCACCTCTCACGAGCTACACCTTATCAACTACGGCAATTGCGATAGTCTAATGCTATAACGGGCATTCCCGGCCTCGGTTACTTATTGATTCACCTAGCGACTCCGAGGGGTATTCAACAATCATCAGTTGCCTTTTCTCACCTGCCAAAAGCTCTCTTAAAACCGCTTGAAAGTTTACTCTTCCTCTTCACTGTCTTAAAGATATTCTAGCAAGTTTAAATTTTTTGTCAATGAATTTGCGAAAAATGTAAATTTCTTCATAATGCAGTCTTCATCCATCGGGTCAAATTCTTTCCATTTTTTTTGGCTTCATAAAGTTCCTGATCTGCCATTTCAAACATGGAAAAATGACATCCGGAAGTTCCTGGCCAAAGGGTCACCCCTCCAAGACTCACTGTCAAAATCCCCCGTTCAGGTAGATTCTCATGCACAATATGAAGGACCTCAATGCCCTTCCGAATCTTTTCAGCCACTTCAAAGCCGCCTTCAGAAGATGTTCCAGGTAAGAGAACTGCAAACTCCTCCCCTCCAATTCTCGCTGCAAAATCCGCTGTTCTTTGGAGAGAGTTTACAAAGACAGATGCAATGGATTTTAGAGCCACATCACCCATTCCGTGACCATAGTAGTCGTTGTATTGCTTAAAGTAATCAACATCGGCCACAATGAGAGAAAGAGCCTTTCCGCTTCTCACCGACCGATCCCATTCGTGTGCAAATCGCTCAGTAAAACTACGTCTGTTGGGAATCTCAGTGAGACCATCGAGCATGGCAATTTTTTCAAGCAATTTCCTCTGGGTGACAAGTTTCATATGCGTCCTCACCCTTGCTTTTATAATGGAAGCATTATAGGGCTTTACAATATAGTCCACAGCCCCCAACATAAGCCCCTTTTCTTCGTCTTTTACATCTTTGAGTGCCGAAATGAAAATAACTGGAATCTCCTTTGTGATATCATTGTTTTTTAAGGCCGTTATAATGCTGTAGCCATCTAAATCAGGAAGCATGATATCCAGTAAAATCAAGTCCGGTAGCTGTTGTTCGGCTCTCAAAATTGCTTTTGCACCACTCTTCTCCAATATCAATGTGTATTCATCTCTCAAGATGGAAATTAAAATATTAAGGTTAATTGTTTCATCCTCAACGATAAGAATTGTCTTTTTCTCCCCAGACGTCATGAATGCCTCCAGTCAATTTATCTCTCTATTTCTTGTTCTAAAGTCTCTAGTGCATCATCAAAATCATAATTCTCGATTTGTTGAATTAAAAGCTCTCTATTTTCTATGACCCCATCCAGCTTTCTGATGGCTGACACATAATTTTCAGCTTCTGAACTGCCTTCTCTGAGTAGATTTCTCAACAGATCCAACAACTCATTCGATGTCATTTCTCCTGTCCCATCAAGGACACCTTGTTCAGTGGTTTCCTCATGGTTTATAAGCCTTATATCTTTCATGACATTTGATACTTCATCCAAAAAGGATTTCATATTATCGCTTGTCATAGCCACATTTCCCTTATTGAAATCGGTTTCAAGTGTCTGCGCTGAAATAAACAGATTCATTGCGCCTAAATTGCCTGCAATTCCTCTGATGGAATGAACAATGGCTTTCATTTCGGCTTGTTTTCCATCGCTGAAGAGCCTTTGCATTTCATCTCTTGCCAAAGCATATTTTTTATAAAATTCCTTTAGCAATTTGATATATAAATTCCAATTGCCATGTAGAGATGCAATTGGCGCTTTGGTTTGAAAACTCGATAGCTTAATCACCATCTCGGATGGCCCTTTTATCTTTTCACCTTCAACTTCCTTAATCTTGATGTCTTTTTCCACCCAGTTGCACATCATCTCGAAAAACTGCTCTGCTTCAACTGGTTTGCTCATGTAATCATTCATCCCCGCATTAAGGCATTTAATCCGATCTTCCTCCATAGCATGAGCCGTCATCGCTATAATTGGAACTTCTGAATTTTTCTTTGAAGCTCTTATCTTTTCTGTCGCTCTCAACCCGTCAAGCTCTGGCATTTGAATGTCCATGAGTACAATATCATATTCGTATTGTTGTACAGAATTGACGGCTGATTCGCCATTTGAAACCACATCCACGTGAAAGAGAGGGTGTTCTAACAATTCTCTGATAATTTGTTGATTGATGAGGTTGTCTTCAGCAAGGAGGACATAGACATCCTCTTTCGCCTCTAACGTCTTAATCACCTCTATCAAAACGCTATCGTCATCCATTTCTTTATTCATCATCTGACTGATGGTCTGCATCAGAGTGCCCTTAATAACAGGCTTGCTCAAGAAGGCGTCAATATGTCGACTCTTGTCATGATTTTTCACTTCATCAAGATCAAATCCAGTCAACATGAGTACAGATGGAATTTTTCGCATGTTCATCTTTCGCTTAATTTCATAGGTGGCATCTATCCCATCAATACCAGGCAGTTTCCAGTCCATAAGAATTAAATCGTAGCTTCCATTTTGTTTCATGCGTCTTTCCACAAGTGAGATTGCCTCTTCACCTGATGAAACTGCATCCACACTCTGAGCATGAATTTTAAGCATCTCTTTTAAGACTTCCCGTGTCGTCTCTGAGTCATCCACCAATAGAATTCTCAAATTTTCAATTTCGCCGTTTATAGAATCGCGTGGCGGATTTTGACCATTTGGCACTTCAAAGACAGCCGTAAAGAAGAACTGACTTCCCTTGTTGATCTGACTCTCCACCCAGATTTCGCCATCCATAAGTCCTACAAAATGCTTGCATATGGATAACCCCAAACCTGTGCCACCATATTTTCTTGAGATGGAATCATCTGCCTGTTGAAATGGATTGAATAGCAGTTTCAGCTTAGATGGGTCAATACCGATGCCAGTGTCAGAGACTTCAAATCTCACGCGGATGCGTTCATTTTCCTTTTCTAAGACTTTGGTAGAAACAATAATTTCGCCTACTTCTGTAAATTTAATAGCGTTGTTTATGAGGTTTGTGAGAACTTGTCTCAATCTAAGTGAATCCCCTACCAGTGCTAACGGCAACTCAGAATCATTATTAAAAATTAATTCAATGCCCTTTTGTGAGCACTTATAGCCAAGCTGATTGGAAATCATTTCATATATCTGTTCGGTACTGAATAGATTTTTTTCAAGGGCAATTTTGCCTGCTTCCAATTTTGAAATATCCAGCACATCGTTTATGATTTCAAGCAAATTCTCAGCTGACCCCTTTATTTTTTGTATATAATCGCCTTGCTTGACACTTAATTTGGTACGAGCCATGAGATAAGCCATTCCAATAATTCCATTGATTGGTGTTCTGATTTCATGGCTAATCATTGCCAAGAAGTTGCTTTTGGATTCTGTCGCTTCGTTTGCCTTAATCCATGCAATTTCCAGTTCGTGATTTTTGAGTTCCAACTCCTGATTTCTCTCTTGCAGCTCGTTTGTTCTCTCCGAGACCATCTTCTCTAAATTTCTGTTGTAGTTTTCAAGAATTTCATTCTGTGTTTCTATTTTCAAGAAGCTCTGATTGATTTCACCCACCATTAAATTGAAAGCCCTTGCAAGCTCCCCGACTTCATCGTTTCCGTTTTCTTCAACGGTTACTGCATAATTCCCATCGGCAATTTGAAGAGACACCTCAGTCAGTGCTTCGACTGGTTTTGTCAGCTTCTTCGTGATATATAAAATCCCCAGTGCAAGGAATAATAAAACTACCCCTGAGCCAATGAGAATTGACTTCCAGAGTTCCCACAATTTATGCTCAATGACACTTTCATCGTATACTATTTCAACAACGCGGTCCGTGTTTGCCATTGTCTGTTCTCTATTTTGATTCAGATTTATGTAAATAAACTTACGGCGCATGTGGTCAGAACCAGAAATAGAATAATCTGAATGCCTTGCCCTTTCAACTATTTCGACGCTTTCAGGTGTGGGCTCATAATTGTCACCACTATCCACAATCTGATAGCCATACGCATCATACATTTTAATATCTTTAATCATAGGTGAAAGGCTAATCATGCGCTCGATGATACTGTTTGGCATCAAATCCTCAGTCACTGCATGAAAGCCATCCACACTATAGGCAATCTCAAGAAGGTACTTGTGGTCATCGGTTGGAATATAAGCAAATTTACTCAGTTTGCCCGTCCCAACATTTGTCCTGACTTGTTCATACCAAATTTCATCTCCCCGCCTGATTGAATTGATTTTCTCCCCCAGCACGGGGTCAAACTCTGCAAAATTAAAATTCAGTGCCTCTCTGATTGTGGAATGGGTTATAACGGCATTTTCGTCTATCACCATAAAATCATACTCATAGCCCTCTTGAACCTTCAAATGATTTATATTCAGTCGGTTTAAGTTGCCGTCAACTCGATTATACGCACTTAAAAATGTCTTTGCCTTTTCAGCCAAGTCAGACTCTAGCCTCGTCTCCAGCATCCGATACCCTGAATCTATCAAATTGATGGCGTCCACAATGTGATCTTCCGTCGTCTGTTGTATCTCAGCATAATGCTCCAGAAGATTTTCTTTCATGATATTGTAATGATACATGGCACTGCTAATCAATAGTATCACTGTCACTGGAAGACCAGCTAATAAAAGTCAACAACCAGTTTTAAATTTTTTGAATAATGTTTGTCCTGAAAAGAAGG
>DKFC01000028.1 GCA_002452745.1 Firmicutes bacterium UBA6806
TTTCATAAGTTATTTGACACTACCCTCTGTATGATACTATTAAGACGAGAGTGCTACGAAAAAAGTTCCCCTTGGCATCAAAACTCATAATGACAATTTCGTAATATGTTTCTCGAGTGCCGCCATGACCTCTCTATAGTACTGTGGATTTCTAGGTACGAGCATCTCCCTTTCAATAAGGGCATCCTCCGTCTCTCCGAACAAGACCTTTAATGAAACAGACCTCATGTTCCCATTAATCATCGCTATTAGTTCGCCTATGGGACAGGCCACAATGGCGCTTATTTCATCTGGCGTTAAAGGTTCCGGCACAAATTCATCTACAATGAGCAAATGTACTCTTGAAACCTCTCTGTCATACATCTGGCTCGACATAAATACATCTCTAAAATCCAAAAGGTGATTAAGCGCCTTATAATCGCAGGTTACACCAAGTTCCTCCTCCAATTCTCTCGTGCTCTCAAAAGTTTCCTCACTGCTATAATGCCCTGTACAGGAAGCATCATACGCATTTGGAAAAATCTTTTTTGTCTCTGCCCGCTTTTGAAGAATTATGTCTCCCGTGGTCTTATTATATACCCAGCAATGAAATACATAATGCCACTTTCCGTTTAGATGCACCTTTTCTCTGAGTTCTCTTCCTATATATTGCAACGACTCGTCATATACGCTTAAATACTCTTCCATTGGTTTGCCCCTATTCTGACTTTTCAACTCCAAAGTCACTTATTAAAAGACTGTCTGTTTTATATTTTAGCGTATTTTTCAATTTTTTTCCATAGGCCTCAATGGCTATAGATAAAAAACCCCTTTTCGAAAGGAGGCCGAAAAGGGGCGTTCTGAACGTATGGGTTCAGTGTTTAACAAGGTATTTCTATAGGTCATTTTTATAGGTTATTTCTATCTGTCTCAACTGCTTCGCCTAAAGCAACGCATCTCCCTCTTCCCAATCCACTGGACAAAGTCCGCCGGTTTGTAAGGCTTTCAAAACCCTCAATGTCTCATCTACGCTTCTGCCCACATTCAAGTCGTGTACCACGCTGTATCTGACAACACCTTCTGGATCAATGATAAAGAGGCCTCTCAAAGCAATGCCTTCATCTTCAATGAGAATTCCAAGATCTGAAGATAACTTTTTAGTCAAATCAGAGCCAAGCGGGAAATTGAGCTTGCCTAAATCACCATTAATCCAAGCCTTATGAGAATGCTCACTGTCAATGCTCACACCGAGAATCTCAGCGTCCAGTTCCTTAAACGCATCGAATTTTTTTGAGTATCCAGTGATCTCTGTTGGACATACAAATGTGAAATCCAACGGATAGAAAAAGAGTACCAACCATTTACCTTTATAATCACTCAGTGAAACTCGGTCAAATCCACTTCCGTCACCGAGAGCAGTTGCAATATTAAAATCAGGTGCTTTACGTCCTACTAGTCTTTCCATTTTAATCCTCCTAAAGTCTCTTTGTTAACTCTAAAAAGATTATATCACAAATTGTAATAATTACAATATGAATTTGATTATCATTTGTGACTTTTTTGTAAATCGCCTCTAATTTATGAGTTGTCCCTGTTGCTACTGTACCGTTTTAACCTTTGATTTTGAATAGACATCAAATGCAACCGCCGCAAGGAGTACTAAACCTTTTACAATCTGTTGCCAAAAAACACTAATTCCCATAATAGACATCCCGTTATTGAGGATTCCCATGATAAAACCGCCGATAATTGCGCCCATAATCGTCCCAACACCACCAGTTGCAGAAGCGCCGCCTATGAAGCATGCCGCAATGGCATCCAGTTCAAATCCATCACCCGCTGTTGGTGAAGCTGAGTTGAGCCTTCCAGCAAAGACAATGCCCGCAACTGCTGCCAACAACCCCATGTTGGCATAGACCCAAAACAAAATCCGTTTGGTCTTAATACCTGAAAGGGCTGCCGCTTTTTGATTGCCCCCCATGGCATATATATGTCTCCCCACAATGGTCTTATTGGTGAGAAAACTGTAGATGATGATTAAAACGCCTAGTAAGAGCAGTATAATTGGAAGACCGTTGGCTAATGCCAGCCAGTATGAAAACAGGATGATTACAAGGGAAACCACCGCTAGCTTAGTGGCAAATAATCCAAAAGACGTCACTTCAAAATCGTATTTCAGTTTGTCCTTTCGAATGGAAAGGTTCATAAAGATGTAGACTACAGCAAAGACAATCCCCACTGCAACCGTTGTTATATGAACGCCTGATCCACCACCGATAAAGTCTGGCAAGAATCCCGAGGCTACTTTAGTATAGGTTTCGGGCAGCAAGACAGTCTGTCCTTTTAAGATGATGTTGTTAATCCCCCTAAACAGAAGCATCCCTGCCAGCGTCACAATAAAAGGCGGGATATTGACATAGGCTATCCAGAACCCCTGCCACATACCTGCCATAAGACCTGACACAAGGCCTAGAAGCATGGACAACCAAACTGGAAGACCAAACGTCACACTGAACAGAGCGGACAGAGCACTGACAAACGCAACAATGGACCCAACTGAGAGGTCGATGTTGCCGCCTGTTAAGATACAGAGTAACATCCCAATGGCTAAAATGAGGATGTAGCTGTTCTGAAGAATCAACCTGGAGACATTGATCGGCTTAAGTAAAATGCCTCCTGTTAGAATTTGAAACATTCCAATAATAACAATCAGCGCTATCAGCATGGAATATTGCTTCATATTTTGTTTAAAGATGTCCTTGATTCGTTCCATGTTTTGCCTCCAAACGTCTTGTGCTTTTTAGGATACACGCCATGATGCTCTCCTGAGTCGCCTCTTGGCGGTTCATTTCGCCGACAAACCGGCCTTCGTTCATAATGTAGACACGATCACATATGCCCAGTATTTCTGGCAGTTCCGATGAAATCACGATAATTGCCCTTCCCTCATCTGCCAACTTGTTGATGATGGTGTATATCTCATATTTAGCCCCCACATCAATTCCCCTTGTGGGCTCATCTAAAATCAAAACTTCTGGCTCTGAAAAGATCCACTTGCTCAAAACGACTTTTTGCTGGTTTCCGCCAGACAGATTCCCGGCCTTCTGGTAGATGCTTGAGGCCTTGATGTTAAATTTCTTTTTATACTCATCTGCAACAATGCGTTCCCGATTGTCATTAACCACCAATCCACGGCTTATTTTACCTAGGTTTGCCATGGTGATATTGCGCCGAATATCGTCTATGAGAACCAGTCCAGCGTGTTTTCTATCTTCTGTCACGTAGGCCATGCCGCTGGCGATTGCCTGTTTGACATCTTTAATTTCAAGGGGTTTTCCATCTTTGTAGACCTCTCCTGTGATTTTCTTGCCGTAGGCCTTGCCAAATAGACTCATGGCAAGCTCAGTTCTACCTGCCCCCATAAGTCCTGCGATTCCAACAATTTCACCTCTTTTGACATTGAAACTCACATGGTCTATCTTCACCCTCGACTCATCATTTTCGTCATAAACCGTCCAGTCTCTCACCTCGAAAAAAACGTTCCCAGTATTTGGAATCCGCTTCGGAAACCGATCCACAAGGTCACGTCCAACCATGCCTTTGATGATTCTTGCCTCTGTGATATCCGCTTTTTCAGACAGCGTTTCAATGGTGCTGCCATCTCTTATTACAGTGATTCGATCTGAAATTTTTGTGACCTCGTTCAATTTATGTGAAATAATGATGCAGGAAATGCCTCTCTCTTTATTGATTTTCGTGAGTAAATTGAGCAAATGCTCTGAATCGTCATCGTTTAACGCCGCTGTTGGTTCATCCAGTATCAGCAGCTTGACGTCCTTTGACAGAGCCTTTGCAATTTCAACCAGCTGTTGCTTGCCCACTCCAATATCTCTCACCAGAGTGTTATGATGTGCTTTTAACCCTACCATTTCAATCAGTGCCTGCGCTTTTTTATGTGTCTCATTCCAGTTGATAACCCCTTTGACAGCGCATTCGTTTCCCAAAAAAATATTCTCAGCGATGTTCATATAGGGACTGAGTGCCAATTCCTGATGGATGATGACAATTCCCTTTCGCTCGCTTTCCTTAATATCTCTAAAAGCACAGAGCTCCCCGTCAAAATAGATATCGCCACTGTAGCTCCCATGCGGGTATATGCCGCTCAATACACTCATAAGAGTGGATTTTCCCGCTCCATTTTCACCTACCAGTGCATGAATTTCGCCTTTTTTGACGTCCAAATTGACTTGATCCAGTGCCTTGACACCTGGAAAGAGCTTTGTGATGTTTTTCATTTGAAGAATGTACTCAGACATTGCAATCTCCTTACAAAATGGACGCTATAGCAGTGATGCGTCTACAGCGTCCATTTATGACTTTATTCCTGTATCCTAGATAAGATGGGGGATTATTTTAATTGATCTTCTGTGTAATATCCTGAATCAATCAACAGTTCCTTGTAGTTATTGACATCAGCAAATACAGGCTCACATAAATACGATGGTACAATTTTAACGCCATTGTCGTATGTTTTTGTGTCATTTACAGGTGGTTCAGTTCCCTTCATAATAGCTTCTACCATTTCAACCACTTTTGCAGCAAGTGTTCTAGTGTCTTTGAAAACCGACATGGATTGTTCACCTGCTATGAGCATCTTGACGTTGGTTGTGTCGCAGTCTTGTCCAGTTAGAACTGGGAACGGCTTGTCTGCACTGCCGTATCCTGCTGCCTTTAATGATGCTACAATTCCCTGTGCCAAACTGTCATTTGGAGAGAGAACCACGTCTACAGGTTCATCTGCATAGTATGCAGTCAAAAGGTTATCCATTCTCGCTTGAGCACTTTCTGACTTCCAGCCGAGAATTGCGATTTGCTCCATGTCTGTTTGACCTGATTTAATCACCAAAGTTCCATTGTCGATGTATGGTTTAAGGGTATCCATCGCACCGCCGTTGAAGAAATATGCATTGTTATCATCTGGAGACCCGCCAAAGACTTCCATAGTCAAAGGGCCCGCAGTTCCCTTATCAAGGCCGAGCGCCTCAATTATATATTTCCCTTGAATAACCCCAACTAAGTAATTGTCGAATGTTGCGTAGTAATCCACATGTTCGCTTCCCTTGATTAAGCGGTCATATGCAATGACTTTAATGCCGTCTTTTGCAGCTTCATCTAAAACCCCTTTAAGTGCTTCGCCGTCAATTGAGGCAATTACTAAAACTTTACAGCCTTTTGTAATCATGTTTTCGATGTCTTTTATCTGCTGATCCACAGAATCCTCAGCGTATAAAAGTTCAACAGAATACCCTTTTTTCTCAAGTTCAGACTTCATATTTGCGCCGTCTTGATTCCATCTTTGAAGTGATTTAGTCGGCATGGAGACGCCGATTAAATTAGCTTCCTGTTTGGCACATCCAGTGAACAAGGACACCAGCATCACTAGAACTAGCAATAAAACACTGACTCTTTTCATTTTTATTCCTCCCTGTATTTCTAATGGTTACAAGCACATCATATCCCATGATGCCCTCTGGTTGAATAGACCGTTTTATCCTTTGCTAGCACAGATTTAATCCTCACGTGTATACATAAAAAAAGAACTGGAAAAATTTCATGTCAATTTTCTCCAGTTCAAACAATTAAATTCAATTAGTCCTCGGGCCACTGATCCCTAGGTATGTTTCTATAGACTTCTTCCTTCGTGTGAAACCCATCCTTAATAACCGTTTCCGCCAGATTGTCCTTCGTGACCAAGTAAGGAGTGACACTGACATACGGTACATCCCTTTCACCATCGTTTATTAGAACATCCGTCTGTTCAGACATATCGAAGGCATCTCCTTGAATTGCCATAGCCCATGCAATTTCCGCCGCCTTCTGAGCAAGCGTCTTTATGGGCTTGTAAATAGTTACATACTGAGTTCCCTCGACGATTCTCTGACAGGCAGAGAGGTTGCCGTCGTGTCCAACCACAATCACCTGAGAGGCTAGCTGCCTCTCCAAAAGCGCTTTGATTGTCCCCTCTGCCAGGTCGTCGTTGCCGCCGATAATCCCGTCGATTTCCACCCCTTCATTAATGAGTTCTGCAACAGCATTATATGCATAGATTTCACGCCAGTCCTCTGCCCAAATTTCCTTGACGATTCGAATTTCTCCAGACGTCACTTTAGGACTGATGGCAGACATATAGCCCTCATTGAACATAAAGGAGTTGTTGTCCTTTGGCGAGCCATTGATGATGACATAATTGCCCTCCGGCACTTTTTCCACAAGCGCATTTCCCATGAGCCGTCCCACTTCTATGTTGTCAAATGACAAATAGGCATCCACATCGCCATATCTTGCCAGCCTGTCATATGAGATAACCTTGACACCACTTCTCTTGGCTTGTTTTAGAGCCTGACCGATATCTTCCTTATCGTATGGAATGATGACAATAACATCGACGCCCATGTCCACCAGCTCCCTCACCTGCTTACTCTGCAATTCCGCATTTTCGTTTGCATTTTTGACGACAACTTCCGCGCCCAACTCTTTTGCCTTTGCCACAAAGATATCCCGATCCTTCTGCCATCTTTCAATCACAAGGGAGTCCACCATAAATCCAATTTTAATCTGGTCGTCATCCTGCGGCTTTTCAGCAGCACATCCAGCTATGTAAACTGCCAGAATCACCGATATCAGCAGAACAATAACCCTCTTGTCATCTGCTCTCATGAATCTCCCCCAAGTACGCTTTTTTTTCGTATTGCATGTATTCAGTGGGCATTTTCCCAGTCTGTTTTTTGAAAATTCTGCTGAAGTAGTTGGGATCACTATATCCCACTTCATAGCAAATTTCCTTGACCGTCTTATTGCAACGCTTCATTAAGTCCTTGGCATGAGATATTCTTATATGAGTCAAATATTCTATAAAAGTCTGCCCGATATCCTCTTTGAACAATCTGCTCAAGTACTGCGGACTCACATTTAAACTTCTGGAAACCCCTTCCAAAGTCACTTCTGTTGCATACTCCATCTCGATAATTCGCTTGGACTTCTCCACTAAATAGGAACATTTTTGATTCTTTTCAAGATTGATTTTCTCGATGATATATTTAATTCGATTCACAATCCATCTCTGCAAGTCCTGTTGATTGTCAATCTGAATGCAGTCATTGAGATAGGACTCATATCTGAGGACAGCATCTGGGGTAACCCCCTCATCCTGCGCCACTTTATAGATGAGCACCACCAGTTCCAATATCCGCTCTCTGTTTTCGGCAATAATCTGATAAATCTCATCAAAACATTTAATCGCCTTATTGAGTTGCCCCTTTTCCACGGCATCTGTGAGGTTTCTTTGCATCTTAATCAGCGCTTCGTGACAGTCGTTTCGAGCATATAGATCCTCCACATGAACCACTGTGTCCTGTTCTGCTCTGTAGAGGGACTTTTGAGCCTGTCCATAGGAATAGTAGAGTTCCTTCACCGCTTGAATCGAACCGATTCCAATTGTGCACTTAATTCCCGTGAGCCTTTCAATTTCATGTCTAAGGCATTCGCCCAGCTCCATGCTGTCCACTCGATGTTCATAATCAGTTCCCACTTTTCGCTTGGGGTTGAACACAATAATCTTGTTGAACATCAAAGGGCCAATTAATGCACTGGTCTTATATTTAATGAGGTCTCTGATCTGCTGATAGTGCTCATGAAGCGACAGCGCCTCATCTGATCTTAACTGTAAAATCATCATATATCCATAATCACATTCCACATCCAACAATTTAAAATACCGATGCAGTTCGTTCACATCACAGCTATTACTCATTACAGCATAAATAAATGAATTTTCTATATAGGGCACCATTTTTTGAAGTTTTTCCATAGTCGCCAACTCTTGCTCTCGTTGCTTTTGCTCCTCGGATATCTCCAAAGTCAATTGATCTAAAATATCATTAAGGCGATGTCGATTGATGGGCTTTAGGAGGTAATCGCTAACCCCTAGCTGCACCGCCTGTTTTGCAAATTCAAACTGCTCATACGCGGAAATAATGACAAACCTCACATGAGGTGACAGGTGTTTAATCTCCCGAATCGCATCAATCCCAGAAATTCCTGGCATGCGTATGTCCATAAAGACAATATCAGGTTGTAGTCGTTTAGCCTTATCAATGGCCTCTCTTCCTGTATTTGCAGTGCCGCAGACAGTTACATCCCCCTGACGCTTCTCAATGATAAATTTCACTGCGTCCAATACAATTTGTTCATCATCAACAACCAATACTCTAAACATCTTAGCCCCCTAGTTTTCGATAATTGGTACTGTTATCCTAAATGTCGTGCCTTCACCCATCGTACTCTCAATGTTCATATTAGCTCTGTCACCATAATACAGCGATAACCTCTGAATCACATTGCCCGCACCAATTCCAGTTGAGTGACTCTTTTTCGGCTGAACCAGTTTGCGCTTTCCACTTGAATCCTTATTTAAAATTCGACTGACCTTTTCTTCAGTCATGCCCCCTCCATTGTCAGAGACAGACAGCTCCATCAAGCCCTCGCTTAACTTGCTCACACAGACGACAATCGCACCTCCAGACTCACGTTTACCTATGCCATGAATAAAGGCATTTTCAACAATTGGCTGTAGAATCATCGGCAAAATCCATTGTTCTTCAAGCTCTTCACTAATAATCAAGTCGAACTTTGCCCGATCTCCAAACCGTACTTTCATCATATTGCAATAGGCCTTTACCGTGCCCATTTCGTCTCTAATTCTCACTAGATCTTCCAGCGGTCTGATGTTGTATCTAAAAATTGCCGACATGTCTTCTAAAAATTCAAGTGTCTGATCAGCGCCCTCCATCATAGCGAGTTGAACCCCTGCATTTAACGAGTTAAACAGAAAATGTGGATTGATCTGCGATTGAAGCGACCTCAACTCAGCATCATTTAAAAGCGTCTGCATCTTCACATTTTGGAGTTCCTTCTCAAACAGCTGTGATTTGATTTCATTGGCCTTTTTTAAATCCTCTATGGACTGTTTAATACTCTGTCGCATTTCGTCAAAAGCCTGCGCCATTATTTTAACTTCATCTTCACCCTCAACGATTATGGACTCCCCGTCAAAATGACCCCGTGTCATCTCGTCAGCCGCCTCTGACAGTTTTATAATCGGATTGGTTATCTTGTCTGTCACTTGATAAACAAGTAAAATGGTCAGCAAAAGCATATCCAGAATCATAATCAGATTGAACCACTGCGCTCGTTTGCTATTGTGCGCCAATGTTTCATAGGTCACAAGGTTTAAATCCAATTGCTCTAATTTGAGCTCTTGAAGGACTCTTTGTATGTTTTCACGTGTGTCCATTGCACTGTCATAAGCAACTCGGCAGGCATCAATATCCCGTCCCCGTTTTGCCACGATTGCCTTGGCCCCATACTGATTGTACCGTTCCACCATGTTTCCAATCTTCTCTGCTGACAGAGCGCCTCGATCCGAAGCATATGATCCTCTAAGTTCAAAACTCAGCGTCTCCATGTATTCACTACTCTCCATGTAAAGGTTCAGCGAATCCAGCGACTTGCTCTCCACATATACAGTGAGAGATTCATGCGTTTGATTTAGACTTTGCTCTATTTCGTCAAGTAGAACAGACAGCGCAAAGAGCCTGTCAATATCCTTCAGAAGTTGGCTTGAATTAATGGAAATATAGAGGCTCACAAGCCCACTCATAAGGAACATTACAATAAAGTAGATCATCATTTTTTTGCGGATGCTGTTTATCTTAAATTTACTTCTCAATGCCTTTATTGGGATAAATGTCTTCATTTGCCTCCCTCAGTTTGCAAATATTGCCCCAGATTTTCCTGAGTGATAATTGTCACGGGGATATCTTGGTAGTTCCACTCTGCCTCATCGTCTGTGTAATAATTGTAAAGTCCTTCAAATGCCAGTTTTCCAATAGTGTAAGGGTCTCTATAAAGAGTCCCCTTGATAATGCCCATTTCGATGTATTCAGCAATCTGATTGGTTAGTCCTGTGCCCACTACCATGACTTTTCCCACTTGATTAAGGTCGATAACCACTTGAACCACGCCAAGTGTATCCACTTCATTTGTGCAGACAATTCCAGAGATATCGCTCTGCTCCAAAAAGAGATCAGAGACAATCCCCTCTGCACTGAGCAAAGTTGAATCCGATTTCTTGGTAATCACTTGAGATTCTCTGTGGCGATTTTCAAAGACATCCATAAATCCCTGTGTTTGAAGTTTACCAGTTGTGTCTTCGTCAGCATTTTCAGGGGTTTGGGTGATAAATACCACTTTTCCGAGTAGCTTTTGCTGCTCTAGATAATAACTTGCCGCAACCATTCCAAATTCAAAGGGATTTCCGCCAACATAGCCATCTCTTGAAATGGTATGGTCATCTGAAGCAATTAAAATCAATGGAATTTCCTCTTCCTTAGCCCGTTCCAGCGACTCTAAAAAACCAGCTTCTTGAATCCCCTGCGTGATAATACCGTCCACACTGGCGGTCACCAGCATATCTATGGTCTCAGCTGCCTCCGAAACAGAAGACAGCCTAAAAATTTCAATATTCACGCCCTCTTTTTCCGCCTTATCTGAAAGTCCCTCTTCAACAGCATTTAAAAACTGCTTTTCAGTGCCAATCAAAACTGCGGCAAAGTGAACTCTGGGTTCTTTATCCAGTCCCCTCCCAATATCTGCAAGAGAATTTCCCCCTGAGTAATAAACCGATAATATAAAGGAAATCAAAAATACACTCCCCAAAATACCAGTTATGATGTTAAGTGATAACTCTTTTGCTCTTTTCACTCCAAAACCTCATTGTACTTTTACTTTTATTATAACCTCAAATCCGTCCCGGTCACATAGCATATTTTTCTGGATAAATTTGTCCAGTTCCTGTTTTCCCTCACCACATCTTTGAAAAACTCCATCCAAATGATAAAATAGAATCAAATTTAACCGCTTGGGAAAAGGAGATGAATTCAAAATGGAATTTGAGTATATTGAACATCGAAAAGGACTTCCCTACAAACTTTTTTTGGTGAGTATCGGACATCGCTCTCACCATTTTCACTCTGATATGGAAATCATCTATGTCCAGCGCGGAAAAATAGAAGTTCAGGTGCAGCATAAAACCCACGCCCTTGAAGAAGGTGATTTATTTTTACTTCACCCATATGAAATTCACAGCATCAACGATGTCAGTTTAGGCGAAGTCAACACGCTCCTGATTATCCAAATTACTGCACAGAGGCTCCCCATGCACAAATCGCTGTTTTCAAGTGTCGAATTCCACACTCCGATTCTAAAGGACGCCCATAACCGTCTCAAACAACTCATGTTTAAAATGTATCTTGAGAGTTTCAACGCTGGGTGCCAAAGCGATTTTTTGTTGAATGGCTATCTTCTTGAATTTATTGGTATTTTGCTCAAATACGAACCACATTTACAACGGGATGTTTCGTCCACAGTGGCCTCTGAGGATTTTGAACGCATACAATACGTCATCGACTATGTAGAGGCCAATTTCACGACTAAAATCAGGTTGGAAGACCTTGCAAATGAACTTCATCTAAACAAGTATTACCTTTCTCACCTGATTACGGAACGGCTAGGTATCAACCTTCAATCCTATATCAATAATGTGCGATTCACTCATGCGCTCAGACTGCTTTTGAACACCAATTTAAGCATCCTCGAAGTCGCTATTCAGTCCGGTTTCTCAGATGTCAAATACTTTAACGCAATGGTCAAGTCCCACTATGGCATGACTGCGGCCAAACTCAGGAAGCGCTCAGAGCCAATTATATTTTCAATTCCAAACGCCCCTGTTGGGTCAATTCATCTTCCCATCAATCAAGAACGCGTCATGACTGATATGAAATACTGGCTCAACAACCGCAACATTGTCATATAATTCGCACAAGATTGTTGCCGAAAACTGTCCCACCCTATCCTATAATGATAATAACAATGTACACATTCAAGTACAATCAAATTGTATTTATCTAATTTTAGGAGGTTCGTATGCGTTATTTTGCAACTATTGACAAAATTCCATTTGAGGGAAGAAATTCTAATAATCCTTTGGCTTTTAAATACTATGAGGCTGATAAAGTCATCGCTGGAAAACCGATGAAAGAACATCTTCGATTTGCACTGAGCTATTGGCATACGCTCACTGGAGAAGGGGCTGACATGTTTGGAAACGGCACTTTTGAGCGTCCTTGGGACAAACTCGAAGGCATGGAACTGGCAAAGGCTCGTGCCAGTGCTGCATTTGAACTCATGAGCAAGCTCGGCATCGAATACTTCTGCTTTCACGATCTTGACATCGCACCTGAGGGCAATTCTCTCAAGGAAAAACTTGATAATCTCGATACAATCGTCAATCATATTGAGGCGTTGATGAAAGAAACAGGCATCAAACTGCTCTGGGGGACTACCAATGCCTTTTCACACCCTAGATTCGTGCATGGTGCCGCAACTTCCTGCAATGCTGACGTATTTGCCTTTGCCGCTGCACAAGTGAAGAAGGCAATGGATATCACCAAAAAACTCGGTGGTGAAAACTATGTATTCTGGGGCGGAAGAGAAGGCTATGAATCACTTCTCAACACAGATATGTCTCTTGAAAACGACAACTACGCCAGATTCCTAAAAATGGCAGTTGACTATAAGAAGAAAATCGGCTTTACAGGTCAATTGCTCATTGAGCCAAAACCAAAAGAACCGACAAAACATCAATATGACTTTGATGCTGCAACTGTTCTCGGATTCTTGAGAAAGTACGAATTGGAAAATGAGTTCAAACTCAATATTGAAGCCAATCACGCCACTTTAGCCGGTCACACGTTTGAACACGAGTTGAACTTCTGTAGAATCAATGGCGTTTTGGGCAGTGTAGATGCCAACCAAGGTGACGATCATCTGGGCTGGGATACAGATCAATTTCCAACCAACATCTACAGTACCACCTACTGCATGCTTGAAGTCCTTAAAAACGGCGGCATTGCACCTGGCGGGTTAAATTTCGACGCAAAACTCAGAAGGGGTTCTTTTGAACTTGAAGATTTATTTATCGGCTATATCGTTGGGATGGATGCATTTGCAAAGGGTCTTTTAGTTGCCGATAAATTGATACAAGAAGGCACTATTGACGAATTTGTCTCTAAGCGCTATGCAAGTTATCAAGATGGTATCGGCAAGGAAATCATGGACGGAACAGCTGATTTTGAAAGTCTTTCAACCTATGCCTTGACCCATGATCGAATTCAAAATAAATCTGCAAGACAAGAATGGCTTGAATCAGTGGTCAACAACGCCATCTTCAACGCTTAATCCCCTCATAGCATCATTTGGAAAAGTCTATCGGAATCACGCTTATCAAATAACTTGGAGGGAACAATGATATTTTTAGGAATCGACCTCGGTACTACCTCGGTCAAAGTCGTGGCCATGAATGAATCCGGTACGATATTGGCTGAGAGCTCTGCTGAATATCCACTTTATTATCCAAAGCCGGGATGGGCAGAGCAAAATCCAGAAGATTGGTGGCAGGGTACAATCACAGCCATTAAAGCACTGTTAACCTCTCCATCTGTCAACGCATCTGACGTGGTCAGCATCGGCTTTAGCGGACAAATGCACGGCCTTGTGGCACTTAATCAGCAAAATCAAGTTCTGCGTCCTGCAATTTTATGGTGCGATCAGAGAACTCAAACAGAATGCGATGCCATCACCAATCATTTTGGGCCAAAAGGGCTCTTAGAGACTGTCTCTAACCAAGCACTCACTGGGTTCACAGCACCAAAACTACTATGGATGAAACAACACGAACCCGATTTGTTCGATCAGATAGCTCATATCCTGCTGCCTAAGGACTATATCAGCTTTAGACTGTCAGGACAATACGTCACAGAGGTTTCTGATGCATCTGGCATGCTCCTCTTAGATGTTAAAAACAGATGTTGGTCTAAGGAGCTCTGTGATTTTATTGGCATTTCTGACCATCAGCTTCCCAAACTATATGAATCCTATGAAGTTACTGGGAGGGTTTCAGATGAAATCTGCGCCCTATTCGGTTTTGGAAAGGATACCCTGATAGTGGGCGGTGCTGGCGATCAAGCTGCTGGAGCAATTGGCACAGGTGCAGTAAAAGACGGCATTATTTCCGTCACTTTGGGCACTTCAGGGGTGGTGTTTGCGGCACATGATATCTTTGCCGCTGATGAAGACTTGAGGCTTCATGCATTTTGCCATGCCAATGGAAAATACCACTCAATGGGTGTCATGCTGTCCGCCGCCAGTTGTCTCAAGTGGTGGACGGATACAGTAAACCCCGACATTCCTTTCGACCAGCTTCTATCAGAAGCAAGTGAGTCACCTGCTTCTGATGACAATTTGCTGTTCCTGCCCTATCTCATGGGTGAAAGGACGCCTTATCCCGACCCATATGCCAAAGGAACGTTCATCGGGTTGACGCCAACCACCACAAGGGGACAGATGACTCGTGCCATTTTAGAAGGCGTTTCAATGGGGCTTAAGGATTCACTAAAAATCCTGACTTCAATGAACATACCAATTCAAGAAGTTCGCGTTATTGGAGGCGGGGCCAAGAGCAATTTATGGCTTTCCATTTTAGCTTCAATCTTTGGCACACCCGTCCATAAAATCAACACAGATCAAGGTGGCGCACTTGGTGCAGCTATATTGGCCGCCGTTGGCTATGGCGCATATGAATCTGTCGAATCTGCATGCAGTCAAATTGTTAAAACGGTGGAATGCATCCATCCAACTGAAGCGGAGATTTCACTTTACACTAAAAAGTACACTGCATATCAATCGCTCTATGCAGCCCTTAAAAACTGGTTTGAGGAAACTGCCCAATTGTAAAAATTCACAAATAGAACATCAAGACACCTATTTATCACACTCAAAATAATAGATGCAAAAAAAATCGTCAGATGATTGAATCTTCAATCGCCGACGATTTTTTATATGCTAATCTGCATTTATTTGCTTTCTATTTTTGTTCTAAGGATTGAGTCTGAACGACCATATGCGGATATGGAATTTCGATTCCCGCTTGATCAAAGGCCTCTTTAACTTCTTCCTGAGTTGTGAAGAATACTTCCCAGTAATCTTCTGCCTTCACCCAGACTCTTACTTTGAAATCCAATGAACTTGCGCCGTGATTTGCCAATCTGATAAATGGTTCAGGCTCTTGCATAATCATCTCATTTTTGTCAATGACACTTCGAATAACACGCTTCACATCTTTGATATTTGAGTCGTAGCTGACGCCAAATTCAAAGTCCACTCGCCTTTCCGAGTGCTCACTATAGTTGATGAGAGAGCTGTTTGAAAGTCCACTATTGGGAATCACCACGGAACGATTATCCGGCGTATTTAAGTGAGTATAGAAAAGACCTATGTCCCTGACTGTTCCAGAGTGTCCATTTCCCTCGATAAAATCACCCACTTTAAAAGGTCTTAAAAAGATAATTAGAACACCACCTGCCAAATTTGACAAACTGCCTTGTAGTGCCAGACCAACTGACAGACCTGCCGCACCAATCAACGCCACAAAGGAAGTCATCGGTATGCCCATCGAGATAATAGCTGTAACTAAAACCAGTGTTTTAAGTCCCATTCTAAGAGCTGAGCTTAAAAACGATTTCAGAGTTGGGTCTATTTTTATGAAGTCCTTACGTCTTTGAAGTCTGCTGTCCACTAAGTTCACAAGTTTAAATCCGACGATTAAGATAACCACTCCCGCTAAAACTTTTATGCCTAGCCCCATAACCCATGTTTTAAGGAGTTCAAAATTCATTGAGTTCACTGTTAATCCAGTCATATAATCCCCTCCACTTTATCTGTTTGTTGTTTTCTCTAAATCTATTCGCATCTGTTTTAACACCAATGCCTAAAGAAGTTTATCTATCGCATGATACACTGGTTTCATCTGTTCAAAAGTACATACGTATTTGAAACCCAGTCCCTGAAGCCTTTGAAGGTTCTCTTGATGAAGCGTCCCAAGCTGATCTGGTTTATGGGCATCACTTCCGAGAGTAATCACTTCCCCTTTTAACGATTTGTAGAGCTTCAAAATATCATCTGATGGGTTGTTGGCATTTAGCTTATATTTAAAATACCCGCCAGAGTTTACTTCAATCCCTCTTTCTCTGTCGATGACATACTTCAAAAGCGGCTCTATTTGATCAAAGTACTTCTGAACAGGTTCATCTTTTAGTGGACTCCAATATCTCAGATACAAGTCCAAATGGCCTAAAACACTGAAATCGTTCAGTTGAATAATACTGTCATAGTATGATTTATAATATTCTCTAATGGCCTCTTCTGCTGTTCTAGTTTTAAAATACTTTTGATTATAAAGGTCTTTTCGATCCACTGTGTGAAGAGATGCCAGAACAAAATCAAAGGCATTTTCTGCAACCAGCTGGTTGCATCTGTCTCCAAGGTGAGGCTGTATGCCCAGTTCAACCCCGCGATAGAGCTTGATTTTATCACCGTAAATCTCATTTATCTCTCTAATCTTTTCAAAGTAATCCTCTAAACTGAAATCCCAGTCGCTTGTGACCCCATCTTCATCATAATCATAATCCACATGGTCGGTTACTGCCATATCTGTAATGCCCATGCGAATGGCCTCTTTGACCATTTCTTCAAGGGGTGATTGAGAATCTATGGAAAAATCCGAATGCGTGTGAAAATCCACCTTCATCTTGTGCCTCCTCTTTTACCTCTATTCCTGTTTATCGCCAGCTCAGGGCTTGCGATTCGCCACACTTTCAATTGTAATCATTGTAATAAACTTTTGGCTTTTTTACAATGCCTCATCGGATAATAAAATCTTATCCTCTAAAAAACGCCCCTTCAATAAACTCTTGAAGGGGCGTTTGGGAAAATCACTTATAGTACTTATCCAGGATGCCTATGACTTCCTCAATTTTTTCGTCACCATTGTTGTTTTCAAAGGCTTCTTTGACACAAGTCTGCATATGTGTTTTCAATATGTTTTGATTGGCCTTTTTTAACAGCGCCTGTGCCGCCAGAATCTGCTTGCTGATGTCTATGCAGTAGCGATCGTCTTCTATCATCTTGATGATACCTTCGATTTGTCCCTTTGAAGTCTTAAGGAGTTTCAAGACTTCCGTTCTATCCTTTGACATTATTTCACTTCCACAACTTCGTAGCCAGCTTCTTCCACGGCTGATTTCAAGACTGCTTCTGACACGTCTCCTGAAAGTTCAATCAACGCCTTTTTATCTTCTAATACGACTTCTGCCTTGTCTACGCCTTCTAGAGCCCCTAACGCCTTTTCAACTCTCATTTTACAATGTCCACAGCTCATGCCCTCAATAATCATTTCCTTTTTCATAATCAATACCTCCTCATGGTTTTGAATTTCTTTTCTATTTTCGCTTTGATTTATTACCTCTGTTTTAGCGGTTTCAATAGCTTTATTTTCTTGTTTACTGATTTCTCTGAATGAGTATGTTTCATATTCAACTGAAATTTCTCTGCCAGACGTCCTAACGGATGGTTTAAACCCTCTGAGTCTAAGGGCGTTGCTTACAACGGTTACTGAGCTTAGACTCATGGCAGCTGCCGCAAACATAGGATTCAGTTTAAGTCCCATAGAAACGTAGAAGACGCCTGCTGCAAGCGGTATCCCCAGCACATTGTAGAAAAAGGCCCAAAAAAGGTTCTGTTTAATATTCTGAATTGTCTTACGGCTTAGGTCAATGGCTGTGACCACATCTCTCAAATCACTTTTCATCAAGACGATATCCGCTGATTCAATGGCGATATCTGTTCCATTGCCAATTGCAATTCCAATGTCTGCAAGTGCCAGTGCCGGCGAATCGTTTATACCGTCACCCACCATTGCCACTTTTTTCCCTTCACTCATAAGCTGTTCAACAACTTTTGCCTTTTCATGCGGAAAGACTTCTGCATAGGCTTTCGGAATTCCGAGTTGTCTCTGAATACTGCCAGCTGTTTTCTTATGATCCCCAGTGAGCATAATGACTTCAAGTCCTTTTTCCATTAGTGCCTGAATGGCCTCTTGACTGTGTTCTTTTGGAACATCCATCATGCCGACAATGCCATTCAATCGCTTTGACTTTGCAACGAGCATTGGCGTTTTGCCTGAGTCTGCAAGCGAATCCAATTCCCTTCTGAACTTGCTGGCATCTATTTGATACTGTGCCATGAGGGCTTCATTTCCAATAAGCCATTCTTCGCCGTCTACTTTCGCTCTGAGTCCAAGTCCTGAAAGTGCCTCAAATTCTTCAACCTCAGCTGGTTTGAGTCCCAGTTCCTCAGCATATTTCACGATGCCTTCAGCCAGTGGATGCTCTGATTTTTTCTCGATTCCCGCTACGATTGACATCATCTGCGCCTCGTTGCCTTCCTTGACAATAACATCTGTCACCGTTGGTTTTCCCTCTGTGATCGTCCCAGTCTTATCAAGGACTATTGTATCAATTAGATGTGTATTTTCAAGTGCCACGCCGCCTTTTATGAGAACACCGTATTCCGCGCCTTTCCCAGTTCCAACCATAATTGCAGTTGGTGTTGCAAGTCCAAGTGCACATGGACAGGAGATGACGAGTATCGTGATGGCTATACTCATGGAGAATACAAAAGAGTACCCCATCAGCATCCAAACTGCGAAAGCCAAGAGCGAAAGGCCTAAGACTGTTGGTACGAAGATGCCACTGATTTTATCGGCAATCTTTGCAATAGGCGCTTTTTTACCCTGAGCTTCCTGTACGAGTTTGATAATCTGCGAAAGCATGGTGTTGTTGCCCACGCGTTCAGCTGTCATCTTAAAATAACCTGTTTTGTTGATACTTGCGCCGATGACTGTATCTTCAACGCCTTTGGCAACAGGGATGCTCTCCCCAGTCAGCATGGATTCATCCAGTGCCGATTCGCCTTCTATTATTTTGCCGTCAACAGGAACTGTTGCCCCTGGTTTTACGATTAGTACATCGCCCATCTTGACATCTTTGATATCTATTTCATGCTCTTTTCCATCTTTATATAAAATAGCTGTCTGTGGAGAGAGATCAATCAATTTCTTGATGGCATCTGAGGTTTTTGCTTTTGCCCTTGATTCAAGATACTTACCCACAGTGATTAGTGTGAGTATAACTGCCGCTGATTCGAAATAGAGGTCATTTACATACATGTGAACCAAGTCGGTATTTTGAGTCATCGTCCCCACAAATATTTGATATAGGGCGAACAACCCATACAATATAGCAGCTGATGTTCCCAGTGCAATCAGTGAATCCATATTTGGATAGCGCTTCCAAAGGGTTTTAAATCCCACTGAATAAAAACTTCTTCCCATCCAAACCACTGGCGCTGTCAATATGAGCTGTACAATTCCGAACATCAATGGCCCTTCATGCGGACTCATCCAACTTGGAATCGGCAGTCCAATCATATGTCCCATTGTAATGTATAAAAGTGGAACTGTAAATATCAGCGATATTTTAAGCCTCTTTTCAAAAGCCAGTTTTTCCTGTAGATGCTTTTGCTCGATTTCCATTTTGATTTCATCCACAGATTGTTCTGCACCATACCCCGCCCTCTCAACTGCAGAGATAATATCATCAGGTGTCAGACTCTTATCCTCATAAGTAACTTCCATGGTATTGGTGATTAAATTGACCTTGACTTCAGAAATTCCCTCCAGTTTAGAGACGCTCTTTTCAACTGCAAGAGAACAGGCTGCACAGGTCATTCCAGTGACGTTATACTTTTCATTATTCATAATAGACCCTCGCTTAACTACTTATCATCGTCCTTCGACACGCCCCACGGGGGGTGTCTATAGTTATTGTACTCTTATTGAGAACGATTGTCAATATTTACATTCCTTTTTTTCTGTGATACTATCATTATTAAAATATTAAGTTGGAAAGAAGGTGGTCTTTCATGAGCCGTCATGAAATTCTAGAGGCCAAGAGATGCCTAAAGTGTAAGAAACCTCAATGCGTTGAGGGCTGTCCCGTCGCTACGAACATTCCAGAGTTTATTCAACTCTTTCAAGATAATCAAATTATGGAAGCTGGCAAACTACTCTTTGAAAACAATCCGCTATCCGTTGTCTGTTCTTTGATTTGTCCCCACGAGAAACAATGTGAGGGTCATTGTATTCTAAATAGAAAGAATCAACCAATTCACATCAGCTCGATTGAAAACTATATTTCTGATTATTATCTCACCGTTATGGATTACCAAATTCCCTATAAGAAAGATCAAATGGTTGCCATTATCGGCGCAGGTCCAGCAGGGCTTACAATTGCCATGATGCTAGCGCTCCGAGGCTATAAAATCACAATTTTTGAAGCCAACGATAAAATTGGCGGTGTTTTAAGATATGGCGTTCCAGAATTCAGACTGCCAAAATCTATTCTGGATAGAATCAAAGAAAAGCTCAGGACGCTTGGTGTCATCATCAGACCCAATACTTTGATTGGCCCAAACCTCACATTGGATGACCTCTTCACCGATGGCTACCATGCTGTTTTCATAGGTACAGGCGTCTGGAAACCAAACAAACTTCATATTAAAGGCGAATCCCTTGGCAATGTACACTATGGCCTTGACTATTTAAAAAACCCAGACGTCTACACTCTGGGCAACAACGTCTGTGTCATCGGTGCTGGAAACGCCGCAATGGATGTTGCCAGAACAGCACTTCGTCACGGCAGTAGACATGTGAGCATTGTCTATCGAAAAGGCCTTGAGCATATGCCCGCAAACGAACACGATCGTCAGTACGCACAAGCAGATGGCGTCAAATTCGAATTTTACAAACTTCCAATCGAACTGACCGGCTCGGGCCTTAAGTATATCCAAACTTCTGCGGAAACAGCAGAAGACGGCTCAATTACTTGGACTGAACACTCAGATCAACAGGGGTTTATCAAAGCGGATTCCATCATCGTCGCCGTCAGTCAAGGCCCTAGAGACAACATCGTCGCAAACACAAAGGACATCACCACTAATAAATACGGTCTCGTTATCACAGATGAAACAGGCCGCACCACAAGAGAGGGTGTCTTTGCCTCTGGTGACGTTGTCACTGGCGCCAATACCGTGGTGGAAGCTGTTAAATACTCTAAGCTAACTGCTGAAGCTATAGATGAGTATCTTCGCTCTTTGAAACATCACGAGGCCATCGACAGACATCGCTATTGAGCAAACGCCTTTTCAAATTGAGCACATCAGACATTTGGGCCTCAACTTGAGATATAGGACTCTATAACGCCTATAAAAAACCCGCTTTAGGCTTTCATCAGCCATAAAGCGGGTTTCTATTTTTTTGCTGTCTTATTTGACAATCATCTTATTTGACAACGATGTTATAAATTTTACCTGGAACAAAAATTTCTTTTACCACTGTTTTACCCTCGGTAAATTGTTTGATTTTCTCATCGTTAAATGCCAGTTCATGTGCGTCTTCTTTGGACGCATCGTTTGGAATCGTAATAGTTGATCTCACTTTTCCATTGATTTGAACAGCCATCTCGATCACATCGTCCACAACCTTTTCAGGGTCGAATTTTGGCCAAGTCTGTTCTGTTACCATGCCTTCAAACCCTAACATTTCCCAAATTTCTTCAGTTACATGTGGCGATACTGGATTTAATAAAATCAAGAATGTTCTCATATCCGCTTTTGTGATTTGCTCTGCTTTTTTAAAGTCGTTGAGCAAGCTCATTAAAGCGGCAATTGCTGTATTGAACTTCAATGTTTCAAAGTCTTCTGATACTTTTTTTATGGTCTTGTGAATTGTAGTTTCAAGTGCCTTTGTATACGCATCTCCATCGACGACATTGTCAACTAAATTCCAGACTCTGTCTAGGAATCTTCGGCATCCCTTTACGCTGTTATCAGACCAAGGAACACTCTTTTCAAAGTCACCAATAAACATCTCGTACATTCTCAACGTATCTGCACCAAACTCTTCGATGATGTCATCTGGGTTGACGACATTTCCTCTGGATTTAGACATTTTTTCATTGTTTTCACCGAGGATCATCCCATGTGACGTTCTCTTTGCATATGGTTCTTTCGTATTGACAGCGCCGATATCATAGAGGAATTTATGCCAGAATCTAGAGTACAGAAGGTGTAGCGTCGTATGCTCCATACCCCCATTATACCAGTCAACTGGCATCCAGTAGTTCAGCGCTTCCATGCTTGCAAGTGCGTCGTCATTGAACGGATCACAGTATCTAAGGAAATACCAGCTTGATCCAGCCCATTGAGGCATGGTATCTGTTTCTCTATGGGCGTGTCCACCACATTTTGGACAAGTGGTTTCGATCCAGTCTGTCATAGCCGCAAGTGGCGATTCACCAGTATCTGTTGGCTCATAACTCTCAACCTCTGGAAGTGTCAACGGGAGTTGCTCCATAGGAACAGGCACCCATCCGCAAGTTGGACAGCTCACCAGTGGAATTGGCTCTCCCCAATATCTCTGTCTTGAAAATACCCAGTCTCTGAGTTTGTAGTTAACGCGTCTCTCTCCAAGTCCCTTTTCCTCTAAAAATGCGGCAATCTTTTCTTTAGCTTCTGGAACTTTAAGACCGTTAATCATTTCTGAGTTGACCAGAACACCGTTTTCGTTGTCTGTAAAAGCCTCTTCTTCCACGTTGCCGCCAGAAACGACCTCTATAATTGGAAGGTTAAATGCCTTGGCAAACTCCCAGTCTCTTGAGTCATGCCCTGGAACAGCCATAATCGCGCCTGTTCCATAAGACATGAGAACATAGTCAGATATCCAGATTTGAATTTCTGATTGGGTCGCAGGATTAATCGCACGAATTCCCTTGATCTCAACCCCTGTCTTATCCTTGTTCATCTCAGTTCTTTCGAAGTCAGATTTACGCTTTGCCTCTTCTCTGTATTCAATCAATGCTTCCATGTTTTGAATCTGGTCTGCATGTTCTTGAATCAGAGGATGCTCTGGGCTGATAACCATGTAGGTTGCTCCATAGATCGTATCTGGTCTTGTTGTAAACACTCTGAGCGTATCACCCACAGTGGTTTTAAAGTCGATTTCCATGCCATTTGACTTGCCAATCCAGTTCTTTTGCTGAATTTTAACACGTTCTATATAATCTAAATCGTCTAAGTCGTTGATTAAACGCTCTGCATATTCTGTGATTTTAAGCATCCATTGTGATTTTGATTTCTTGACAACTTCACCGCCACAGCGCTCACAGACACCGCCAACCACTTCTTCGTTTGCAAGCCCAACTTTACAAGATGTACACCAGTTGATATCCATTTCCTTCTTATAAGCAAGTCCATGTTCGAAGAGCTTTATGAAAATCCACTGTGTCCACTTAAAGTAGTTTGGATCTGTTGTATTGATTTCCCTTGACCAGTCAAATGAAAGGCCGAGGTTTTTAAGCTGTCCTTTAAACCGTTCGATATTCTTTTCTGTTACAATTGCCGGATGAATTTTATTTTGGATGGCGTAGTTTTCCGTTGGCAGTCCAAATGCATCCCAACCCATTGTGTAAAGGACATTATATCCTTCTAGTCTTCGCTTTCTAGCCACGATATCCAGTGCTGTATACGGTCTTGGATGGCCTACATGAAGTCCTTGTCCTGACGGATACGGGAATTCGACAAGTGGATAATACTTTGGCTTCGAATAGTCATTATATGCCTTAAAGGACTCTTTTTCCTCCCATCTTTGCTGCCATTTCTTTTCGATGGACTTATGCTGATAATCGTGCATATTCATTCTCCCTTCTATCTCAATGATTTTCTGTACATAAAAAAAGCCCCTCGTTTAGAGACGAAGGGCTCGCGTTACCACTCTAATTGATGGCGTTTTACTGCCAACCACTCAAAGACCGATATCGGGGTCAACCGATTGACACTATGAATTCATGTCAATAGCTCGAAGACGAGTTCAGACTTTCTCACCGCCGCTTTTCACCATCCAGAGGCTCTCTACACATAATACAGTCTTACTACTTCTTGTCATCGCTTAACTTTATTTACTGTATTATAATATAAACGCCTGTAAATTTCAAGCCGCTTTATTTAGAAAGCCCACTCTATTTTGCATATTTTTCCACGAAATGAATGACCTGATTTTGTGAAAGTTTTGTCGCATCAATGACGACCATTTCATTCTCTCCCTCGCCCATAAAACTCACTGGCTGAATTTCTTCATACTCTTCATCGACGTCATTGATGATGGTAATTTTGATATTATCGCCGCCTTGTCTGTATGGAACGACATTGTAGCCTTTGTTCTTTAGCGTTTCCATAAGTTCATTTAACCCAGTTTGTACAGCTATTCTCATTACGCCACCTCCAAAATTGGTTTCTCACTTTCCACCAGATAAATACCTCTTGGCAGAACCCCCTGCCATAGATTTCTAACGCCTTTGTCATTTAATATTTACCCAAAACCCCAGTTCAAACAACGCCAATTGTTATTTTTCTATGACTATTTTTTAACGCTTATAAAGTTTTTCATTTCCTCTTTTAAAGTTACCAGTTACTTTTGCCATTGCCAATTGCTTGTCATAATCGCTCAATGTTTCCAATCGCTTCAAAAAACGCTGAGCTTCTTGCCACTTTAAAATTTTGACCACTTTTCCCATCCAACTGATAAAGACCTTTCCATCTTTGGCAGCTTGAAAATCAAACATCATTTCTTTGAGACGTCCTCGTTTATCTTTTTCTCGATTATCCTTTTTTTGCCCCTCACTCATTTTCTATAACCACCCCTTTGCCCTTTCCCTTCTGAATCATCTTGTTCTTCTTTCGATAATCCCACGATTTTGTAACGATTTCCATGTCATAATCCTCTGGGTAGAGCTCATCTGATTTTATATGAAGTGATAGCCTCTTATGATTGACCTTAAACTTTTTATCTCTGACTTGAATCGTGATATCACCTCGTCGATCCTCTGTCTCTAAGACAATTCCAGTTCGCTTCATGGTGTGCACGTAAACAGCATCCCCCACTTGGAATTTTGGTTTTTTCCGCTTGACAAACACATCTGATCTTAGATTTGGTTCTACTGTAGTCTGTTTCGATACTCCATTTGAGTCGCAGCTGCATTCATCACCACTTTTCTGCTTCGTCTGTACTTCATAGTCCTCACTTACCTGTGAAGGCGCTATATTGAAGGTATTAATAATTTCATCGTAATTTCCTTTTTCCCTATAGCAGAGTTCATGAGCTCTCTCTATAAGCGCTTTGTCCATACCAAGCCTCAACGCAATTAGCAGGGCATTACTATCCCCTGATTTACCTATAATCAACCGATAGGCAGGTTTTAGGCTTTGAAGATTAAAGGCCATACTTCCGTTTAGAAAAAGCGGATGGGTGTTTGCAAAATCCTTAATTTCATTATAGTGGGTTGACGCTAAAATCATAGCAGCCTTTTCCGCCAATTGTTCAAGCACCGCAATCCCAATTCCCATGCCCTCGCCAGGGTCTGTTCCAGCGCCAATCTCGTCGAGAATAACCAGTGTCCTTGACGTGGTTCTTTCAATAATTTCGATGATATTGGTAATGTGTGAAGAAAACGTACTCAAATTTTGAGCGATGCTCTGCCCATCTCCAATATCACAGAGAACACTGTCAAATATGGGTAGCTTGGTACCGCTTTCTGCCGGGATGTGAAGCCCAGCCTGTGTCATGAGGACAAATAGTCCAATGGTCTTCATACAAACAGTCTTTCCACCTGTGTTTGGCCCTGTAATCACCAAGTGCCTCTTTGGCTGTTTCATTTCCAGATTCAGCGGTACGGCTTTTTCTTCCAAAAGGGGATGTCTGCCCATGACGATTTTCAAGGCTTTCGAATTCGTCAATTCTGCTGCAACACCATCCATTTTGCGACTCATTTTGCCCTTGGCAAAGATGAAGTCATAATGTGTCATAACCTCATAATTTAATTCCAGCTCTCTCATTTCATGTGCCACTTGGTTGCTGAGTGTCGATAAGATTTTATAGAGTTCCTGTTCTTCATCACCTCTTAACCCAGTCAACTCTTCTTGAAGTTTCTTAACTGCTGCTGGCTCTATAAAAAGCGTATTCCCCGATCTTGACCTGTCTAAGATATTCCCATCAAAGGCCTTTTTATGCTCACTCTTCACTGGAATGACATACCTGCCATCCCTTTGGCTTACAAGTGCGTCTGCAAACATGTGCTGATAAGCCCCTCCAGTAAGATACTGATTTAATTTTTGTCTAATTCGATCTTCGATTTCAGCGATCTTCCGTCTGATTTTATAAAGCGTTTGTGTGGCATGGTCATCTACTCGGCTGTTGACAATGGCTTGTCCTATGGCATCTGACAAATCCTCCAATGAGTCAATTCCAGAAGCATAGGTCACTACTTTCGGCGCCGCATATGCTTTATCTGCCATAAATCGAATCATCCTCTGGCAGTCCTTTAAAAAATAGGCAACTGCCTCAAGTTCCTTTGGTCTCAGGACTTCTTCTCTTTTTAGTTTAGCCAGAGCACTTCTGACGCCTTCCAGTCCATTCAGTGGCACACTGGTGTTGATTTTTAGAATTTCAGCAGCCTCTGTGGTTTCGTCTAAATGTCTTTCAATGAGGACTGGATCTTGCATCATCTCCAGATGATCTATTTGCTGTTTAGCGGCCTCCGAGATGGCATACGCCTTTAACTGTTCTCTTATTACATCAAATTCTAGTTTACTATTTGTCATTTTCAACCCTTTTTGCTTATTTTTTTGGAACTCACTTTGATCTATTGGGGTTTGCTGACCCTCTATTTTGTGTTGCTCTGATTTTATTTGATCTGTTTTATTCATGGTATTTTCTCCTAAGTTCTTTCTTACTTTAATAAGTTCTTTCTTAATACAATGAGTTCTTTCTCATAATATGTTGTTTGCAGGCCACTTATAAGTCGATTCTTCTCCGATCCTGTATTTTAGGTACAAAAAAAGGAAGTAGATGCACTCCTACTCCCTTTTGCTTGCACAAAAAAACCGCGCTTAGCACGGTAAATTACAGGTATCGTAATCGTGTTCTAAACTAAACTGATGCGGTAAAATGGCACGATAAATAACCCCTCTAGGGCTCCATTTTACACACGCTATCAAGTTATTTGCTTAGAACGAACACACTCACAAACATACCTCTATTATTTTGACTTATAAATTAACCTACACTTATATTATACATCATGTTCATAGGTTTGCAATAAGGAATGTGTTATAATAGAGCAATAGAACATGAGATAAGGAAGGTAACAAATGGGAAAACAATCTTGGAAACCGGGGACAATGGTCTATCCTGTTCCCGCTGCAATGGTCTCCTGCGGCACACTTGAAACGCCAAACATCATCACAATCGCATGGACTGGCACAATCTGCACCAATCCGCCAATGACTTACGTCTCAGTGCGCAAAGAGCGTTACTCATATGACCTTATAAAAAACAGCGGCAGTTTTGTCATCAATCTGACAACTGCTTCGCTTGTAAAAGCCACTGATTTTTGCGGAGTAAAATCTGGAAGGGATACCGATAAATTTAAAATGACTGGCCTGACCGCCGTTCCTTCGGTAGCCGTAACTGCCCCTTCTATCTTTGAATCTCCAGTAAATATAGAATGCAAAGTCACTGAAATCAAAGAACTGGGTTCACATGATATGTTTCTAGCTGAAGTTGTAAATGTCACGATTGACGACCAATTCATGGACAAAACTGGAAAATTTCGACTGGATAAGTCGGGCATTATCTGTTACAGCCACGGTGGATACTATTCCTTGGGCAACTTGCTTGGAACTTTTGGATACTCAGTGGCAAAAAAGAAAAAAAGAGGTAAATCCACTAATACCAAAAGGGCATCAAAGCGTTAGATTATCCTCTACATGAGTATTTTTTCAGATGTTTTCGTCTTTGCTTGTGTCTGCGCGGACTTTCCCGACATGGCGGCTAACGCTTCATCATAACTTAAAAAACTATCTATGATTCCATTCAGGCGCATCATTGCTAGGTGTCTATTTAGTTTCATCTCCGGGTCAATGATGATTAGTCTCTGCTCCTGAAGAGAGAGCATTTTTGACAAATCCAATACGAAGCACAGAAGTTCATGATTGATTAGCTGCACATTTCTTATATCCAGAAACAGCGCTTTGATATCGTCTTTTTTTCGAAGCATTTTAATCATGATATCGTCTTGGCTGTCTGTAATTTTAGAATCCATCTGCAAGGAATATATTTGTCGGTCTATTTCTTTTAGAATCATAATCCACACCTCACACTTAATTTATACTCAATATTCAACTACTTAATCACATTCATGCGATAATTGATAAATATTATCAATTTGTAATATTTCCTATATTCACAAAAATTGATATACTCTACTACAACGACTGGAGGAAATGGAATATCACATGCTAAGGGCCAATCATTTTTATATTGATTTTATTGAAAACTGTGAAGTTGAACAGCATATTAGCGAAGAACTTCAAAGGAATTTTAACGGTGTCTTGTTTCACTTCCAAACCATTCAGGTTGGAACTGAACCAGAGTGTATTTACGATTTGCTCGTCGGCAAGTTTGAACAGTTTCCGTCACTGGAATCCATACTGGAAATGCGAGCACATTATGAAGAGGTTCTCCTTATCAACGTCCCAACAGATGATAATATCTTTAAGGTTCTCTCTCAGTTCAGCAACATCAGAATTTTAAAACAACCTCTACTCGTAAATGAAATCTCATTTCATCTGACCAATTATATGAACCGCGCTCTTTACAATGCAGAACACCGCATCTTGGACAACATTCTGATAAACGCTCAAAACTCAATTGTCATAACGGATTTGGACGGCAACATTCTCTACGCAAATGAGTACTTCGAAAAAATATCTGGTTATGAGAAAAAAGAGTTAATTTCCAACTCACCTCGGGTTATCAAGAGCGATTATCACGATAACGTCTTTTATAAAGAATTATGGGATACTATTACTGGCGGTAAAGTGTGGGAAGGCATCTTTGTCAACAAGAGCAAGGACCATTCTCTATTTTATGAAGAAGCCACTATTTCTCCTGTAAAAAACGCCTATGGCAATATTGAAAAGTTTCTTAAAATCGGAAAGAATATCACCCGAGAAAAGCTGCTCTTAGACCATCTATCACAAGAAGTTAAACTGGCTAGAAGCGTCCTCGACTCTCTTTTGCCAAATAGTTTTGATGATGATGCCATTGGTTTTGACTACTACATGAATCACTACAACGAAATTGGCGGTGATTTCATCTATTTTAACAAGACAGGGCCAGCCACCTATTATTTTGCTCTAATTGATGTCATGGGTCATGGGGTATCCTCTGCTTTGATTGCCATTACTCTGACACAGATGTTCAAGGACTATATCAACTTCAAATCACTCAGTGACTCTGTAAAGGCCATCAACAAACTTCTCTGCGACTTAAACACATCTGAGAACGAGCGCAGTCTCTTTGTCACAGGAATATTCATCGAGTTTGACCTTCGCAACAATCAAATGAAAGTTATCAACGCTGGTCATCCTGATTTGATCGTAAAAAGGTGGGATGGATCACTTGAACATTTGACTTCCAACAATATGCTGCTAGGCGTCATGGAGCCCCCAAATTATGAAAGCTATCTAGTTCCGCTTGATACGGTTCACAGGATTCTCAGCTTTACGGACGGCCTCTTTGAAACCAACAACGTCCCCTATGAAACTGCCCTTGATGTATTGGATGAATCCATCACCCATCTTGGCAACCAAAAATTCTTTCAGGGGATCATGCACTCCTTTTCTAAAAATCAACATATTAACGATGACATTACAATCTGCAAAATTGAACTCAAATAGCATCACCTAAATTAAAAGCGACTGCTTTGGAGTAAACCCTTAGGTAAACTTCAAGGCAGTCGCTATTTTAATCTCTTCTAGTCATCTTTTCTGGTCACTTCTTACACTCACTTATTTAACTGTCTTCTTGAACTGAATGAGCTCTTGAATTCCCTTTGCAGCATCCATGATATCACTGATGGACATATCGTAGTTCAGTCGATTGATAACCTTAGAAATATACTCAGACATATCCACTTCTGCAAACCAAGGTGATTCTTTAACTGTTGCTGGAATATAGGACAAGTTTGTAGTGTAAACTCTGTCAATATACCCCTCTTCATAAAAGTGATTAAACTTTTCAATGCCCTCAGTGAACAGTGCAAAAGTCGTTGCAATGAAGACTTTGCCCGCATCTCGTTTTTTGAGCTCAACAGCTATGTCAAAGATGGACTCTCCAGAGGAAATCATGTCATCTACAATCAAGATGTTGTTGTCTTTAACATCTCGTCCAATGTATTCATGCTGTACAATTGGATTTTTGCCCTTGACCACTTTTGAATGATCCCTTCTCTTGTAAAATAGACCGATATCACTTCCAAGGACACTTGAATAGTATATCGCCCGATCCATCGCCCCAGTATCCGGGCTTATAATCAAGACTTTAGATGGATCTTGAAAAATATCCGCTTCATCGGTTAAAAACATCTTTACAATATCCATGGTTGGATATAGATTTTCAAACGAAATCAATGGAATTGCATTTTGAATTGTCGGGTCATGTGCATCAAATGTGATGATATCATCCACGCCAAGCTTTTCAAGTTCCTGTAGTGCCATAGCACAGTCCAAAGACTCACGCCCTTTTCTGCTATGCTGTCTTGAGGCGTACAGCAAAGGCATTAAAACTGTAATACGCCTTGCCTTTCCAGCCATTGCGGATAAAACTCTTTTCAGATCTTGAATATGATCATCTGGACTCTTGTGATTTTCAAAGCCATGCATCATATATGTGCTGCTGTAATTGCCAATATCCGTCATGATATAGATGTCTTTTCCCCTGACGGACTCTTCGATGAAAACTTTTCCCTCACCATTTGAAAAGCGAATTTCCTTTTTGCCAATTAAATAGGTTTCTGGAATTTTATGTGTTTCTGTTTCGCAGACTTTTCGCATCTCTACTAAATATTGATCAATTCTACTTGCCAGTACTTCACAATTGTCCATTGCAATGATGCCAAGCTCTCCATAGGGAACATGCAGCAAATAATCTTGTTTATTCATTTTATGCCATCTCCAATTCATATCCTTTTACAGGGACAGGCCCATCCTTCCCTCTCCAATTATCGCACATATTGCTCTAAATTTGTACCCGCAATTGAGATTAAACCGTTAAAAACATAGAGCTAATATGACCATAAAAAAAACAGAACCCTCTTTAATAGAAAGAGAGCTCTGCTTATAATGGTGCGAGATAAGGGACTCGAACCCCTGACTTTTTCCACGTCAAGGAAACACTCTACCATCTGAGTTAATCTCGCAAGTAACCACTTGTTTATTATGCCATAAAAAAGTGATTTTGAACAGACTAAATTTTAAAAAAACCCGGATTATTTTTCCGGGTTTTCGGGCATCAATACTCTGAAAATTCACACTTTTATCAAACTCTATACTGACTTACTTGTTCAAATAGGCTGGTCGCCATCTTAGATAAATGCTCGGATGCGGCAGCAATTTCTTCTGACACAGCGGTTTGTTCCTCTGTCGCCGCACTGACTTCTTGTGTCCTTGCACTGGTTCTCTCCATCACATCTGAAATGTTCTCGACAGAGGCATTTACCGAATCGCCAAGACTTTGAGTTTCATTGATTTTATTGACTACCAACTCAATGGACTCAGAGGTGTGCGCAATTAATTTGAGGATTTCTGAAAACGCATTGCCAGTATTGTCAATTGCAATGACTCCTTGCTCAATCGCTTCGCTCTCAGCCTGTGTAAAGTTATTTGCCTCGTGAATTTCAATTTGAATTTCATTGATTAGAAGGTTGATACCATTAGCAGATGTCTGAGAGTCATTTGCCAATTTTCTAATTTCCTCCGCAACAACCGCAAACCCTTTGCCAGCCTCGCCAGCTCTTGCCGCTTCTATGGCGGCATTTAACGCCAATAGATTCGTCTGATCTGCAATAGCCGCAATGGTATCTGAAATACGGTTGATTTTATCAGATTGTTCATTCAGCTTATTAATCACATCAATAGTTTTTTCGCTACTCACCTTGATTTCAGCCATTTTATCTATGGTATCATAAATTAAATTTTGACTGTTCTCAGCAGTTTTCATCACTTCTTCCGCTTCGTTGAATATCTTTCGGGATTCATTTGACGAAGCGTCTAATTTCATTTTCATATCCCCCACTAAGTTTCGAGTAGACATGATATCATTTGCCTGAACTTCAACCCCTCTGCTGATTTCCTGAATTGCCATAGTCACATCACTGGCGGCTTTTCCACCCTCTTCTGCCGAGGCCGCCATTTGCTGGCTTGAAGTGGAAAGCACCTCAGAAGTCTTGATAATATCTGTGACAATCTGGTTAAAGCTAGAGAGCATGAAATTGAGTGCCTTGCTAATTTGATGAATTTCATCCCCATCATCCTGCACCTGATCTACATGAACAGTCAAGTCTCCCTCTGCTGCCACAAGCATTACGGATTTCATCTTGTTGATACGTCTGACGATGTATCTTGACAGTATAAAAGAGGCAGTCATGCCCAAGATAAACATCACGAAGCCGGCGAACATAATTGTCTTCTGCATAGATTTGACAGGTGCTAAATACTCGCTTTGTGCCGCGTTTATGCTAATTGAATAAGGGCCAAACCCAGCATACATATTCAATTTAGCGATGTTGTTATGTGTATATTTTATTTTCCCCATTTTTCCTTGAACCATGTCGCTCTCAGCAGCAGATAATTCAGGGATTCCCATATCTCCAATTTTGTTATGCATTACATATTCTTCATTTGGATGCGCAATAATCAAACCCGATTCATCTATCATGTAGGCATATCCCAGTTCGCCCACTTTGATCTTGCTGATTTCCTCCATCACGGGTTTCATTTTAACCGCTGCAGCCAAATAGCCAATTGTATTGCTGGAACTATTTTTCACAGGGTAAACGTACATTCTGACCAATTCGTTTGTGTCTTTAGAATTGACAATTTCAGACCACAGGGCATTTCCCTTTTTGGCATCGCCAAAATAAGCTCTATCTGAAATACTGATTCCCTTAAGCGACCCCCCCTGACTATCTGCGATGATATCGCCAGATTCGTCAGCAATGAAGACAGCTTCCACCACAGCGTCATTGCTCTCTTTAAATGCTTTCAAATAACTGTTGACTGATTGGTTTTCTTCTGTTGACAATCGACTTGATTTCAAGTCCTTTACAACTGGCATATCCCCAATAATATGCAGTAAATCCTCAACATTGGCCTGTTCGGTTTCAAGCCCGCCAATCAATCCAGTCAATTGACTCATCAAATTTGTCTCAACTTCTTTTTCGATTGCTGTACTGGAATACTTGAAGCTGATTGCACTGATAATCAGTACAATGGATAAAACCAATAACCCTGTGCTCACCATGAGCTTTGCCATTAAGCTTTTTTTCATAATTTTCTCCCACTTAACACTTGATAGAAGACAAAGCGTCCCTACCCTTTCTATTTTTTCTATCTATTGGCAAGGTGTTTCCAAATTATACACACGCAGATTACTGTATTTTATGTATTCGTTTCAGAAACATCTAATAAAATTATAACTAACTTGGAAAAGACTTTCAAGCAGTTTGTTAATTTTTAAACTTCTTATTAACATTTCTTAACTTCCAATCGTTTTTTTGTCATTTTCGATAAATTTATAGGTTATTATATCAATATACATTAATGATTTAAGAGGTATTTTAATCTCTGTAACCGTTCTCATGAAAAAAACTTAACGATTCGCAACACAAAATTTGATATAATAGACTTGATAAATCTCGGATGTTCATGAAATATCAACCAGAATTCAAACCATTCATTGGTTATCCGGGGCAACTATGAAATCCAATGGAGACTTTTATGCTGGGAAAGTTAATCAGAGAATTAAGAAGTTTAAACATCAGTCAGAGGGAGCTGGCTCAGAAAATTGGAGTCAGCCATTCTTATATAAGCAAACTGGAAGCGGGAATGAGTTCCATCCCAACTGACGAAATTCTAGAGAGACTGTCTGAAGTTCTGGAATGTGATTTATCTATTTTTTATATTGCATGTGGCAAGATTCCACCTGATAAACTGGCGATTAATGTCAACGCTCCTTCTATCTACAGCGAACTCGAACACTTCCTTAGAACGAGGTTCATCTGTGCAGAGCAAATGAAACACGACATTGAGGTCATGCAATTTGCCTATGATCATTCTGAGGTTGCAAGTTTTATCTATAATATGGATACTGAAAAATTTGCTTATATCAATAAAAATGGCTTTTCATTTCTAAAGAAGGCCTTCCCTGAACGCATGACTGAAGAAATCCTCAAAGAATATATACAAATTTATCAAAATCGAAAAAAACTCTCTCTCCCCGATTCCTATCTCTTGACGATTGAATCTGGAGGAGAGCATGCACTTATGGACCTTCATCTGGAGAAGTTTTGTTACAAAGAAACTGAGTATCTCTTGATACAGCTTCACGATAAGATCCCAATGGATCGCTTTAATCAATATGCATGGAACAGCCGCGCACATTTTTCTGGTGTCTTTTCTCACGCACTCAAGGCTGTCATGGTCATCGAGCGACTAGATGATGACAGCATGGGGAAGATCAAACACGTTAATGATGCAGCCTGCACACTTTTGGAGTACACCCAAGATGAATGCCTCTCTTTAACGGGCATGGCTGCTTTTGAACTTCAAACTGATACCACACTTGCTAGATTAAAGCGACTTTTAAAGGAGAATCGCTCCCATGATATCTCTGTATTCAAAACCAAGTCAGGACTCTTTGTTCCTGTGGAAATCCATTCGCATACAGGGACATGGGGAAATCATCAATTTTACATGCTCATATTCTCAGACCTTAACACATTTAAGCTCCCACCTGCTGATTCAGTGAAGACAGCGGTAGCTGATGATGAGTCCAACACTATTTCTATTGTGCTGTAACCATAAAAAACGCACTGCAAAATCCCTTATAGATTTGCAGTGCGTCTGTATTTTATGATTCTGTTTCAAATATCTTGACAATAAAGAATTCCAGCACAGCTTCATCTTGATTGCCGATCTCCATCTTTGTGCCGCAGTCCACCTTTACAATCTGTCCTGCTCCATAATCTTCCGCCTCACCGTCATCAAACACAGCCGTCATCACGCCCTTTACAACGATCAGATGAACAACTGCATTTGCGTTGTGAACCGGCAGTCCCTCTCCCTTTGGCAATATTGCATGATTTATATGAAAATTATCATAGTTCCCGGGCAGTTCAACCAACCTTTCAATGGCCTTTTCAATACCGACGGCATATTCATATGTCTTTCTCACCCTTATACCTCCTATTCAATATCCATTTTGTCACTTAACTACTTATACTATATCCAATTCAAAGACAAACTGCTGTAACACAAGTTACAAACGATTTTATAGGAGTCATATTTTTCGCTCGTCAATGAGCTTAAAAAGTTTTTCTATCCCCGCTTGAATTCTATCCGCCTTCACATTTGAAACATTTATTGGGAGCAAACGATGATTCACTTGCGCCCTTTCATAATAATAGCGGTCTATTCCTGTCAACTGAATGCCGAAAGAAGCCGCTTTTTTTAAGGAAATAGCCCTCTTCAGCTCTATGCACGCATGCACTTTAGGAGAAGCTTCGCCTGACAGCACTGAAATTGAATCTTGCAGTGCTACTGCTCGCTGATGATACAGCGTCTTCATTTTCTTTATGCGCCTTTGGTACATGCCATTTCTTATAAAGATATCCAATGATGCTTGAGACAAGAGTGAAGCACCCATATCATGATAAAAAAGTGCCGTTTCCACTTCAGTTACCATGGATTTAGGCAAAATTGCAAACCCTATTCTCAGCCCCGGAAAAACGATTTTAGAGAAACTCTTCAAATAGAGGACATGGCTTTTATGAACGTCATAAGCTATCAGAGGATCATTCGCTGGATTCAACTCATAATCCCCCATGTAATCGTCTTCTACCAGATAGACATTATACCGATATGCCAGTTCTACTAGTCTCTCCTTTGAGCGTTTGCTAAGTGCCGTTCCAAGGGGATTATGAACACGGGGCAGCAAGTAAAAAAATTTGATATTACCCTCTCTAAATAGTTTCTCAATCACCTCGAAGTCATACCCTGCTGCCTGTCTTTCAATCCACTTTACATTTGAGCCCATGTGTCTTAATGCCTCTAAATATAAGTGATAACTTGGTTGCTCAACCAATATGACCTCTTTCTGATTTGTAAAATTCATTTTGCTGAGAATACTGAGAAGCTGCTGTGTTCCCGAAGTAATAACAATTTGTTCAGGGTCTGTGAAGATAAAATCATCTGTCATCAGCTTTGAAACAGCTCGTTTTAAAGGCAGATGTCCACCTCTTTCGCCATATCTAAAAAGCGCTTCTCTATGCTGTTTAATCGCCTGATTGATACAGAGTTGATAATCTCTATATGGAAACAAGTTAGGATCTGGAGATGCTGCTGCAAAATCGTATACGAACTGGTTATCGCCACGTTCCTCAGAGCTATCCATCGAGAGGTAGTATCCACTCTGGGGAATAACATAAACAAGTCCCTGCTCTCTTAAGATTTCATAGGCCTTGCATGCTGTATTTTGATGACATTTATAAGTTTCGCAAATCTGCCGAACAGATGGGAGCTTATCCCCTTGCGTATAACCGTCTCCCAAAAAAGCCATTTTTAATTGGTCTGCAATTTCATAATATCTATACATACACACCTCTCTATGTTTTAAACGATTAACTGTAGCGTTACAGTTTGATATTAATACATTGTATCAAGCCTTTCACCATGTTTCAATAAGAGTAGGAACGGTGACTTCCTGTAGATTTATAGCCCATTATGATGTTATCTTCATCATTTCATGATGCTGTTTGAGACTTTATATTTACCCAAAGGAGAGTTATAAACTTATGAACCTTAAACGTATGAACTTTAAATTGCTGCCCATATTGTTGGCCTTGACCTATTCATTTATAATAGGCCTATCCTTTTTGTTCACCAAACTGGTTGTGCCCTATGCACCGCCACTGCTGGTACTGGCACACAGATTCAGTTTTGCAGTGATTTTCTATGCTCTATTTCTGTTGATTATCAGGCATCCATTTAATATTAATCGCAAGCTAATTTTGAAAGTACTCCCTATTTTAGCCTTTTATCCTGTTTTGTTTTTTCTGCTTCAAATTCTAGGGCTTCTCAGAAGCTCATCATCGGAGGCAGGAATCATCTTTGCCGTTGCACCTGTTTTAATCGTCATCATTTCGGCCCTTCTCGGTAACTATCCCAACAAATATCAAGTGATTGGAGTCATCTTATCTGTTGGAGGCGTTGTGGGCATGTTTATAGCCGGGGGCGTCTCCTTACACTCTGGCAGTGGTTTAGGGCTGTTTTTACTGTTTTTATCCACCCTTTCATCAGCCCTTTACACGATTATGATTAAGCGATTGGTGGCAGTCTACGACGTACATGATCTGACTTTCTCTATTGTTTTAGCTGGCTTCATCGCCTTTAATTCAGCTTATTTTATACAGTGTGCTATTTCTGGTGAAACGCCAAGTTATGTTGCCCCCCTGCTGATTCCCCAATATTTATTTGGTGTTGCTTATCTTGGTATCCTGTCGTCTGTTGTATCCTCTTTTTTATCGAATTACATCTTAAAGAGTATGTCCCCACCACAATTCAGTGTCTTTTCAAATTTAGCAACGCTCATAAGCGTCGGTGCAGGCGCTTTGCTCCTTGGCGAAACGCTCCATATTCACCATTATGTAGGCGGTCTTTTTATTTTGACTGGGGTCATTATCACCAATTTTAGTAGGGGGAGTCGATAGGAGATTAAAAGGGGGAGAATCCACAAACTCAACAATCTGAGCGCTCGGACTCTCCCCCTTGATTTAAATTTAGTTTTAAACGGCCTACAATTTATTCTACTATTCCACTGTAACCGACTTTGCTAAGTTTCTTGGTTTATCCACATCATTTCCTCTAAGTGATGAAATATAATAGGCCATCAACTGCATTGGAACGACTGCTAAAATTGGAGCAAGCAAGTCCATTGTCTTCGGAATATAGAACACTTCATCCGCTGATTTTTCAATCTCAGTTTTTCCCTCTTTTGCAATGGCAAAGACATGTGCGCCCCTTGCTTTCACCTCTTTGATGTTGGATACCATTTTTTCATAGAGTCTATCCTGCGTCGCCAAAGAAACCACAAACGTCTGGTCCTCAATCAAAGCAATTGTACCGTGTTTTAGCTCGCCAGCTGCTATTGCAAATGAATTGATATAAGAGATCTCCTTTAATTTTAGCGAGGCTTCAAAAGCGAGATCCGCATCCAGTCCTCTCCCCATGAAGAATACCTTCTCATTGTTGAACTGACTAGCGGCAAGTCTTTGGATAGCTTCGCTCTGATCCAATATGCTCTGTATATGTTCTGGCATTTTCTTAATCTCAGTTACAATCTCCCTAATCTCAGCAGTTGTCATTGCCCCATTTAATTTTGCAAAGTGAAGTGCAATCAAATAAAATGCCGTGAGCTGTGTGGTAAATGCCTTTGTGGATGCCACGCCGATTTCAGGTCCAGCCCATGTATAAAAAACATCATCAGATTCACGTGCCACAGAACTTCCCACCACGTTTACGATGCTCATAATCCTAGCACCCTTTCTTTTCGCCTCTCTGATAGACTGAAGCGTATCCAGCGTTTCACCAGATTGGGAGACCGCTATAAACAACGTGTTTTCATCAATAAATGGATCTCTATATCTAAACTCCGAAGCCACATCACACTCCACTGGAATTTTAGCTAGATTCTCAAAGGCACGCCTTCCTATTAATCCAGCATGATACGCTGTTCCACATGCGACAATATAAATCTTGTTGATTTTTTTGAGATCCTCTGCACTGATGTTGATTCCCTCTAAGTTGATGTCGTCATTTTTATCTAAACGCCTCATAAACGTCTCACGAACGCCTTTTGGCTGTTCGTGAATTTCTTTTAATGTAAAGTGCTCATAGCCTTCTTTTTCTGCCGATTCCATATCCCAAGTGACTTTAAACACATCCCTTTCAACAACTTGTCCAAATGCATTTCGAATGGTAACGCCCTCTCTCTTCAACTCCACCACTTCGTCATTTTCAATCAACAGCATATCCCTCGTGTATTTTAAAAGAGCCGGAATATCCGAAGCTATGAAGTTTTCCCCCTGTCCTAGCCCCACGATTAACGGACTGTCTTTTCTAACTGCGATTAACCGATCTGGCTCATCTTTGGCAATAACACCAATGGCATAAGCCCCTTCCATTTTCTCCACAGCCTTGTTCACCGCTTCAAGCAAGTCGCCTTCATAGTAATAGTCTACTAGATGTGCAATGACTTCTGTGTCTGTTTCCGACTTAAAAGCTACTTTTTTATCGTGAATCAACCAATCCTTTATTTCCATGTAGTTTTCAATAATTCCGTTGTGGATAACAGCAATCGTACTGTTCTCATTTGTATGAGGATGTGCGTTTAAATCAGACGGAGCACCGTGAGTTGCCCATCTAGTATGGCCAATTCCCAAAACTGTGTCCATGGAAACATCCAGTGTATCCTCTAAATTTTTCAGTCTCCCCTTTGACTTAAACACTTTAATTTCCTGATTGGTGTTGATGGCGATTCCCGCAGAGTCATATCCTCTGTACTCCAATTTTGAAAGTCCCTCCATCAAATACGGAATTGCCTTATTGCTGCCTATATATCCTACGATTCCACACATATTCTCTATCTCCTTATCAATCAATGAACGTTTTTTATTTGGTAATTTTAAGTTATTAAATCATATTTTCCCATTTTAGTGCAATAAAAAAACACCCTATCAAGGTGCTTGGTCTTTGGACGCACTTATAGCCTAGTATCAACCTACCACTTTTGTCTCCCAAATCACTTTAGGGATTTGTATGGTATTTGTCGGTGTTGATAACACCGCGGGGCACCCGCCGAATTTTCGATTAACCCCGCCCTCGTCAACTGCACTTGCAGCTCTGGCGCTTGTATTCAGTTTTTAATTGCGACATATCCTCCCTCCTCTCTAAGGTCATTATAGCATAAGAAAAAAAAGGTGACAATGTTATTTTACAAAGGTTTACACTGCCCACCTCTTTGCTCTCTCCACAGCCTTCTTCCACATTGCCCGGTTGTACTCTCTAACGCTTTCCTCGACAACTGGGAAAAACATTCTGCCCCTTACGGGATTTGGATGAATAATTTTTCGGTTTGAAATGGAATCCTGCCAAACGCCAATTGAAAGCCCTGCCATTCTGGCAATCCCAAATGCAGTCATCTCGCTAAATTCGTCTCTCTCAACAGGTATCCCCAGCACATCTGATTGAATTTGCATGAGCAAGTCGTTTTCGGCAAATTGTCCATCTGTTTTTAAAGTCTCCATTTCAATTGCCGAATCTTCCTTCATAGCATCGAATACGTCTGCCACTTGATAAGCAATTGCCTCTATTCCAGCCCGGATAATATGATTTTTATTTGTTCCTCTGGTCATTCCAAGCATGACCCCTCTGGCATCCATATCCCAATGGGGTGCACCTAATCCTGTAAATGCCGGCACAAAATAGACGCCGCCAGTGTCCTTCACGAGCCCGCCAAAGTAAGCACTGTCTCTCATATCAGAGAGCAGTTTCAGATCATCTTGTAGCCATCTAAGAACTGCTCCACCCATGAAAACAGAACCCTCTAACGCATACGTGACTTTGCCGTTGAGACGCCATGCAATCGTGGTCAAAAGTCCATGTGAGGACAGCATCATTTGGCTTCCTATATTCATCAACAAGAAGCACCCATTTTCATAAGTGACCTTGGCATCTCCTATTCTATTTGCGCCCTGCCCAAACAGAGCTGCTTGCTGGTCACCTGCCATGGCAGAAATCGGAATTTTCGCACCACCGAACATACTCTCATGTGTTTTGCCAAACAGATCATTTGAGTTTAACACCTCTGGTAAAAGAGAACGTGGAATTTTTAAAGCTTCCAATATTGTTTCATCCCAAGTCATTGTGCTTATATTAAAGAGCATCGTCCTAGACGCATTTGAACAATCTGTGAAGTGACACTCTCCATGTGTGAGCTTCCAGAGCAGCCACGTGTCTATTGTCCCAAATGCCAACAGGCCCTCTTCTGCCATAGCTTGAGCCTCGGGTACATTATCTAGAATCCACTTCAGTTTTGTCCCTGAAAAATAGGCATCTGCAATGAGCCCCGTGTTCTCATGAACATACTTTGAAAGTTCGCTGCGCTTAATTGCATCACTCATCTCAACAGTTCTTCGACACTGCCACGAAATCGCATTATATATAGGTTTTCCCGTTTCCCTGTTCCAGACCACACAAGTTTCCCGCTGATTGGCAATTCCAATACACGCAATGGAATCAGGGCTAACCCCTGCACTGTCAAGCACCTCACGTACGATTCCCAGCTGTGTTCCCCATATTTCCATTGGGTCATACTCAACCCATCCCAAATTAGGGGCTATCTGACGAATCGGCTGTTGTGCAATTCTTATGATCTCGCCCTTCAAATTAAAGAGCACTGCTCTTGAACTGGTCGATCCCTGATCTAATGCCAGTATATAAGATTTCATGATACCTCCTATAACCCCCAAAGTTTGGAATTGCTCGTAGACACCGCAACTGCACCTGCTTTAAGTCCCATTATAATGTCCTCTTTGGATTGAATCAGTCCGCCAGTCACAATTGGTGTTCTTGTCCTTGAGACGATTTGTTCCGTCACATGGTGCATAATCCCTGGAAGTATTTCCACCGCATCTGGCTGTGTATGCGTAACGGACTTGATCCCTGTGTCAAAATTTAAAGAATCAATGAGAAACAACCTCTGGATTGATATTTTATCAAATGACTTAATCACTTTTATCATGCTGCTTTTCGTGGTGATGATGCCATCTGTTTCTGTTCGCTTACATAGATATTCCACAGCGACGGCATCTCTGGAAAATCCCTCCAATAAGTCGAGATGTACAAATACCATTTTATTTGCATCTTTTGCACGTTTTACATTGTCTGCAATATCAAAGATACTGCCCGATAAAAAGAACAGTATCTCGCAATCTGACTTAATCGCCTCATCTAATACCGCATTGTTTCCTATAGCCCCTATTACAGGATACTCATTTGCACGTCGCATGAACTCCGTTATCATAAAATTCCTCCCCAACCAGACATCTGCCTTAATCATATCACAAATTATAGACGTTATTAATGCCCTGCGGTAGATAATTCTGCTTTGGAGTTGAAATATAATTCTAAATGCTCATGCCTCTGAACAGACTATTGCGGCAGTTTGGGAATTACCTTTTTGATAAACAAAGTTAGGTCTTTCATCAAGTCCACATCTTCGTTGCCCGACTCGGTGAAGATTCTCAAAATAGGTCTTGTTGGTGCACTTGCATTATTGGTCACGACGATTCCAAGAATGCCTGTACTCAGTTCCACTAATGTTCCCGGTGGGTAGATGTCCACAATTTGAAGCATGTAGTTAATAATATCTCCATCTAATTTCAAAGGCGCTGCTGTTCTCAAAATCTCAATCGCCACATCGACAGAAATTCGATTGTTGTACGTCCTATCAGAAACAATGGCACTGAAGATATCACAAATGGTCACAATTCTCACAAGCAGTGGAATTTGATCGCCATTAAATCCGTTTGGATATCCTGAACCATCTAATTTCTCATGATGCAGCAAAATAATTTGTCTTGAAAGTGGTGAAAGCTCCACCAGTTCTTTAAGCATATCATAACCGTATTCAACATGCTTTTTCATAACTTCAAATTCTTCTGGCTCTAATTTACCCTTCTTATTTAAAATCTCTGGCGGTACTTTTGATTTGCCGATATCTGCTAAAATAGCCCCCATTCCCAGCTTAATCAACCGCTCTCTATCTATGCCCATCTTCTTGCCAATAAGCACTGAGAGAATCATCACTTCAACCGCATGATCGTAGTGATACATTTCTGCTCCCAGCAGCTCAGTGCTATAATATTTTTTGTCATACTGATCGTATATTTCAGTGATGATATCGTCAATAATTCGCCTTAAGCTTCTTATGTGATCCTCTCTGACCTGTTTCGATTTCTCACTGCTGATGCTGTCTTGAAGTTCATAGAGTTGTTTCATCATGGTGATTGCCTGTAGTTTCAGCACATCTGCAATCATAGGTTCTAAAATTATGCCTTCGGATATCTCATCTTCCACATACACATGTCTGATGTCAATTGATTTGAGTTTTTCAATCAATTGGCTGGTTAGTGACGTATCCTTTTGAACCAGTAGCGACAGTTTAGAATCGTATATTGGCTTGGCGACCTTCAACCCTGGATTTACCTCGCTAATATGAATCAATCTCATCTTTGTTATTTACCCTCCTGACTTAGCCGATTGTCTAATGTTCATTTTTACCCACTATTCGGCATGACAAACCCATCCTAGATATTATTATATCACAACAATTATGTTTTTATTGTAGATTTTAACGAAATCCTGCGGGTATAAACCCTTAATAAACAATGAGGAGGTAAAGATGAATTTAAACGCGCCTATTAGTATCTCAAAGAAAATCAGCCTCATAACCCTGATGCTATTTATGGTCATGGAAATCATAATCGGCACTTTTTTCAATTCCAAATTCAATCAATTTGCCACTCATTACATCGCCTCAATCTCTGAAGAACAGATGAAGACAACGCTTTCCGAACTGTCTTTCTACATGGAGCGGAAGACAGCCATAAGTGACTTACTCTCCCAGAGCAATACGGTTAAACAATATATCTCCAGAACAAAATATCTCAACACATCCCAATCGTTGACAACTATAGATGGCTATGATTCTCTCATGGCAGAACTGGATTTATACTTATCTAAAGACCCTTCAATTCAGTCGATTTCCATCTATCTTTCAGCACGCTCACAACTGCTTTATAACAACGGATCGCATATCAGCGAAGTCAACCTGAGCAATCCCATTTACAAATGGTATCAGCAAGCACTCAATTCTGGTGAGCAAGCCATTTACACAGACCTTTACATAGACAGTCTCACTGGGGAATATATCCTCAGTGTTCAAAAGGCCATTTTAGACGCCACAGGAACTTCTGGCGTCATAAGCGTCAATTTCTCACTCTCCTCTTTAAAGCCGTCCACTGAAGAACAACAATTTTGGATTTTAACAGATACTCACCAAATCATCGGTACATCTATAGATCAAATCACCTCACCAACTTCGCTCAAAGAAGTTCATCCTGAATTGATGGAGGCGATTACAGAAGACCGGCTTGCTTCAACGATTGGAAATCTCGTCACACTCAATCAGGAAATTACGTATAAATACAGTTATCTGCCTAGCTACAACTGGTATATTCTCCTTGCCACAAGCACCAAAACACTGCTCGAACCTTTTAAACAGGCCCTCATGACTGGACATTTAGTAGTCCTTTTCACAATCATTCTGGTTTCAGCGATGGTCTTCGTTGCCATCAGCCGATTTTTGAAGCCGTTAAAATCATTGAAATATGGTCTCTCAGAAATATCGCAAGGACACTTCGACACTGAACTGGAGAGTTCTTTGTCAGATGAAATCGGTGCAAGTGTCTCGGCTTATAACACTATGAGAACCAGCCTAATAAGAGTCCTCAAAGAGATTTCAAAGATTACAGACACGATTCATAAGTCCACCTCTGTTCTTGCGGACGATGCCTCAAAGAGCAGCCATGCCGTCGATGAAATCGCCATGTTAATCCAAGAAGTCGCCCATGACGCCAATGTGCAAGTGGATGAAACTCAAAATGTTTTATTCCTCACAAATTCCATCAGTTCCAAGCTGGATGACACAATTTTTATCAATCAGGATTTAAATACCAAGTCCACAATTCTTGAAGAAATCATGATTTCAGCAAGAGAGAACTTAGATGTTTTGATTCACCAATCGGCGGTTATTGAATTGGCTCTCAAAGTGTCTCTTCAAACACTCAACAGCTGTTTTAGATATATTGATGAGATGATTGCCCTGCAAGATACCATGGGAACGCTTCTAACTGAACTTCCTCCATTTGAAAATTCTGATTATCACCCATCTGATTTAGTTGATATTTCAGAGCGCTCGCAGTTTTTGGTTAAACAGCTCTACACTGTGTTCCTCGACTTAGAAATGGCACTGGATGAAATCAATCATATTATCGTGGAAACATCAAGTTATGAAGACGATCTTCTAATGCACTGTGACTCTGCATGGGATATTTCACAGGAAATATACAATGAGATTTTTACCTGCTCTGAAACACTAAACGTTGTTTCTTCTCGAAGCATTTCCATCACCAAAGTCATGGAAAATATCATCTCCCTGTCACAATCAACGGCAATCGCTTCTGAAGAAGTGGACAGCGCAATCCAAAACCATACCTTGGCCATGAAAAACATAGAGCACCAAATCACCACCCTTTACAAGAGCAGTATCCGCCTCAGCAATGAACTTTCCAATTTTAGAACCGAAGGCAAAGAGAATTAGCCGTTCCCATTCTCAGTCATATAGTTATTTTATTTGTTTTATGATAAAATTGATTGTATGTTTTAGAGTTTGGAGGTTCTCATGTATAAAGCCATTTCCTATAATCCATATGATGATAACTGCCAGTATGTCGACGTCAGATCTGAATCAGAATTTCAAAAGGGACACATTCCCGGCGCAATAAACTTCCCTATTTTATCTGATGAAGAACGTCATATTGTCGGACACCTATATAAAAACGTCTCCGTTGATGAGGCCAGAAAAGTTGGTTTAGAAGCTGGGTCTAAAAAACTGCTACCTCTATTTAACCTAGTTGAGCACTTACAAGCTGAAATGCCTCAACATAAAATTGTCTTTTACTGTTCAAGAGGTGGATACCGCAGCACCTCTGTTGCTCTCCTTCTCAGAGGAATTGGTCTTCCTGTACACTGGGTATCCGGGGGCTATAAAGCCTATCGTCAAGTGGTTCTAAATCACCTTTCAGCACCTGATTTCTATCCAAAGGTCATCGTGCTTCACGGCTTATCTGGAACTGGAAAAACCCATGTCCTTAAAACACTTCAAGCAAAAGGTCTCCCTGTTTTGGATTTAGAAAGCATCGCCAATCACAAGGGCTCTCACCTTGGGCACATCGGTATCGAAGCGATTCAAACTCAACAGGGGTTTGAAAATCAAATATTTCATGAGTTGTTGCGGCTTAACCATAAATACTGCTTTGCAGAATCAGAAAGCAAGCGAATTGGTGACGTTTTTATGCCTCAGATGCTGTATGATGCAATTCAAACAGGTGAACACATCATCCTTGAAGCTGAGTTATCATTTAGAGTACAGTTGCTTGTGTCTGATTACACGCACTGCGAAAACTTTGATACTCAGCTTAAAGACGCCATCGCCAAGCTATCGCCTTATACGAGCAATGTCTTTTTAAAGGAACTCACAGAGCTTATTGATGTTCAAAATTACGCTCTAATTGCACAGCGGCTGTTACTGGAATACTATGATCCCCTCTACCAAAAGAGTATCATCAAACATGAGTATAGTGAAACCATACAGGTTTCTGATATCAATTCTGCCTCATCGCAAATTGCCTCTTGGTTCATCGCTAAGCATCCCAATGCAACATTATAACTGCAGGCGGATATGAACGTAAAGACAGTACGCTCAAAAAAGTGCCGGGCATCAACGCTTTCGTTCTTTACCAGATTATTCACGCAATGGATTTCATAGAAACCCCCCCTAGACATTCG
>DKFC01000072.1 GCA_002452745.1 Firmicutes bacterium UBA6806
GGTTCGACTTTTTCAGTGCCCTCCAGGCGCACTGGGCAGGTGGAAATTCCTCTTCTGCAGCCTCCGTGTACCAATGAAGTGAGTATTCATCGCTTTGTTGCGTACCGATACCATTTTCATAGCAGTATCCAAGGTAATATTGTGCTAAAATATGGCCTTGTTCTGCAGCTTGCGCAAACCAGTAAACGGCTTTTTTTTCGTCTTGTTTCATATCGTCACCCATATAGTAGGAGAGCGCTAGATTATACTGTGCTTCTAGATCACCTCCGGATGCGCGATCAATGAGTGCTTGAAACTCTTCTTTTCGTCGATTTATGATTGCGGCAGTGAAGGCGATCAATTCTTTATTCAAAAAGAACACAGTGGAATTATCATTGGGTTGTTCGCTATTTTGTGAGGTAATAATGTCATTTTTCATTTTGGAACTCCTGGTTTGATGATAAAGTCATACATCGTGACTTGGGATATGATTGTCTCAACTTATAAACAAAGGATTGTGTGGAAATTATTTCTTTCTTTAATTTCTTTTTTAAAACATATCATATTACTAGAGATTTGTCACGAGGTTGAGGTTTATATCTCGACTATAAGAATTTGGCGTTTGTGCAGTTGAGTGGGGTATAATAAAAGGGGAGGACTGATGAAAATGAAAGAGGCTATGTTTTATAAAACCGATGGCGAAGGTCTCATCATCTGTGAGCTCTGTCCACACCGATGCAGGATTTCAGAGGGTGGTGGTGGTAAATGTGGTGTTAGAGAGGTTGTAAATGGAAAGCTTTATGCTTCAAATTATGGGAAGGTCAGCAGTATGGCAATTGATCCAATTGAAAAAAAGCCAATTCATCGCTGGCATTCAGGTTCTAAAACCCTTTCATTTGGAACTTTTGGATGCAATATGACGTGTCAGTTTTGTCAAAATTTTGTGCTGTCACAGCAAAAGCCAGATTACACTTATATGAGCCCAGAAGAGGTTGTGAAAGAAGCTGAACGGCTGGGGCTGGAGTCCATTGCCTATACTTATAATGAGCCGTCTGTCTATTACGAAATGGTGTATGAGACTGCAAAACTCGCCAAAGAGCGTGGACTGTTTAATGTAATGGTCACAAATGGCTTTCTGAATGAAAAGCCACTGAAAAAGCTGTTGCCTTTAATAGATGCCATTAACGTTGATGTAAAGACTTATAATAATTCAATCTATAAAAATGTCTGTGGAGGGGCGCTTGAACCTGTTTTGAACACTTTGCAGTTCATCGTTGCATCTTGTGTTCATCTGGAGATTACCTGTCTACTTGTGCCGGGGCTGTTTGATGATTTAGGTGAAGTGGAAAAGCTCTTTAAGAGAATTAGAGGTGATGTTGGTAACATTCCAGTTCACTTGAGCCGATACTTTCCGAGGTATCAATATGGAGAACCTCCCACTGATATTGGCAGGATGCTAGAAATACAGTATTTGGCGCTTAAGCATTTTTCATATGTAAAACTGGGAAATGTATATTGATTGAAATTATAAAGTCAGCCCGGGCAAGTTAATTTATGCCCGGGCTGATGTGTTAATGCCTTTAATATGTCCTCAGGAGTTTTACCAGATTCCAAATAAGTGCTGAACGACAATTGCAACACCAGTGACGCCTGCCCAACAGGCAGAGCCAAGTAAAAGCGGTTTGTAGCCATTTCTGATGAGTTTCACGAGATTGGTGTTGACACCGATGCCTGCCATTGCCACAACGATTAAATATTTCCCAATTGTGGTGAGCTCTTTTGACGGAAGGTCAAACAACGTATTGAAGAGGGTTGTTGCAAGGAAACCTAGAATAAACCACGGAAAGACTTTGGAAAAGTTAAAGCCACTACCTTCATGTCTTCTGGATTCAACGATGGATAAAAAGAGCGTTATTGGCACGATCATAAGTGTTCGTGTGAGTTTGACAACTGTTGCGGTAATCAGCGCTGTGTTGGTTCCAGACATCAAACTCCAAGCGGTGGCAGAGGCCACCACAGAAGAGGTGTCGTTGACGGCCGTTCCAGCGAAGACGCCGAAACCATAATCACTGAATCCTAGCTTTTGACCAATCAAGGGAAAGATAAACACCGCAATGATATTGAAGAGGAAAATTGTAGAGATAGAGTGAGCAATTTCTTCATCGTTTGCGTCAATAACAGGTGCGGTTGCCGCTATGGCTGATCCGCCGCAGATGGAAGTGCCAACACCAATGAGAACGGTCATTTTACCATCTAACTTTAGGACTTTGCCCATGACATAGGCGATTATAAAGGCGGTACTCAGTGTAAAAACCATGACACTTAGTGAGTCGCCCCCAATTTTAACTACTCTTGAAAGATCCATCTGGAATCCCAGTAGGATAATAGCCATCTGCAATAGTTTCTTGGTGCTGAAAGTGATTCCCTGTTTGAGTACGGGCATTTGAGGTTTGACAAAAGGATGTAAAATCATACCGAATAAAATAGAGAAAATAGGTGCTCCTATAATCGGATATTGGTGGCCCAGTATCCATGCAGGAAGCGCCACTAATACAGTTAGTAAAATGCCTGGAATAGCCGATTTAATTTTTTGCATAGTGCCTCCTAAATTGATATATGCGTTGTTTATAGTTTGACAGATTGAAAAGCATATGTAAAATACTATATAATAATAATATCAATAGGTAAATGCTTATATAAAGGTGGTTGAGATGACGCTTAGACATTTAAAGATATTTGTACTGGTTTGTGAGTGTGGAAGCATGACAGAAGCTGCATCGAGGCTCTATATATCACAGCCGTCGGTGAGCCAGGCAATTAGAGAGCTAGAAAGTCACTATGGCATTAGAGTGTTTGAAAGAATTGGGAAAAGGCTTGTGATGACTGAAACAGGTGGTCAATTACTGGGATACGCACGGCATATTCTATCACTCATGAGTGAGATGGAGAAAGCCATATCCAATGTCAGCGTACTGAAAATAGGGGCGACACTGACTGTGGGAGAGGTTGTCATGCCCTCGCTTATAGCTGAGTTTCAGAACTGCTTTTCTGCAACAGAAGTGCAGGTTCTCATTAAGAATACTGATGAACTTTTGAAGGCGATAGAAGAAGGCAATCTGGATTTGGCTTTAATAGAGGGCAAGGTGGAAACACAGGCCATGATTTCGATTCCAATTGTAGAAGATGAAGTCATATGCGTTTGTGGGAGAAATCACCCTCTGTATTTGAAATCGGTTGAAGATTTTCGGATAATAGATGATATGGCGTTTATTTCACGAGAGAAGGGAAGCGGCACAAGGGCGCAGGTTGAAGAGGCATTTGCGGCACTTGGCATTATGCCCAGGTTTACATGGGAGTGCAACAGTTTTGACAGCATAAGGTCAGCAACCCTTAAGGGGCTCGGTATAGCGGCGATTTCAAGGGACATGATACAAGCCGAATTGGACTCAAAATCGCTTTGGGAGATTCGGATTCCAGCTCTAAAGCTAAATCGCTTTTTTAGTTTGGTCTATCATAAAAATAAATATATGACTGATGAGATGAGGGGTATTATTAAGTTAATTGAAGCAAGAGGTTAATATGATATAATAGAACAACCATAAGAAGAATCATTGGAGCCAGCTATTAAAAAGTCAAG
>DKFC01000017.1 GCA_002452745.1 Firmicutes bacterium UBA6806
AATTTAAAATTTATTTTAAAATAAATAAAATCAAATCGAAAAAATGGAACTTTGATTGCTTGCAAGGGACTCTTTCGTTGACTATAATAGGACATAGCAAATGAACGAGAATAGGAGATATAATGTCAAATAAGGGGAACAAAAATCGAAAGAAACATGTAAATAGAGATGAAATTGAAGAAGAGGGTTTATATGAAGCTATTTTCAAACGGGCTTATGAACTCATGAATCAACCAGTCGTTGAGGGGAATTGTGGGGAACTCTGTGGATATCATTGTTGCAGGCGAAAAGAATCCACAGGTGAACGCTTGGGAATGTACTTGCTTCCCTTGGAGTTCGAGTATGTCCAAAAGGCGGTGGTAAAATCCTATGAGGTACACAGCAACCTCATTTATGACATGCCTCCTAAAGTCAAAAAACTTTACTATATCTTCTGTCATGAGGAGACGGGCTGTCTCAGAGATTTTAGACCTGTTCAATGCCGAACATATCCCTTTGAGCCGCATCTTGAAGATGGAGAATTTTCACTTGTTATAGAAAGGGATCAGATTCACGATTGTCCACTGCTGAAAAGCATTCCTGAATGGCGTCAAGCATTTATTGACGGGATTTATGAAGGCTGGCTTGAGCTGATGAAAATCCCAATAATCAAGTATCACATTGGCTATTACTCACGTGAGAGGATTGAAGAAAATAACATTGAAAAGCAGTACAAAGATCATCAGTGGATTCGATAAGGAAAAAGGGTTATCCAAAAAATCCGATGGTTCTATGCAGGGTGGCATATGAACATCGGATTTTTTAAGGCATCTAATTAGCGAATGATAACGGCAGTCCCAGAGGCAGTGACCATGAGCATGTTGTTGGAAGTGCCCAAAACTTCATAGTCAATATCGACACCAATGATGGCATTTGCGCCGAGTTTAGCTGCTCTGTTTTCCATCTCTTGAAGCGCGGCAGTTCTTGCGTCCACTAATTCACCTTCGTACGAATTGGATCTCCCGCCAAAGAAGTTGGTAAGGCCGGCGGCGAAGTCCTTGACGAAGTCCACGCCATTGATGACTTCACCGAAGACGATTCCCTTGTATTCAAGGATTTCATGCCCTTCAATTTGATTAGTAGTTGTTATAATCATGTGTGCCTCCTCATATAGTCTTTTACATAGGATAACAAAAAAATATTAGAAAGTTATAAAAAAAGCGTGTGAATTTGCATAAAGTTCACACACAAAATCTGATGCAGACTAAGATGAATTTTGCATCTGTCGTGGAATTTATGAATATTCCGGCATAATTATTATAAAATGCTTGCCAGAGTGCTTGGTTTGTACTATAATCAGTTTGTACATGCAGGTATGGCGGAACTGGCAGACGCGCTAGATTCAGGTTCTAGTGGGGGCAACTTCGTGCAGGTTCGATTCCTGTTACCTGCACCACAAATAGCAGGCTAAAATAGATACAAGTTTGTATTGATTTTAGCCTGTTTTTTTATAAAAAAGACATATTGTAATTTTAAATTATTTGTATTGAAGGCGGGCTGAATATGAAAAAAAATAAGCTAACAAGTACCATTTATTTTGCATGTTCGGTATTATGGGCAGTGAGTGCCTTAATACATGCAATAAATTCAAATATCGCATTGTGTGTGGCATACATAGGACTATCGGCTACATTTTTTACCCTTGGAATAATGTATAAACGCCGATCAAAAGATGATTCCGATAATTCTGAAGACGAATAGAAAAGTTACTTTCATCAATAAAGCGAAGCCTTTTAATTCTCAAAGACTTCGCTTGTTTTGTATTGTTGACATCATAATATCAAAAAAATTAAATATACTGTCATACAGATTAAGAGATGGGGTATAATCATTCATAGATAGAAATTAAAAAGGAGATAAAACATGGTAAAAAGGGGACTGGGGCTGATTTTAACAGTGCTCATCTGCATAAGTCAAATGGGGCTGAGTTATGCGGATTCGTTCTTTGAAGATGAGCAGATGCCAACCTTTGAGAAAATTGGAAGAGATGACGGACTATTGGATTTATCCGTGTCTAATATAGTTCAGGACAAATACGGATTTATATGGTTTGCAACTCAGGGCGGTTTGTTCAAGTACAATGGAAAAGACACCGTGGTCTATAGAAATAATCCCTTTGAGATGACAGGGCTTATTCACAACTTGATTCAGACTGTCTACTATGACGAAGCCTCCAATGTACTGTGGTTGGGAACTTATCAAGGCATTTCGAGATTTGATGTGGATGATGAGATTTTTACAAATTACGGAGTTGAAAGCACTGGCTTATCTAATAACGTAATTGTTGCAATTGCCAAGGATGTGAAAGGGCGCATGTGGTTTGGCACTATGGATGGGCTCAATCTGCTGGATGAGGAGACAGGGAAGTTTATCACCTATCCCATAGAGGGAAAGGTTGTACGCAGTCTCCTCAGCGATTCACATGGACGCCTTTTGGTGGGAACCTATGAAGGCCTTTGGATGATGGACGAAACATCTGATAGCTTTAAAAAAGTGGACATCGACTTGCCTCAGCCCTATGTCATGACCATAGATGAATTCGAACGAGATCACTTCACATTTGGGATATGGGATGGCGGTATCGTTGAAACCGATGAAAGCTTCAACATTCAAAGTCAAGTGACTTTTGAAGACAACAGAGTGTATGCTGTAGAAAAGACCAGAGACCAGACACTTTGGGCTGGAACTTGGGGTGGTGGACTCTTCTCAATAAAAGATGGACAGATACATCATTTCCCCGGTGAAGGGAAAAAAGGGGATATAGGTCACAATATTATTTATTCATTTGAAGAAGATGACTCAGGCATATTGTGGATTGGCACAAACGGTGGAGGTGTCTACAAGACAAACCCTAGAAAAGTCAGTTACCTACTCTTTCAAAATGACCCTGATGATCCAGACAGTTTGGATGCAGGGAAGATAAACTCAATTTACAAAGATCACATGGGAAGATTGTGGATAGCTGTTTACAACAAGGGTTTGAATCGCTGGAGCAATTCTGAAAAGAAAATGCTTAAATACACGAGCGACAAGGAAGGACAGCAGAGCATTCCCAACGATCAAGTTATGAAACTGATTGAATACGACGGGGAGCTTTATGCAGCAACGGGCATGGGAATTGTCAGATACGACGAGGAGACTGACTGCTTTGTTCCTGCCAACATTTTACCAGAGGAGACCATCACATATGCCCTCGCTGAGGACAGGGATGGACATCTGTGGGTAGGCACGTATTTAGATGGCGTCTATGAGTTCGATAAGACGTTTAAATTGTTGAACCATTTCAATAGCAAAAATGAACAAAAACCGCTATCAGATGATTTAATTTACGATATTTTATGCGATTCCCAAAATCGAATTTGGATTGGAACGAACAATGGTTTAAATGTCTATAACAAAGAAACTGGTATAATAAAAGCCTATCATAAAGAAGATGGAAATTACGCAGCACTTTCTAGCAACACAGCCAGAGCTGTGATCGAGTCCCATGATGGCACCATATGGGTGGGACTTGTAGGTGGAGGGATTTCCAGATATATTGAAGAAGCAGACGCTTTTATCAGCTACACTGAGACAGAAGGCCTTGTGGACAATTCAGTTATTTCCATAAAGGAATCAGCAGATTATAGGCTGTGGGTTGCGACACATAATGGAATGTCCATATTAGATCCAGCTACGAATAAAATTGTCAACCTCTCGCTTTCAGATGGTATTGGCGGATACCTCTTTACGGGCGATGGTTATGTTGATAGAGATGGAACCGTTTATTTTGGAGGCACACATGGGATTACAAGATTTCCGCCCACTGCAAATATTGAAACCGATACGTTGCCGAAAGTATACATCACTGAAATGAATTTATTTGGAAAAGCAATAGAATCCGGCACAGATATTTATAACGATAGAATATTTTCTCTGGATTTTGATGATAATTACATCAGCTTTGGGTTTAATGCGCTGGACTATGAGACGCTTTCTCAAATTCAATACAGCTATATGTTAACAGGTGTAGATGGCGAGTGGGTTGAAAGCGGCAATCGAAATTTTGCATCTTATTCCAATTTAAAGCCTGGAAAATATATGTTTTCTGTGCGAATAAAGTCTATACAGGGTGAGTACACAGACCCTGTGACAGTGTCTTTTGAAATTAAAAGACCTTGGTTTAAGTCTTGGTATGCCTACTTAGCCTACTTAATTCTCATTGCAGGCATTCTATATGGACTTGTTAAAATACGAGAAGGACAGATGATTTCTAGACAGAATTCAGAGCTCGAAAAAATAAACGAGAAACTTGAAGAAGCGGTCAAAGAACTGGAGGCGGTCTCAATAAAGGATGCCCTTACGGGAATCTACAACAGAAGGTACTTTGACATGGTGCTGAGAGATTATCTTCAGCTTGCCAAGAGGAGTAAAGACAATATTTCGCTGATGATGATAGACGTGGATGACTTTAAACAGATAAACGACGTTTATGGGCATGTCTTTGGAGATAAGTTCTTAAAGGGGATTGCCAAACAAATTAAAGAAGTCATTCCAAGGAGTACGGATTTCTGCGCTCGGTTTGGCGGCGATGAATTTGTCGTGGTGCTATACGATACTGATAAGGCAGGAGCGTCTAAAGTGGCAGAACGCATATTCAACAACTTGCAGACCATTCGAGTTGAAGGTGAATCGGGTATTAAAGAGGTGAGTATCTCTGTGAGTATAGGCGTCTACTCAGCAGTTCCAGATAGGGAAATCAGTATAGATCAGTTTGTGTCAAATGCAGATGAGGCACTCTATGAAGCGAAGCGAACTGGCAAGAACAAAGTGGCAGTGAGATAATTAAAAACCGAGGAATCAGCTCAGAAGACAATATGGGCTAATCCTCGGTTTTTTGATTTAGGAGACATAAATGCGATGCTTAAAAGTTGTATTGTCCCACGAGTTCATATCCATCTGGAATATCAGCTGGCGGCTCAAGAACGGAGAGTTGCCATTTACCAGCAATTCCGGTATCATGTAGGCCAACTTCCATATAGAGCATGGCAATTCCAGCATCAACAGCCCGTATAATTGGTGAAATACTTTCATGTTGCTCTATGGCCAAATCAATATGATCTTCCCTAAAGACAAACATCCAAGGCTGTCTATTTTCATAAGAAGGAGCAAGGCGCATATAAAACAGAGCCTCATGCAACCTGATTTGTTCTAGGTCAGAGATGTCAGGTGTGTTGCCCCACTCATTCATATAGATAAACTCTGTTATGGATTTTCTGTAGCTTGTAGGGCCTTGGCTTAAATCGGTGTTGATGTTGGGATAGCCCATTTCTGCAAGTGTGAAAAGGCTTTCCTTATTGCCCTTCCCAAAAAGGTTGGAGTACTGGTGTTCCTTCTGAGCGTATCCCACTGCCAACAGTGCAACCGCTTCTTTTGGGCTGTCAATATGGAGAATCGACTTGAGCTTGTCACTGTCCTTGACTTCTAACCAACAGGAACCGATTCCCTGCTTAAGTGCATTCAAGACAAACCATTCGCCGATGTAGCCAACCGCTTTATAGTCATTGGTGATGGCATCGCTGAGGAGCACATAATAGTGAGGGGCGCTGATCATGATGCCGTTATAGCCAGCCAATCGTTCAAGCAGTGGCGCGTATATTTCGCCTTCCTCAACAAAGAAAAAGTCCACACCAGAAGAATTCATCAGTTCAGGAGCGTCAAGCAAGAGAAGGCTCAACGTCTTTAGGTCGTCTGAGTTCAACTTTTTGTTTTTATAGTCGCGGACAGAGTGTCGTTTTTCTGCTAGTTTCAATGATTTCATAACTTTACCTCCTGATTGTTTTCCGATTCTCATGTATTTCTGTATATTTTTTACCCTAAAAGTATTGTGTTTAATCCCCAGTATGAGGACATAATTATATGAAAATAAAAAAGAACCTGTTAGAACGTGGGACAATTTAGCTCCTAGCACGACCTTAAAAGGTGGACGTTTTTCAAGATATGTGATACTCTGAGAGAGGAAAAAATGAAGCTGAGACCTCATGAATTTGCCCTATGACCGGATAATTACAGAAAAAATGACAGCGGCATGAGCGTCTCTAAATTGAGGAAGTAGACTATTGGAAAATCATTTTATTGACTTGGGAATCACTCAGAACCTCATCAAATCACTGGATGCCATAGGTTTTACTGAACCGACGGATGTTCAGGTACAGGCAATTCCATTGGTATTAGAGGGAAAAGACTTAATTGTAATGGCGAAAACAGGAAGTGGGAAGACAGGTGCATTTGGAATCCCAATTCTAGAGAAGCTAAACGGAAAATTGAATAGTGAACAAACAGATAAAGAACTGCCAAGGGCGCTAATATTGACCCCAACAAGGGAATTGGCCATGCAAGTGGACAGTGAGATCAAAAAATTTTCAAAACATTCAAAACTAAAAAACATCTCAGTTTATGGACAACATAATATCAATACTGAAATCGAGGCGCTTGAGAAGGGCGTTTCGGTTGTCACCGGGACACCTGGGAGGGTTTCTGACCACATTTTAAAAAAGGCACTGGACACCAGAGCGATAGAATATCTAGTTTTAGATGAAGCAGATAGAATGCTGGATATGGGTTTTATTGATCAGGTGGTCAATATCATCAAAAAACTGCCTAAAAATCGTGTGACCCTGCTGTTTTCAGCGACAATGCCTGATGAAATCAGACGCATATGTAAAACTTATATGAATTCACCTGAAACCATAGAACTTGATTCAGATACCATGACTGTGGACAGTATTGAGCAGTTGTATCACAGAGTAGAGCCAAATGAAAAGAGAACTCAGTTAAACAGAGTCCTCAAGGCGTCGCAACCAAATAGTTGCATGGTGTTTTGTAATACGAGACGTGAAGTTGATCGAGTTCAGGAATTTCTTCAAAACAAGGGTTACGTTGCCGATGCCCTTCATGGTGCAAACAGCCAAAGCAGTAGAAGCAAAACCATCAAGTCCTTTAAAGAGGGCAAAATTCAAATACTTGTTGCCACAGATGTGGCTGCCAGAGGGCTTCATGTGGATGATTTGACGATGGTCATCAACTATGATGTCCCTGTGGAAAAAGACAGCTATGTTCATCGAATTGGTCGAACTGGCAGAGCGGGAAATGGCGGCAAGGCCATTACTTTTGTAACGTCCTCAGATATCATGTCGCTCTATGAAATTGAAGAGCATACAGGTGTCCTCATAGAAGAGGTTCCTCTGCCGACAGATGAAATGGTTGAGGCTGGTAAAGCACTTGAAAACCCTAAGTGGAAGACACTCAAATCACCTAGACCTCAAAGAGTACAGAAAAGTGATGTTAAGTCTAAGACGAGAGTGCCACAAAATGCCAAGGTTGCAAGGAGCGCATCGGGAACAGAAAGTAGTACTGCCTCTGAAAAGAGGAGAAAAGTACAACCGACGCAGAGACGTGATTCTCAAAAGGCTGTTCAGAGAAAACCACAAGAGGGAAGCAAATATCACTCAGAAAGACAACCATCTGAAAGGAAGCCGTCTGAGAGACAACAGATAGAGAAACAACAGATAGAGAAACAACGAGTCGTGCGAGATCAATCGTCTGCGAAGGCAGTTGTTAAAAGAGCGTCCACCTCTGCTCCAACGGTTACTGTAAAAAAACCAGATAGTAAGCCTGTGGAAGTTCAGGCAACTCAGAAGGGTGAGAAGAAGTCTTTCTTCAAGAAATTAATCGAAAAAATCTCAGGAAAATAAGCGAGACATATGCTTTAAAGCGTAAAAAAGCCGCTACATCATCTTGGATGTATAGCGGCTTTTTTTATGGTATGCTATAAAAAATCAATTGATTCTATTCTGTCAAAAGCCTCTCTTAACATGTCAACATCAACTGTGCAGGCAATTCGCACATAACCTTCGCCGCAATCACCAAAGGCATTCCCAGGAATTGCGAGAACACGGGCTTTTTCAAGGAGTATTTCGCAAACTGTTGATGAGGTCAATCCTGTTGTCTTAATGTTTATAAAGAGGTAAAAAGTACCTTTGGGAGTTGGAGCACTCATCCAAGGGATTGAGTTTATTCTCTTATAGGCATATAGAACACGCTCTTTATAAAGGGCAATGGCAGGTGCTTGAATCTTATCTCTATTTCTGAGCGCGTAAATAGCTGCACGTTGAGAGATGGAGGGTGCGGTAAAGACTACATTCTCGTTGATAATCTGACAAGTGCGAATGATAAACGAGGGCGCTATCAGATTGCCAACTCGCCACCCTGTCATGGTGTAGTCCTTAGAAAAGCTATTGATGATAATCAATCTATCTCTAACTTCTGGAAATGAAATCATAGATATGAAAGGTTTGTCAAAGGTATAAGCACCATAAATTTCATCAGAAATGATAATCAAGTCTCGTTCAATTGCCAATTGGGCAATCTGCTTTAGTGTCTTCTCACTAAATACAGCACCAGAAGGGTTGTTTGGTGAGTTGATGACAATAGCTTTCGTGCGTTCGGTGAGTTTTTCACGAACGGACTTGATATTGAGTTGATAGTCTTCTAATTCAAGCGTATCTACGACGACAGGAATGCCTCTAGCTAATTCAATTTGCTGCGTGTAGGGGGTGAAATAAGGTGCGTGTATAATGACCTCATCTCCGTCATCTAGAACGGCTTCAAGCGCTAGGTACATGCCTAGGCAAGCGCTTGCGGTTACCATGATTTCTGAGTCGAGCAGTCGAACTGAAAAGGTATCCGAATAATATTTTTCAATTTCCTGTCTCAGTTCTTTATCTCCTCGAAAGTCGGTATATTTTGTATGTCCTTTAAGGGCTTCATCAAAAGCAAACTGTATGACATCACTATCAGTTGTTTGATCTGGATCACCCAAGCTGAGATTTATGACATCGTTGTATTTTTTAGCAAGGACGTCCACTGCTCCCATTGGCGTCGATTTATCTTTCCAATATCTTTTGGCTATAAATTTATGTCTCAAATAAATCACCTCGATTAGTAAATCATATGTGCAATTAAAACAATTACAGGCAAAGTAACAATTGTTCTCTCGAAAAACACAATCAGCAAATCCTTAAAGCTAACTGGAATTTTCGAACGCAAAATAATCGCACCAGTTTCTGTCAAATAAATTAATTGAGTGAAGGATAGCGCACCGATTATAAATCTTGTTATCTCAAACTCAGAGGATTTAATGAAAATAGAGGGCAGAAACATATCTGCAAATCCCACTAGAGTTGCAGAGGCAGCCAGTGTGGCATCAGGAATTTTCATAAGTGAATACAGAGGAATTAATGGCTTGGAAATCACAGAAAAGACAGGTGTGTACTCAGCGATGATAAGCGCAAAGGCACCGAGAAGCATGACAATGGGCATTAAGCTAAAATAGACGTCTGCCACAGTCTTTAATCCAGATAAAATAAGACCTGCGATACCTGGGGCACCAGCTGCTTTGCTGACGCCATTTTCAACAGCCCAGTGATGAATCGTCTTGCCCTCGGGGACTTCTTCATTAATTCGAATGGTAACCCCTTCCATATATGCATCTTGTTTTTTAGAGAGGGGATACAGTCTTGGGAGGATGATGGCGGCCACGAAAGAGGCTACACTGATAGCACCATAGAAGGCCACAAAGCTAACAGTTAAATTTAGAAAGCTGGCGATGAAAACTGCAAATGGCAAAGAGACCAAGGAGAAACAAACGGAGATGATAGAGGCTTCTTTTGCAGTGTAATAACCCTCTCTATACTGTTTGTCCGTGATGACGACACCTACTGGACCAGAACCAATCCATGAGGCAATAGCATCAATTGCGGATCTCCCGGGAACTTTGAAGAGGGGACGCATAAAACGCCGAATCAGTGTACCAAGATAATCCATAGAGCCAAATTCCATGAGCAATGGGAGAAAGAAACCTGAAAAGAAGAACCAAGTGGCGAGAACTGGGAAGAGGTCATTTACCACCACACCACCAGTATTTTGATTGGATACCATAAACAACCCAAAAGTTTCTATATTATAGAGAACTGCAAGGGCAAATATCGCTGCAATGATTCTCAGCAGAAGGGTCATGGGTCTTGTAATAAACAATTCATTTAGAAAGTGATTTGACTTGATAAAGGTAGGTTTTATCAAAGTAGAGATGGTTGTAATTACAGCACTCAGTAAAATGACATAAACCATGAAAGCAGGGAGGTAAGAGCCGTAGCTTGCACTGAAAAGAGCGGCAAAATAGCCCACGCCAATTGTAAAATCTCCACCACCCCAAGGCAGAGGAATGACAAAGAGCAACAATCCAATAAGTGACGGAATTGAAAATTTGAGTAGAGCTGTTGTGGTGATCGTCTTTGTGACTTGAGTATCTTTAGCAATCATTATTAACGCCTCCTATTAATTTGAAACGCCGTTTCATAAGCTAACAATACCATATAACAAATTTTCAGAATAATCAAGCATTTTATGAAACGTCGTTTCAAAAAAATAAATAGAACGGTGTTTCCCTTCTTGAAAGCGCTTTCTTGATGTGATATTTTATAGTATACTTGCACTATATGGAGAACTTACTTTTAAGGGAGGATAAGTTGATGGAGCATTCCAATACAATGACAGATAGGACATGTGAAATTTTAGATTATATATACAACTCTGAAAAACCAGTAGGTGTCAGCAACATTGCAGGCAATCTAAATCTTCCTAAAGCAACGGTGTTCAGAATTTTAGCTTCTCTTGAGAAGTGGAAATTCGTCGAGAAACTTCCAGACGGGGATGACTATAAATTGGGGCTTGGAATGATAAAATATGGCGCTAAAATTGCGTCAGAAGCCACCTTAATTGAAATATCTAAGTCAATTATAGACGATTTATCCTTGCGAATTGGAGAGAGTGTAAATTTAAACATAGAATATCAGGAGCAATCACTCAACGTTTATAAATCACCAATTGATAACTTTATCCTCGTATCGAGATTGACTCCCACCAGCCCGTTAAACTGCTCAGCTTCTGGGAAGATATTTCTATCACAGAAGTCAGATGACGTCTTGAAAGATTATTTTAATCAAAAACAGTATTCCAAGCGCACGATGAATTCAATTATATCATATGAGGTTTTTATGGCTGAAATTTTGAAAATTAGAGAAATGCAGTTGGCATATGACGATGAGGAGTACGAGTATGGACTTTACTGCTTGGCAGCCCCCATCTATCATAGAGACAAAATTTTGGCAGCTGTTAGCATCTCAGGGCCTAAGACGAGACTTGAATATAAGGATATTGGCAAAATTGGAGGAGAGCTCAAAGTAAGCTGTGAAAAAATTACAGAGCGAATTAAGGATTTAGAAGTAATTAATCTCTTTTAATGAGATTGAGAGCAATCACCATCAAAAGCGATTTGAATAATACATTGCAAAATCCCAAAATGCCTTTACTGGAGCTTTCTCTAAGGCAGATGGCGGTGCAAGCAGTATGGTCATGAGATTTACGGGAAAGTTCTCAAGTGTTTTTAATGGATAAAAGTGCAAGTTGCTCTTTCTTTCCACATGAATATGGGGAACCATACACCATCCAATTCCCTGAGAAGTCAATTCAATGGCGGCTTCGATGGAATTAACTGTAATGACTTTTTTGAATACTATGGGATGTGGACGTTCTGAAAGCCAGTGGCTAAGAATTGGATCGCCTCCCTTTTTGGATGGATAGTCATACTGAATCAAAGGCGTCTCTTCCAGCATTTCCAGCTTGAAGGGGGATGCTGAAACAATACCATAAGGCTCTTTTAAAATAATTTGCTTTTTACCCTTCCATTCGGTCTCGCCCCTAAAAATATAGAGATTGTGTTGAAAGGGTTTTTTTGTGTCCAGATGGGTGGAGCTTCCTGTCTTTAAGTTGATTTTAATCTCAGGATAGTAGTCTGAAAATGCCTTGATAAGCTGGGCTAATTTATATTTTGAATAGACAGTACAGGACCAAAGTGAGAGTTCACCTGTAATCGGTTCTTTCATTTTGATAAAATCGAGCCTGAGTTGTGAGAGTGAGCGGAGCATTTCCTTGGCATACTCCAAAAGGTGTTCACCTTCATAGGTGAAAGTAACGCCTTCAGAAGAGCGATTTAAGATGACAATATCCAGCTCTTTTTCCATTTTTTGAAGTCTGTAAGTCAGTGAGGGCTGAGAGATAAACAGTTTTTCAGCTGCCCGAGTAAGGCTGTGTTCTTCTTCAATTGTCTTTAGCGTCAGCCAATCTCTAGAATCCATCTATATCTCCGTCATAAATATATTTTATCGTTATGCATAAGAACTGAATATTTCAAATATTATAGAAATTATACTACACTGGGTTTAAGTCGACAATGCTTGAAAGTACTCGAGTGCTGAAATATTAAAAGGGGGAATAACAAAATGGTTGATAAAACACCAGTCAAAAAACGGTCTTTTAGAGTTCCACACACCTATGTCATCATTTTTATGCTCGTGGTATTTGTAGCGGTACTCACTTATTTAATTCCAGCAGGTGTCTTTGAACGTGCAAAAGATCCAGCAACAGGGAAGACCTTAATCGTCGTGGATTCTTTTCAGTATGTAGATGCCAATCCAGCGGGAATCATGGATATTTTAAGTTCTTTTATCAAGGGTTTAATTGATTCAGCCGATGTGGTTTTCTTTATATTCTTTGTCGGAGGCGCTTTTCAGATTATCAATGCCACAGGAACCATTGAGGCGCTCACTGGAAAAATCGCAAGACAATTCATGGGAAAAGAGTATGTTGTAATTCCAATTTTTCTATCGCTCTTTTCAGTTTTCGGGTTTACCATGGGCATGTCAACAGAAGTTATGATTTTTGTGCCCATAGGAATTGCAGTGGCAAGAGCACTGGGTTTTGACGCTCTAACAGGTGCTTCCATGATTTCGCTTGGGGCTGCAGTTGGGTTTACCTCTGGTTTGCTCAATCCGTTTAATGTTGGTATTGCTCAGAGCATTGCGGAAGTCCCACTCTTTTCAGGACTCTGGTTGAGAGCAATGATCTTAGTCTGTCTTCTAATCGCCACAAGCTGGTATTTGCTGAGATATGCAAGACGCGTAAAAGGCGATCTTTCAAATAGCATCATCAGTGAACTTGAAGCGGAAGACAGGGCGGAAACACATTTTCACCTAGACAACTTATCGGACTTAAAAGGCGCACACTACCTAGTGCTTGCCACGATGATTTTAGGATTTGGGATTATCATATGGGGTGTCTCTAAGGAGGGTTGGTGGATTGAAGAACTTGCAACGGCATTTTTAACCATGGGAATCATAGGTGGTATCTGTGCTAGATTTAGCGCAAATAAAATTGCTCAGGAGTTTGTCATCGGTGCCAAATCAATTGTATATGGTGCATTAATTGTTGGAATCGCAAGAGCGGTTATGATTGTCATGCAAGATGCAAATATCATTGACACAGTTGTAAAGGGACTTTCTGACAGCATTTCATCTTTGCCATCGACCATTTCAGCATTGGGAATGTACGGTGTACAGGTTATTATAAATACATTCATCACCTCGGGCAGTGGACAGGCGGCAACCACCATGCCAATTATGGTACCGCTGGGAGATCTTTTAGGGGTAACTAGACAGACCACAGTTCTTGCATTTCAGTTGGGAGATGGATTTACCAATTCAATTTTACCGACATCTTCAGCGTTAATGGGCGTTTTGGCAGTATCTAAAATTCCATATGAAAAGTGGCTTAAATTCATGTTTCCTCTACTTGGAATCTGGGTTGCCATAGGTGCAGTTTTTATTGTCACAGCAACAGTAATTGGCTATTAAAGGAGTAGAGAAGATGACCAAACAGCAATTGATTGACGGCACTGTAAAACATCATAAAGAAGCAATTGCCCTCAGTGATTATATATACGATCATCCTGAACTTGGAAATGAAGAGGTTAAAGCGCAGGAAGCGCTGTGTGAAGCCCTTGAAAAAGCAGGCTTTGAGATTGAAACAGGGATAGCGGGACTGCCAACAGCATTTAAGGCCACCTACTGGCATCGAGTTAGTGGTGACACAGGAACAATGACAACTATTGGTCTTCTGTGCGAGTACGATGCACTTGAAGGGTTTGGACATGGATGTGCACATCATTTACAGGGTCCTGTGATGGTTGCTGTGGCTAAGACTTTAAAACAGGCGAATCTCAGCAAGCCCTTTAAACTGGAAGTCTATGGGACACCTGGAGAAGAGACCACAGCTGGAAAAATAGACATGTGTAAAGCAGGTATTTTTAAGGAATTAGACATAGCATTAATGGTTCACGGGAGTGACAAAACCTGTGTAGACGAAAAATCGTTGGCACTGACTGAGATAGAGCTGAAATACTATGGCGTTCCAGCGCATTCCGCAATAGGGCCAGATAAGGGAAGAAGTGCGCTGGATGCTGTTCTGATGACTTTCAATGGCGTGGAATACATGAGAGAGCACATGCCAGCTGACGTGAGGATACACGGCATTATAACAGATGGGGGAAAGGCGCTTAATATAATTCCCGAATTTGCCTCCTGTGAGTTTGGACTGAGAGCGGAATCTAGACAGGTGCTCGATGGCATTATCACCAGGTTCAAAAAAATAGCAAAGGCTTCTTGTGAAATGACTGAGACAAGTTGTGAAATGAAGCATCTTCACGATTTTCACAACAAAATTCCGTCGTATTTATTGAATGATATCATCATGAAAAATGCAGCGGAGATGAAGTGCCCTAATTTATCAGAGCCGAGAAAACGCACTGGGTCGACAGATTTTGCAAATGTCATGTACGACATACCGGGAAGCTGCCTTAGAATAGCCTTTGTAGACAGCGGGGTAACATCCCATACAAAGGGATTTTTAGAAGCTGGCAAGAGTCCTGCGGCACACAATGCTATTTTAATGTCAGCACAGACGCTGGTGGGCACACTATACGATTTGATTTCAGATCGAGAACTCGTTGAAAAAATAAAAAGGGAACATCAGAACCAAAGGAAAAATCAGTAAGCTGACCCTCAATCGCAGAGACAGCATGGACACTGAGCAGATAATTGGCGTTGTGAGGTGGTGTCACTGGTTAAGTGACGCCACTTCTTTTCAGTTTTAAAGCATCTATGGGGAAATGCAGAATAGTAGAGGAGGTATAACATGAAAATTGGTAAGCAATCGAGCAGAGCAGTTGACGCCGAGTTTATAAGGGCGGCTGCAAAATATCTTGATGGATTTGAAAAACTCTCTGGAAGTCAAGAAGCTCACCAGATGGTGGACTGGGTTGAAGCAACTTTAGACAAATGGGGAATTGCGTGGACAGAGTATCAATTTGATGCGTACCTGAGCAATCCAATAAGCAGTTCACTAAACATAGTGGGGACAGGTGAAGAGATTTCCTGTCGGCCAAGGTCATTTGGAGCTTCCTGTGAAGTGGGAATTGAGGGTCAACTCTATTTCGTGGAGGGAATAGAGACCATCAAAAAGTTCAATATTGATGGGAAAATTGCAATTTGTTATGGGTTTGATGAGGAACTTGCAAAACGAATCGAACTATCTGGAGCTATAGGCGTCATCCAAATTTGGGAGGGTGAAGAATCCCATCTTCACGAAGATACAGTAGGGTCTATTTGGGGAACGCCGATTCCAGATCAGTTGCCGCTTCTAATGAGGATTCCCGTTGTTTGTATCGCGCGAAAAAGCGGTGAAGCTATGCTGGCGGAAATGTCTGATAGACCCGTTCATGTTGAACTCAAAACGAAAAATGACGAGGCAATCATGTCGGTGAGACTGCCTGTTGCGGAAATCAAGGGAAAATCAGAAGCCTTCGTACTGATTTCAGGACATTATGATACTTGGTATAGGGGTGTTGTAGACAATGGAAGTGGAAACATAGCCTGCCTAGAATGTGCAAGGGTTCTTCAAAGTCATCAAGCAGAGCTTGAGAGAGGCGTCAAAATAGCCTTTTGGCCGGGACATTCCAATGGAAGATACATGGGGTCAACTTGGTATTGCGATCATCAATTTATGGAATTATACAAAAATGGAATTGCCCACTTAAATGTTGATTGTATAGGTGCTTTAGGTGCTGGGGAGGTTGTCTTTAGGAGCACAGGACTTGAGGGAGAACCCTATCTTAGAGCTGTTGTCAACCGTGCTTTGGGGGATGTGCCGTTTAAAGTGCTGCCAATCTATAGAGGCGGCGATTATGGCTCTTTCTGGGGTGTTAACCTGCCCTATACAATTGTCATGAGACATGAATGTTCCAAGGTAACGGGAACATTCAAATGCCCAGGGTCAGGCAATACAACGTGGCATACTCTTTACGACAGGATAGATCAACTTGATTTCGAAACCCTTGAGCAGGATATAGCGTTGCTCATAGAGACGGCATTTGGACTGACTGTATCTGAGTCGCTTCCTGCTTTGTTTGAGCCTTATTTCCAGAGGATTATTGACACATTTGAAAGCGTGATCTCTTCACACTGCAAAATAGACGAACTGATCGGAAAGGTCATCAAGCTAAAGTGCGCAGTAGAGGAACGGATGTCCCAGATGGAAGAAGCCGAAAAAAACAGGTTGATAAAAGTGGTTGGTGGCGAATTAAATCGCCTGAGTCACTCATATTCTGGAAGGTTTGAACAGGACTTGGTCTACCCTCATGGGTTTATGCCCTTCATAGGGGATTACGGCGAACTGAAGAAGTCCGTCAGCAATAAGTCTGAACTTCTCTTTCTCGATACGGCTCTAATTCGTCAGATCAATCGCTGGTCTGTCTCATTGGATCAATTGATTGAACTGGTTCAAAATTAAAATAATTCAGGGTGTATTCTCTCCAGATGGTTGAGCGTGTTCATCTCCTAAGGCCTCAACATCTGCGAGAGAAATGCCGTCTCAGTGGACAACATAATGATTGGCATACACGCATCTGACTTGTACTTTGGTGACATGAGAACCTCCTAAATGTTGCATTTGTAATTTACTAAAAGTGTAGTATAATAAACAGCAAAATAGAAATACATAAATTTTCAGAGTCGCTATAAATAATTTTTATTACTGGAGGAAGAGATGGATTCACGAGATTGGGAGATTTTAAAGTTAATAGACGAAGAGAAGAGTTTGACCAAGACGGCACAGCGGCTTTATATCTCCCAACCCTCACTGACTTATAGGCTCAACAAACTAGAGAAGGAATTCAATGTGACTTTGCTCAATCGCTATTCTAACGGCGTGACATTTACGCCACAGGGAGAGTATATACTGGCGTATGCTGTAGAGATGCTTGAACGATTTGAACATGTGAAAAAGACTGTTCAAAATTTCAGCGAAGCCGTCTCTGGAAAGGTTCGAATCGGTGTCAGTACCGTTTATGCAAAATACAGACTAGCACATATCCTCAAGGAGTATACAGAACACTTTCCAGAGGTAGACGTGACTTTACACACGGGTTCAAGCACTTTGGAACTGCCTAGGATGCTTCGGAACGGTGAAGTGGACTTGATTGTCAAACGGGGAGATATGGAATGGAACGAGTGCAAACATGTGATTTTCAAAGAGCCCAAGGGGATCATCACGTCAAAGTCCATTTGCCTCGATACCCTGCTATCAGAGCCGTGGATACAAGATCAGTCCACGGCAATTACCGAGTCGGATAAGCTGTTTTTTCAGTGGTGGGAAGAGCGATATGGGGAAACGCCAGCACCTAGAGTCATAGAAGTCAATTCCATAGAGGCTTGTCTGGAGATGATTTCACAAGGGCTGGGGTGGACATTCCTGCCTAAAATTCATGTGAGAAACAAAAAAAATCTGTCGTTTTACCCTCTGGTCTGGGAAAATGGGGTCCCAATTATACAGCCTACAATGCTGCTCTATCGGGAACAGCTTCTAAAAAATCCAGCCGTTAAAAAGTTCATTGATTATATTTTGATGGATTGCAGTGATAATTAAAATAACCCAGATTAAATCAACTCAAAAATTAATTGTCCATTTTGGCGAAATGTCTATTTGGGCGATTAATTTTTTTTATACCTCTGAGATAGAATATTCGTATTTCTCAGATAAATAAGCGGAGTGCTAGAATACTCTCAAAGCGATCGCAAAATATATTAGGGGGTAAATATGAGCACAGAAAAAAAGAAACTTTTTAAAGTACCGCACACGTTTGTCATTATTTTGTTCATTATCTTGTTCGCCATGGCTTTGACATGGGTGGTTCCAGCAGGTCAATTTGAGCGTTTTAAAAACGATCAGGGCATCAATGTCATCAATCCTGATGCATTTAACTATGCGGAGAAGTCTCCAGTGAGCATCTTCAGTGTGCCGAAGCACATTGTGGAAGGGCTTGTTAAATCGGCAGAATTGTTTTTCCTAATTGTTCTTTCAGGGGGAGCATTTAATGTCATCGTCACAAGTGGGGCGCTTCAAGGCGCCATCGGCAAAATTGCCAAACGATTTGCACATAGTGAATCCATCTTTATACCGCTGTTGACCTTGGCTTTTGGTCTTATCTGTACCACTCAAGGCGTCAACATGTTCATTGGATTTGCACCGGTCATGGTTATGATTGCAAGAGCGATGGGATTTGACTCGATTGTAGGGGTGGCAGTGATTTTACTTGGTGGAGCCGTTGGATTTTCAACAGGAACGCTGAATCCGAGCACTACTATCGTCGCTCAAAAAATTGGAGAATTGCCACTCTATTCTGGAATTGAATACAGGGCATTTTCTTTTGTAGTGTATATGATTATCACGAATATATTTTTGATTAGATATGCAAAAGCAGTCAGAAAGACACCGACGCTGAGCCCGATGTATGAGCTTGATTTAAACGATTCTCAAAGCGGTGGATTGCAGCTAGATGACATGGGGCATATGGATACGAGAAAATGGCTGGTTATTCTGTCTCTAGTAGGTGCTTTGGCAGTAATCGTATATGGTGGAATTCGACTCGACTGGGGACTGACTGAGAGTTCAGCGGCATTTTTATGGCTAGGAATCATAGCAGGTGTATTTGCTGGATTTGGCCCGAGTAAAATTGCTGTTTGCTTTGTAGAGGGTGCTAAGAAAATGGTTTCTGCGGCACTGATTATCGGGATGGCGAAATCTGTTTCAGGTATTTTATCAGCGGGAAATATTATAGATACCATCGTCTTTGCGCTGGGGAATATGCTAAATAGTGTACCTGCCTTTGCACAGGGGATGGCCATGTACATTGCAAATAACTTTATCAACGCGTTTGTCACTTCGGGAAGTGGTCAAGCAGCTGCGACGATGCCAATTATCATGCCGCTTTCGGACATGGTGGGCATCACCAGACAGACAGCTGTTCTGGCATACAATTTTGGAGATGGGTTTAGCAACTACATTTTACCGACCTCCACAGCGCTTATGGGAATTTTAGGGGCTGCAAACATCCCGTATGACAGATGGATGAAGTTCATGTGGAAGATGTTTCTCATTTGGGTGGCAACGGGATGTGTTCTCGTATTTATCGCTCAGATGATTCACTTAGGACCTATGTAGACTTTGACAACTTCACTTACAGTAGAGATGAATGACGGAGAGGATGAAATGAAAGATAGATTATTTAAGACGATTGATGAACACTCAAAAGAAATACTGACAATGGCAGACTACATTTTCGACAACCCAGAACTGGCTTTTGAAGAGTATAAGGCAATGGATGTTTTGACAGCGTATCTTGAAAAAAACGGCTTTGAAGTGGAGAGGGGACTGGGGTCGCTCGAAACCGCTTTTAGAGCAGTTTACGGAAACCCAGATTCTGAAAAACGCATTGGGCTCTTATGTGAATACGATGCACTTGAAGAACTTGGACATGGTTGTGCACATCACATGCAAGGGCCAAGCATCTTGGCGGCGGCAGTTGCGGCAAAGGAACATTTGAACCCTGATTCATGCAGGCTCATTGTCTATGGAACACCGGGAGAAGAAGGTGGTGGCGGCAAGATCAAGATGCTTGAAGAAGGTTATTTCAAGGATATTGACGTTGCACTTATGATGCATGGAGGCCCTGCGACACAGACAGATGTAAAATCACTTGCGGCATCGAGCATCAAAGTCACATATCACGGAGTGAGTTCTCATGCGGCGCTCAAGCCAGAACAGGGGCGGAGTGCACTTGACGCATTGCTTTTGACTTTTCAAGGCGTTGAGTTCTTGAGAGAACATGTTCTTGAAGACACTAGGATGCACTACACCGTGCTGGATGCGGGAGGGCCTAATAATGTGGTTCCAGCAAGGGCTACGGGGTCTTTTAGCCTCAGATCGTATAATTCATTTTATCTAACAAAAGTTGTTGAACGGTTTAATCAAATAGTAAAAGGTGCGTCTCTTATGACTGACACCACTTATGAAATAGAAGTTGAAAAGACACTGGAAGGAAAAGTTCCAGCGCTTAAACTCAACGAAGTTCTCATGGAAAATGCAGTACTCGTAGGAGCGCCTAGCATCAAGCCAGCTAGGGAAAAAACAGGGTCTACAGACTTTGGAAATGTGATGTATGTCCTTCCAGGATCGTGCATCCGAGTGGCTTTTGTAGATGAAAACGCTTCTTCTCACTCGGTAGATTTTATCAATGATGGTAAAACAGACAGAGGACATGCGGCGGTTATCTATGGCGCTAAAATTCTTGCGGGAGCAGTTTGCGATCTCGTCCAAGATGAAGGTCTTCTATCAGAAATTCAAGTGGAGTTCGAAGCTCAAAAGGCTTCGCTTGCAAAAGCATAATAAAGATTTTCCCCTGTCTGTGGCCTGGATCAGCCTCTCTAGACAGGGGATTTTACGTTGTATGGACAGGGCGTACATAGATTTTATGATAGATTTTATGGATATTTAATGCTTTTTTAAGCGGGAGGGGGTATACTTAAAAAAACACTGTCCTCAGTGGCAGAAAGGGGGGAGGTGACCTAGATGCTACAGAATTTATATGATGCAAAACCCTTTACAACTTATTGGTACTATCTTAAAGTACACGATGAAATCTGTGATGAATGCGGTTATGAAGTGGCACATGCACTCATGAGGTATCGGACTTATCTCGGCATGAAATTTCCAATTATTCCAACGGGAACGCATTACTACTTGGTTTGTCCTGAATGCGGGAAGCATCAGCGGATTGAGGAGGAGTCTACTTTAATGAAATTGTTGTCAAAGTCCAAGGGTATTTTGCCAGTTAAGTATAACAAGTACTCTCAACTCGACCTTGAAGGATACATAGAAGACGAATTCATGGTGCTCGGGACGGAAAAGGAATTTGCCCAGAACATAAAACTACACATTGAAGACATGAGAAAGAGAGAAAAATCGTCGTGATTCACGGCGTTTTTTTTGATCTAAAGTGAATGACTCAAGGTAGATGAAAAAAAGACAGCTTAAAAAGATAGTACTTAAAATGGACAGCTTAAAAAGATAACGCTTAAAATATACAGCAAAAAGGTAGAGGCTAAAATACTTGACGTTAATGAGGAAGAAAAAATAGGCACTTTGAGATATAATTGTATTAGAAGAAGATGCGGAGAGGAGGCAAGAATGTGAAGCTGAGGTTAACAGAAGAGGAAAAATGGGAAGCCTTTATCAATCGTGATTCAACCAAGGATGACGTGTTTTTTACAGGGGTTAAAACCACTGGGATTTACTGCCGTCCTTCATGTCGTGCCAGAAAGCCACTGAGGAAGAATATTGAATTCTTTGAAACAGCTGATGAAGCAGAAGAGAAAGGTTACAGGCCCTGTAAAATCTGTACACCAAATCTGAGACTGGAAGAATCAGAAATGACGGGTTCAACTCTGGCTAGACAAATGGGAGAGATCATAGAGGCACGTCCAGAAGCACTATTTGATGTGGCTCTCTTTATAAAGCACCATGCCATCAGCCTCAGCCAGATGAATCGCCAGTTCAAAGGGCTTTATCATATGACACCCAAGGCATATCAGGACATGCAGCGAGTGAAAATGGCCCAGAGACTCTTGGAAGAGACAGACCTTCCCGTTTTGAAAGTGGCGCTTGAATCGGGATTTGGCAGTTTGTCCAGTTTTTATAAACAGTTTGAAAAGTGGAGTCAAATGTCGCCCAAAGCCTATCGGACGTCAAAGAAGAAACAAGATGACATTGAGAATGAGGAAACTGCCTTTATACTGTTAGAAGTGCCATCTGATTTTAAACTGGATGAATGTCTTGTATACCTTGGACGGTCGGTGCTTGAATCAACCCATCAGGTTAATGGAAAAAAGCTGATAAAGCTGATTCGGCTCAATCAAAAGCTATTTCTCACATCTGTTGAAAGCGTTCAAAGGCCGTTAAACAGATTGGAAAGCGGTTCAAAGCACTATTTAAAAATCAGTTTTTTGACGCCTGTTATAGCTCCAGAGGATAGGAAATCACTTGCGGCATATTACAAAGCCATGTTTGATTTAGAGAAGGACTTGACGGGGTTTTATGCGCTCAGTGACACGGATACAGTTGCAAAGTTTCTAATCGAACGCTATAGGGGGCTCAGAATTTGCAAGATGATGGATTTATTTGAGGGAATTTGCTGGTCTATTATCGGGCAGCAAATTAACTTGAAATTTGCCTATACACTGAAGAAAAGACTTGTAGAATCTTATGGAGATAAGAGGCTATTTGGCGGAGAGACGCATTATGTATTCCCAAGGCCAGAGGTGATTTCAGCCTTATCTGTGGAGACGCTCAGAGGCTTTCAGATGACGCAGAGAAAATCTGAATATATTCTTGGAGTGGCACAATTATTTGCCCAGACAGATTTTGAAAGTCAATTGAATGATGTGGCAGGAGATTATGAAAAACTGCATGCGATGTTACTCGATATAAGGGGGATTGGAAACTGGACAGCAGATTACATCATCCTCAAATGTTTTGACATAGACCGTGCCTTTCCAGTGGCCGACGTGGGCATTCACAATGCTCTCAAGGGAATCTTGAAAATGGAGGATAAGCCCTCAATTGAGAGCATTCAGACCATGTCAACGGCTTGGAATGGCTGGGAAGGTTACATGACTTTTTATATGTGGAGGTACTTGTATGATGGCAAATAGCAAAAGAGAAACAGAAGAAATCTATACAGAGTATATGGAAACACCATTTGGCGTTCTTGAAATTGTTTGCAGTGACAGAGCTCTAAAGAGACTGGATATCGTCAGGGGTTTAGAGGACATGTCCCAAGAGAAGATAAACTCAAAGGCCAGGCAGAATCATATGACAGAGCAGACAAAGGGTCAGCTTCAGGATTATTTCCGTGGTGAGCGCAAGACCTTTGACTTAGAATTAGACCCTGATGGAACTGCATTTCAGAAAAGGGTATGGCAATCGCTTCTGGAAATCCCCTATGGAGAGACGATTTCATATAAGACGCTGGCGGAGTGGACTGGAAATGGAAACGGCTCACGTGCGGTGGGGCATGCGAACAGCAAAAATCCCATCATGATTGTGATTCCGTGTCACCGCGTTATTGGCGCAAATGGAAAATTAACAGGTTACGCTGGAGGACTCGAGGTCAAGGCGTGGCTTCTCCAGCATGAACATGTGATTTTGCCAATTGGGTAGAGGCAGAGGATGGAACTATAGAGGTCAGTGGAACAATCCTAAGAGAATGGTGTAGGCCGTGTAAAATAACAGCGCCGCCATGACGATGTTAAACTGCCTTTGATACTTGGTCAAAAAGCGATTGAAAAGACTTCCAAAGATTGCCCAGCACGACGTGGAAACCAATGCGAGAAATGACAGAAACGCGCCAAAGAGCACAAGGCTGACGGTAGAACTATAAAATGGCGTTATAAAAGTTGAAATAATAGTGATGCCGTAGATGATGCCCTTAGGGTTTACAAACTGAAGCAGCATGCCGATTTTAAAAGAGCTGAGAGGCTCTTTTTTTTCGCCCTGCGCTCCGTTTGACCATGGAAAGTGAATTCCTAAAATCTTGAGAGCTAAGAAAATCATGTAGGCGATTCCAAAGAAGCTCATAAATACTTTCACCTTTGGGATGTATCTTAAAAGCATGAGGTTGAAGTAACTTGATAGAAGCATGATGATAAAAAACCCTGAGGCAACACCCAGCATAAATCTCAGGGTTTTGCGATAGCCGTTTTGGCTGGCGAGAACCATGGAGGTGATGTTGTTGGGGCCAGGTGTAAAAGTGACAACAAAAGCATAGGTCAAAAATCCAGTGAGATTAAACATGGGGTTTCCTCCGTTCGTTTGTGTGTTATAATGGACATAGATGCGTTATAACGAATGTTTGTTATATTATACAACTTAACATTATAACGCACAATAGGAGGAGGCTATTTTTTGTGGAGACTTTAAATTCAATTATTTCATATAACCTCAAGCGCATAAGGGATGAAAAAAACTTTAGTTTAGATAGAGTTTCGCAGGAGACAGGTGTGAGCAAGAGTATGCTTGGACAGATTGAGAGAGGGGAGTCCAATCCAACAGTTGCAACTGTTTGGAAAATTGCAAATGGCCTCAAGGTTTCTTTTACAGCCATGATAGAGCCACCTCAGCAAGAGGTTGAAATGGTCAGGGTTCAGTCTGTGAGTACGCTACATGAGTGCGATGGAAAATATAGAATTTACCCTCAGTTTATCTATACAGCACAACGGGGATTTGAGCTTTACAGAGTGGAGATAGATGCTGATGGGCATCTTGAGGCTGAACCGCATGGCAAGGACATTGAAGAATATCTCTCTGTTTTTTCCGGTGTTCTCAAAGTGATGGTTGGAAGTGAGACCTATGAACTTCGAAAAGGTGATGCCATGAGGTTTAGAGCTGACAAGCCACATGGCTACAGGAACGATGGGCATGAAATGGTTACACTTAGCATGATGCTTAAATATAGTGGTGAATGACAGACGCATGGTAATCTTTAGAAAGGGTATGATTATATGAAAATAGAGAGACTGCTCAATATCTTGATGTATCTTGTAAACCATCCCAAGTGTTCAGCAAGGGAGCTTTCAAATCACTTTAATGTGTCCACTCGAACCATTCAGAGAGATATAGATCATTTGACACTTGCGGGATTTCCCATCTATGCAGATACGGGAAGAACCGGTGGATATACGCTAATGGAACACTATAGGGTGGACAGGAGCTTTTTAAAAGCAGGAGAATCATCGGTTTTGAAAGCCATTATGACAAATTTGCAAGAGTCTGTTCCCGATGGTGAAGTAAGTTCTGCTTGCAACAAACTATTGGCGATGATGCCCTCTGAGTCAGAGAGTGAGAAATTGGTTATTAGGATGACACATCAGTTTGACGATCAACGTGTGCGCCATGTATTTTCTGAACTTTCAGAGGCGAGAGACGAGCACTTGGTTTGTGAAATCGAGTACATTGACCTTCAATTAAATGAGACAAAGAGGCAGATAGAAGTTTATACGTTGGTCATGCTGGGAAGTGTCTGGTATGTTTATGGTTATTGTCTGATGCGTCAGGCCTATAGGATGTTTAAAATCAGTCGTATTATTGGATGCAAGAGGCTTAATGGAATCCACTTTGTTCCAAGGTCTCTTCCAGAAAAATTCCCTTGGGATCAGTATATGCCTTCAGATCAGGCAACAGAGCATGTGGTCTTGGAACTGGATCGTTGTCTTCTAGGGCGTCTTTCAGATTATTTTAGTTATACAAATTGCAGCCTAAAAGGAGATAAGGTAATTGCAACATTTGATTTCCCTGTGGACGAGTGGTTCTATACACTGATTTTACCGCTGGTTCCCCATGTAAAAGTGATAGAACCAGAACATGTGCGCAACACATTTGTGGAAAAAATGAAAAGAGCCATTGAAATAAATGAAAAACTATGACAGTCTGATGTCGTCGTTTTTTTTTATAATAAAGTTGAGTTTGCGAACTAAATGGTTCAATTAACTTAAACGATTAATTAGTGAAAA
>DKFC01000004.1 GCA_002452745.1 Firmicutes bacterium UBA6806
CGGAAGTTAACTTTTCATTTAACAAGACTTATTTATCGGAGTTTTTTGAAAAGCCAACCACTGGTAAAATACAGCATTTCGAGCGTATAGTAGAAGATTTGTTTGACATTTACTCCAAATCGAAAAATGCTGAATACAACGAAATAACCGTGTCCGCCATGGAGATTATCAACCATGCATATCATGATGAGATGACCCTTGAAGGACTGGCGCAGCAAATCAATGTAACCCCGCAGTATTTGTCAAAAGTGTTTAAGGACGATACGGGGAACACCTTTAAGGAGTACCTCAATGAACTCAGAATAGAAGAAGCGAAAAAGATGCTCAGAGAGTCTAAAAAATCCATTAAGGAAATAGGCTATTACATCGGATATAATGACACGAGTTATTTTATTCGAACGTTTAAAAAGTACGAGGGCATAACGCCAAAAGATTATCAGCGAATGGTCAGTAAAGGTTAAATGGACGCTTGCAAGATTCGCAAGCCACGATGGGAGAGAACAATGAAAAGACGGATGTTGAATTTGATCTGCATGACTCTGATAGTGGGATTGTTGGCGACAGCGTGTGACCCTAGACCCCAGTCAGAGCCTGCTCAGGATAAAGTCAAAATAGGCCTTGCCTTTGACTCGTTCGTGGTTGAAAGGTGGCAGAGAGAAGTGGAAATCTTGGTGGCTAAGGCTACTGAACTCGGTGCTGAGGTTGATGTCCAAATTGCCAATGAGAATGTGGACAAGCAAAAACAGCAGATACAGCATTTGATTGATGAGCAAGTGGATGTGCTGGTGGTCGTTCCAAAGGACGCAACTGCCCTTGGCGATGTCATCAGTGAGGCGAGACGAAATGGAATTAAGGTTATCTCCTATGACCGATTGGTCATTGGAACGAAAGTGGATTTGTACATATCCTTTGACAATGTGGGCATAGGACAGGGCATTTCCAAGAAACTCATGACAGAGCTGGATACTCTCTTTAGTGACAGGAGGCGGGAAGGTATATTGAATGAGAGCCCATACCAGTTGCTCATTATAAATGGAGATCCTAAAGACAATAACTCAGCTCTGCTGAACAAGGGATTTTATAACACACTGAGTCCACTGATTGAAAAGGGGGAAGTGGACGTAATTGATGAGATATGGGCACTTGAATGGCGTGAAAGTTATGCCAAGGAAATTGTCGAAAAACACCTCAAAAATGGGGATCAAATAGATGGGATCATAGCAGCCAACGATGTTTTAGCAACGGGTGCAATAGAGACTCTGGCAAAATGGCAGATGGCGGGCTCGGTGCCTGTAGTCTCCCAAGATGCAGAACTTTCAGCCTGTCAGCGAATCGTGGAGAAGACACAACTTGCAACTGTCTACAAGCCCATAACAGACCTCGCTGAAACATGTGCCCAAATTGCCATGGACATGGCAAATGGAAAGTCGATAGAAACAAATGACCAAATTGACAATAACAGTGGTTTTATACCGTATCTAAAGTTAGATACAGTGGTGGTGGATGCCGAAAATATAGACAAGGTCATCATAGACAGTGGCTTTCATCAAGAGGCAGATGTCTACAGAAATGTTCAAAGATCTGAAGAACCGTAAAAGGATGACTCTTGTTGTAGTGGGTCAACTTCATAAAGGCAATAAAACATGGACAAATTTAATCTTAAATTTGTCCATGTTTTATTGTGTATACAAGAAAAAAGTGAAAATAGATTAAAATAGGACAAAACTGATTAAATTAATGAAGTGACTTCAATGTAAATATTATGTAAAATTTGTGTGAGAACTGTAATGAAAATTTATTAATTGCAGTGACCCCTTCCGAAATCTTGCAAAGAGCTGAAATTGACATGATTTTTGGCTGTCAATAAGGTAAAATGGTATAGGAACTTGCTAAATAACTGAAATAGGTGTATTCTTTTATTAAGTAAATGTTTACTAAACATTTTTGTTTTTGGATATATGGAAAGGGGAATTATCATGGCAACCATTAAGGACATAGCTGCAAAGGCAGGCGTATCTTCGGCGACGGTTTCGAGGGTTCTAAACTACGATAATACGCTATCAGTGTCGGATGAAAAACGGCAGCTGATCTTCGAAATTGCAGAATCAATGGATTATATGCCGCCTAGAAAGCGGAACGTACGAAAGGCTCAGCAGAAGTTGAGAATCGGACTGGTGCATTGGTATACAATGAATCAGGAGCTTGATGATCCCTATTATATGGCTATCAGATTGGGCATTGAGAAGATGTGCTATGAAAACAGCATTGAAATTATCAAGATTTTCAAGCCTGATGAGTATGACTTTCAAAGTCTTGGGATGGTTGACGGATTTATTGCAATTGGAAAGTTTACAGAGTCTCAAATCGGCAAGATTACGGAAATTTCTCCGAATATTGTATTCGTCGATTCCTCTCCGTTCGAGGAGCGCTTCGACAGTGTCGTCATCGACTTCGAAAAGGCCGTCATTGGTGCTTTGGATTTCCTCTGGAATTTAGGGCATAGAAGGATTGGCTACATAGGCGGCCGTGAGTATATCGGCCATGAGCGAGTCGCATTAGGCGAGAGGCGGGAAGCGGTATTCAGAGAATATATGAAGCGTTTGGAATCACTGGATGAGGAACAAGTTTATATTGGATCGTTTTTAGCTGAATCGGGCTATGAACTCATGAAGAAAGCCATAAAGACATCGAAGCAAGTACCTACGGCGTTTTTGATTGCCAGTGATTCGATGGCTATAGGCGCTCTTAGAGCAGTTCATGAGATGGGGTTAAAAGTGCCTGAAGATATAAGCGTTGTTGGTTTTAACGACATTTCCACGTCCAAGTTTACTGTGCCGCCACTGACTTCTATTAGAGTTCACAAGGAATTTATGGGAGAGACTGCGGTGGAACTTTTGAGGGAGCGAATTGTCAAAAAGAGGATTATTGCCAAAAAGGTGATTATTCCAACTGAACTGAGAATTCGTGAGAGCAGTTGTAAAATATAAGTAAATAATTCTTGACGTCTTCGTAAAAATTTACTAAAATGAAATTGTAACTAATCACAAAATAATTTGGGGAGATGATTAAAAGTGAAAAAATTAACTGCTATTTTACTTATTATGGTGATGGTATTATCACTAACAGCTTGTGGAAGCAAGCCAGCTGCAGAAACACCTGCTGCTTCAAATGAATCAAACGAAGCTGCTGCACCAGCTGCAGAAGAAAAACCAGTCATTGGTGTTACAATTTACAAATATGATGACAACTTCATGTCGTTCGTAAGAAGAGCGATTGATACAGCTGCTGGTGACAAGGCAACACTTGAGATGAATGACTCTCAAAACTCACAAGCAACTCAAAATGACCAAGTTGATACAATGATTTCTAAAGGTGCAAAAGCACTTGCAATCAACTTAGTTGACCCTCAAGCGGCTTCAACAATCATCACTAAAGCTCAAGCTGCTGATCTGCCTGTTATTTTCTTCAACAAAGAGCCAGATGCATCTGTATTAAATGGATATGATAAGGCTTGGTATGTTGGTACAACTTCATCTGAATCAGGTATTATCCAAGGTGAAATGATGGCGAAAATGTGGACAGACAACCCAACTTGGGATAGAAATGGCGACGGTATCGTTCAATACGTATTGATCAAAGGCGAACCAGGCCATCCAGATGCAGAAGCAAGAACAAAATATGCAATTGATACATTGGTTGAAAAAGGTTTAAAAGTTGAAGAATTAGAACTTCAAACTGGTATGTGGGATAGTGTAAAAGGTAAAGAGTTAATGGACGCTTGGATTGCAAAACACGGTGATGCAATTGAGCTCGTTATCTGTAACAATGATGGTATGGCACTTGGTGCAATCCAATCATTAAACGCTAGTGGATACTTTGATAACGGCAAATACATGCCAGTATTTGGTGTCGATGCAATCCCTGATGCTTTAGAGCAAATCAAGGAAGGCAAAATGGCTGGTACAGTATTAAACGATGCTAAAAATCAAGGTAAAGCTACTTTTGATTTAGCATACAACGTTGCAATGGGTAAAGATCCATTAGACGGAACAACTTGGAAATTAGATGAAAACAAAGCTGTTCGTGTTCCTTACGTAGCAGTTACAATTGATAATATCTCGTTTGCTGAAGAGGCTTACAAATAGTAAATACCGGTACTAGTGATTATTCGAGATGCAGACATGCATCTCGAATTTTTTGAGAAGCGGTTTGATTTGAACTTAAAATCGTATGAAATCATGTTTAGGATGTTTTGTGAAATCGAAATAGAGAAGCGGAAAGAAAGCTATAAAAACTTCGATTTTTGTCGCTTAGAAAGAGATTGAATAAATTACTCACCTTATAATTTGGGTATTTAATATAGAAATATCGAAAGGAGGCCAAGTCCTTGAATAATGATACCACTCAAAAAGATAAATACTTGCTTGAGATGTTGAATGTATCTAAGGAATTTCCAGGCGTAAAGGCCTTGGACGGCGTAAATTTAAGGATCAGGAAGGGAAGTGTCCACGCACTGATGGGTGAAAATGGTGCGGGAAAATCCACATTAATGAAATGCTTATTCGGAATTTATCACATGGATGAAGGACAAATTCTCTTTGAGGAAAAACCTGTTAATTTTACGTCTTCAAGAAATGCGCTGGACAATGGGGTGTCAATGGTGCATCAAGAACTCAACCAAGTTAGAACGACTCGTATAATGGATAATATCTGGCTCGGAAGATTTCCGATGAAGGGGTTGTTCGTCGATGAAGAAAAGATGTATCAAGACACGCTTCAAATCTTTAAAGACCTTGATATCAATTTAGATCCACGTCAAAAAATCGGTTCTCTGCCGGTTTCAGAAAGTCAAATGGTCGAAATTGCAAAAGCAGTTTCCTACAATTCTAAAATCATCGTTATGGATGAGCCGACCTCCTCTCTCACCGAGAACGAAGTGGCACATCTTTTCAAAATCATCAAATCACTTCAAGAGAGACAGGTCTCTATCATATACATCTCACATAAGATGGAAGAAATCGCTCAAATTTGTGATGAAGTAACGATTATGAGAGACGGTAAGTGGATAGACACCAAATTCATAAAGGACATTACAACCGATGAAATCATCAACCTCATGGTTGGACGTGACCTCACGCATCGTTTTCCGCCGAAGCACAATAAGCCAGGCGAGGTTATTTTAAAAGTTGAAAACCTGACTGCTCTTTACCAACCGTCAATTAAGGATGTGAGCTTTGACCTTAGGAAAGGTGAAATTCTTGGTGTTGCTGGTCTTGTTGGGGCAAAGAGAACCGACTTGGTGGAAGCTATCTTTGCAGAGCGTCAAGTATCAGAAGGACGCATAGAGCTTCACGGAAAAGAAGTCAAGTTTAAAAACCCTGAAGAAGCCATCAAAAACGGATTGGCACTTGTTACAGAGGAAAGGCGTGTAACGGGAATTTTCCCAAATCAGGATATTTCTTTTAACTCAATTATTGCCAACCTCAATAAGTATGTGACAAAGATAAGATTTCTTGATGAGGATAAAATCCTTGAAGATACCAATTGGGTAGTGGATAGCATGCGTGTTAAAACCCCTTCCAATAAAACTAGAATCATGTCGCTTTCAGGTGGGAATCAACAGAAAGTCATTATCGGAAGATGGCTTTTAACCGAACCAGATGTTCTCCTACTAGATGAACCAACACGTGGGATAGACGTCGGCGCAAAATATGATATTTATCAGCTGATGATAGATTTGGCTTCAAAAGATAAAGCCGTAATTATGGTATCTTCTGAAATGCCAGAACTTTTGGGAATCACGGATAGAATTTTAGTCATGAGCAACGGGCGATTGGCTGGAATTGTTGAAACGGCAACGACAAATCAAGAAGAAATTCTTAAATTGTCAGCGAAATATTTATAGTAGGGGAGATGAGAACGCATGTCACAAAAGTTAAATAAAAAAGATATTCTCGACTTTATGATGAACAACGCCATTTATATAGTTCTCTTTGTACTAATGGCAGTAATCATCATCATTGAACCGAGATTTGTATCCATTAAGAACTTTACCAATATTTTGGCTCAGGCATCCACACGTGTTATCTTTGCACTGGGTGTTGGTACAATTATCGTCGCTAAGGGCACAGACCTTTCGCTTGGTCGTCAAGTTGGTCTGGCGGCAGTTATATCGGCATCACTGTTGCAAGCACCGGATTATGCTTATAGAATGTATCCAGATTTGCCGATTTTGCCTGTATTTTTACCGATTATACTGGTTATGATTGTAACTGGATTTTTCAGTTTTCTAAATGGTTTTGTCATTGCCAAATTTAAGGTAGACCCATTTATCGCAACTTTGGGCATGATGGTCATCGTATATGGCGTCAACTCGATTTATTACGATAGACCACCTTATGGCGCACAGCCAATTGGAGGACTTGACCCTCGATTTGCCAATATAGCTCAGGGCTATATTAAGCTGGGGACGTTTATCATTCCTTATCTCGTTATATTCGCAATACTCTCCGTGATTTTTATGTGGTTTGTATGGAATAAAACCAAGTTTGGCAAAAATGTATTTGCAATTGGCGGGAATGCTGAAGCAGCCGCTGTTTCAGGGGTAAATGTTGCTAAGATGATGGTTTTAGTTTATATTTTGGCAGGCTTATTATATGGTTTGGGTGGTTCTTTAGAAGCTGCTCGTATCGGATCAGCTACTAATAACACTGGTAACATGTACGAACTGGATGCGATTTCTGCTTGTATTGTTGGAGGACTCTCGTTCTCTGGTGGTATTGGAAGTATAGCAGGGATTGTCACTGGGGTATTAATCTTCCAAGTTATTGCATATGGTCTGTCGTTTATAGGCGTTAACCCATATCTTCAATTCATCATCAAAGGTTTGATTATTATCATAGCAGTTGCAATTGACAATAGAAAATATATCAAGAGAAAATAGCGTGTTTATGTCCAGTGGGTTTATAAGCATGGGACGTATACAAACAGCAGAGCAGAGCTCTGCTGTTTGTTTTAAAATGAAATCACTTGAAAAGAGGTGTGACTATGATAAATCTGGGTGTTGATTATTATCCTGAGCACTGGAGTGAGTCCATGATGTCCTCAGATATGGATAGAATTGTGGAGATGGGAGCCAATACGGTTAGAATTGGTGAATTTGCTTGGCACATGATGGAATCCAGTGAAGGTCAATACGATTTTTCTTTTTTTGATAAAGTCATAGAAGAACTTAAAATGAGGGGACTTAAAGTGATATTTGGCACGCCAACAGCCACTTTTCCCGCTTGGCTTGCAGCAAAATATCCCGAAATTTTATCCGTGGATTATAACGGGGTCAAGAGGGCCTTTGGCGGGAGACGGCAGTACTGTTACAATTCACCTACATATAGGGAGAAGTCCTTGGCAATCACCAGGGCGCTGTTGGAACACTATAGAGACGAAGATGCAATTATTGCGTGGCAGATTGACAACGAACTGGGACACGAGGGAAGTGACCAGTGTTACTGTGAGATTTGTCACAAGGGATTTCAGACCTATCTCCAAAAAAGCTACGTGACGATAGACAATTTGAATCAAGTCTATGGAACGATATTTTGGGGACAGACTTATAATTCATTTGATGAAATTCCCATGCCAACTCAGACCATTACCACTCATAATCCCACGTTACAATTGGACTGGGCTAGGTTTAGATCGGAGAGTATCAATGATTATGCAGGCATTCAAATTGAAGTAGTTCAGGCCTTAAAACGGGTGAATCAAAAGGTGATTCACAATCTATTTGGAGGCTTCTTCGACAGGGCTTACGATCAGAATGTTCTAGCCGAAAAGCTGGATGTGGTGGCATATGACAACTACCCTGTGTGGGGTGGACTAGAGACGCCGCTTAAAGGCGCAGAGATTGCCATGACACATGATTATATCCGAGGACTCAAGGGTCAAAATTTTTGGATTGTAGAAGAACTCATGGGTGCACAGGGGCATGATGTCATTGGGTATTTGCCTAGGCCAAACCAAGCCAAGCTCTGGTCTCATCAAGCAATGGCAAGAGGATGTGAGTCTCTTTTATACTTCAGATGGAGGGGGATGACGCACGGTGCAGAGCAGTTTTGTCAGGGAATCCTCGATCAAGATAATGAAATCAATGACAAATACCGTGAGGTCCAGTCTTTTTTTGAATCGGTTAAGAAAATGGATGGCGTTTATCAATCCGAGATTAAGGCAGAAGTCGCCGTGCTATACGACTATGACAATAGGTGGTCGTGGAAGGCACAGACTCAAAGTCATGCTTTTGATTTCACTCATGAGCTAATGCGATGTTATGAGGGATTTTATCGGCATAATGTGTCAATAGATGTGGTGGATATCGAGAAACCGTGGTCAGCGTATAAGGTGATTATCCTGCCTGTTATGCAAATTGTGGATGAGGCAACACTTTTGAGGATTCAAACGTTTGCAGAAGCTGGTGGAACTGTTCTATTTTCGTTTCGAAGCGGGATTAAGAACAGGGACAACAACCTCAGACTGGGGAGAAATAGCCTTGAGACACTCTGCGGTGTTCTGTTTAGAAGTTATGAGTCTTTGGGAAAGGCAACGAAGGTCTCTTTAAGGGCATCTGCCAATTGCGGCATAACAGAGGACACTGCCAGTGGAAGCGTCTGGAGAGATATGATGGAAGTTGTATCGGCGAAAGCGATTTACAATTATACAGATGAACCATTTGACAGTTATGCCGCTGTAACGGTAAACAATTATGGTGCGGGAAGGGTTTACTATATGGGAACTGGCTTAAATTCAGAAGCTGTTAAAGCGCTTTCAGGGGCGATTTTAGAAGAAGCTGGTATTAGAACTCATGAAACTTTAGACGGTGTCGAAATGGTGGAGAGGATGTATGAAGGGCGTATATATCGCTTCTTGCTGAATCACACTGGGACATCTGTAAACCAAGATGGCATTGTACTTGAACCCTATGATTGCATAGTGGTAGACGGTGATACTGGAAAAATTCTTTAAAAGCAGAAAAGCAGCATTCGGCGGTCTAAGAAAAGACCCTGAATACTGCTTTTTTTTTGAAAGTCAATTGCATTTAGGTTGAATGTCAACTGAATCTAGGCCTCTGCCTCTTTGATTAATTCTTCGAAAATCTTAGGGACTGTGGACATTTCTTTGACTTTATAAACGTTTTCTCCAGAGAAGATAAGACCTTCATCCGTATTACCATTGACTGCATTTACAAGAGCCTGCGAAATGCAAAATGGTGTTGTTGCTGGAGTACAAGTTTTGAGGCAGTTGACGCATTTGACGATTTTTGGCCTATCATTTGCACTTACACGTTCCAAAAATGGATTGTGAATTGCTCGTCCTGGAAGCCCAACTGGTGAAATAATGATTTCCACATCCCCAAGGGTTGCGTTAATATAGGCCTTTTTAAAGGCATCACTGGCATCACATTCCGCAGTTGCTACGAACTTTGTGGCCATTTGGACGCCGTCGCCACCTGCTTCAAGAACTTCTTTTATGTCAGACCCAGTAAAAATGCCGCCAGCGACAATTAATGGAATCTTTTTGTTGTATTTTTCTTCATAAGGTTTCAGGATTTTTTTGATTTCACTGATGGTTGAAAAGACATCATAATTTTCATCTAAGATGTCTTTGGGTTTGAAGCCCAGATGACCACCTGCTTTAACACCTTCCAAAACCATTGCGTCAGGTGCGATGCTGTGATTTCTGTCCCAGAGCTTTGCAATCAATCCAGCCGCCTTAGAGGAAGAGATAATAGGTGCGATTTTAGTGCTCGATCCCTTTACAAGTGCTGGAAGATCAGAGGGAATGCCAGCACCTGATACGATGAAGTCAATGCCTTCTTTGACAGCCTCTTTTACATGTTCAGCATAGGTGTTCATAGCCACCATGAAGTTGATGCCGATGATGCCATCCTTGGTCATTTCCTTTGCTTTTCGGATTTCATTTCTCAAAGCACGAAGATTGGCTTCAAGCGGGTTTGTCAGGAAATCGGGTTCATTGAATCCGAGGTTGACTCCTGAGATAACCCCCAGTCCACCAGCGTTTGTCACTGCGGCAGCCAGTCCTGATCTGGAAACGCCGACTCCCATTGCACCGAGAACGATGGGATATTTTATTTTTAAATTGCCAATGTCGAGAGATGGTAATTTCATTGTTCCTCCTAGATATTTACAGGTTTGTACAATGTCTCAAATCATTGTGATTCTAACATTATAGTCCAACTCAATCATAACTTATATGGGATAAGGCTTTCAACGAAAGCATTAAAATGCTATAAAAATGCTATAAAAAATTTATAATTCAGATAAAACGGCAATTGAGAACAGATAAAACGACAATTGAGAAAAAAGAGTTGACATGTATTTCTACGAAGTGTAGAATTTAATTAATACTACACGGTGTAGAATAAAGGAGGTCATCATGGAAGTGTCAAAAATTTCTGATGCAGAAATGGAAGTGATGAAAATTATATGGTCTTCTGAAAAGTCCATGAGTTCTGGCGAGATTTCGGAACAGCTGCCGAAAGAGCGCAAGGTCAAAATAACCACACTGCTCACTTTTTTATCGAGATTAACGGAAAAAGGACTTCTCGACTTTGAAAAGAAGGGCAGAAAAAATTACTATTATTCAATTGTCAGTGAAGAGGCCTATAGACGTTTTGAGTCAAGACAGTTTCTTTCGGCAGTTCATGGAGGGTCTGTTAAGAGCTTCTTAGCGGCTCTCAGTTATGATGAAATGACTGATGAAGAATTGGATGAGCTGAAACGATGGCTCGCTGAAAATCAGAGGTGACTATGCTGAGGTGTGTATTTATCAATATGCTGTTATTGTCTATAGGGGCAAGTATCATCTATATGTCCCTTCGCAAAATAATGGAGATGAAATTAAGTGCAACGTGGAGGCTAAGGCTAACTGCGGTTATGATGGTGCTGTTTTTAGTGCCGCTTTGGCCAATGATGAGGCAAGCGGGGATTAATCCTTTAAGACAATTTCATGAAATGGCAATCGTTCAGGAGATTCAAGTGCTTGATATTGCTTGGAATGAATCCAATGATGGAGATGACAGCAACTTGTACAAGCCCAAAATAATTGACCACATGAACTGGATAAAAGAAATCCTCATAAAGGGCGTTCCAGTTATCTGGTTTAGTGGTGCGTTTTTGATGGCGATAATTTATTTTATCAGCTACATACGGTTTAAGATGGCTTTAAATAGTCAGTTGAAGAAGTGTCTAAGCCAAGCACACGGCAATATGTTAGAAAGATGTAAGACAGAGCAAAACATCAAGTCAAATGTGAGCCTTATGAAATACGAACTGACAAATACGCCAATTCTAATTGGGTTGATGCATTCAGTTATTGTGATACCAAGCCATTTTGAAAAAATGGAACCTTCAAAGTACATTTATGCTCATGAATTGAATCATCACAAGAAGAAGCATCTATGGTTAAAATTATTGGCTATGGTGATTCGAGTTCTTCACTGGTATAATCCAATTTCCAAGACTCTCATGGCGGATATCGACATTTTGTGTGAACTCTCATGTGATGAAGCTGTGATAGATTTATATGGAGAGGCTGAAAAATTTGATTATGCAACGACAATTGTAAGCACAATAGAAAGTGGCTTTAAGACAAAGACTGTTTTGAGTTCTGCAATGAATGGAGGAGAGAGAAATACAATGAAACGACTAAAAAATATTATGGGATATAAGCAAACTTCTAGAAAAAAGGCAACAATATTCATTTTGGGAATATGTGCAATGTCCGTTTTGACCTCGGCAGTTTCCTATGCACTGTCAGAAAATTGGATGGGAAATGAAACGGGTGTCAATCAGCCAATAATCGAAATCAATCCGCAGAAGAACTTGCTCAGTGGAGATAATGAAATAAAAGATGGCGACGCAGAAACTACAATAAATTGGCATTTTATTTGGCCAACGCCGAATAGCGATACTGTAACAGCGGCCTTTGGGAAGAGAATGCATCCAATTAGCAAACAAGTAACAGAACATACAGGTGTGGATATTGCTGGAAGGAAGGACGATCCAATTGTGGCGGCAGCAGAAGGCGAAGTGGTTGTTGCAGGGTGGGATGAGTCACTTGGATATCATATCACGCTAAAGCACGATAATACACATGCCACAGTTTATGCGCATTGCAGTGAACTACTTGTGGCCGAAGGGGAACAGGTAAAGGCTGGAGATCAGATTGCCAAAATTGGCAGTACAGGTGCATCCACAGGGCCACATCTTCATTTTGAAGTGCTGATAGATGGAGAAGCTCAAAATCCTATGGACTACTTTAACGAGAAAGTTCACGATTGACCATCATATTAAGCTGTACGTTTTTAAATATAAAGACATTAAAGAGCAGGGCAACAGTTAAGACTGATGTCCTGATCTTCATGAGATTAGTGCAGAAATTATATCAATTGTATTTCATTCCATAAAATCTTATTTTCCTTGACAGTCGGTGAAATTTGCCATTATAATAAAAGCGTATACAGTAAAATTGAACCCTAAGTCAATACATATAAAGTAAAGGAGGCGTTTATATATGAAAAATAGCAGTGTAGTGGTGATGATCGGATAAACTTCATATGGTGGCTTGCACAAGGTGCAAGATGACGTTCCTTTCAGCTTAATCTATCTTTCCGTGGGAAAGAAAACAAATGACAGCACGAGGAAATCGTGTATTTTATTGAAAATACAGGGACTAAAAATGTCCCAAGTTTAAAAACACGTCCCTCTCGGTTTTAAAATTGCAGATTATAGGCTTAACTATAATTAGAAAGTGAAAAGCTTTTTTAAATCAATTCGTGGAAGGTGATTTTGACCAAACTTAAACCCAATCGAAACTCAAACTAAACGAAAATGAATAGAGCAGTTTAAGATTGCTCGCAAACAATAGGAGATAATGAATGAAATATATTGAAGCATATCAGTACTTTGACAAATCAGAAATTATAAAGACACTGGGAAGTGAAGAATCTGTAATTGTAGGCAGAGTGACCAATAAAAATAGGGGCGTGTTTCATGTCTTGCATGAACTTGGAACCGATGTGGCGACGCTCTCTGGAAAGTATATTCATGAGGCGCTCTATCATGTGGATTATCCAGCTGTGGGAGATTGGGTCGTCATGACTCGTAACGGAGAGTCCTTCATCATACACAAACTCGTTACTAGAAAGAACGCTTTTGTCAGGCGTCAGAAAGTGGTGGGCGGCAGGAAAATCATGAATGATCTAATTGTTGGCGGAACCACTCAGGAACAGGTTTTAGCAGCCAATCTAGACACGGTTTTTATCGTGACAGGACTGGACAAGAACTTCAATCCCAAGCGCATTGAGCGGTATCTAACGCTGGCATATAACAGTGGGGCAAACCCCGTTCTGATTTTAAGCAAACTGGATTTGTGTGATGATGTGGCTGAAAAGGTGGCGCAGGTTGAAGACATTGCATTTGGTGTGCCAGTTCATCCTGTCAGCGCCATTGAGGCTATTGGAATGGAGGATTTAAAGCCGTATTTGGGCGTGGGTAAAACAGTGTGCTTCTTAGGATCATCAGGTGTTGGCAAATCCACTGTCACCAACTATCTGCTTGGTGAGATGATTCAAGAGACCAAGGAAACCAGTGACGGAAGTAGCAAGGGCAGACATACCACGACCACGGCACAGCTGTTAATGGCAACCGATGGCACGATGATTATAGATACACCTGGTTTGAGAGAAATTCAATTATGGTGTGATGAAGATACGCTGGACACCTCATTTGATGATATAGCGAAACTGATGGAGAGCTGCCAGTTTAAAAATTGTACACATCATAGAGAACCGGGATGTGCAGTGGTAGCAGCACTTGAAACTGGAGAACTATCTAAATCGAGATATGACAATTACCTCAAGATGCTCAGAGAAGTGAAATATTTGGAAATGCGTAAGCGAGAGGCGGATAAAAAGCTGAACAAGCGGCCGAAACAGAAAAAAAGCAGGCACACAGATAAACAGAAAATGAAATCAGAGATGCTTTAATCTCAAAAATAGCTTTGATTATGCTATAATTTAAGAATCACTTATATCAAAATAAAGGGGAATGATGACAAGAAATGAAGTTGGAGAAGCTGACAGACAAGACATTCGTGTTGACCACTCAATTTGCAAATGTGGGTATTTTTCACCTCAATGAGTCAGAGGTTATATTGATTGATACGGGACATATACATGAGGCGAAGGATTTAAGCCAGTATTTTGAACAGCATAGGATGAAAATTGCTGGAATTATAAACACGCATGGTCATATAGATCACGTGGGGGCGAACTTTATTTTGCAGGCACAGTATGACTGTCAGATAGCCATGCCGTATGTGGACCATATATTCTGTGAAGATATTTCAAGGTATTATATGTCATTCTCCACCTCAGTGGTGGAGGGACTGTCCGTTTATGGACAGGGGACGTTTAAAGTAAGTCACTTGATTGGAGAAGATGAGACCGAATTTGAATTTTGCGGCGTTCGTTTTGAAGCAATTGCCTTAAAGGGGCATACTTACAACCAAAAGGGAATCGTCACACCAGATGGCATCTGTTTTTTGGGAGACAGTTTGATTCACTTAGATGTCATCGAAAAGGCTAAATTTCCAGTGGTGACACATATAGGCTGGCATTTTGAGGCGATGGAATCACTTAGATCACTGGATTATAGACACTATGTATTGGGACATGGAAGCGTCCTTTCTGGCAATAAAATGCTAAACGAATTTGTAGAGGAGAACTTTGTCTATTTTAATCGAAAGATAGATGAAATTGAAGGCTTGCTGACTGTGGCATCTAAGTTTGATGATTTGATGTTTGAGCTCAACAAACTCTATAATATCAGAAAGAATATCTTTAAATACTTTGTGGCAGAGAGAACAATTCGCGCGATATTGTCTTATTTGGAACAGGAAAAGCGAATTCAAATTGTTATTGAAAATGGCGTCATGACCTATTTGCTTGGAAAATCTAATTGTCAAAATCATCATTGAATTATATAATGATGTTGGGTAACCTTTTTCCAAGACGATTTAAATCATGAAAGGAGCTTGGAAGATGAGTAAAAAAGTTAGTATTGATTGGAGTAAGTTAGGCTTTGGCTATACGAAGACAGATTTCCGATACATTTCGATTTGGAAAGATGGTGTGTGGGATGAAGGAAAGCTAGTTGAAGATAATATGATATCTATCAGCGAAGCATCAACAGCAATCCACTATGGACAACAGTGCTTCGAAGGGCTTAAGGCTTATACAACTTCAACAGGAGAAATTCAGTTATTCCGTCCTGATGAAAATGCAAAACGCATGAACAGAAGTTGTCGAAGAATTTTAATGCCGGAAATACCGGTTGAGAAATTTGTGGATGCTTGTATTCAAGTGGTTAAGGCAAATATGGATTATGTACCGCCGCATGGGACTGGTGCAACACTCTACTTGAGACCATATTTAATCGGTGTTGGACATAACCTCGGGGTAAAACCTGCTCCTGAATTTTTATTTGGCGTATTCTGTGTGCCTGTTGGTCCTTATTTCAAAGGCGGCATGGCTCCTGTAAACTTCACAATTGCAGATATGGATCGTGCAGCTCCATATGGAACAGGTGCGGCAAAAGTAGGCGGAAACTATGCTGGAAGTATGCTTCCACATGAAGAAGCTGTAAAAAAAGGATATGCGGATTGTATCTATCTCGATCCAATGACTCACACTAAAATTGAAGAAGTGGGTGCGGCGAACTTCTTTGGGATCACTAAGGACAATACCTTTGTAACACCAAAATCGCCATCTATTTTGCCAAGTATCACAAAGTATTCACTCATGTATCTTGCTGAAAATTACCTCAAAATGAAGGTGGAAGAACGGGACTGCTTAATTGACAACATCGACGAATTTGTCGAAGCTGGCGCTTGCGGAACCGCAGCTGTTATCACACCTATCGGAGGTATTGATTACAAGGATAAACTGCATGTATTCCACAGTGAGACAGAAGTTGGCCCTGTGACTAAAAAATTATACGATACACTGGTGGGCATTCAATTTGGTGATGTTGAAGCACCGGAAGGCTGGATTGTCAAAGTAAAATAGAACCATAAATCATAAAGTTTTTAAAATCATACCGAGTTTGGTATGATTTTTTTTTGAGCGATTTTTATTTGACAAACAAGTCTACAAAGTGTAGACTGAAATTGAGTTTACAATTTGTAGACCAATTATAAAAAGAAACCAAAACAGATTAGATGCCATCCTATGAAGACGTTGGCCGTAAAAGGAGATAATCACATGAAGATGGAAAAACTTACAGAGGCTGAGCTTGGCCTTGCTGAAATCATATGGGAGGCAGAGCCGATGTCGTCATCAGAGCTTGTGAGGATATGCGATAGCCGATTCAGCTGGAAAAAGTCAACCACCTATACCATGTTAAAGAGACTCCAAAGTAAGGGAATTTTTAAAAATGAGTCAGGACTTATCACAGCACTGATTTCAAAAGAAACATATCACGTAAATCAAAGCAGAGTATTTGTGAAGGAAACCTTCGGGGGTTCATTACCGAAATTCATAACGGCTTTCACTCGCAATCGAAAATTATCGAACCAGGAAGCGGAGGAACTAATCGAACTGATTGAGAGACATCGGGAGGAAAAGTAAAATGGAAGCGATTTTTATAAAGATTTTAAACATGAGCTTAGGAGCGGTATTTGCCGTGCTATTTGTGCTGATTTTAAGGCAGCTCTTTAAGAGAGCGCCTAAGATATACTCATATGCTCTATGGGCAATTGTTTTTTTAAAGCTGATTGTCCCAGTTTCCATTGAATCGGATTGGAGTCTCATGCCCATTCACTCTGAGACCATTTCGACCGAAATAGGAATACAGAAAGTTCCCGAAATTCACAGTGGACGTCCAGTGGTTGACCAGTTTGTCAACCAAAGTCTTCCGCCAGCTGATACAGCGGCGAGCATCAATCCGATGCAGGTCATAGTGGGAGTCCTCATGGGGATTTGGATGATAGGGGCGTTTTTATTGCTTGCCTATAGTCTGTTTTCTTGGTTGCGTCTTAAAAGGCAATTAAGAGAAGCAAAACCGATTATAAATTCAGTTTGTTCAACTCATTTGAGAGATGCGGCGATTCAATTTACAGAAAACCACGAAATCAATTTAGAGAATGTATTTTTGCAAGTGGGGTTGGAAACGCCATTTGTCTTTAGGGGCAATATCTATCTGCCAGAGGATTTAGAGGCTGAAAGGCTTCCAATCGTCTTGGTGCACGAGGCTGTTCACATGAGGCGCAAGGACCCTTACATAAAGACAATCGCTTATTTGACAGCTGTTGTGCACTGGTTCAATCCGTTTGCATGGCTGGCATTTCATAAGATGTCTGAGGATATGGAAAAATCCTGTGATGAAAAGGTCATTCAGCTCCTCGGAGAGGATATTAAGGCAGCCTATGCCGAGTCACTGCTCTCATTTGGCATAGATAAGAACAAGCTCGGATACTGCCCGCTGGCTTTTGGAGAGAGCAACATCAAGTCGAGAATCAAAAATATCTTGAACTTTAAAAAAGTCAGTTTAAAAATGATGGCGTTGATTATTCTCCTAATTGTCGGACTTGGCGCTGGACTTATTTTGACTCCGAAAACGGATGAACTGGATTTATCTTTTTTGAATCCAGACAATAATATTTCGGAATTTGCAGAGGCGGATATTGTAAGGGTGGATCAGCCTAGATTCAAAGGGTATACGCATCTGAGCGGAAAAGAGGTGGCTGAATGGATAGACTTAATTCAGTGGCAGGATAGCAAAGTGGATGAGGCACCAGATTTAGAGCCTACTTTTATAGTAGAGCAGCCTCAAAATGGTGTCAAAATCTGTCTGTATGAAACAATGCCCACACTTGTCTTGGTAACGGATGGCAGTCATATGAGATTCTTTGATATAGAGGAAGATTCATATAAAAAGATGATGCTGAAGGTGATGTCCAGATCCTATTTTGAACCCTATGAAACCGAAAGATTGCAGACACAGTCAGAAGAATTGCCTATAAGAGAAACAGATGACGTTAATTCAGTGTTGGCGTTAAACGAGGTATTAGATAGTCTTTTTGACGAAATTATGGAGAGTCCAAGTGCCTCGTCAAACCCAGAGGATTACATTAAAGCACATCCAGAGGCTTATAAAGAGATAATAAGCTATGGGGGAAATACACTAATTTATAGTTTCGGCGCGTTTGAAGCAGGTGGTGAAAGTGGTTTAAAAGGGCATCTGATGATGCGTGCCTGCAAGGATATTTATGATGTTGAATCAGATGAAATAATAGCTGACACGGGACAGGCGTGGTATGATGCATTTAAAGCGAGGGCCTTTCAGCTTAAAGAGGAGATCTCACCAGAAGAATTTGAAAAGTACTACCCAAGATCAAAACAGCTTATTGATTTTCTGGAGGGGACAACACAGGTTTATGGCGATCTCACCATTCTCCCAGATTATGAATACGATGGGCAGGATGTCGATCTTAAATTTGCTTATAGTGCCATTGCAAAGGCATCTAGGTCAAGTAGCAGATATGGCGAGCTAGGTGCCTTTCAGGTGATGTCGATTCAATTTCATGGACGATATCAAGAGGAAAATCAAGTAAAACTGTTTGTGACAGTTTTTGAGGAGGGGTATCGGTTAAAAAGTGACGAAGTGTGGTCGGAAACTGGAAGTGTTATCCCGTATGCAATCACTTATGAAGATGATGGAACAGGGAAATACAATTGGATTAAAATACAGCAAAGTGAAGATGGGGGAAAGTTTGCAACTTCTATTAAAGCGTACTCGGTTATGCCTGTGAGCGGAAAGGAAATTCCCGGTCTGGCAGATAAAATAATTCAGGATTATGGCTCAGATGACCTTAAGAAGCTGCAACGGCAACATCTCATAGATCATCTCAACCGATATGGACAAAAGGGTGTTTACTTAGTGCATTCATATGATGATGAGAGAATTCCTCTGAATTGATTGGAATTAAAGAAGTCCTCAAAAGGTTTAAAATAACGATTTTCAAGCGATGGAAGCGATATAAAACACTTGTCATCATAGGCCAGCTTGTAAGCCCACAGTGCAAGTGAATCGCCTTTATCCACTGGATTCCCATACTTGGCATCACCTGAGACGGGATGACCAATAGCGGCTAGCTGAACGCGTATTTGATGCTGACGACCTGTATCGAGCCTAACCTCAATCAGGGATAGCGTCTCGGTAGCAGATTTCATTACGTGGAGCCTTGTGTAGTGGAGTCTGGCTCTTTTTAGTGATGATAAATGAGAAGGCGGGGGTGAGTCATAGGCTTTGACAAAATTGGTCTTCTGATGAATTTCCAAATAGTGTTCGAGTGTACCGGAAGGCGGTATTTCACCAGTTACCACGGCGAGATATCGCTTTTCTACTTGTCTTGAAGAAAACCGCTGATTCATGGCGGCTAGTGACGCCTTGTTTTTTGCAAAGACGCATACGCCGCCAGTGTGCCTGTCAAGACGATGTATGAGGCCGATAAATGGCGTGTCTATCCCGCGTGAAAATTCAAAGTAGTCCTCTATGAGATTCATCAATGTGAGAGAAGCGGATTTGTCTGATTGGACAGGGATATTCTGTGGTTTCACAACCACGAAAATATCTTTATCTTCGTAAATCATATCTAGTTTTGAAGCTGATTTATATGCCATTCTAAATTCTCCTTTTCTATGCAGAATCATTTTACTGCATTTGACATGAAATATCAACAAACAGAAAAAAGCCATTACGAGTGTAATGGCTAGATGATTCAGCAGTTATCGCTGACTAAAATGCAGTTTTAAGATCGTATACATGGTAATCAATCGGAAGTTCATCCACAACAAATTTCCCTAAAAATCCATTATGACCATTTATTTTGCTTTCAAGACATTTTTTTTCAGAGTCAGAGAGTACTGCTCCGAAAAATTCACCAGTTGCCTTGGAAACCAGCCCGATTTGATTGTTGCTCTTTGTCAAAACACCTAAAAAATTTTTGCCAAATTGTGTGTTTTGAGTTGCATAGCAAGTACCATCTTCTAATAATAAGTAATTTTTCATCATTTTCCTCCTATTCTTGTCTCACGGGACAACTTTAATAAATGAAAATTAATTTTTATGCAATGTTTTGTATAAATATTTATTGAAATTATTATAGCATATTTGAAGAACAATGCAATAGAAAATCGAAAAAAAATAAAAAAATGATTACAGAAATTATAAGCATATATATGAAGCGAATAAACTTGATCTTTTAGGGTATTATATTAACTTGAGGAGGTAATCTTATGGAACGCATGATAAACAACCTCAACCATTATAATGTATCTCAAACAGAAAGAAAAGTTAATTTTGAGTCCAAGATCAATTTTTCTGTTGATAGTGGTACTGAAAAGCCCTCTATAAGGGAAAGCAAGTATGTCGAACCTCAAGACAGAATTGAAAAACTCAAAGAAATATACAGTGAAAAAGTGCTCAAGAAAATGGGCGTGATTCCTTGTGAAACCTGTGAAGCCAGAACCTATGTGGATGGATCAGACGATCCGGGGGTCTCTTTTAAAACGCCTACCAATATTTCACCAGAGGCTTCTGAATCAGCAGTTGCATCCCACGAGGGTGAACATGTGGCAAACGAAACGTCAAAGGCACGGCAAGAGGGGCGAGAGGTCGTCTCCCAAAGCGTTCAAACCTTTAAGGCCATTTGTCCAGAGTGTGGTCGCATGTATACCTCAGGGGGCGTCACGAAGACGACAACAGCGGCGAAATCAGAATATGGACATGCGGATTCAGAGGCAGAGGGAAACCTTGTAGACATGATGGTTTGAGTGTTTCATGCCCTCGATTTTGCCTTTGTTTTAAGTGCCTATAACCTTGTTAACAAAACGTTCATTAAATCAGTGAGCGTTTTTTTCAAAAAACTATTGCATAAATATTTATACTAATGTATAATTACTTAAAAATTAACTTGACTTATGAAGGAGTGAATGTGATGAAGGAAAAGATTATCGTTGTTTACAGCGAAGGAACCAATGGCGCATCAATGCTGGAGTGGATGGAAAGGCAGGCTCATACGGATATTGTAGCTGTAAATTTTGCAGATGATGATGCTTTTCTATTGTCCAATACTGCCATGATTGTGGGAGCAAAAAAGGTTTATATGATAGATTTGATGAGTGCCGCTGAAGCATCTCAAACAGCTGAGGAATTCATCACCAGTAAACTTTTAAAAATCGCTCAAAAGGAACAGGCAAGTACGATTATCGCTTCTGATGACACTTGCAAGCTCTTGCTTAAGCACAATCCACCTATAGCGGTTAAGTCATTAGTTTCATAGTAAAGCGGAATGCATCATAAACTCATATGATGCATTTTTTTAAGTCATTTCCAAAGGAAATCCCAAGATGTAAAATAATTCAGGTTAATTAATAATGTACGAGATACATTAATTATTGGAGGGTGTATGAAAGGATATTTAGTATTGGAGGACGGATTTGTCCTCAAGGGAAAACTGTTTGGGTCAACTGAGGAAACCATTGGAGAGGTGGTTTTCAATACCGGCATGACAGGATACGAGGAAATTATTACCGATCCGTCTTACTTTGGACAGATTGTTATTTTGACATATCCGATTATCGGAAACTATGGCATTAATTTAGAGGATGTGCAATCAAAATCACCTCAAATCAAGGGACTCATCGTCAGGGAGTTTGTGGAGGCCTTTTCAAACTGGCGAGGTAAAATGACCTTGTCAGAGTATCTGGCTGAACACAAGATCATAGGCATTCAACAAGTTGACACCAGAGCATTGGTGAAGCATATAAGAGACAAGGGAACGATGGCAGGGGTTATCGTCTCAGAAAAAGTTTATGAATCTGTTGAAGGTAGCTTAGAAGCGCTTTTCAAAAATCGCGGAGAACTAGTCACTGGTGAAACACTGCTTGAGAGGGTTTCCACAGAAGAAGCCTATGATATAGACAGAGCTGAAAGCGGTAAGCGGATTGCGGTGCTGGATTTTGGCATCAAGAAAAACATCTTGGAATCATTGGCACACAGAGCGGGTAAACTCAGGGTTTTTCCAGCGTTTACAAGTGCGCAAGACGTTCTGGCTTTTGAGCCAGACGGGATATTTTTATCCAATGGTCCTGGCGACCCAGAGGATTATCAGTCTGTGGTATCCGTGGTCAAAGAATTGATCGAAAAAAAACCAACTTTTGGGATTTGTCTTGGACATCAGTTGATTGCATTGGCACTTGGCGCAAAGACTGAAAAACTCAAATTTGGACATAGGGGCTCAAACCACCCAGTCAAAGATATCACCATAGAGAAAGTGATGATTACCTCTCAAAATCATGGTTATGTCGTAGTGGAATCTTCTTTGGAACCACTTGATGTGACCATCACACACCGAAATGTAAACGACAATTCCATAGAGGGATTGAAATACAATAGCAGGCCTGTTTTCAGTGTTCAATACCATCCGGAGGCATCTCCAGGGCCGGGCGATTCCGCCTATCTGTTTGACCGATTTATGACGATGATGGAGGCTGAAAACAATGCATAATAATGGAATGAATATAAACGGAATAAATCCAAAAGAGATAAATCAAAAGAGAAGAGTGCTGATTATCGGGTCAGGCCCAATTGTCATCGGTCAAGGGGCTGAGTTTGACTACTCGGGCAGCCAAGCCTGCAAAGTTTTAAAAGAAGAAGGGCACTATACGGTTTTAGTGAACAACAACCCTGCAACCATTATGACAGACCACGAGATGGCAGATGCTGTCTATTTAGAACCTGCACAAGTTGAATTTATAGAAAAAATCATCATCAAGGAAAGACCCAATGCCATTATCCCGGGAATTGGTGGGCAGACGGGTCTTAATGTGGCGGTTAATCTACACGACCAAGGTCTTTTGGAGAAGTATGGCATAGAAGTTTTGGGAACTACCATTGAGGGCATTAAGAAATCGGAAGATAGAGATTTGTTTAAAAAAGCCATGGAAAAAATCGGTGTGCCTGTTTTGCAGAGTTATGCAGTGACCACCTATCAAGAAGCGCTTGAATGTCTTGATCACTTAGAACTTCCCGTGGTTGCAAGACCAGCCTATACACTTGGGGGAACTGGTGGTGGCATTTGCCATACCATGAAAGAGTTTGAGGAGATTGTCAAGAGAGGGCTTGCACTTTCGCCAGTAAGTCAAGTGCTGATTGAGAAGTCCTTGATGGGGTGGAAGGAAATCGAGTACGAACTCATGAGAGATGGCTCTGGAAACTGCATCACTGTCTGCAATATGGAAAACATAGACCCACTGGGGGTTCATACAGGAGACAGCATCGTCGTGGCGCCGTCCCAGACTTTAAGTGATAAAGAATATCAAATGCTCCGCAAGGCGGCAATTGACATTGCAAACGAACTCGAGATTGTGGGAGGATGCAATGTTCAATATGCCCTTGATCCCAAGAGCTTTCAGTTTTATGTCATTGAGGTCAATCCCCGTGTGAGCCGTTCTTCTGCACTTGCTTCGAAGGCTACTGGCTACCCAATTGCAAAAGTCTCCACTAAAATTGCACTGGGATACGATATGGATGAAATCGTAAACGATATTACGCAGAAGACAAAAGCCTGTCATGAACCTGCACTAGACTACTGTGTGGTGAAGTTTCCAAAGTGGGCTTTTGACAAGTTTCCAGAAGGAGATAAGAGTCTTGGAACGACTATGAAAGCCACAGGCGAAGTCATGGCAATCGGAAATAATTTTGAGGCGGCATTTTTAAAAGCGATTCGGTCGCTTGAACTCAATCAGTACAGTTTGATCTTTGAGCCTCTCAGAAATATGGTGCTTGAAGAGCTGTTCGAAGAAATTGCAAAACCAAAGAGCGATCGAATTTTTTATGTTGGAGAACTGCTGAGACGTGAAGTAAGTATTGCCAGTATTCACGCTAAAACAGAAATCGACTTGTTCTTTCTCCATAAGCTGAAAAAAATTATCGAATTTGAAAAAATGGTTAAGAAGTCAACACTGGACTCCATTGATAAAGACCAGTTTTATGAGATGAAGCGAATAGGTATTTCGGATGCATTTCTGTCAAAACATCTGCTTGGTACGCCAGATGAGATGACGATTAGAGAAAAGCGAAAACAACTTGGGATTATGCCAACTTATAAGATGGTGGACACATGTAGTGGTGAGTTCGAGGCATTGACACCTTACTATTACTCAACTTACGATACATTTGATGAGAACGTCAGAACTGATAAAAAGAAAGTTATTGTCATTGGTTCAGGCCCTATCAAAATAGGTCAAGGTGTGGAGTTTGATTACTGCTCAGTTCATGGAATTAAAGCGCTGAAACAACAAGGTTATGAGGGCATTATCATCAACAATAATCCTGAGACGGTCAGTACAGACTTTGACGTTTCAGACAAGCTCTACTTTGAACCGATTACTGTAGAGGATGTATTGAACATCGTGGATTTTGAAAAACCTGATGGTGTCATCGTGCAGTATGGCGGGCAAACTGGTCTCAAACTTGCGGAAGTACTTAAGGATTTAATCATCGGAACCACTTATGAAAACACAGAGGCCTCTGAGAACCGCGAAGACTTTTATGCACTTCTGGACGAAGTGGAAATTGCACATCCAGAAGGTCTTACGGCGGATACGGTTGGAGCGGCAATGCAGATTGCCGAAGGCTATGGATATCCAGTTCTCGTCAGACCAAGCTATGTTATTGGCGGTTTGGGAATGAAAATTATAGATGATGCTCAAGAACTTAAAGAATATGCTGCCATGCTCTTTGCACTTGGAAATGACCACTTGCTTGTGGATCGTTATATCAGGGGTATGGAAATCGAAATAGATGCCATTTGCGATGGCGAAGATATTTTGATTCCCGGTATCATGGAGCATCTCGAAAGAGCGGGTATTCACTCAGGAGACAGTATTTCAATCTATCCTTCAAAAGCATTGACCCCAGCTTTGAAAAAAGAACTTTTAAAATTGACACAAAAATTGTCTAAGACATTTGATGTCAAAGGACTTATGAATATCCAACTCGTTGAGAAGGATGGAATCTTCTACTGCATCGAAATAAATCTGAGAGCATCTAGAACCGTGCCTTTTTTAAGTAAGATTACGGGTGTCCCTATGATTGCGCTTGCAACTGGAGTCATGCTTGGAAAATCACTTAAAGAAATGGCGTATGGGCTTGGACTCTATCCGGAACAACCACTTTATGCGGTTAAAATTCCAGTGTTTTCAAATGATAAATTGGTTGGAGTTGACGTGGAACTCGGACCAAACATGAAATCTACTGGTGAGATGATGTGTATTGAGTCCACCGTGGATAAGGCTTTGGCAAAGGGATTTATGGCCATAGGCAATTCATTTAATCATCACGGCAAAGTGGTCTGCATCATAGATGCATTAGATAGCAAAACGGAAGAGGCCCTTGAAATCATGAATCAATTTAAGACGATTGGATATGAACTTGTCACCGATGAGGAGACGGCAAGTCTAGTTGCGCAAAGTGGTGCAGAAGTTGAGTTTGACACGGTTATGAAATCTGTATACACTGTGTTCGACGATTCAAAAGTGGATTTTGTCGTGACAAATCTCTCAGGCGGGGAAGCCAAAAAGAGCTTTGGCGTCAGACGGTTTGCCACTGAGAAGAAAATTCCATGTGTAACGGCATACGATACGTATTTGACCTTTGTGGACATTTTGTCAAAACCAGAGGTATTCAGTAGTTTAGAAGTGTTTGACATCAATTCGTTTTAAGAATTAGAGTGCATAACAGGTGCTTTGAGCTTTTGAATACACAAGAATATCGCCAAGAGGATATACGCTGTGGAACGGTTGGAATCTGAGAGGATTTGGACAACAGCTTGCCTCAAATTGGCGGTATTTTTTTCTGTTACAACATGAGGCATTTGAGCAATCGGTCTGGATAATCGGTGATGATGGCGTGGACTTCCTCAGCGATGAGCCGCTTCGCAGTGGGGAGATCATTGACGGTGTAGGGATTCAAGGCCACGTGGTGTTTAAGGAGGTCATCAAGATTATCAGGAGATAGTGAAAAGTAATATGGGTGGTAATAATCGGCTTTCAGTTGTTCCATGTACTGCCAAGGGTTTACCATGGCGGAAGCGGTTAAAACGCCAGTTTTGGCGTCTTGACAGATGGACTTCATCTTAACCAGTGCATGATGGTCAAATGAGGAGTAGATTACCCCTGAGTGATTTTCGCAAAGTTCAAAAACACGGCGTTCGATATCGGGATAGAGCTGGCTGCCTGCTTTGAACTCAATATTGAGAATTCGACTTTCAGCAAGTGGCTGTTCTTTTTCATATTCCTCAAAGAGATCTAAAACCTCTTTTAAGGTGGGAATTTGATCGGAAAGTTCAAATTGTCTGACTTTAAGCTGCCTCAGTTCTTTATAAGTATAATCGAATATCATGCCCTTTTCGCCTGTTAACCTCTCCAGTTCAAAGTCATGGAATACCATGATTTCACCGTCTTTTGAGTAGTGAACATCCAGTTCAAGTCCATGTGCTCCTATTTCCAGTGCCTTTTCAAATGCCAGAAGTGTGTTTTCTGGAAAACGGCTTCTAAAGCCCCTATGTGCTAGTATTTTAGTCATGGGATTCTCCTTCTATATGATTTTGAGTCCTCTAAATAATATTAAAAAAGTGAGGTGTTCTGAGGCAGATTGCCTGTTGAACCACTCACTATTTTTATTCTCTTTTTGAAGGTAAAATCCTCTATCTTTTTTTGTTTTTTACGAGAAACTTACATGGGTTTAAAAATTTCAAACATCAAACATCAAACATCAAACAACATTGATTGTGGCTTCTTCAAATGTAATCATTTCGCGGTTCATATAACAAGCTGCTTCGATGATATTAAAGGCCAGCAGTGCGCCAGTGCCCTCTCCTAGTCTCATGTCCATATCAAGGTAAGGAGATAGCCCCAAATAATCTGTGGCTAGTTTAGCGCCTTTTTCCAAAGAATAATGCGATGGCATGAGGTATGAGCGAACTTTTGGACAGAGTTCACAGGCTAAAATTGCTGAAATTGTGGAAATAAAACCATCTATGACCACAGGAACTCTCTTATAGGCAGCACCGAGCATGATGCCAGTCATCCCTGCTATGTCAAGGCCACCGACTTTGGACAGCACATCTAAAGGATCATTTTTATCTGGTTTGTTGATTTCAATGGCCTGCTGAATAATCCTCGCCTTATGGCTGAGTTTTTCAACTGGAAGATTGCCGCCGATGCCAGTGATTTCACTAGGGTGACATCCTGTGTAAACTGATAAAATGGCAGTGGTTGGCGATGTGTTGCCGATGCCCATTTCGCCTGTGGCAAGGATATTAGCACCTTCATCTACAGCTTGAATGGCCATTTCAATGCCTGCTTCGATACCCTTGATAGCTTGATCTCTGGTCATGGCAGGGCCTTTTGCCATATTGTTGGTTCCGTACATGACTTTTTTATCAATAATGTATTCATCGTCCACATCAGTCATAATTCCGACGTCAACGGAGTAAATTTTAGCGTTCATTTGTTTTGCAATGGCGCCAGCACCCGTGAAACCTCTGGGAATGTGCTTTGCCTGTTTGTATGTGACGCTTTGAAGTCCCGATGCAACGCCCTCATCACATATGCCGTGATCGCAGCACATAACAATGAGTGCCTTTTTGTCGGTCATGGGAAATTTTTGACCGGTTATTCCTGCAACTTGTACCACCATCTCTTCGAGTTTGCCCAATGAACCTTGAGGTTTGGCCAAGTGATTGACTCTGTGCTCAACAGCTTCCATCGTGACTTCATCCAATGGACGGATATTTGAAATAATGTTTTGTAACATATTTGCCTCCTAGGTGACATGTCTTTGGGGCAGTGATGTAAAATGTTGGGAATAAAAAAGTTCACTACCACAAGGTAATGAACTTTGCCTTCATTCATCATGTATTTTTCGGCAGGTCTCCTGGCTCAGCTTCATCGTCGTTTTGCGCCTTCCCGGGATAACCAGTGGCATATGCAAACAACTCTACTTCACAGTGATGGGTTCGCTTAGGATTTTCACCTAATTCCCTATTCTCCAAATTCATTTGGCACCGTACATGTCATATTTATTTGATATAGATATTCTATACAAATTTAGTCAGGCCGTCAAGAAGCGAATTACAATTTAAACTGGTTGAGAATCACCATTTTTCGGAGGCTGTTTGAATTTGATTTATAAGATGTTGAAGTGGTGTGGAGAGTGTCTTTTGCTTATGATAGACAATTTGAGAGTGAAATTTCAGCTCGGCTGTATGCGGTTTAACCGCAAGGCTGTTTTGTAAGATTTCATCGTCTAGAGCATAGCGGGGAACAAAGGACATGCCAAGTCCATCTCGCACGTATTTTTTTATGGCCTCTACACTGCTGGTTTCAAGAGTATTGGTGATTGGGACTCCATGAGTCATCAAAAAATTGACGTATAAATCCCTATAGGTACATTCGCTTTCTGTAAAGAGAATCAGTTGATTCGAAGTGGGGATAAAAGTCTGAGGGGTGGCAGTGGGGGCAATGAGGCAAAAGGACTCCTCCTTTAATGGGAGTGTAATCAGTCCTTTGTAGTTGAGCAAAGGCTGAAGCAGAATTGCAAAATCAAGTTCTCCGTCCAAAGTCATCTGACGAAGGTGCGTGCAAAGATCGCTTTTGATGATGAGTTCAATTTCAGGAAATAGCTGCTTGAACTGATGGATGGTGCGGTAGAGTCTGTACATCATCAGGGATTCAGGAGCACCAATCCGAATCGTTCCACGATAAATTTCATTTTCTCTGCCAAAATTGAGTAGCGCATCATATCTTTCCACTGTTTGACGAGAATTCGCGAGGACATCCATTCCAAATTGAGTCAAAACAACTCTTTTGCCAAGTCTATCTAATAGTGGTTGCCCATAGTGCTGTTCCAAATCAGAAATGTGGGTTGAGATGGTGGACTGTGCATATCCCAAGACTTCTGCCGCCCGTGAAAAACTCTCCAGTTCAGCTATTTTTTTTAAAGTGATAAAATTTCGAATATCCATGAATTCCTCCTATCAAAAAAAACGATTCAAAGATTCAAAAGTTTCAATTTTACGAATGTATATTTGCATGATACGATTTTATCATAAAAAGGTTTAAAAAGCATGGACTTTCACCGGTAAAGAGTGAGAGATTAGGGAGGTGCAATATGAAGTCAAGTGATATGAAACTGAGCCAGATAGAATTAGATTGCAGTAAGGCGGAGCGTGAAGGACAGCTCATGGCATATGCAAAGGAACTTGGTGTGGCATTTATGGGAATTGCACAGGCGGAAATGTTTGTGGAGGCGCCGAGCGGATTTCACCCTGAGGATCTTTTGCCCGGGGCCAAGTCTGTTATTGTAACTGGAAGGCCCTTTTTAAAGGCGACTATTTCAACAGAGCGTGTAGAACCTTACACCCTTGTAAGAAATCATCTGAGCAGACAGATGGATCAAGCCAGTATTGAACTCTGTTATAAAATAGAAACGCTCTATCATGAAGACGCTGTTCCAGTGGGTGCTGTTGCACCTTGTAGTTGGGATTCGAACACTGGCAGGTCGAGGGGAGCAATTTCCTTGAAGCATGCCGCTCAGTTGGCGGGGCTTGGAAGAATCGGCAAAAACACACTATTGATTCACCCAGAATTCGGAAATATGGTTTGGCTAGGAGGGGTGGTGACAACGGCTGAGTTTCACCACCACATAAGGCCGCTAATGAGAGAAATGTGTCCAGAGGAATGTAGAATTTGTATTGATGCTTGCCCAGTGGGTGCTTTAGAATCGCAGTTTGACCAGAGAAAATGTTGGGATTGGGCCTTTAAGAACACGAATACAGAGGAATTTAGAATTGTTTGCAGGTCGTGTCGGAGTAGCTGCCCTCAGGCACATGGGAAAAGAAGTGACAATCAATAGATGATTCTTTGCAGAATGTGGTATAATTCTTGATATCATCAATGCTTAAAAGTTGGATAATGGTATCGTATAAGATGGTATTGTATAAGGATGGAGGACATGATGCAAAAAATACATGTATTAGAGATAAAAGCACCTCACGGAGGGTATATTTACCCAGTTGTGATAGAGGGTGACGATGAAATGTTGCTGATTGACGCGGGATATCCAGGACAGCTTGGCACTTTTAAAGAGGCATTTGTCAAAGCGGGCTTGTCAATTGATCAGCTAACCCATATTTTAATTACCCATCACGATTACGATCACATGGGAGCGCTCAGAGAAATGGTGAATGAAATTCGAAATTTGAAAGTCATCACATCGTCGGAACAAGCGCCTTATGTTGAAGGCATAAAAAAATCACTGAGGCTTCAACAGGCAGAGTTGATTTTTGATGAACTCCCAGAAGCTGAAAAACAAAGTGCAATTGCTTTTGAGGAGGCACTTAAGTCAGTGGCATTTGCCAAAGTTGATAGAATTGTTGAACACAGTCAAATGCTGGATATAGCTGGAGGGATTCAAGTAATTATGACCCCAGGACATATGCCGGGACATTTGTCAGTTTATGTGGATTTATCTAAGACATTGGTTACAGGTGATGCAATGGTTGCTGAAAATGGAACATTGCTAGTAGCCAACCCTCAGTATACGCTAGATATGCCTAAAGCACTTGACTCTATTGTAAAACTATCTGAGTTGAATCTCGAAAGGGTCATCTGTTATCATGGCGGAGAAGTATCCTCAAATGTAAGCAAAAAAATGGCAGAAATCAAGGCGAGTATCCTTGGAAATGAGGGGCAATAAAATGAGGTATCAATTGATTGTCTTTGATTTTGATGGAACGTTGATGGATACAAATGCCATTATAAAAGAAAGTCTAGAGGCGGCTTCAATGGCTTATAGGAAAAAGCGCATAACGGCTGAAGAATTTGAGAAGATTTTAGGAAAACCGCTAAAACAGCAAATGCTTGATTTAGATTTGTATATGGCAGATGAAATGGTAGATTTTTATAGAACCTATTATCGTGAAAACCAAGCCATGAGTGTCAAGCTCTTTGAAGGCATAAGAGAGCTTCTTGAAGGTTTAAAACAGGATGGTGTACTCTGTGGGATTTTGACCAACAAGGGGCGACATGGACTCAATAATGCGCTTAAGACCTATCAGTTGGAATCCTATTTTGGCTTTACCTTGAGTGCGCAAGATGTTGTCAATGCGAAGCCCTACCCAGAAGGCCTTCATAGAATTTGCGAGTATTTTAAAATCCCCGAGGCGCAAACATTGATGGTGGGAGATAGTGCTCATGATATTGAAGCTGGAATCAATGCTGGAATAGACACTTGTCTGGTCTCATGGACGATTCTCAACATGGATCGATTGAAGACGCTAAATCCTAATTATATAGTTAATCATCCAAGCGAGATTAGATTAATTAATAATGCATAAACATTCATTTGCATTATATAATAAAAAGATTAGAATTATCCCTTCCCTTTTTCTCAATATCTGATATAATGGGGAAAATATCAAATTAATTAAATAAAGTTTTAATCAAAAAAACTTTATTTTAAAAAGAATGGTGATAGTGAAGGAGGGGTGGCGATGAAAAAAATAAAGCAAGGCGACTTGGTGACTTTATCTAGTTTTGGAATGGCTTCTTTGGAAAATGATAGGATGTCTATTTCTGAGAGGGTCAACTTGACGAGACTTAGAAATAATGGTGGACAAGTGGTTGGCCTTTATGACGAATTTGCCAAAATTGGGATATATGATCCTTCAAAATCACAATTCGTCGATCATTGGGTACTGGATAAGAAGAGAATTTCAATTTTATAGTGAGCGTTATAAGTCCTTAAGCTCAAATGGGTTTAAGGACTTTTTAGTTGATTTGATTCTGTGGGAATAACCCTGTGAATCATAGACAATATATTGGTAGCAAATATTGAAGTTACTTGATTTTTTTATGGACTTACAAAATTATTTTAATATTTACAATAAAATTGCAAAAGCTGTGGTTTTTGATATAATCATTATGAAGGCTATGAAAGTCTCCAGTGGAAGAGAGAGCATCACAAACAAGCGATAGAATTGATCCATTAGTGTCAATTTAATACGAGAAAGATGAGAATAAGGAGGATGCAATGATTTCAAAAGAATTACAGGAAAACTTGAAGAATTCATCTTGGATAAGAAAGATGTTCGTTGAAGGGGCAGCGCTAAAAAAGATTTACGGAGATGATAATGTCTATGATTTCAGCTTGGGAAATCCCTATTTTGAACCACCTGCAAAAGTGGTTAAGAATCTTCGTGATCTTGTGAATTCTGATCAACTTGGAACACATAAATACATGGATAACGCAGGGTTTCCAGATGTTAGGCAAAAGATTGCAGATGACACCAACAAAGACATCATAGAGCCGCTGACACATGAGCATGTGATGATGACAGTTGGAGCAGCTGGCGGGATGAATGTCATCATGAGAACAATTTTAGACCCAGGCCAAGAAGTCATGATTATTGCACCTTATTTTGCAGAGTATATTTTCTATATCAAAAATCACAATGGTGTTCCCGTTGTGGTAAATGCCGATCCAAAGACATTCGAACCAGACTTGGCATTGCTTGAGAGCAAAATCACTTCAAAGACACGTGCGATTATCATCAATACGCCCAATAACCCAACAGGGGTCATCTATTCAGAGGAGATGCTGAAAGAATTGGCATCAATTATTGAGAGAAAAGAAGCTGAAATAGGTCATGAAATTTTCCTTATTTCAGATGAACCATATAAAGCGCTTATTTACGATGGCGTAAAGGCTCCAAATATTCACAACTACTTTAAAAATTCGCTGATTGTAAACTCTTATTCAAAGTCATTGGGACTTGCTGGAGAGCGTATTGGCTATATTGCAATGAACAGTAAAATCGAAGATGTTCAAATGCTTATGGCTGGATTTGCCTTTGCAAATAGAACACTCGGTTTTGTAAATGCACCTGCTATTTGGCAAAAGGTTGTGGCGGATTCTCTGGATGATTCAGTGGACATCTCGGAATACAAGAAAAGACGTGATGTTCTCTATAATCATTTGACAAGCATCGGATTTGAAATGGTAAAACCTGATGGCGCGTTTTATCTGTTTCCTAAGGCGATGATAGAAGATGATGTGGCATTTGTCATGGAAGCAAAGAAATACAACTTGCTGTTGGTTCCAGGAAGTGGATTTGGATTCCCAGGATATTTTAGAATCTCCTATTGCGTGGATATGGCAATGATTGAACGATCTCTTGATGCGTTTACGAAACTAGCTGAATCTTATAAAAAATAGGATTTGAGATAAATGAATATCATGCAATGGGTATAATAAAAATGATTATATCTGAACAGTGATTATTTCATCATAAAAATTGTTTCATCAAAAATTATAGTGAAAATAAAGAAAAAACTGAATAAATAGTACTTAAAGTGAGTGTTTATTCAATTTGAAATTTAAGATTGACTCAATATGACAAGTATGAAAACCTGTGACTATAAAAGTAAAAACAGTCACAGGTTATTTTTTTTAAGAGACAATGACATAAATGAAATTAGGCCACAGGTGAAGTTCACAGATTGGAGGTACGATGGGAAAGGCATTTACAGATGAAGAGAAAATAGATCAAATTGCAAGCAAAGCATGGATTGGAAAGAAGCGATAATGGTTGGAATTTTAATTAAATTCTAATGGAGAGTTGACGTTCTTCTAATATTCATTCGATATGATAGAGTTAGGATAAGGCATATCCCCACTCAGAGATACAATCGGGGAAATTAGGAGGCTTTTATGACTGAAAAGAAAATTGTGATTTTAACGGCGACATTTGGGATGGGTCATCATTCAGTGTCTAAGGCGTTAAAATCTGAAATCGAACGTGTTTATTACGACTATGACATTAAAATTGTAGATATATTTGACATTATCAAACCTTCATATAAAAAAATAGCTCAAGAGCTATATAATTACTTAACCAGGGAGTTTGAAACGCTCTACAACTTCTTTTATAATTATAAGAGGGAGAGCAAACATAACTTGATAGATGAATTGCTTTACACTAGATATAATAGAAGGTTTAAAGATTATATGGATAGAGAAAATCCGTCGATTATCATCAGTACATTTCCAATGACATCTGGATTTGTCTCAAGATACAAGACAAAAAACGATGAAAACATCCCGCTGATAACTGTTATTACAGATGTGGTGGATAGCTGGGAATGGGTGCATGATGAGACGAATCTTTATTTTGTACCGACAATAGAAGTTAAGGATATGCTGAGACTTAAAGGTGTGGACAAAGACACAATTATGGTCACGGGGATTCCAGTTGGACAGGCCTTTAAAGTGGATAAGAAACCTCAAATTGGCTCTCAGAGAAAACAAGTGCTGATTATGTCCAGTGCAATGGGTAAAATCAAATTTGACGAGAGCTTTTTAAAGCAACTTGAAGAACTTGAAGAGACAAACTTTATAATCGTCACTGGAACAGATTATGAACTTGCTGAGTCGCTTAAGACAAGAACTTACAAAAACATTCAAATTTTAGGGTATGTAAACAATATAGCAGAACTCATGGAGGCGTCTGATCTCATTTATACGAAACCAGGTGGTGTCACTTTGTTTGAAGCCATCAACAAGGAAATACCACTTTTAATTCAGGAAACAGCTGTAGGCCAGGAATTTGCCAATATTGAATTTGTAAAAAATAGAGAAATCGGGATTGTCATTGATCAGGCAACTCACTTCGTCGATGAAATTGCCAATATTATCAACGATGATGTCAAACTCTTTAAGCTGAAATCAAATATGTATGAACTCAAAAAAGAGTTTATGGATGAGGCTATTTTAAAGGCAGTTCGTTAAAGAGGGTGGACTAGATGAACAAAACAAAACGACTAATTAATCTCTTTGTGATGGCAATTCTGATGGGATTGACTTATTTTATACTGAAAAATCAATTGAATCCTTCGCAAATAGCTCAAATTATGAAGACGGTTAAGATGCGGTACTTATTGGAGGCGTTGGCATTTATGTTTGGATTCTGGGCGCTTGAGTCAGTGATGATAGGCATGTTGCTTGACCATGTGGATGACCGGGTGGACAGAAAGCGGATTCCGTGGATTGCAGTGAAGACGACTCTAATCGGTCAATACTATAGCAATATTACCCCCTTTGCAAGTGGTGGTCAGCCGATTCAGCTCCTGCTATTGAGAAAGCACAAAATTTCAACGAGTAATGGAACGGCAGTTCTCGTAGGTAAATTTTTAGTATTTCAAGTAACTGTCACTCTGTATGCCCTCATACTCTCACTGTTCAATTTCAAGTTTATCTTTGATGATTTAAGTTTGGTAACAGGATTTTTAGCAGTGGGATTATTAATTAATACTATTGGGCTTTCTATAATCATTTTCTTGGCGTTTAAACCAAGTTGGATACGTGCTTTCGGACGAAAAGTAACAGGATTTCTCTCGAAGTTTGGCTTTGTCAAGAACAGGGGAAAGCTAGAGAGCAAGTGGCTCGGATTTGTGGACGAATATCAAGAGGGAATCAATAAATTGAAGTCAGATCCTCAGAAAACACTGGCACTCTTTGGTCTAAGTGTGTTGCAGGTAACCCTGTTTTTTGGGATAACCTATATCATCTATTTGGCTTTAAACCTGTCGGGAATTAGCCCAATTAAGGTGATTACATTACAGGCAATCTTATACATGTGTGTGAGCTTTGTGCCAATTCCAGGAACTGTTGGCGCATCAGAAGTTGGGTTTTCAATGGTGCTGGGGTCGGTGTTCACAGCAAATCTAGTGGGGGTTGCCATGCTGATTTGGCGCCTTATAAGCTATTATTTTGGATTGATATTTTGCGGCCTATTCACTCTTGGCATCTCCATATGGGAGCATCAGTTTGAAAAGGCAATGCCATAAAAAACGCCCCTTATGATTATCAAGTTATAAAACTTATAATCATAAGGGGCGTTTTTCGTCTGTGGTTTTTTATCAATAGATGGTTTTTACGAACTGCAAGTATTTGCTTTCCATAATAGCCTTGTTTAAATCTGCATTTTTGTCATTAACTCTAATTTTAACGTGTTTGTTAATCAAATTTCTCATAAGACACCTCCGATTGGCAATCTAAAAATTATATCATTTATGGTGTTCAATCTCAATTGACTTTCCATACTTATATAATATACCAGAATCATTAGAGTCCCATTAATGAAATGTAACAAAAGGTTGAATAGATTACAAATAATTCGTTAACCGAAATAGTTTGATTTTTACCCTGACGAATATCCTCTGTAAAACCTATTTCATAAAGGCATCCTTGGGAAAAAGAAGTGAAATTTTTGTACCGACACCTTCTTGACTCTCAATCTGGATACGCCCACCCTGAACCTTCATCAAGCTATCTACAATGGCAAGGCCTAGGCCAACACCTCCTGTTTTTCGATTTCTATCTTCATCTACTCTGTAAAAACGATTGGTCAGATTTGGTATATTTTCAATAGGAATGCCCCTGCCGGTATCTGTAATAGAGACCTCATAGTATTTTCTGAGTTCTTTTGAACCAATTGTAATCGTTCCTTTGAGGTCTGTGTATTTAACGGCGTTATCCACAAGAGCTCTAAAAATTTGAACGATGAGTTCTCTATCCACGATAATATCTCCATGATATTCGAGATTTGATGCAAAGAAATAGTCTTCATATATGATTTGACATTCGTGGATGATTTTTTCGGCCAAATTGGTCACTGAAATTCGATCGAAGTTGACCTCAAAGGTTTTGTTTTCAACTCTTGCAAGCAATAGAAGCTTTTCCACTAAATTTTTCATGTTCTTTGCTTCTGACTCAATGGATTCTATGGATTCCTCAAGTAACTCGGGTTCATCATATCCCATGGTTTTGAGAAGATCTATATAACCTAGGATAATCGTCAGAGGAATTCGGAGTTCATGTGAGGCATCAGAGACAAACCGCTTTTGATAGTCAAAGGACTTTTGAAGGTTTTGAAGCATAAAGTTCAAGCTCTTAATCAAAGTGTCCACTTCATCATTTGTACCAATTGAAGGGATTCGGTAGTCGAGGTTTTCATTGTTGATATTCTGCGCAGTGTAGGAGAGGTTCACAAGCGGTCTTAAAGCACGACGTGTGAAATAGCGACCGAATATGGACAACAGCAAAATACCGATGATGAAAGAGACAAAAAGAGCGGAATTAAGACTCATGAGATAGTCGTCGTCAAGAGCGGAAATTAGGAACAAAGTAACATAGACTTTCGATTCATCAGTAAAATTAAGATGAGTGGTGGTGTGCATTACATCGGTTCCTAAAATACGTGTGACAAATACTTCGGAAGCGTTCTCAGAGCCAAAGGGAATTTCGGCAGAACTCACCAATGCATGATCTACATCTAGATTATCCTGATAGACCTGAAACTCTAAAGCGCCGTTGGATGTGTTTGGATTGTAGTTTAAAGAAATTGAAAAGGCGTTGCTATAAGCTGTGTCATCCCCGCTTAAAAACCGGTCATAGTAATTTCGGTTGAGGGTATAAGAAGTTCTGTTCTGATCATCTGACACGAGGATGATAAACTTGTAGTTTTCAAATAGATAGAGCTTATTAAGGCGCTCATAAACATAACTGACACGTTGATCGTCTGGAATTTCTAAAAGCTGTTCGGAGGAATCGCTGATAAAGTCCTCCACCTGAACGCGTTTGGAAAGGAGCTCATCTCTGTTCTTATAGTATAAAAACTGCCTTGTGAGAACTGTGACAAATAGAAAGACAAATAAAATGAGAATGGCAAATAAAATCACGTTGAAAACGGTGATTCTAGTGGTCAATTTCAGCTTTCTAAATCGGTCATACAGACCGTGATACAGTTTTAAGATGATGTTATTTGACAACGTATCCACGACCCCTCACTGTTTGAATGAGCTTTCGATCAAAATCTCGATCCACTTTATCCCTCAGATATTTTATATAGACATCTACAATGTTGAGACTGCCATAATAATCATACCCCCAGACTTTATTTAGGATTTGCTCTCGGGTGAGAACCAAGCCCTTATTGATAAGCAGATGTTTTAAAAGGTCAAATTCTGTTTTGGAGAGGTCGATCTCTTGAGAATTTCTTGAAACCTCAAATGTCGAAGTATTGACAACGAGATCTTCAAAAGTCAAAATCTCCTCGTTGGATGCGATGGCAGAAGCCGAGGTCTTTCGAATATTGGCTCTAATACGGGCTAACAGCTCATCGAAAATGAACGGTTTGGTCACATAGTCATCGGCACCTCCATCTAGTCCAGTTATAACATCTTGGATGTCATCTTTGGCGGTGAGCATGATGACTTTGGCAGTTGGGTCATGTAATTTTATTTCTTTGCAGGCGGTTAGGCCGTCAACTTTTGGCATCATGATATCCATTAAAATTAAATCATAGGACTGTTTGAGGCATTTTTCAATGGCCTCTGCACCATTTTGAGCTAAATCGGTTTCATAGCCTGCATATTTAAGCTGAAGTTCAATAATTCTTGCAATTTTCTTTTCATCTTCAACGATAAGGATTCTATTCATATTGCCTCCAGTGGCTTTTTATTAAAATATATCAAAAAAAAGTCCGTTTTACAACGGACTCGGTTCTGAAGTGGTTGAAAAAGACATTAGGCCATCAGTTCATGACAGAGATAGCCGATTTTATCCACTGAGTAATTGGAAGACATGACCTTCATATTGTTTTTCAGCTGGATTAGCCGTTCGGGTTCATTGATAAAGTTTTCAATGGTTACTGGAAGTTGTTCAAGGCTTTTTACGTAGAGTCCAATGCCTTCAGAGGCTAAGATTTCAGTATTCTCAGCTTCTTGGCCATCAATATAAAATGGTACGACAATGGGCAAGTGTTTGTTAATTGCCTCTGTAAGGGTCAGCCCGCCGGGCTTGCTAATCAGTATATCTGCTTGATCCATGAGTTCGTGAACATTACTGATAAACCCGAAAACGTCAATTTTAATATGCGACGGGGGATTCGAAAAATGCGTTTCAATGGCCTGTTTGACCATTTTATTGTTACCACAGACCACTTGGATTGAAATAGGAGATTCAATTTTGGTCAGGGCATCCAGTGTCTTGTATAATTTGCGACTGCCCATGCTTCCCCCCATCAATAAGATGGTAAAGGGGGAGAAATCTCGGCGATGGGCATCAGATTTCTTGTAAAACTCCTCTTTGACAGGAATTCCATAATCGAAGAGACGATTGTCTGGAATGCCCAGCTTTTTCAGTTGGTGATTGGTTATTTTTGAACCTGTAATATATGCGTCAATGGATTCGTGTACATAAAACCGATGGACGCCTAAATCGGTTACAACCGACAGACAGACTGCTTTGGTGAGCCCCTCCCGTTTGAGTTCAGCTATAATATGAACAAAGATAGGATGAGTCGAGATAATGATACTTGGATCATAGTGCTCTATGTAGGTCAGCAATTTTTTCTTAAGCATGAGTTTAAAGAGCTTCTTAAGCTGACGATTGGTCGTCTTGTACCCACTGAAACGGTATATTTCTCCATATAATTTGGGCGTGTAATTGGCAAGAAACGAGTATCCGTCTTCAATCATCATTTCTAAGAACTTGCTATTTTCCTTAAAAGTGTCCACCACATAGAAGTCGAGGTCGTGATTGGATAGCTGTTCTTTAAGAGAATGAGCTGCCTGATTATGTCCTCCACCTGTGGATGCTGTAAATATCAAACCTCTTTTTTTCATTTTAGGTCTCCTCTTGATTACGATAGAGCGTTTTCAATCATTTTATAATAGCCTATCTATATCATAGAATATCAATATTAAAATAATATTAGAATTGATTTAAGAATGAATAAAGATGTGAAAAAAGGCGGCGAATAATAAAAAGATCATTCTGATAAAAAAATATTGAAAAATACATCTAATTTGGTATTCTATATATTAGAAGTAATATTCTGTTATAATATTATATCATAAGGGAGAAAAGTATGATTAGAAGGATTAAGAAACAATTATCAGTGTTGCTGATAATATCTATTATTTTGACGAGCTCAGCCGGATTTGGAGATATTCAGTATTTAGAAAATCAAAGTCAAGATATTGCAATTTCAGAATTGGGGATAAACCCTACAATTGCATCAACAACATCATCTGCAATCAATGTGCAGGAAAATCCATATTTGTTATTTCAAAAATATACATATTTTAATGAAATGACTACAGAAGAGAAAAAAGTGATATGTGATCTTTATCATATTGGATTTGAAACAATGGAAAATCCGTTATTGAATGAAATTAGCATGAATTCTGCTATTTTCATTGCATCCTTTATTGAAAAATATGAAGTTGAGCCTGAGTGGGCTCTAAGGATTTATAAACATTTTGATAGCATTGAAGAAACACAGTCCGCACTTGATAGTCTAGATATATTCAAATCAAATTATGAATTTTCAAAATCGGATATGGACAAAATCATAAGTTTAGTGATTCGAGGTTATGATATTGAAGCGGCATCAAAAGCATATTTTGCATCAAAAGCACTTTCAGTAGATGTAGAAAATATAATTAAGGAAGACTTTTATTTTGATATTTCCCAAATAAGGAACATTAGCGACATAAAAGAAGGCGTGAATGATAACAATTTACTCGACCTTTATCATATATCCTATAAGAAATTAATAAGCCTAGAAGGATTTGAAGGGAGAACAGCGTACTCACTGTATGGAGAAATTGACAAGTATAAAGAATCTCTATCTATATCATCGAACCAGTATTCACAATTTAGATCAATGCAAGTTGCAACTACGCAGTCAGATGATGGTGACGATGTAGAACCTATGAGCTACAATAAAGAATATACCGCTCCCTTTGTATATTCAAAGGATCAAACAATGATAAATTCGTTGACAGGTGGTGTGATATCTAAAACACCCACAATATCTTTAGCGGGTAGAAATGGATTAGACTTAAATATTGGAGCTGTTTACTCGTCAAGAGATGCCAACTTATCAGAGGAAGATTTTAAATATAGTTATAGTTATCAAATTGTCGCCATAAAATACGTAGTGAGGGTAACAGCTCTTTCGTACTATTATAATTGGTTGAACGTAAAAATTCCTGTTACAAGTGAAATTCCAGTTGCAACTTTTACAACCTATGATAAAAGTGAAGCAGATAAACTTTTGTCAACCTATAATACAACGATAACGGATAAAGGGGTTGCGCCAGAAGGTTATGATTTAGTGACCGCGTATAGAGCAACCTGTAGTCAGGAGAGTATTATAAAGATTGTTGAAAACACCGAAAACATAATAAATACTGAGACTTACGCTGAAAAAACAAACAATTTAGGCGCGGGATGGTCATGGGGATTCCCGAGCATTGAGACAAGAGGGGATGTGAAGTATTTACATTTAAGCAGTGGCCAGATTTACCAAATCAAAGATAATCTGGTCACAGGGGAATCGAATCTTCAACATTATGACTTGAAAGATATTAGTTTGCAATTAGATGCCTCATACACACAAACGCAAACAAATAAAATTTCAAAGTATGTTCTAAAAAGCAAAGATGGGAAACAGACTTATTTTTCGCAAGATGGAACTCTACTATGCGTTAGAGATAGATTCGGCAACAAAGTTGAGTGGATTTATGAGACAAGCAATACCAAAACAAGATTGGTTAAAATTATTGATTCACTAGGACGAGAAATTTTATTTTCGGAGACGAATACATCTGATACAAAATGCGTAACACCTAGATTCTACGTGCAATCTACT
>DKFC01000021.1 GCA_002452745.1 Firmicutes bacterium UBA6806
TACTTAAGAAGGCACTTATCAATAAAGGCATCCGTTCGTCTAAGTGCCTCAGCTTCACCACCTATAAAATGATTTGACACATCTGAAAGATCTGGTAAATGGCTGAGTTTCAAGCGGATAAATTCCTCCACATCTCCCAGATGAGCCCAAGTGACGTCTATCCCTTCAAAGTTGATTTCAGATTGATTGGTTACGGGAACCCACTTTTGAAAATCCATAAATGCCGAGAGACTTCGCATAATCGCTGGTCGAATGGCATAAGCTGCATAGGCTTCTTTAGGATACGCAACGCTCACTGGAACGATGCAATTGGTGTCCACCTCAGTCACCTCACAGTCCGTTTGAGACGCAATAGTCGCTCTCATGCGCCTCTCATGAGCCAAATACCCCTTGTCAAAAACCATCGCCACAGCCTCTTTTGACAGCTCATTAATAATTTCTTCAAAATTTCCATAAGTGGATTTAAAACAGATGCCTCTTTCTAGAAATGCCTGCTCCAAAACCTTGATTCCCTGTAACATAAACCGATAATGCCTGAGATTTGCATTCGGATATCCCGGTGAAATCACAAAGACCACCAACAGGGGATATCCAAGTTCATCGGATAGATTCATGGCATGGCTAAGTGCATGGTTTTGCTGTATCCTCTGCGCCTGCTGCATCCAGTAGAGAACATAACGACCCTTCTGCCTGACAGATTTTTCATTTAAATGCTCTATTCTAAGTGAATTAAATTTACGCAGTCCTGATTGTTGGCCAATTTTCATACAAAACACCTCCATCCCCTATCAAATACCCAGTTCTTTGTGAATTACAAGTGTTTTAACTCTTTTTCTGCATATGCCTTTGCATCGTGGATTGAATCAAAAAACGCATCCTCTCCAATCCTGTCTACAAAGCCATTTTGTCGCATCATCTTCATCGGCTGCTCATTGACCCCAGAAAAAAGGAGGCGAAGTTGATGACTTTTACATTTCTTTTCCAATCGAATTAACCCATGAAAGGCAGTTGCATCCATTGCTGGGACGTTTCTCATTCGAATAATCAAGAATTCACCACTATACTGAACTTCATCCAATCGATTGATAAATTTATCAGCGATTCCAAAGAAAAAAGGCCCATTTATTTCATAAATCAGTATATTTTTAGTTTGATGAATTAATTCTTCTGGTGTATTTTCGCTCTCTTCCCCCGCTTCATAGAGTAAATGATTGACTTCTGCGACATCTGCCATCCTCTTCACAAATAAAAATGCCGCCAGAATAATACCAAACTGAATTGCCACCACCAAGTCAATGGCAACTGTCAAGAAAAAGGTCACCAGTAACACCACGGCATCACTCTTCGAAGCATGTAAAAGCCCGACAAATTCACGCCATTCGCTCATATTGTAGGCGACTACAATTAAAATAGACGCCAAAGATGCAAGTGGAATCATTTTGGCGAGGGGCATGAAAATGAGAACAATCAGCAGTAGGACAACTGCATGCACCATCCCTGCCACTGGCGTTCTCCCGCCATTTTTTATATTGGCGGCAGTTCTTGCGATTGCACCTGTTGCTGGTATTCCACCGAATAGTCCTGAGGCAATATTTGCAGTTCCCTGTGCAATTAACTCTGTATTGGAACGATGCTTGCCACCAATCATTCCATCCGCTACAACACACGCCAGTAGTGATTCTATTGCGCCCAGCATCGCTATGGTAAAGGCTGGTTTCATAAGCGTTTGAATTCTCTCAAACGAAACTGACGGCAAATGCGGCATTGGAAAAGATGAGGACAACTCACCAAATTTTGAACCGATTGTCGGCACGTCGAGATGCATCAACTGAACCAAAAGTGTTGTTACAATCAGCGCAATCAGCGATCCAGGAATCTTTTGGTTTACCTTGGGCCAAAGTACGATTGTCAAAAGGGCAATAACACCCACAGCGAAACTCTGTATGTGAAAGGTATTGAAATGCTCAAAATAAACGAGCCACTTCTCTACAAACTCTGCCGGTACGTTATCTATTTGAAGCCCAAAGAAGTCTTTTATCTGCGATGAGAATATGACCACGGCAATGCCACTTGTAAACCCTGTGGTAATGGGATAAGGCATGAACTTAATCAGCGTTCCGAGCTTCAGTAGTCCCATGAGAATTAAGATGACACCAGCCATCATGGTTGCCAGTATCAGGCCATTCAAACCATACTGCATGACAATTCCATAGACAATAACCATGAAAGCGCCTGTGGGGCCTCCAATGAGGACACGACTCCCCCCTAATAACGATGTGATAAAACCAGCGATAATCGCTGTATAAAGTCCCTTTTCTGGGGACACGCCCGATGAAATTCCAAGCGCAATAGAAAGTGGCAATGCAATAATTGCCACAATAATCCCGGCAGTTACATCACTGATAAACTGCTCCTTATTATAATCTTTTAATGTAGTTATGAGTTTTGGCTGAAAAACAGACATAAGCTCCCTCCGTCCTTGCGATTTCTCGCATCTATATCTGGGCCTGTTGAATCCCCACTCATTTTAGCACTTACTATGTACTTTGTATACATAAATGTGGTGAATATTGTCATTTCTTAAAAGGTCTATTTAAACCGTTAATTTATCATACCTAAACTCGCACACTTCGAAGAAAAAGATAAATCTTATGACCACCTGATATTGTCTGGTGATTTAGTGTATAATATAATGTAAACTACGATTTAAATTATCAGGAGGCAACGTGATTAGAAAAACCGTTTCATTTAAGATTCATCAAAGACATTTGGATAAATATAGAGCACAATACCCACTGTTGTTCAAGGAAGCCCTTATGGGCAGTCACTTATTGGAGACTGGCGAAATTGAAGAGGGCACGCTTCTCAACTTGACGGATGAACATAATAAATATGTGGCAACTGGCTACTACGGACGCCAAAACAAAGGGTTCGGATGGGTTCTCACCAAGAATAACAACGAAAAAATCGACAAGATTTTCTTTAAGAAGAAACTGTACACTGCCTTTGAAAAAAGAATGGGCCTTTATAACAATCCCAAGACAAATGCCTTCAGAGTTTTTAATGGCGAGGGCGATGGTATCGGTGGTTTGACAATTGACTTTTACAATGGCTACTATCTCATAAATTGGTACAGCCTCGGCATCTACACCTTCCAAGATGAAATTGTGCAATCTCTAAAGGAAATTGTAGAATTTGACGGCATCTATGAGAAAAAACGTTTTGGAAATGCCCCTGAGACCGATGATGGTTTTTTGGCGGGAAAACCTGCTGAATTTCCGATTATCATCAAGGAAAACGGGGAATCCCTTGCTGTTTATTTCAACGATGGTGCTATGGTTGGTGTCTTTTTAGATCAGAGAGAAGTCAGGAGAAATCTCAGAAATCAGTTTGCCAAAGGACAAAATGTCCTGAATCTCTTTTCATATACAGGTGCCTTTTCAGTTTTTGCCGCTAAAGGTGGCGCTGCAAAAACCACAAGTGTCGATCTTGCAAACCGCAGTTTAGAGAGAACAAGAGAAAATTTCCTGCTCAACAACATCAACCCCGATACACAAGAAATTGTGGTGGAAGATGTTTTTAACTACTTGCAGCTTTGCGTGAAAAAGCGCATCAAATACGATGTGGTTATCCTAGATCCACCTAGCTTTGCAAAGTCCAAGGACTATGTCTTCTCTGCGGAGAAAGATTATGCCACTCTTTTAGGCGAGACCGTCAAAATCACTCGTACCAACGGCCTTGTTATTGCCTCAAATAATTCGAGTACCATCAGTGCCGATAAATTCAAGCAACTTATTGGAAAGGCATTTAATCTGGCAAAAGCGCGTTTTGAAATTGTTGAATTTCACCAGCTTCCAAAGGATTTTAAAACCAGTCATAGTTACCCTGAAAGCAATTATCTAAAAGTTGCTGTTATCAAGGTGTTGAGAAAAGAACGCACAATCAGTTAAAATTGGTTTCCGCCTCAAAATTGGTTTCACCCAAAATCTAGTTGTCGTATCATAGACAAAATCTTACACATAGAAAGGCTGATTCAGAAGAAATCTTCTCCTGAATCAGCCTTTAAAAATGCTTCCCGTTTTCAAAATAGTAATCTGGAATGAGGTCTGTAAAAATCACGACGTTTTCAGCATAGCCTCTTCCTGTGAAAAAATCATGGAATAGAGAGGCAACTCTCTGCCTGATTTCAGTAGGTCTCTTAAACCACTGAATGTTTACAAATGGATATCCGCCTTGACCTGCAACGCCTTCCGTATAAAATACAACTGGCAGATACTCAATGGTTATGTGGTCTTCCGGGCACCCGATCATCTTTGCAAGCGGTGCTGTCAATTCCAAGCTCACTGCCTTCACATCCGCCTCTACAACACCTTTTAAAATAATATGCGGCATAATTCCTCCCTTATATAATGAACATCTGTTTAAATGTTCAATCTCAAGTCTTATTATACCTTATTTTGAAAGTATGTCGCAAATATTCTCTAGTTCTCTCGGTTTTCAGATGATGCACTGTCATCCTTGCCAACCACGATTTTATATCCAAATAAATAAGGTGCTGCCAATGCAAAAATGGAAACTGGCATGGTTACCAGCGTTACAATAGAAGCCGCTAAAAGCGGAACATCCACGGCCTTCCGATCATCTTTTTTAATTTTGAATCGAGTCTCCTTAAGATCGTTAAAAAGGGATGTACTCTTTTGCTTAAAGGCATCCTTAGCCTCTCTCTGCCTTTCTTCTTTCGATTTTTCGGGTTCGGCAATTTTTTCTTCCCTTTCAAGGCGAATCAGCGCCTCAAGCAAATCTCCATCTGTCGCTTCAAGCGTCTCTTTTGCCTCTTTATAGGATACATTTGCCCGTTCCATCAATAAGTCAATTTTTTCAAGTGATAAACTCATTCTTTCCTCCTAGGTTTTGTCTTATTGATGATATTATACAAATCTTAAATTAGAATTCTCTCTTATTAAGATTAGAATAATACTAAAAGGCGGTTAATAAACACATTACTAACCGCCCAAATTTCTAACCGCTATTATACTTTGAAGAATTTTGCCTCTTCAGCCAGTTTTTCCATTTCTGCTGTAAGGGCATCAATATCTTCTGTGTTTTCATTCAATGATTTTGCGATAGATTCAAATGACTCATATGAATCTGATATGAGATTCTCAATTTCAACAGAATTGTGTGCAATATCGCTGACAGCCTTGGTGATTTCCTCCGAAGCTTCAATTTGCTCTCTGGATACGAGGGAAACCGCTTGTATGTGTTCGAGGTTGAGCTTAGCCTTTTCAAGAATTTCATTGATGCTCTGTTTAACTTGCTCAGATATTTTAATCCCGTCTTCCACACTGATGGTAACTTTGTCATTTGCCTTCTGGACAACTTTGACTTCCTGTTGAATACTCTCGATAATGGCACGAATTTTATCAGTTTCTGAACTCGTCTGCTCAGCCAGTTTTCTGATTTCATCGGCAACCACTGCAAATCCTTTACCGGCTTCTCCAGCTCTGGCCGCTTCGATTGCTGCATTTAAAGCCAATAAATTGGTCTGTTCTGATATGGAATTAATGGTGACCAAAATGCCTCCTATATCCTCTGATAACTGCGATAACTTGGAAATCTGCGCATTGGCGTTGATGACATTTTCATCTATAGCTCCCATATTGAGAGTCATTTCCTCCACACTGGTATAACTGGATGTAGCAATAGCACTGGTTATTTCAGAATACTCCAAAGCAGACTCTGTCTTTCCATAGGATTCTCTCGAGGAAGCCAGTATCTCTTCAAGTCCTGCAAGAGATTCCTCAGTTCCTGCCGCCTGATTTTTGACGTTGTCCAGAACAACACTCAATCTTTCTTGCAACTGATTGATGCCTAGGGAAATTGGTTGTGACAGTTCTCGCTTGTAAATACTGTTCTCACCTTTTATGACATTGTCCATTCCCTTGTGTATCTTGTCATTACTGTGCTCAGCTCTGGCAATAACCATGTTGATTTCAGTGATAACCTGATGTATTTTACCGATAAATTCATTGTAATGATCTCCCATTAATCCGAATTCATCCTTGCTGTTGATTTCAATCCTAGCACTCAAATCACCGCTTGCACCCACTTCAAAGGCCTCTCTAAAGTGATTTACAGATTTTGCCAGTCTCTTGCCGATAAAGACCGCTATAACAGCCGCACCTGCCATGGCAATAATAGCGATAATGGTGAAAATCAGTGTCAGTCTGCCAAGATCTGAATATATTTCCCCAAGCACTGGGTTTGCAGTCATGTACCAACCATTGCTCAGCTTGTAGTAAGAGAGAATCTTTTCCTGTCCTTCATAGATGTATATCATGACGCCTGTTGGCGGTCCATTTTTTATTCTATCCGCTAAATCACTGAGTTTGCCACCATCTAAATCTCTCAGATTCACTGCTTTATCATCTGGATGATAGAGGAAATTAAAATCCTTGTCCATTAAAGTGACGTACCCTGTTTCATATACTTTTATCTTACTCAATTGCTCTCTGAGGGAATCAAAGAAAAACTCAGCTCCTGCAACCCCTATGAGTTTTCCGTCTTTCATGACACTCTTGCTGTAAGAGATAATTGTAGCATCCCACGGTTCCCAGTAGTATGGAGCTGTCCAGTTGCTTCCGTTGTCAATAGCACCCTTGTACCACTCGTCTCCGCCATAACCTGATTCCCGGACATTGTATTCCTCTTCGCGTTTGTATTTTCCATCCTCACCACGGGTAAATGAAAGTGTTCCAGGGTTTTTGATAGTATCGTCGTCGAAAATAATCCAACCACTCTTAGCCGTAAAACTATCTATTGCACCCACCATAACTGGAATAATCCCGGTCTTAAAAGCCTCCATCTCCACAGGATTGTTCTTTACTTTATCAAGATCCATATTGTTCACCACGATGTTTTCAACTTGATCGGTTAATGTCTTAATTTCCGTTATGGACACTTCAACATCATGTGCATTCGTATCGACGATACTCAAAAGATTTTGCTCCGCATTTTCAATTAGAATGGATTTGACGCTCAAGTAGCTCACAGTCCCCATTACCCCAATTAAAACAAGCGACGTAATCATAATTGCGATGATAATTCTAGTGGATATTTTTCTCATCCGCCTCACCCCTTTTTGCTGTTTATACCTTATTAATTCGATATATGTTATTTATACCTATGAAATTTTGAGATGAAACATCAAAATAGTCTCTTTGTCCCATAAGAATCAAAAAACCGCATTTCCTGAGAAATGCGGTTGAATGATTATCTTAATTTTATTTATTTTGATGACTTTTTGATTCGAACTCGTTTTTTATCCGAATCACCTTTGCCCTCTTTATAGGACTTTTTATGCTTTCCGCCTTCACTTCTGCTTTCGCCTCTGCCTTCGCTTCTGCTTCCATAACGATCTTTTCCACGGCCTGCATATTTGTCTTTGCCTCTGTCTTTGCTGTGTTCTTTGGCTTTCTCTATCATGATAGGCTTGCCTTTAATATGGCGTTGATCCATTCTTTCCAGAACTCTTTCAGCATGACTTTCAGGAATTTCTACAAATGAGAATGTGTCAAATATATCCACACTGCCAATGAGTCTGCCATCTATATCGGCTTCGTTTGCAATGGCGCCTACGATGTCTCTAGGTCTTACGTGATGATTATTGCCCACATTGATGTGCATTCTAATCATGGATTTCGAGCCTCTGCCCTTACCAACTTTCTTGCTGTTTTTCTCAGTTGCTTTTCCTCGTGAACGCTTTTCGTTGTCAATTGAGTCGATTTCGGTTACTTGCTCAACATCAAGTTCCATTTGAAGCAATGCCGCAGCAATTTCAATTGCTGAAACCCCTTGATCTGTTAATTCTTCAACGATTCTTATATACTTCGCATCCAAGCCACCTTGAATTCTGTCCTTGACTTTACCTAAGAAGAGCTCTCGCTTAGTTGCTTCTATATCTGTTATCTTAGGAATTGGATGAAGGACGATATCTGATTTTGTATATTGTTTGATGTTTCTCAGCAAATGATACTCTCTATAAGTGACAAATGTAAAGGAAATCCCCTCTTTGCCCGCTCTACCAGTTCTGCCGATTCTATGCACATAGTACTCTTCATGGCTAGGCATGTCATAATTGAACACTGCCTCAACATTGTCAATATCAAGTCCTCTAGCCGCTACATCAGTTGCAACCAGAAGTTCTATGTCGCCTCTCTTGAATTTATTGATGACATTCATTCTCAGCGTTTGTTTCATATCGCCATGAATTTTGTCACAGAGATAGCCCCTTGCCTGCAACATATCTGAAACTTCGTCAACTCGTTTCTTCGTGTTACAGAAAACGATTGAAAGTTTGAAGTTGTAAATATCCACAAGTCTTGAGAGAATCTCAAGTTTGTCCTTGTCTTTTACTTCAAGGTAAACTTGATTGATGTTTGGCGTCGTCAGTTCCTTATGCGCCACCTTTAAAATCTCAGGGTTTGTTTGGTATTTATTGATAATGCTCATGATTTCCTTAGGCATTGTCGCTGAAAAGAGAAGTGTTTGAATCTCATGATCTACTTCATCTAAAACCAGTTCAATGTCTTCGCGGAATCCCATGTTCAGCATTTCGTCCGCTTCATCTAAAATAAGCATCTTCAGATCATCAAATCTCAATGTCTTTCTTCTCAGATGATCCAGAACACGTCCTGGTGTTCCGATAACGACGTTAACCCCTTTTCTAAGGCCTCTGATTTGGCGCTCTATATCTTGTCCGCCATAGATTGGCAAAATATTGATACCACGTTTATATTTTGCAATTTTGCTGACTTCCTCAGAGATTTGAACAGCGAGTTCACGCGTAGGACACAGTACAAGCGCCTGTACAGAACGTTTAGAATCGTCGATCAGCTCAAGCATTGGAATTGTAAATGCCGCTGTCTTTCCAGTACCAGTCTGTGCCTGCCCTACCAAATCTCTACCCTCTAACGCTACGGGAATTGCCATTGTCTGTATAGGAGTAGTTTCTTCGAATCCCATAGCTTCAACGGCTCTCAGAATTTCATCTGAGACTTTCAGTTCACTAAATTGAATTTTGTTCATTAAATTTTCCTTTCTCATTTTTGGCCCAGAACCTCTCGCTCTTGACCACAATGCACCAAAATAGGTTAATTTTAACCCTTTTTGATGTCATCAACAAGTTATTATATCACATATAACCTTTGGATTCTATTATTTTTTTGGAATAATTGATATTCAAACAGATTTTGAACGCATCTCCTCCACAAAAGGATTTAATTTATAGAGGCTTTCAAGTATCAGCGCCGAACGAATGCTCACTTCTTCCTCACTGAGAATCCTCACGGCCTCTTTCTTGTCCACAAATAAGATATCCGCTTCTTCGTGTTCTGTCTGATAGTCTTTGCTCGGTGTTCCACTGTAAACACCATATGCCACATTAACCCTTTCATTGACAATTCCCACAGAGACATATCTCGCTGGCGACACTGAAACCACGTCTAGATCGAGTCCTGTTTCCTCCTTGAATTCTCGCATGCTAGCTGTCTCAATTGCCTCACCAGGTTCTACAAGCCCTGCTGGGAACATGTAAACATATTTACCCGCAGAGACCCGATACTCTCTGAGCATGACCACGTGCTCTTTATCCACATCACATGCTACAATCATCGCACCATCTGTGTAAACCGTTCCGTTTTCCAGTTCATCTCTGAGCCTTTCAATCCCTGCTCTAGACACGATTTCCCAGTATCCATTTCCGCCTTGACGTGTGGTGTAATCTATTCCATATCCCTTCAAATACTTAAGGGTTTCAAGTTCTCTTATATCGACTATTTTCATATGACATCCTCCTCGGTTTATATCTGTTTTCAATACACTTAAATTACTTTTGCTTTTCCCATCCCTTTTATTATATAATATCAAAGGATAATCGGGACTTAAGAAAGGAAATTTTATGAGTATTTTAAATGTCAAAAATCTGAGTCATGGCTTCGGAGACCGTGCCATTTTCAACAACGTCTCCTTTAGGCTTCTCATGGGAGAGCATATTGGACTAATCGGCGCAAATGGAGAGGGCAAGTCCACCTTTATGAACATCATCACCCACAAACTCGAGCCGGATGAAGGTGAAATTGAATGGTCCAAACGCGTTCGTGTCGGCTATCTCGATCAACATACCTCGCTTGAAAAAGGCATGAGCATCAAAAACGTTCTGGATACTGCCTTTCAATATCTCTTTAACCTCGAAGAAGAGATGAATAACATGTACATGAAAATGGGCGATGTCACTGAAGACGAACTCAATTACCTCATGGAAGAAGTTGGCACGATTCAGGATATCCTCAACCACAACGATTTCTATATCATAGATGCAAAAGTTAACGAAATTGCAAGGGGACTCGGCCTTTTGGATATCGGTCTTGAAAAACCCGTTGATAGCTTGAGCGGCGGGCAGAGGACAAAGGTTTTGCTTGCCAAATTACTACTTGAAAAACCGGACATCCTGTTACTGGATGAGCCTACAAACTACTTGGACGAAGAACATATCGAATGGCTCAAACGCTATCTTCAAGAATATGAAAATGCGTTTATTCTCATCTCGCATGACATTCCATTTCTCAACAGCGTCATCAATCTCGTCTACCACATGGAAAACAAAGAACTCAACCGTTACGTGGGCGATTATGACAATTTCATGAGAATCTACGATGTCAAGAAGAAACAATTGGAAGCTGCCTACAAACAACAACAACAGGAGATTTCAGACCTTGAGGACTTTGTTGCCCGCAATAAAGCCCGCGTTTCAACCCGAAACATGGCCATGTCCAGACAGAAAAAACTGGACAAGATGGATCGTATCGAACTGGCACGAGAAAAGCCGAAACCCGAGTTCAATTTCAAGCTCGCGAGAACCAGTGGAAAATTGCTATTTAAAACCACAGATCTGGTCATCGGTTACAATGAAGCACTGTGTAGCCCACTGAACCTCCTCATGGAGAGAGGCCAAAAAATTGCCATCACTGGTGCTAACGGGCTGGGTAAGACGACGTTGCTCAAAAGTATTATTGGAGAAATCAAAGGCCTTTCAGGCGGTGTAGAATTAGGTGAATTCCTCCATATTGGCTATTTTGAACAGGAAATTAAAGACGCCAATTACAAGACCTGCATTGAGGAAGTCTGGGAGTCATTCCCTTCCTATACTCAATATGAAATCAGGGCGGCTCTTGCAAAATGCGGGCTGACCACGCAGCATATTGAATCTAAGATTGTGGTTCTCAGCGGTGGGGAACAAGCTAAAGTAAGGCTTTGTAAGCTCATCAACAAAGAAACGAACTTTCTAATACTGGATGAACCTACAAACCACTTGGATGTCGATGCCAAAGAAGAACTCAAAAGGGCACTTAGAGAATTTAAAGGCTCTGTCCTGCTCATTAGCCATGAACCTGAATTCTATCAGGACATCGTCACCGATGTCTGGAATCTTGAAGAGTGGACAACCAAAATCGTTTAGTCCCATAATAAAAGCATTCATCTCCGCTTAACCTGAGAGATGAATGCTTTTTTAGTTAAAAGCGATCCTACACAAATACAATCACTCTATCTTTAAATTGCCGTATTTTTTAAACGGTAAACCTTTGAATCATTCCAGTAAGCGTTTCTGCTATTTTACCCACATCCTGCGCATTCTCTTGAATATTACGCATCAGTTCTGCCTGAGTATCCATGGTTGCATAAATTTCCTCAGAGGCAGCCGCATTTTCCTCAGTAACTGCCGATATGCCGTCTATGGACTGAATTGCCAAATCCTTGTTGCGATCCACTGTTTGAATACTCTTGGTGATATTGTCCAACTGATTAATTGTACTCACCATGGAATTCTCAATGGCTTCAAAAGAGGACTTCACTTGAACCAAAACTTCCGCAGAGATATCAACGGCCTCGTTGGCGTTTTTCATATTCCCCTCAGTTTCCTTGATTTCACTTAAAATCTCTTTGATAATCTGATCAATTTGCAAAGTGGATTTCGACGTCTCCTCTGCCAGATTTCGAATTTCATCTGCAACCACTGCAAAGCCTCTTCCCGCTTCACCTGCTCTGGCAGCTTCAATAGCCGCATTGAGTGCCAATAAATTTGTCTGTTCTGCAATTTGCTGGATGGTATTTGTAATTTGAACAATTGAAGATGATTTTACAGTTAACGTCCCAACGTTTTCATTTAACATCTTGTTGGCCTCGGCTGTTGACTTGAATTTCTCGCTCAAGTCTCGAATCAATTTGACCCCTTCCGCATTATTCTCTATGATTTCACCTGTATAGCCTCTGAGTTCTTCCGCACTTCTCACACTGAGGTTTATCTCTTCAGCCAGATTGCTCATATTGCTTGCCGCATGTTGAGCATCTTCAGCTTGTTCAGTTGCCCCTTTTGCAAAATCTGCCACAGTGCTGGTAACTGCTTCAATGCCTTCTCTACCATCCTTCACGATGACATTCAGTTCATTATATGAAGCTGTGAGCCTATCAGAATCCACATGCATCTCCTTGATTAAATCTCTCAACACAATCCTTAAATTTGCAATGGATTTGGCGATGATGCCTCGTTCGTCTTTGTAATTTACCAAGTAGTCATACCCGTGGTCGTCTTTAATGTTGAGTTTAGCCGTCTTATCAACCAATTCAGCCAATGCCAAAATTGGTTTAGAGATGCTGTTACTCATCACAAATGCACCCACAGTGCCAAAGATAAGAACCAATAAGATAGAGCCACCTAAGATTGTCACAACTTTGTTGATTTCACTTCTGACAACGGTTTCCTCATCAGCTATAAAGGCATCAATATCATCCACATAATTTCCAGTTCCTATAACCCATCCAAACGGCTCATAGAGTTTAATATAGCCTCTCTTAGGCAATGCCTCATCCTCTCCCGGTCTAGGGAAATAGTAGTCCGAATACCCCTCGCCATCCTTCTTTGCCATCTCGATGAAGTCCTTTACAATTTTCTTGCCAAATTTGTCCTCCAAGTCGATTCGACTCTTGCCTTCAACGTCCTTGTTGCCGAGCAAAACCACATTAACGCCATCAAGGGTATCCGCCCAAAAATAACCACTGTCACCGTACTTTGCATTTCGAATGACTCCAGCTGCAAGTGTCTCTGCCTGCGCCTTGGTAATCAGTCTCTTTTCCACTTGCTCATTGATACCATCAAGTTCAGAGACGATAATCTCCACTTGATTTTTGATGCTTACATCATAGGCATTTCTCATTTGATTTTCCTGTTGGCTGAGTCTGCCCATGTTGCTGTTGTGAATAAAATAAACCGCTGTCCCCCCAACGATCCCAGATATCACAACCATTGCCAGCAACACCATTGCTATTAATTTTGTTCTGATCTTTCTCACTCTCTTTTCCTCCTTAACTATATGCCCCATTGTGATAACTATATTATATCCATTTTTTCTCTGGTTATGCATTTATTAATATAGTACCAAAGCACTATTTATTTTATTATAAAATCTATATCTCCATGTATAATTCGCTTTACGATTCCTTTTCAAAATTTTCATCGCCATTCAGCCCAGAATCTGATATTATGATTATAATCATTCAATGCATGCATTAATTTTCTTTAAATTGCATGATTATTCGAACAGGAGGTTTCATTGAAAGACTATAATATTTTCGATATTATCGGCCCGATTATGATTGGCCCATCAAGCTCGCATACAGCTGGTGCTTGCCGCATTGGATATGCCGCTCAAAAGATTATCAAATCTCCAATAACCGAAGTTACATTCAAGCTCTATGGTTCCTTTGCCAAGACTTACAAAGGACATGGTACTGATGTGGCGTTACTCGGTGGTGTACTGGGGTTTAAACCTGACGACGAAAGACTGGTTGATGCCTTTAACATAGCGGATAACCGGGGCTTAAAATATCAATTTATCACCACAGATGATGACTGCGAACACCCCAATACAGTTGCGATTATCGCTAGAACCAACATGCTGGAAACATGGGAAATAATGGGGATTTCCATCGGTGGCGGGAAGATGATTATTCGCTCTATCAACGGCATAGATGTTCAGTTCACTGGTGAATTTAACACACTTGTCACGCATCACAAAGACAGTTCAGGTATGTTGTCCAGAATTTCCACAATTCTCTCCGAAAACAGAATCAACATTGCCTATATGAAACTCTATAGAGAAGAAAAAGGCCGTAAGGCCATTGGCATCATTGAAGCCGATGAAAAAATTCCTAAAAATGTCGTGGATGATTTAATCCGAATTGATGGCATGATGTCCGTCAATGTGATTCAAAAAATATATGAATAGAGGTGCTTATGAAACTAAACAGTGCCGTTGAGGCCATTCAGTATTGTCATGAAAAAGGTGTCAGCTTGGATGCGCTGGCATTGGCCTATGAGTCCAAGAAAACCGAAAAAACGCCTGAATATATAGAGAGTTATCTAAAATCCGTTCTCAAAGTCATGGAAAATGCAGTGACAGCTGGAATTCACGATGATGAAAACAAGATACATGGCAAAATCATTGGGAACGACAGCGTTCAAATGAAAGCCAGATATGAAACTGAAAAAACGGTCTGTGGCAAGGCCATTGCAAAAGCGGTTGCCTATGCACTGAGTACCATGGAAGTGAACGCTTCAATGGGGAAAGTGGTTGCTTCGCCGACAGCAGGCTCAT
>DKFC01000013.1 GCA_002452745.1 Firmicutes bacterium UBA6806
GTTTAGTTGACAATACGATACAGAGAACAAGGAGGAAATTATGAAAAAGGGAATTATATTGACACTAACTGGTTTAGTCGTAGCATCGCAGGCCATGACATTTGCAGATACAATTGAGACGACACGATATTTTGATAATGAACCTCTTGTCATCAGTGTATTGGCAACAGATGAATCTGGCGAAAGAAATGTTTACTACGAAGGTGATATCATAGACTTGCAAGAGCCAACACAGTGGATTGACGGGAAATTCATGGTTCCAGTAAAACCAGTACTCGACAAAATGGGGTACAAAGTTACATGGAATGCAGAGACGAAGAGCGTGGATATCTCAAAGGGAGCACAGTTTACAACTTTATATATTGGAAGGAATAGCTATTTTAAAAACAAGATGGCACCAAAAGAACTTTCCACAGCGCCAACAATTCTGGATGGCAGAACCTATGTCCCAATTGAATTTTTCAGTGAAATGCTGGGAACTGGGATGGCTATAGAAGAACGGGAAATTAAGTTTACAGACAGCGATATGGCCATTCATTCGGGTTATGTCCAATCGGTTAAAACAGATGAAAAAGGTGTGACAACAATCGTCATATCTTCTAAGGAAAAATCGGAGGGAATCGAAGATCAAATTATTATCCACTCCGAAGAAAGCTATTCAATCCTCAACACAGATGTGGTGGAAGGGGCGTATATCAACGTTATTTCGCCGCCAATTATGACACTTAGCTTGCCAGGACAGGCAACAGGATATGTCATCTATTAATTGAGTTAATTTACAAAGGAATCTACTATCAGATGCTGAGTAACCCTTGGCATCTGGTTTTATTTTTTGGTGATTTCTTTATTTAAAACACTGTCTTAAAGGGTATCTTCAAAGTAATATGATGCTGTTCAAATAGATATTTGACAACCATGTGCCAATATGTTAGGTTTACTTTAATAAGTAATCATTGATAAGGGCAGTTTCAGGAAGTGAAGGAATGAAGATGAAAAGCAGTGTTTTAGAAATCAGCGAGATAAGTCGAGTGATTATGGATGCCATTTATGATGGCGTTTTGATTATTGATAGGGAAGTAATCGTTCGGTACATTAACCCGGCTTATACGCGAATCACAGGTGTCAAGTATGAAGAAATTGTGGGCAAAAATCTCTTGGAAGTAAGGCATGGCGCCAGACTCCCAAATGTACTCACAAGTGGGGAGAAGGTACTTAGAGCCCTTCGCATGGAAGATGGTATTGAATACATGGTGAATATGTCACCAATATTGGAAGACGAGCAAATCATAGGGGGGATATCACTTGTAAAGGCACTTGGTGATGTCTATGAGCTCTCCAACGAAATCAATCACTATAAAAAAGAAATTCACATATTGAAAAAACAGATAAATGCAATTCAGAAGGCCAAGTATACCTTTGCCGATATCATAGCAGAAGATATTGCTTCAATTAATATCAAAAAACTGGCGGAAAAAGTTTCGGGGAAAGACACAACTGTTCTGATAACGGGAGAAAGCGGCACTGGAAAGGAATTATATGCTCAGGCGATACACAACGCCTCTCCGAGAAGAGAAGGCCCTTTTATTGTTATTAACTGCGCTACGATAAACCACAGCTTGTTAGAGAGTGAATTGTTCGGCTATGCGGAAGGTGCTTTTACTGGGGCGGTTAAAGAGGGAAAGGCAGGGCTCTTCGAGGCAGCGCATACTGGGACACTGTTTTTAGATGAAATCTCTGAAATAGATATTGGATTACAGGCAAAGCTGCTGAGAACCTTGCAGGAGGGAACCATAAGGCGAATCGGAAGCGTTAAAGAGATATCAGTGGATGTTCGAATTGTGGCGGCGACAAATAAGGAGCTTGAGAAGCAGGTGAACGAAAAACTCTTCAAAGAGGATTTGTATTATAGGATTGCTGTTTTTCCGATTAATCTGCCACCACTTAGAGAGAGAAGAGGTGATGTCAGGTCACTGATCTTTAACTTTTTAAGAGAAAAGGAAAATGAGGCCATGAGACGAATCGACGTCACAGAAGAGGCTGAGAAGATGCTCATCGCCTATGACTGGCCGGGGAATATCCGGGAGCTGACCAATGCTCTTGAATTTGCGTATAACATGATGACGGATTATGTCATCGACTATGGGCATTTGCCACTTAGAATTCAAAATCACTATTTGAGAAACAACACGGAATCTTCAGTGGGATTTGAAAAATTGTCTGATATTTTAAGGCGCACAGAAGTGCAAGTGATTCAAAATGCTCTAGGGGTCTTTGGGCATGATATGGATGGCAAAAAGAAAGCGGCAGATGCTCTGGGGATTTCACTGGCGACACTCTATAATAAAATTTCTAAATAATTAGAAATGAATGGAGAGCATTTCCAAAAAATTAGAAAAACCGATAGAGAGGGCTTTGCCGAAGGGTAGAGAGATTAATTGATATATATTTAACAAAAGTTCTAAAAATTTAGAAACCGTTTTCTTTAAATCCCTGTATTTTGCAGGGATTTTTTTTGGCACGGAACTTGCGACAATAGAATATCGAGTAAATAAATTTAGGGAGGACTATATGTTAGCACTTTTAGGTTTTTTAACAATCGTGGTTTTACTGGCATTGGTTATGAGCAAGAAGACGTCACCGGTAGTTGCATTGATTGTTGTGCCGTTTATAGCGGCGATTATCGGAGGGTTTACCGCTGATGTGGCAAAGTTCATGACGGATGGGATTAAATCCATAGCACCAACAGGTGTCATGTTTATCTTTGCAATTTTGTTTTTCGGAATTTTAACCGATGCGGGCACTTTTAAGCCGATCATCAATACAATCTTAAAATTAGTCGGCAAAGATCCAGCTAAGATTGCCATAGGAACGGCGATTCTTGCGATGTTGGTTCACCTTGATGGTTCAGGAGCGGTCACATTCTTGGTGACGATTCCTGCAATGTTGCCTTTATATGATGCGCTCGGAATGAGAAGAACAACACTGGCTACCATTGTGGCACTTTCAGCAGGTACTATGAATATCCTGCCTTGGGGAGGACCAACCCTTAGAGCGGCATCTGCCTTAAATGTGGACGTTATCGAATTGTTTAAACCAATGTTGATTCCAGTATTATGCGGGCTTGCCTTTGTCATCTTTATAGCTTACATGTTAGGAAAGCAAGAGCGTAAACACATGAAAGAAGTTGAAGGCGATATCGAATTCAACCTTGAAGTGGATGAGAAAAAACTGGCACTTGAAAGACCGAAATTATTCCTTTTTAATATTCTTTCAATCATTGTAGCAATCGTTGTATTAATTTTAGGTAAATTACCGCCACATGTTGTGTTTATGCTTGCATTTACAGTGGCGTTAATCGTTAACTATCCAAATGTAAAAGATCAAAGAGAGCGTGTAGATGCACATGCTAAGGCAGCTCTCATGATGGCATCTATTTTATTTGCAGCGGGAACTTTTACAGGTATTTTAAAGGGAACTGGCATGATTACTGCAATGGCAGATGTTGCTGTGGCAGCAATTCCAGCTTCACTTGGGGCTAGAATTCCACTGTTAACAGGTATTATTGCAATGCCAGCCAGCTTATTGTTCGATCCGGACTCATTCTATTTCGGTGTTATGCCTGTATTGTCGTCCACTGCGGCACAATTTGGAGCTGACGCTTTAAATGTTGGTAGAGCGGCAATACTTGGACAAATGACAACGGGATTCCCTGTGAGTCCTTTAACGGGGTCTACATTCTTATTGATTGGCTTAACTGGTATTGATTTAGGCGATCATCAACGCAAGACAATCCCATATGCGTTCTTGACGACTATTGTCATGCTGGTGGTATCGGTAATTATCGGGGTAATTTCAATTTAAGGAGGCAATCTAGTGAAAAAAATAAGAATAGGAAGTGGTGCGGGCTATTCTGGAGACAGAGTTGAACCGTCTATCGACCTAATTGAAAATGGCAATATCGACTATATTGGCTATGAGTGTTTGGCAGAGAGAACCATTGCAATTGCTCAACAACTTAAACTGGCAGATCCATCAAAAGGGTATGACAGCTTGCTTGAGTACAGAATGGAGAGAGCGTTGCCTGTGGCTTATAAAAACAAAGTCAAAATCATCACGAACATGGGAGCTGCAAATCCAGTGGGCGCTATGGAAGTGGTTAAGCGTATTGCAGAAGAAAAAGGACTTAAAGGAATGAAAGTTGCGGCAGTTATTGGAGATGATATCTTTGACAAGCTCGGCAACTATCAAGAGACCACTGTGTGGGAAAATGGAAAACCGTTAAAAGAGCTTAATGGAACAATTGTCTCGGCAAATGCTTATCTTGGATTGGAAGGCATTGTGAAGGCACTTGAACAAGGGGCGGATGTGGTTATAACTGGTCGTGTCTCTGATCCAGCGCTGTTCTTGGCACCTCTTGTCTATGAATTTGGATGGAGCCTTGAAGACTACGAGAAAATTGGCAAAGGAACTGTAGTGGGGCATTTGTTAGAATGTGGTGCTCAAGTAACGGGCGGCTATTATGCAGATCCGGGTAGAAAAGATGTTTCAGAACCTTGGAACTTGGGCTTCCCAATTGCGGAAGTTGAAGAAACAGGTGACTTTAAAATTACTAAAATTGCGGGAACTGGTGGTATGGTAACAGCTGACACTTGTAAAGAGCAGTTGATTTACGAAATTCACGATCCTGAAAATTACTTTACACCAGACTGTGTGGCTGATTTTTCACATGTAACTGTGGAATCAACTGAAAAAGATGTTGTGGCGGTCAAAGGTGGCAGTGGAAAAGAGAAAACGGACACTTATAAAGTAAGCCTAGGATACAAAGACTGCTTCATCGGAGAAGGTGAAATCAGTTATGGTGGACACAACAGCCTTGAAAGAGGGAAACTCGCCCTTGAAATTATCAAGAAGAGACTTGAAATGACTGGGGTTAACTATGATGAAATCAAGTTTGACTTAATTGGTGTCAATTCGCTGTTTGACCTTTCTAGAGACGGAGCACCAAATGAAGTGCGTGTTAGAGTTGCCGCTAGAACTAAGAACAGAGCTGATGCAGTCAAAATTGGAAACGAAGTTGAAACGCTTTATACAAATGGCCCAGCAGGTGGTGGTGGTGCTACTAAGAAAGTTTCAGAAATCGTATCTGTGGCATCCATCTTAGTGCCTAAAAAGGATATTAAAGTGGAAGTTATTCTCAAGGAGGTGAACTAATGAAACTTTGGGAAATCGCACATTCAAGAACAGGTGATAAAGGCAATATTTCAAATGTATCCCTGATTGTATACGACGAAGCAGACTATGAAAAAGTAGTCAATGCGGTCACTGAAGAAGTGGTTAAAGAACATTTTAAAAATGTTGTCAAGGGAAAGGTCGTTCGATATGAACTGCCAAGTATCAAGGCACTTAACTTTGTCATGTATGATGCACTCGGCGGCGGCGTTACCAGATCGCTCGCCATAGACAAACACGGCAAGAGTTTGAGTTCCTACCTGCTCGAAATAGAAATCTAAAAAAATAAAGGGCAGATGATTTAGAGAGAGAAAAATAAAGCGGCTAATGGATTGTTGTTTTAAAGGCGAGAGGGGCCTTGAGAGCAGTCAATCCTTTGGCGGCTAGATAGCATTTTTTAAAGGAATGGCAAATCGTCAAAAATCTGTATAATAATAAACTAAACTGTAAAATTTCATAATGTAAAATATTTTCAAATGAATGTATTGAAATATAAAATGTCAACTGATATAATCATAATCGTATTTAGAATATAAATAAAATCATTTAGGTGCCTCATAACAGAGGAGAATAGGGAAGTCGGTGAAATTCCGACACGGACCCACCACTGTAAGCAGAGACAAACCTCGAATATGCCACTGGCCATTGCCGGGAAGGCCGAGGGGAGGATGAACTGCGAGTCAGGAGACCTGCCTGAATGAATACTATTTTGACGAAGGGGATATTTCGTGCAAGATAAATTTGAGTTACTTTACAGAATGGGATAAAGTCTCTCGGCAAAAGCCGGGAGATTTTTTTATTTAACGCCATTGTGTGAGCAATCTTGGAAAAATCAATCTGACAAAATCAATCTGACAAAATCAATCTGACGAAATCAATCCAGTAGAAAGGACACACTCAAACTAGATGAGACATAGAGATTATTTGAAACTGGCAATCCCGCTGATGATATCCACCATTACGCAACCTATCCTCGGAGCAGTTGACACGGCAGTTGTGGGGCATTTAAACGATACGAGATACATAGGGGGCGTGGCCATAGGCGCTGTGGTGTTTAACACCATTTATTGGCTCTTTGGATTTTTGAGAGTGAGTACATCGGGTTATACAGCGCAGGCAGACGGCATGCAGAGCAGAGAGGCGCTTCAATTGGCGTATTTGAGACCGATTATTTTAGCTGGTGTTATCAGTGTCTTAATTATTTTAGGGCAGTGGTTCTTGGGAGAGGCAGTCCAGTGGATTTATAAATCTGATGAGCAGGCACTTATTCATGCGATGACCTATTTTAAAATACTCATATGGGGAGCTCCGTTTGTCCTAATTGGCTATGTAAATCTAGGCTGGCTCATGGGATATAAGCGCATCAAAGAAACGCTTTTTTTACAGATATCTGCCAATATTCTCAATATTGTCTTAGACGTATTATTTGTCATTTACTTGGACATGAAAGTGGCGGGAGTGGCCTATGCAACGCTGATTTCACAAGTTTACGCCTTTATACTTGGGACGGCACTAATTTATAGGCATCTTGACATAAAGGGGATTTCTATGCAAAGGATTCAGCTAAGTTCATTGAAGCAAGTCATGTTGGTCAATTCAGATCTCATGATACGAACCATCTGTCTATTGGCAATGACCAATCTATTTATGAGTCAGAGTGCGAAATTTGGCAGTGAGGTTTTGGCTGCTAATGCGGTACTCTATCAGGTACAGTATTTGATTTCATATTTGCTGGACGGGTTTTCAAATGCATCGAGTATTTTCGCTGGGCGTTATAAGGGGGCTCAGGACAGTGGGGGATTTGAGAAACTCATTAAACTCTCAGGTGGATATGCCCTTTCACTTGCGGCTCTGTCAAGTGTGGGAATCCTGTTGATGGGTGATTCTCTTTTTAACTTGTTTACAAATCTAAGAGAAGTGATAGACATTTGCCTTCAATACAAAATTTGGCTAGTGGTATTTCCGTTCAGCATCGCCCACGGGATGATCTACTATGGCCTATTTACAGGAAGCACGCAGACGGCATCAGTTAGAAATTCTATGATACTCTCGCTGATGGTGTTTGCATTGGTGCTGTATGTTGCCGTTCCCAAGTGGGGCAACCACGGACTATGGCTTGCATTTATTCTGTTTAGCCTATGCAGGAGCATATACTTAATAGGTGCCAGCAAGCGTCTGATTTTCAGTGAAAGCAATTAAAATACAGGGTGGAGATTAAACAAGATAGACAGAGGTGATTATGAAAACGTATTTCTTTAAGCGAATCATACAATTGATGGTGGTCATGTTTGCAGCATCGTTTTTTACATTTGCTATGACCTATATGGCACCGGGTGACCCCGCAGAGATGCTTTTAAAGGCACATGATACCATTCCAACAGAAGAAGCTCTGGAAGCCATGAGAGCGGATATGGGACTCAACCAGCCCTTTTTAGTACAGTATGGCAATTGGCTCAAAGGTGTTTTGAAAGGGGATCTAGGAGAGTCCTATAGCACTGGTGAACCAGTGTTTGAAAAGGCCATTCCAAGATTGGGCATGACTGTGAAGCTGGCAGTGGTCGCCTTTGCGCTATTGGTGGTTGTCTCTTTTATTTTCGGTCTTCTATCTGCTGTGCACAAGGGGAAGATTGCAGACTACTTAATTAGATTTCTCTCATTTGGTGCTATTTCCATTCCTTCGTTCTGGTTGGGACTCATTTTAATTTACGTCTTTGTCGTTCGACTTCAATGGTTTAGAATCACAGAGCAGGATACTTTAAAGAGTGTGATTCTTCCGGCATTGACCTTATCCATTCCACTGATGGGGCGCTACATACGCATCATAAGGACAGCAGTCCTCGACGAGTACTCCAAAGATTATGTTGCAGGGGAACGGGCCAGAGGGGCTGGCGAAATGAGTATACTCATCAGAAATGTCTTGCCCAACTCAGTCCTCAGTATTTTGACTTTATTGGGACTGTCAGCGGCACTGCTTTTGGGCGGAACGGTAATTGTCGAAAACATCTTTTCATGGCAAGGACTTGGAGCGATGGCGCTACAGGCCATTACTTACAGGGACTATCCGGTTTTGCAGGCATATGTCCTATTCATGTCAGTGATTTATGTGGGTGTCAATTTTCTGGTGGACATTGTCTCTCAATTACTTGACCCGAGACTGAGAGAGGAGATTTAGGCAGATGCAAAAAAAGATATACCTGATGATTTTGTTAGTTGGCATATTTACCATTGCCCTGGCGTTTATTGCACCTAATTTTGCGCCAAATGATCCGCTAAATACTGATTTTGCACACATTTTGGAAAAACCAAGCGAACAATATCCGTTTGGAACGGATCAAGTGGGCAGATGTATTCTCTCTAGAATTCTACATGGGGCGAAGGTTTCACTTGGAATGACCTTCGCACTGCTTGGGACGGTATTTATTTTAGGTGTCCTAATAGGGATTGTGTCTGGTCTATCTGGAAGGATGGTGGATACAGTGATTATGAGATTTGTAGACATGATTTTATCCTTTCCCGAAATTGTATTTGCCATAGCGGTGGTTGGCATCATTGGGCCGGGGATGAAAAACACAATCTTTGCGCTGTCTCTCATCTGGTGGACAAAATATGCTAGGTTTACGAGGATTTTGGTCTTTTCAGTGAAAAAGTCTGAGTACTTAAATGCGGCAAAAATGGCAGGGGCGGGGACGATTAAACGCGTCTTCAAATACATTTTGCCCAATATTATCTCACCTCTAGTAGTACAGTTTGTACTGGATATTGGAAATATCATGCTGGCGTTGGCAGGGCTTTCGTTTTTAGGGCTTGGGGTTCAGCCACCAACACCTGAGTGGGGCAATATGCTCAACGAGGGGAGGGCATACCTTCAAACAGCGCCGTGGCTCCTGATATATCCTGGACTCACTATATTTTTTACCGTGTCACTCTTCAATATTTTAGGAGACATGACGCGAGATTTCTTAGATATAAAAAATGCTTAAAGAAGCAAGTGGAGGAGAAGCGTATGAAAAAAAGAAAGACTTGGGTATTCATGGTGGTTTTATCACTGGTGCTCATCATGACAGGGTGTCAGTCAAACGAAGGGGAAAAAGAAATCCGTGAAGAGGGAAATCAGTCTGAATCCAATGTGGCAGAAAACGAAACTTCGGAAAGTGATGAAAAGAACCTCAATATGGCAATCTTTTGGCTTGATCCCAATTTAGAACCAACAGAAGGCTGGAACGGATGGGCATTGACACGCTGTGGCATCGGCGAAAATTTGGTTCAAATAGACGAAGACCTCAATTTTAAACCCGTGTTGGCAGAGGCGTATCAACAACTAGATGACGTCACATATGAATTTTCAATTAGGGAAAATGCAAAATTTCAAAATGGCAAACCTGTAACCGCAGAGGCCTGTAAACAATCAATTGAAAGAGCACTCAATTTAACAGATAGAGACGATGTCAAATTTAACTTAGAAACCATCACTGCCGATGGACAAAAGTTGACCATCAAGCTCTCTGAACCAGATAATATTTTTATCAATAAAATAACCGATACCGTGTTTGTCATTGTGGATGCGGAGTCGGCTGATGATGAAAATTTCAAGTACAAACCCGTTTGTACAGGTGCTTTTAAAGTCGAGAGTTTTGATGCAGATAAGGGCATGCAGCTTTCAAAAAACGAATATCACTGGAATGGTCCAATTGGCATTGACACAGTGAATGTCATGTATATTCAAGATGCAAGCACCAGAGCCATGACACTCCAATCAGGTGAAATAGATTTTGCCACTCAAATTGAGGGAACAGATTTGAAACTGTTTGAGGGCGATGAAAGGTTCACCGTCTTAAAGGGTGCAAATTTGCGAATCTTTTTACTTAGGCTCAACATGGACAAGCCCTACATGAAAGTCAAGGCATTTAGACAGGCACTGAACTACGGCATAGACAAGAAGACATACGCGGAAAGTATCGTTCAAGGGATTGATGCAGATGGGCCGTTTAACAGCATGCTGCCTTTTGGCTATACTGGTGAAAGCTACTATGCCTATTCACCTGAAATGGCAAAACAGCTTTTAGACGAAGCGGGAATTGTGGACACCAATGGTGATGGAATCAGAGAATATCAAGGTGAAAATATCGTCATGAAATACTATTCTAGAACCAATCACGGGTCAGGAGCAAAGAACATCGGAACAGCGATGCAGGCGCAATACAGGGAGATTGGTCTGGGGTTAGAGGTATTCCAAGTGGAAAACTACTCTGATATTGCTCAAAATGGAGAATTCGACATGCTCTGGGAGCGTTGGACATCTGCACCATCTGGAGACCCGCAGTATTTCTTCGACGCAAGTTATAAAACGGGAAGTGCAGGTAATTATGGCGATTACTCGAATGCAGAGTTCGATAAAATCTGTGACGAGCTGAATTTGACGGCAGATAAGCCAAAAAGAGAGGCCCTTGGGAAAGAGGGATCAGAGCTGTTAATCGAAGATGTTGCTTCTCTTTTTATGTACTATCAAGAGGGCAATGTCGTCATGAATAAAAACTTGACGGGTGTCTATAGATTTGTTTCTGAGATTTACTATATAGATGATAGAATCGGTATCAAATAGATGAGAATGAAGACGATAAACAATAGCGTGGGATTTTAGAAAGTTGAGATGAGATGAGTCAGCAGTTACTGTCAGTCAATAAATTGAATATCGAAATCGGCACAAAGCAGATTTTAAGAGATGTTTCACTCTATATGGAAGCCGGCGAAATTATCAGTATTGTAGGGGAGAGTGGTTCGGGGAAAACCACTCTCATAAAGAGCATCATGGGGATTCTCCCTCCTAGTGGCAGGGTGATTCAAGGTGAAATCGCCTTTGATGGACATCCCGTGGACTCAGAGCGTGTTAAATCACTGAGGGGAAGGGAAATTGCCTTTGTCTTTCAGAATCCAGGTTCTTATTTTGACCCAATTATGAAGATTAAGACTCAGTTTATAAACTGCATCAGAAGGTACTTTGACATGACGAGGGGAGAAGCGGAGGCAAAAGCTAAAACCGTTCTTGAAACCCTGAAATTTAAAGATGTTCAAAAAGTGATGGATGCCTATCCACATCAGCTTAGCGGCGGGATGAAACAGCGAGTGGCACTGGCGCTGGCACTGGTACTTGACCCAAAACTGATTATGGCGGATGAGCCCACCAGTGCACTGGATGTACTGACGCAAAATCAAATCATGTCAGAGATTCTCTCACTTAGAGAGCGGTTGAACACGGGGTTTTTAATCGTCACCCACAATTTAGGATGTGCTGCACAGATTTCAGACCGAATCATCGTCATGAAAGAAGGGCAAATTGTAGAAACGGGGACGGCTCACGAGATTATAAATAGGCCTCAGGCGTTATACACAAGGGCATTGATTGATTCCGTGCCCAAGTTGAAAGGAGTGACACATGAAGGAAGCTGTTATTAGAGGTATTGATATTTCCAAATCATTTGATTCAGGAAACTGTCTGGTGCTAGATAATGTCAATTTCGAAATCAGGGAATCCGAATGTGTGGGCTTTGTTGGAGAGAGTGGATGTGGCAAGAGTACTCTGGCAAGGATTATGACACATCTGGTTAAACCCAGTGGCGGAAAGATGATTTATCGAGACCGAGACGTGACGACTTTGTCAAGAGGGCAGAAAAGGACTTATTACAAATCAGTTCAAATGATTTTCCAAGATCCGCTCAGTACGTTTAGCCCCAAGATGACCATAAAGGCATATTTGATGGAGCCCTATATAAATTTTAAACTTGCGCGAAAAGAAGAGGCTTTAAATCAAATCGTGAATATGTTAGAATCGGTTAAGCTGCCAATAGATTATTTGGGCAAGTATCCGCATGAGCTCAGTGGTGGAGAACTGCAAAGGGTTGTCATTGCAAGGGCCGTTGGTATGTGCCCAGAGCTTATTATTTGCGACGAAGCCACGTCAGCACTGGATGTGACCATACAAAAGCAGATTGTGAACCTACTTAAAACGCTACAGCGGGAAAAGGGGTTTGCAATGATGTTTATAACACATGATTTGGCTTTAGCAGAGCAGATGTGTCATAGAACCTACGTTATGCGAGACGGGCAAATCTTGGAGGAACTCGTAACGGATAATTTGCTTACAGAGGCAAAGCACGACTATACAAAACTGTTTTTTGAAGCGGGAAACTTACTGGGAAGTAAAGTGGCAGAACGTGTCTATTTAAACGACTTGACAGCGTAATAGAGGAAAACGTAAAAGAAGTAAGAGAGAAAAGAGAAAAGAGAGGCATAATAGGGTAATGGAATCTTTAATCGTCAGAGAGATTACCGCAGAAGATGCGGAGACAGCTAGAAATTTTTTATTTGAGATGGTGGAAACGCTTTTTGAAGCGCCTAGAAATCCAGTGTATCACAGGGATATCTTTGAGTTGGAGACATTCTATCTTGAAGACGAAAAGCAGGTGCTAATTGGGGCGTTTAACCCGCATGGTCAACTTGTGGGAACGATAGGACTCAAACGATTTGTAGATCGGTTTAAATCAATTGAAAATCGGTATGACATGCCTGTGGCAGAGGTGGGAAGGTGTTATATTGATCCGAATAAGAGACGTATAGGTGTTGGCGGCAAATTGCTTAAAGAAGCAGTTAAAATAGGACGGCAAATGGGTTATGAAATTTTATACTTGCACACACATCCAAATCTGCCCGGCGGGTATGAGTTTTGGCTTAAATCGGGATTTGAAACCATTGCAGTGGACAGTGGCAAGCCCGATATCATTCACATGGAGTACAGATTGTAACCTATAAAGTGTCAGATTAATGATAAAAGCGCAATTGGGAATTATACTCTCAGTTGCGCTTTTTATGGTTTATGATTGGCTTAGAAGTTTCTTGATGTCTTTTATGAAACCCTGTTCATCACCTGTAAATTCAAGTAGATGGATATCGAGGGAGTCTGCTCTGGCCTTTAGATGTGTTTGATTCAGAGCACCAGTTGAAGCCAAAATCTTAATAGAGGCAGATTCAGCAAGGCCTTCTGTGTACAGGGCAATTTCATTTAGCGCATGTTCATTGATGTTGGTGGTATCTTTACAGGAGATAATCACCAATCGGTTATCAGAGAGCCCCACTACGTCCAGTTCGTTCTTGACGAGGTTTTGGGAGGTATCCCATGAGAACAAGACCCCTGTGTTGACAGAATCAAGCAGGTGATTTTGCTGAATAAGCGTATAGACCATGTGTTCAAACCACATGCCGAATTTCATGAAGTATTCTTTAAAATGCCTGTGCTTAAACCGAATTAAGATTTTTGAAGGGTTGTATTTCACCTCTGCAATGCCGAGTTCCTTTAAGTAATTCAACCATTTTTCAAGCTGTGGGCTGGACTTTTGAATTGAAATAAGTGGGGTTTCAGGAATCGACTTGGTTTGTGAGGGATTTCTGAGAATCCCCTTAACTGACGTCCAGATTTCGTAATGGCTCCTTATCCAAGAGAGGATATCGTCATAGGCACTGTGGACGTAAAACTGCTTTTCATCGTGTAAAATCCTGCCGCCAACACTTTGAAAGTAGTCGCTGAGTTCAATTGAGACAGGGTCAATAGAAGTCGTATGACCATCTTTAAGATGCCAGATTTCACCGTCGGGCTCCACAAAATAGATGGAAGTGCCTTTAAACGTCAACGATTGGAAAAAGGTTAAATCTTCAATTTGATCAAGGCCTGTTAGCAGCACAGCATCTTCTGGGCGGATGCTTTTACTTAGAGCCTCCACTTCAGTCCTTATGGTGAAATCAAGGGTTTTCATCTGTATCTTTGAACCGGATCGCCTTTCAAAGTAGGTCATGAGTTTTTCTGAGTCATAAGATGGCTGTGCGCCTCTTGGCGTCAATAGAACCACTTGCTGTGGCTTCAGGGTTAAAATGCCAATGAGTTCAAATATAGGATGGTGAGTGAGCTTTACATAGAGTGTATTACACATAATTTCCCCTTTTCTTAAATCGTAAACTGGTTAGATGATGATTCCTAAGGCATTTGGAAATACTGGTGGATGTGACGCTGAAACCTTATGAGAATAAAGATGCTATAAAGCTAAAAAACACGTGAACAGCATAGGCGATTCTAGCGGCAAGCCCTGGAAAAAACCAAGTGCACATGGCCCATAAATTCCATAGGATAAAGAGAGTGCCAACAACGCCTAAACTTCGAGTTCGTCTCATACTGCGGGTTCTACGAGGTTGTTTGTCCACGAGTCCTTCCTTTTCCATTTCCTTCATTTTACGTCTAAATTCTTTTTGTGTATCGGTCATTGTTGCCTCCTAGAGATGTGTAATCGTAGATTATATATGTCTATATTCATATCTATATTCATATCTATATTCATATCTATATTCATATCTATATTCATATCTATATTTGTATTTATTTAAAGCATTTCCTAAAGCAATTTACATAATTTAAGAAACTGATCCTCAGTCAGAATCTGAATCTTATGCCCTGAAGTTTGCATTTCTTTTGCTTTTTTTACTTTAGTGCCGTATGTACCATAGGACCACTTGGGGCTGCCCAAACTGCCGATGACCAAATAGTCAGCTGCATGTGTCAGATTGGATTTTGTAATACCGCCACGAGCCAAAATGACATTTTCGATATCGTATTTAGTGCCGAATTTAAAATCACCTGTGAGGCAAAAATTTTTCCCCTCAAATTGATGACGTCCCAAAGTGGGTGTGGAGTCAATTACTGTATCTGGTTGATGAGCAGAGCTTAAATTTATAAGGCTCTGTTCAAGATGAGGAGCGTCTGATTCCTTGGCGTTATGTGTTAATCCCCTAGGGCGTTTCCCCAAATGATAGACAGAGATTTCAGCGTCTGAAAGTCCATGACGTTCCACAAGATAATAGAAGATATCCATACAGGCCTTTGCATCTGAAAGGGCTTCATGATGTCTATCCATGAGGATTCCAAAAGTGGCACAGAGATAGTCAAGACTATTGCGGCGGTATCCAAGATGCCTTTTTGCCTTTTCAAGGGTGCAGATGTAGTTAAAATTTGGCGTAACTATGCCATAGTGATGCAGTGTTTTCGTCAAGACGCCCAAATCAAAGAGTGCGTTGTGCGCCACGATGACGCTGTCTGTGAAATAGGATTCTATTTCAGGCCATAGTTGTTTAAGAGAAGGCTTTTTCTCTGTCATCTTGGGCGTAATGCCGTGAATTTCTATATTGAATTTGCTGTAATAAGTCTCAGGATTGACGAGATAGACCTTCTTTAAAACCTCTTGTCCGTCCACAACATGTATAATGCCCATGGAGCAGATTCTATCGTTGTTTCGATTTGGCGTTTCCACATCAAAATAAGTGAACTTGTTCATAGCAACCCCTTGTTGACAATGGATTATAAAGTGACGGATATAAATATTATATCAAATTGATGATGGGTTTGTGAATTGGAACTTTGTGTAAAACTAGAGACAATCATTAAGAGAAAATTGGATGTGTAAAAATTTCCTTATATGACAATAATCACTTGAAATGTGGTACTATAAATATAGTACATATTCACTAGGGCTATGGACAACTTGCGATTATAAATAAAATGTGCATTTGTTGTGGGAAAGAGAAAGGGGGAGAAATGTCTAAAGCATCAAATATACAAAAAATGATTGATTACTTAAAAGTCAAAGAGTGCGTCACAAGAGATGAGCTCGCCACACTTTTAAATGTTAAAAAGAGTACAATTTCAAATTATGTTGGCGACATCAATGCGGATCATCACTATTTGATTGAGGCTTCCACAGGCAGATACGGGGATACAGACTAAAGCACTATGATATGGAGCTTTCATTTGACAAGAGCGAAATAGAGGCTCTCGTGACAACGCGAAACATCATAGAAAAGGTTAGACCTGAAATCTTTCCAGAGCTGAATTTGCTAACAGATAAACTCTTACAGCTTTATAAAATTCAGGTGGAAAAAGGTGAAACGTTATCGTTAGACTATTATAAATCGGCGCATGGTGCTAATTTGTCTTCCGCTGCAGATCGGAAAAGAGAGGCAAAGATAAAAAAAGCTATTTTAGAGAAGCGTCAGCTTGATTTAGAGTATATTGATGTCAAAAAAAACTGCTTGAAGCGAAGGTTTGATCCATATGAGATTGTGAGCTTTAAGTCGAGCACCTATGTGGCTGGATACTGCCATTTGAGGGGTGAGTTTAGAATTTTCAAATTAAACCGAATTCAGTCGGTTAAATACTCAGATCAAACTTTTGAATTAAAAACATTATACGATTTGGACAAGATACTTGAAAACACACTGGGCGTTCATGTTGGAATACCCACTAAAATTAAACTGAGAATTATATCGCCATTTGATGTAATCATTGGAGAAAAGCAGTGGGTTGACGATCAAGTGATTCATAGAGAATCAGATGAGGCAATTATATTTGAGGGAACTGTCTCTGATGATGAGGAGACAATCACTTGGCTGCTGAGCATGAAGTCCTATGTGGAAATACTAGAGCCAATGAAATTAAAAAAGAAGTATCTTGAGACTATCCAAAAAATTTATGAGAAAAATTTTATTTAGACCCTTTTTATTAACCTAATAGAGATTATGATTAAATCACAAAAGATGATTTACGAGAGGAGGTAGAAAAGTGATTTACTTTGAATCAACCATCACAGTGCTTCTTAAAGAAGATATTTATTTAAATCGGGCAGGAGAAGCAGAGGGGGAACTTCTAAAAGCGGCGATGCCACTTTCAGACCATTTAAAAGAACTTCATGCTCAAAGGGGAATCAAGCTCTATTGCTATGATTACATGTACCCAAGGGCTGAAGAGAAGCGCTATCTGAAAAATAGGGTTTATTACTTCAAAATGAGGACGCCAGTTGAACAAACTGCAAATGAATTTTCTAAAGTCCTCAACGGATTTGAGACAGAGCGGTTTAAGGTGGTGGGATGCCAGCATCAGAAGAAGAAATTCCATGAGAAGACTGAAATTTATACCACAACGCCAGCGATTTGTACGCTGGGAAGGCAGTATTGGCAACTTGAGCACGGGATGGACTCGGTGCAAGAGAAAATTGAAAAGAATTTGGTTTCAAAGTATCAAGTTTATTTTAGAGAAACGCCTGAGAGGGATTCGGGATTTATAAATTATTTGCAACTGAAGAACAAGAAGCCAATTACAGTTAAGTACAAAACGGGAAGCCTCGTGGGCAATAAATTTGTCATCGGATTTGATGCAGATGAAGTCTCTCAAAAAATGGCATTTTTAGCGTATACAACGTCTATTCTCGAGAAATCTTCGAGCCTAGGCAGTGGCTTTTGCATTTAAAAAGTAAAAGATGAAAGGAGCTTCCTGTATGATTTAAA